>JAFVAT010000025.1 GCA_017480385.1 Alphaproteobacteria bacterium | reverse complement strand
TTTATCTTTTTTTCAAGATGAATCTGAACAATTAAAACTCGGCGATGCCCAACATACCGAATACAAGTGTCCAGATTCTGCCGTCTAAAACCGGCGGTTCTGCCGCTAAGGTATAATACCCTTGTTTCGCTCCCCAAATCAACAGATCGCGAATGATCAGCTGATACGCCATGCCCCAGACGCAAACCCACCCGATACCGTTACGCCAAGACGCCGCTTTGCTGTCCGACTTTGAAATATCGCGGTTTTCTGCCGCCTGCTCCGGCGTTTGTTGGCGTCAGCTTCCGAAACGCCGTTAATTTGCGCCCTCACCTTTTCCATAGCAAACTCCGCCGCTTTAATGACCAACAGAGCCCTGATCAGAGTTTTGATCACGTCACCTCTCAACCGGCTGATTTCCTCTCTGGCAGACTGTCGCGGCGCGGCTTTCGGGATCAACGTCAATCACACCGGCCCAAGTATAAATCAGGTCAAGCAAAATTGTTTCGCGGGCAACAGGATTCGTTTCAGCGGCATATTGCTCCACCAACGTTTTTAAGGCGTCGCTTTCGTCCAATGCCATAGCCGTGTGCAGACTGTGAACGTTCCCGAACGCTTTAATGTCCGGTAACGCTTCGATTTCTGCGGATATTTCCACTTCGGTTGTATCTTGCGTGTCCATATAGTCCGCTTTAAACCACACATCGGAAACGGCGGACGTCGTTTTATCAAAATTAACGGCTGTTCCAGTCTGTTTATGTTCGTTACCGTTAGTATCGGTAACGGATTGGTTTTGATAATCCAGATTGATAGATGTGATGCCGGATTCTTCCAATGATTGCAATTCGTCGTATTCGGCAATACCGTTCTGATTTTTGTCCTGCCAGACCATTACTTCGCCGAACGCATCGTCATCGCCGTCAAAGACGCCGTCCTTGTTTGAATCCAAATCCGCCAAAGCTTCAAACCCGTTAGCGGCCTTTTTGTCCGTTCGATAAAACGGTTTGATCCCCGAACAATTCCGAACCGTCATTGATTTCCCCGTCTTCGTTTACGTCACGCACCAACAATGCGTCATCGGCGGAAATCCAACCGCTCTTTTCAGCAAAACCGTTGCCGTCGTGATCGAAATGAACGCCGTTCGCAACCGATACGGTTTCCACGCCGTCTCCGTCCAAATCTATCGCTAACGGAGAGCGTTTGTTTTCTGCCGTCTCTTTTTCCTGAGACAGATAAAACTGAACATCCTGCCGCAATTCCGACAACCGTTCTATCCATTTGATTTGTACCTGTCCGGTCGCATCCAACCGGCAGAGAAAGCCCGTTCCGATAATAAACATTCCGGCATTGTCCGAACCGCCGGCGCATCCGGTCAATGTGCCGACTGTTTGCCCTTGGTTTTTCAGTATTATTTTACCGGTGGTCGCATCTGTTTCTATGCGGACACTTGACGGCAATAGGACGCAGGTCTCTTCCGCTATACCGAAAACTTCAACGCCGGGGGATAAATTTCTTAAATCTAAAACACCCTGAAAGTTTTCCGGCAGATAAATAAACTGTTTACCGGTTGACGGAACATAAAAAGGAGTTTGATTGGGAGGACAAACTTCCGTATCGGCAGGAACTTGGTCGTTTTCCTGCAACATAGCGGTTAAAGTAGTTTCTCTATCACTGAATTTGACCTGAAAATTCTCACTCCCCTGAATACAGATATGGTTATCATAGCTCGCGGAATGTATAATTACTCCGTAACTTGTTGAAAATACAGTAAATAAAGAAGATGACGCATTGATTTTAATAGTATTAACATCATTCCCGGTTTCTTTGATAAAATCGTAACCGTCATTTATATTAAACTCATAGGTATCAGCTCCTGTTCCGCCATTTAAGACATCATTTCCCGTTCCGCCGATAAGCGTATCGTTGCCTGTGCCGGCGTTTATTGTGTCGTTACCGGAACCGGCATAAATGATATCATTGCCGGAATCGGCATTTATAGTATTGTTGTGATTACCTGAAACCAGACTGTCATTTATCTCGCAAATGATTATGTCATTCAGAGAGGAGCCCGTGATGGATGATTTCTCTCTTATTGTTCCTGTTATATTCCACCCTGCTGTCATATCTATAGCGATAGATGTCTGTATTTCCCATTTTTCAAACAAATCGGCTATATTAAATTCATTACTTTTATTTATACTCTCTAAAATCTTATTCACGGCAGATTGATAATTATAACGCATAAACTTAAAGACATTATTTTTATACCCGTCTATTTCTTTAAGCTTTTCTGTTATTTGATTTTTTATTGTTCCGTATTCCTTATCTTTTGAATAGAGATGAGAAATAAGAAGTTTTGCTTCCAAAAGATTATTAATTTTGAACTCAGATTTATTATTATCGGGTGTTGATGAAAAAGTGTTTCCCTCTTTTCCAAGAAATTCGTTGGCTTCATAAATATGACGGTTTTCAATTCCTTTAGAATCCTGGTTTTTAGGATTCATTCTATACATAATACAATACCAAGCATCTATTTTTCCTAAAATGTTTGATACAGTGAGAGAACCGTCTATTGCCCTATTTGATGTATATTTTTGAAGAGACGTAGAAAACCGGTTAGTTAGATTTCCCATATTGTAATAAACAGAAAAAACAGCCGTTTTTTCTTTTGTCGAAAGATTGTCCCAAGCGGCGGGCGTTACAGCCCCTTTTGCTCCATTCGTATATTCTGAATACAAATTTAATTCATTGTTGCTTACATTTCCATTCCATATCTTTTCCTTAAAAAAGTTTTCCGTTATTATATAATCTTTCAGAGGAGTTATTAAGTTTTCAATTTCTGACATACTATTTATAATTAAATCTGCTCTACCGTTTTTTCCTTTTTTATTTTCATTCTCAATAATATTTACATATCTGATACAATTTCTGATCTGTTCTTTAAAGAAATTTATATCATTACTATTTAAATGCATTAAATTTAAAAACGTATCAATATCCTGAGATAAAATCCATTCGCCAGATGATTGATCTTTTTTCAAAAAAGCATATCCGACCCCAATGCTGGGAATACCACGCGAATCCTTATAAATAACGCTTTTAAAAGATTCAGGTTTTTCCACAAAATTATAAAAAATTTCAACCAAATTATCATTGCTCATTTTTTTGTTCCTTTTCTTCTTTTATCAAAACGCAATCTTTATTATTTTGATAAATTTTTGTTCCCTCTTTTTTTTCTTTTATAGTCAGACTAAGAATTCTTTTATTTTTTGAAGAAACAACGTATTCTTGGTCATTAATATAAAAGTTGAAGCTTTCATTTGGTATAAACTTTGCGTCTTTGATATTATCCGAAGATAATTCGCATTTTTTTTCATTCATCTCAAAAAGAAACACCCCTGGAAAAAAAAGTATATCTCTTGTTCCCCCTATTATAGACAACCTCTCCTTATCTTTCGCATAAACATATTGACCATATATTGGGCTAAAAAATACGTTTTCCCCATCATTGCCATTTTTATAATATTTTAAATTATCAAATTGTTCTCTCAGCTCTTTTTCGGAGCATGGTATATTTATTTTAGATAACAATTCCTTTATGCTTTTTGACGTGATAAAGTTTAATCGTTTTATTTTATAAAAATTGTTTTTTATATTTTCCTTTACTTCTGTACATTGCTTATCTCCTTTAAATTTTTTTGCTCCTAGTACATCTACTTCTCGCAAATCTTGAAGCGATGTTACAAAAACCGTATTATCAAAAATATACTCCTTTAAAAGCCGTATCATCATTGTATCCTCTTTCTTTAAAGGGTATTCTTTCAGAATAAATGCTTTTTGATCTGTTATTTCCTTTTTTTTACTTTCATAGTATTTTTTATAATTTTTAATCGGATATCGGTCACATATAAGATAAAGAGTATCCCCCTCTCTTTTACTCCTAAGACGAAAACCTAATGTATCCTTAGGAATATGAGGCCATAAATCGTATCCTCCGCTTCTATAAAAAGCGATTTTTTCTTCCGGTAAAGAAGGATAAATATATCTGGAGCCGCAATTTATATAATATTCATTCCCTAACTCGGATATAATTTTATCCCAATTAGCTCTGGTATCGTTGGGCATCAATACACTATTATTATTTGCATAATCAAAAAAATCCGCCCAAAAATCGTAATTGTTTCTTTCCTTCCAATTGCTTAGATTTTCTATACGCCGGACATAGGATTTTTTTAAACAATCTGTTTTCTTTTTATTATTTGTATTAAAGCAGCTTAGTTTTCCACGATACCCCAACCAATCATATTGTTTGCGAACAAGCTTTTTTCGGTAAAAGTCCTCATCCAATGTTTCCATAAAAGCAACATAACTGTTCGCCATTTCTCTGTCCAATCGCGCCAATTCGGGATCGGAACAGATCAGTTTTTCGACTTCGGTTTTGGCTTTAGCGCAATCGAAACTCGGTGTTATCGCTTTGTTATCGACTTTCGTTTCTGCAACCGCCTGTGCCGTTTCCTCGGCAGATACGGTCTTTTCATCTTTTGCGGTGGAACAAGAAGTCATCAAAACGACGGAAAATAGAAATCCTATTATCGCGCTTGTTGCATTTGTCAGGCGTGCCATATAAAATACCTTTCAGTAAATACGATTATATCAGCGTATCATAGAGGATATGTTTTTGCCATTCTGATAGAAAAAACTCCGCCGGAAATTTCAAGCGGAGTTTTTAAAATTTTAAATCGTTTTTTTATTCGGCCAGTTTCATCGAAATGATGCAGTCGGCCGGATCGGATACTGCACCGTCGTTGCCTGTTCCTTTTTTGATTTTATCGACGAATTCCATTCCTTTGACGACTTGCCCCCAGACAGTATATTGTCCGTCCAACCACGGGCAATCGTTATAGCAGATGAACCACTGGCTGTCCGCGCTGTGAATATCCATCGCCCGCGCCATGGAACAAGTGCCGCGGACGTGTGGTTCCTTGGAAAATTCCGCGCGCAGCAAGTAACCGCTGCCGCCGCGTCCTGTGCCGTCGGGACAGCCGGTCTGTGCCATAAAGCCTTCAATAACGCGGTGGAATTTCAAGCCGTCGTAAAAGCCCTGCTTCACCAGTTCTTTGATTCTGGCAACGTGTTTCGGCGCCAGATCCGGTCGCATCTGGATTGCGACGATACCGTCCTTCAATTCCAGCAAAAGCTTGTTGTTCTGTTCTTTAGCCATTATTTGATTTCTCCCAATTCTTTATAGCGAGCAATCAGCCGTTCCGCTATAGCCGGCGTAACGAAAGTCGAAATGTCCCCGCCCAGTTTGCAGATTTCCTTGACGAATTCAGACGCGACGAACTGATGCTTTTCGGACGCCATCAAAAACACCGTTTCGATGTTTTCCTCCAGCCTTCTGTTCATTACGCACATTTTGAATTCGTATTCAAAATCCGAAACGGCGCGTAAACCGCGGAAGATGACTTGCGCGTTATTTTCTTTCGCAAAGTTCACCAACAGCGTATCCACCAGAGGCTTGACGATGATTTTGCTTTTATGACGAAACTTATCTACGGCTTCCTCTGTCATTGCCAGTCGGTCTTCTATGCTGAACAAAGAATGTTTATGCTGATTGACGGCAACACCGATAATCAGGCAATCTACCAGACTGGCCGCACGTTCAACCAGGTTCATGTGACCATAGGTAATCGGGTCAAACGTGCCCGGATAAACGCCTATACGCTCAGGCATTTGTTTCTCCCTCACTCTGCGCCTCGGTTTCTGCCGTTTCATCGCTCTCGTCCGTCTCCGTATCCGTATCCTCGTAATCTTCGATACAAGTCGCGGAAACAACGTGCTCTGCATCATTCAGCCGGAACATAATCACGCCCATAGTATTGCGTCCTGCAATGCGCACATCTTTAATCGGCATGCGGATCAGCTTGCCGGCATCAGTTACCAGCATAACCTGCGCAGCATCTGTAACAGGGAAAGAAGCAACCACTTTGTCATTGCGCTTGGTGTTGTCAATATTAGTCACACCCTGCCCGCCGCGGCCTGTAATACGATATTCATAAGCCGAGGTCCGTTTGCCATACCCGCTGTCTGTAACAGTCAGAATAAACTCTTCCTGTTCCTGCATTTTCTGAAATTCCTCTTCAGACAAGACGACGGTTGAAACGGTCTCTTCATCTAAAGAAGCTCCCTCTTCCACATCGTCCATACGGCGCAGAGCCTTGGCCATTTTCAAATAAGCATACCGTTTTTCAATTTCCGCATCTGTATGGTTTAAAACGGACATGGAAATCACTTCATCGTTTTTACTCAAGCGGATTCCGCGTACACCCGTAGACGTTCTGCCTGAAAAGACGCGAACTTCAGAGACCGGGAAACGAATGGATTTTCCTCCTCTGGCTGCCAACAAAATATCCTGACTGTCCGTACATATCTTGACATCGATCAAGGTATCGCCTTCATCAAGCTTCATTGCTATTTTACCGTTCGCCTTTACATCAATAAAGTCAGACAGCTTGTTGCGGCGGACATTGCCGGAACGGGTTGCAAACATCACGTCCAAATTTTCGCTTTCCTCTTCATTTTCAGGCAGCTGCATAATTGTAGTGATGCGTTCGTCCTGCTTTAAGGGCAACAGATTTATCAAAGCCTTTCCCGTTGATTGCGGCGAACCAATGGGCAGACGGTAAACTTTCATTTTGTAAACCAGTCCCAATGAAGAGAAGAACAGCACCGGCGTATGTGTATTGGCCACAAACAGATTGGTAATATAGTCTTCATCATGCGTATTCATGCCGGTGCGCCCTTTTCCGCCGCGTTTTTGAGCACGGTAAGCAGACAACGGCACACGCTTGATATATCCTGTGTTTGTCACAGTAACAACCATGTCTTCTCGTTGAATCAGGTCTTCTATATCATGTTCAAATTCAACTTCTTCAATTGTTGTGCGGCGCGGAGTAGAAAATTCTTCCTTAACCTTAACCAGCTCATCGCGCATAATACCATACAGCTTTTCACGAGAAGCCAGTACAGATAAAAGCTCTTTAATTTCGGCCCCTAACTCCCTCAATTCATTATGAATTTTTTCGCGTTCCAAACCTGTCAAGCGATGCAAACGCAAATCCAGAATTGCATCAGCTTGTTTTTCAGACAACATACACCTGCCGTCAACAGCCTCATATTCCGGATCATCAATTAAATCAATCAAGGGAACGATTTCTGCCGCGTCCCAAGACCGTCCCATTAACCCTTCTTTGGCCACCTGCCGATTGGGTGCACTGCGGATTAATTCAATAACTGGATCCAAATTTTCCACAGCAATGGCCAAGCCGACCAAGACATGAGCTCTGTCACGCGCCTTGCCCAACTCATAAATTGTTCTGCGCCGAATAACTTCCTCACGAAAAGCGATAAAGGCGGAAATCATATCACGCAGGCTCATCAGCTGCGGTCGTCCAGCATTCAAAGCGATCATATTTGACCCGAAACTGGTCTGCAAAGAAGTATAGCGGAACAGCTGATTCAGGATAATTTCAGGGTGAAAATCGCGTTTGATTTCAATGACAACGCGGATTCCCTGGCGGTCGGATTCATCGCGGATATCAGCAATTCCTTCAATTGTCTTATCCCGCACAAGTTCGGCAATACGAGTGATCATTGCCGCTTTATTAACCTGATAAGGAACTTCAGTAATAATAATCGCCCAACGATCCTTGCGGATTTCTTCAATATGCGTTCTGCCGCGCATAATGATAGATCCCCTGCCCGTCAACTCCGTAGAACGGGAACCGGAGCGTCCCATAATAATGCCGCCAGTCGGGAAATCCGGCCCCGGAACAATCTGCAGCAGCTCTTCGTCCGAAATATTGGGGTTGTCGACATAAGCGATCGAGGCATCTATCACTTCGCCCAAATTATGCGGCGGAATATTTGTCGCCATACCGACCGCGATACCGCCCCCGCCGTTGACCAAAATATTCGGGAAACGAGCCGGCAGCACGGAAGGTTCCATAACCGTTTCATCATAGTTCGGCATAAAGTTGACGGTATCTTTATCGATATCGTCCAACAGGTTATGCGCAGACAAAGCCAATCTGGCTTCCGTATAACGCATTGCCGCGGGAGGGTCGCCGTCAATTGAACCGAAATTTCCTTGCGAAGAAATCAGCGGCACGCTCATTGAAAAGTCCTGTGCCATACGCACCATAGCGTCGTAAATTGCAGCGTCGCCGTGCGGGTGGTATTTTCCCATCACGTCTCCGACGATACGCGCTGATTTTCTGAACGGTTTATTGTAATCGTATCCGCTTTCATGCATTGCGTACAAAATGCGGCGATGCACCGGTTTTAATCCGTCGCGGACATCGGGCAAAGCGCGCGAAACAATGACGCTCATTGCATAATCCAGATAAGAGCGTCTCATTTCTTCTTCAATACCGACAACGACGGTTGAAGAATCTTTTACAGTATTATCTACAGCCACAGCTACATTCCTGTTGTTGTTTTAAGAAATTTTAGTTTTAAAAGGGAATTTCGTCATCAAGCAGACCGTTATCCGCCGGTTTTGAATCCCAACCGGAAGAAGCTGACGAAGACGGCGCGTCAAATCCCATAGAGGCCCCGCCGAAAGAGGAATCTCCTGACGAATTTTTATTATCCAACAAAGTCAATTCCCCGCGATAAGCGCCCAAAACAACCTCTGTCGTATATTTTTCCATACCGCTGCTGTCGGTATATTTTCTGGTTTGCAAAGCCCCTTCGACATACAGCTTTGACCCTTTTTTTACATATCGTTCAACAACATCGGCCAACCCCTGGTTAAAAATGACGACACGGTGCCATTCTGTTTTTTCCTGACGTTCGCCGGCTTTATCTTTCCACGTTTCAGAAGTGGCCAAGGACAGATTGACAATTTTTCTGCCGTCTGCGGACTGACGAATTTCCGGATCCCGGCCCACATTTCCAACAAGAATTACTTTATTAACGCTTCCAGCCATTTTTATATCCTATATAAAGTCAAAAAGTTATCTCTTTTTACACCGAATAAACGGGAAAAGAAAGCTTTTCTTTTTTCAAAGAACTGAAAAAAAGATTTTTTATATATAATTCAATATATTATAAATAAACATTAATGTACTGGATTAATTTAAAGTCCTGAAATTTCTTCTGTTTTGGAACATCTTGAACAAAGCATCGGGACTCTGTTAAAAATTCGTAAAAATTACCTTGACTTTTAGGCTATAAAGACTTCATATTACCACCCAGTTACACTGTATATTGAAAGGGAACTTTTTAAATGTCTTTAAGCACATTCTTTAACCCGCGTTCCGTTGCCGTTGTCGGTGTTTCCGCCGATGAATCCAAACT
Source organism: Alphaproteobacteria bacterium (assembly GCA_017480385.1). Lineage (GTDB taxonomy): Bacteria > Pseudomonadota > Alphaproteobacteria > CAAGCB01 > CAG-977 > UBA11549. The sequence continues at coordinate 2,304 of JAFVAT010000025.1, read as the reverse complement.
GGGCGCTGTTGTGTTCAAAAATTTGATTGAAGCCGGATTTGCCGGCAATTTATATGGCGTCAACCCGAAGTTGGCCGGGCAGGAATTAAAGGGCAAAAAATGCTTTGCCTCTGTTCGTGATATTCCGGAACCCGTTGATTTAGTTGTTTTATTAGTTCCGGCGCGTTTCTGCGAAGCCGCTGTGGACGATGCCATTGCGAACGGCACAAAGAATATCAGCATTATTACGGCAGGCTTTGGTGAAGCTGGTCATAAAGATCTGGAACTGGCGATTGCGAAAAAATGCTTGGATAACGGCATCAATCTGCTAGGACCGAACTGCTTGGGACATATTTCTACATTTGACAAACTGAACGCGAGCTTTGCGCCGTGCTTCCCGCTGCAGGGCAATGTTGCCTTCATTTCTCAGTCCGGCGCTTATTGTTCCGCCATTTTGGATTGGGCGGAAGAAAAAGGAATCGGCTTCTCCCACTTTATTTCTATCGGTAACAAAGCTGATTTAAACGAAGCCTCTTTATTGGAAGCCATTCAGCATGACCCGAATACGAAGGCCTTTGTCTTCTATCTGGAAGGCTTGAAGAAGGGGCAGGAATTCTTGCGCATTTTAAAAGAAGTCAGCAAGACGAAGCCCTGTGTGATTATGGAACCGGGCAAGTCCAGCAAAGCGCAGGCCGCAAGCTTGTCTCATACGGGCTCTCTGGCTCCGAACTATCGCGTTCTGGAGATTGCTTTGCAGCGCAGCGGCGCTATTCAGGTTTACACCACCCGTGAACTGTTCGGCGCTTTGGAATTGCTGCAGCATGTCAATCACACGGATTTCTCCGGTTCTGTCGGCATTTTGACGAATGCGGGCGGCGTCGGCGTTCTGGCTTCCGACCTGTGCGAAGAGGCTCATTTGGATCTGGCTCGTCCGAGCGATAAAACGATCGAAGCCCTGCGTGCCGTTCTGACGCCGGAAGCTTCCGTCGGCAACCCGATTGATGTTGTCGGCGATGCAAAAGCTGACCGTTATGAAAACGCTCTGCGCGTTTTGTGTGAATCCGGTGAATACAAGAACATTATTGTTTTGTTAACGCCGCAGATGTCCACTGAACCGAACGAAACGGCAGAAGCGGTCATCAAATTGGCCAAACAGTATAAAGATGTCAACATTTTCTGCTCTTTCATCGGCGGTGCGCGCGTGCGTGAAGCTGTCAACATGCTAAAAGCGGCTGATGTTCTGACATATGATTACCCGACTGACTGTGTCCGTCTGCTGGGTTTGATGAAGGCGCAAATGGCGTTTAAGGGCATGAAAGATGTCAAAGCGGAATTGTCCGAAGTTCCGGCGGATATCCGCGAAGATGTCAAGAAAGCCGTTGCTGACGGTTTGGCTTCTTTGCCGCAGTCCACAATGAACAAGATCATGGACCATTACGGCATTGATTATCCGAAATGCGGCAACTTCACCGATAAAGCGGAAGCTCTGGCGTTCTGCAAGAAGCTGTTCCCTGCCCCCGTCGTATTGAAACTGTCGGCTCCGGATGCTTTGCATAAAACGGAAATGAAGGGGATTTACCTGAACATTGATGACGAAGCAAAGTTCAATGCAGCTTTTGATGAATTGACGACAACAATTGCCAAATTTGAATTAAAGAACGCCAGTGTCTTAATTCAGGAAATGATCGTCAAGGCAACGGAAACAATTATCGGCGTCAACTCTGACAAGAACTTCGGTCGTGTCATGATCTTCGGCACGGGCGGCATTTACACGGAAGTCATGCGCGACACGACAATGCGCATTCTGCCGGCAGATGATTTTGACGCAATGATCAAGGAAACCAAAGTCGGTACGATTTTGAATGGTGTCCGCGGCGAAGAACCGAAAGCAGTCGGACCTTTAGCCGAAACACTGAAGAAAGTTCAAAAGCTGGTTTTGGAAATCCCCGAAATCAAATCTATCGACGGCAACCCTGTTTTGGTCACCAAAGACCGTGCCGTTGTTGTAGACTTCAAGATGTTGCTGAAATAATCAGCTTCCCCTAAACGAAAAAGCCGCTCTTTCGGGCGGCTTTTTCGTAACTCGAAAACCATGTGCCTAGCGCATGGTTCCGGAAAGCTTATAGCTATGCACAAAAAAACTCCTTAGGTAAACTCAGACTGCAGTCTGGCAACTGCAGCTGAAACTAAGGAGTTTAACAATGAATGATGTAAAGACATTATCACATACAGCATGGAACTGCAAATATCACATAGTATTCGCGCCGAAATATCGCCGCAAAGTATTCTATGGGGAAAAACGCTACGAGATAGGAAAGATACTCA
>JAFVAT010000024.1 GCA_017480385.1 Alphaproteobacteria bacterium | reverse complement strand
TAGACCTGTCCGACCCGTTTACAGGTAGCAAGTAACAAAATGCACCTGCCAGACCGTTGTACGCCGTTTAGGCGTAGCCAGTAGCATGAGGGCTACGCCCGTCCTGTGAAGTACCACGCGCTGGGCGCGTGGGGTTCTTTTGTACTCAGAACCCCATGAGCCCGGTGCGTGAGTTGCTATTTTCAAAAGTTATCCTGTTGAAAAATGATTTGGTGAATTTTTACGGCTGTAAAGATCCAAAACAGCAAATTATTTCTCTTTCTTTAAGGAGAGGGTGCCGTATCAGTCATTTAGGCAGATTTGCGGGCGTGTAAAATGAAAGGAGGCCGCTTGTCCGTGCGGTCAAATCCCAAGAATCGGCCAAATGTTTTTTTTGTATCCATTGTTTTATTTACGAATAGCAAAATAACTATTTTTTATATGATCCGGCTGATACCTGCATAAAGGACGGATAAGGGGAGAAAAGGAAACTCTGCTAAACAAAGCAGAGCTGCTTTTTGCAGCTGTAATGAGACCTTAACGATGTTTTCTGTTTTGCTGTAATGCGCCGGAAGAAAAAAACTCCCTTAAATTCAGGCTTTCACCAGAAAAAGGGAGCTTTATTTTTTTGCAGATGAGGCTTTATAAAGAGGAACCTTTATAAAATAAATTTAGGCGCATTCCATTAAATCTTCATCTTCCGCCGATTCTTCAGCCAATGAAGCATTTTTTATCGGCGTTATCCGAACGGAAAAATTCGGATTACGTTTCCGGAATGCCGCGCAAATCGATGCTGATCGGCTTCTTTGCCAAGAACGTCAAAGCGCGGTCGGACAGGACGAGTTCTGCCCTCACGCGTTGCGGCATAGCTTTGCGACGATGGCGGCGGAGATGGGATATTCGGACAACATCATCGCGGGATTGTTGGGACACAGCATCAATTCGATCACGCACAGATACACGCATTTATCCTTAAAACCTGTGATCGCTGCCGCCGATGCCGTCAGCGAAAAGATTGCGGAACTGATGGAAATATGACACCTGAAAACAAGCGGAGCGTTCCCGAAAAGACCGTCCCGCTTGTCCGAAAAGCCTGTTTTTCAGCGATGTTTAAGGCATTGATCTTCTAAGAGGGCGCTTCTTTGCAGGATAGCCTTTCCGTCCGACGAAAAAAGCGAAAAACAATAAGTATTTTTCGCTGTCCGCGGACATTCAAAGAGCTTTATTCTTTCAAAATTCCGGAGATGTTTTCAATCAGATAAAGCGGAATATTGTATAGTCCGTTGTTGATTTCAAAATCCGCCAATGACGCGCGGGCGGCTTTTTCCGGCTGATATTGTTCCCGATAGGAAGCCAGACTTTTGGCTTTTAGATTAACGGAAGCTTTGACTTCTACGGGAACGACATTCGAATTATCCTGTATGACAAAATCGACTTCCGCCGTTCCGGATTTCTTCGACCAATAGGCGACGAACAGTTCTTTTTGCGCTTTCAATTCTTGCAAAACATACTGTTCCGTCAGGCTGCCTTTGAACTCTTCAAAGATGGCGTTCCCGTTGATAATCGTTTGTGCTTCCAGTCCGGATTTCGCGCAAAGCAATCCCGTATCAAGCATATACAGCTTAAATGCCACCGGATCTACATACGCCGATAACGGCAGATCCGGCTTTGTTATTCTGGGGATTTTATAAACCAGTCCGCACAGAACAAGCCATTCCAATGCCATTTCATATTCCCGCGCTCTGGCTCCTTTATTGACGACTTGATAGGAAAACTTTTTATTCTCTTTTGCCAACTGCGCAGGAACGGAATTCCAAACGGACGTGATCCTGGCGACCGACCGGGGTTCCGTATATTTTGAAAAATCCTGACGATAGCCTTCCAAAATCTGATTTTGTATGTCGCGCACTTCGTTGAGATTTTTGTTTTTCGCGAAACGGTAAACCGCTTCCGGCATTCCCCCGACAAACAGATATTGTTTTAAAAGCGTTATGTATTTTTCTTTCACAGCACGAATGACCGCTTTGTTGTCTTCAAAAATCAAACCGCTTAATTGCTGTTCTCCGACGGCGTCCAGAAATTCCCCGAACGTCAGAGGATACAGATTCAAAAATTCGACTTGTCCGACCGGAAAAGACATATTTTTTTGCCGAACGGCAACGCCTAACAGACTTCCTGCCGCCATGATATGATATTGAGGCGCGTTTTCGTTGAAGAACTTCAGGACGTTCAAAGCCCGTTCACATTCCTGAATTTCATCAAAAATAATCAGCGTGTCTTCCGGTAAAATCTGAACGCCTGTAATGGCACTTAAAGACAAAATGATATTATCGACGTCATAAGAATCGTTGAAAATCTGTTTGGCGTCTTCCCGATCGTTAAAGCTGACATACGCGACGTTTTTATAATGCGTTTTTGCAAATTCTTTCATCAGCCACGTTTTTCCGACTTGCCGCGCCCCTTGAATAATCAGAGGCTTTCGACCGTCCTTTTTTTTCCACTTGATCAGATTTTCAATAGCGTTTCTTTTCATCGCAAGCTCCTTTGTTCAGTCAAAGATACGCGATAAAATCACATTTTTCAAACGAATAAATGGCAAATCATCACATTTTTCAAACAAATAATGTGATTATCCGATAACTTTAACGGCGTTTTCGGTAATGGTTTCGATGACTTTATACAGTTTTTCCTGTTTTTTGGCATCGAACAAATTGACGAGCTTTTGCGGTCTGTCAAACGGGGGAAGATTCAAGACAGCGGGCTTGATATAGCCGTTTTGAACGATATAGTCGATGATTCTTTCAACAAAGACGATTTGCTGTTGCGTTAGGGAATTGTCGGCGATGAAGTCGGCAAAAGCGTTTTGAGCCGCTTCCCGATCGACTTTCGCGATTTCGCGCACCAAAAGCCCCAGCGGTTTATCCTGAAAAGCCTTTTGATAATCATCTTTTGTGCCGAGTTTACCTGTGAAAACACGTTCCAGATCGTTAAAATCGGCTTCGGTCATCGGCAGGTTGCGGATCAGCTTTTGAATGGAAAGCCTGTCTTTGTTTTTCAGGATATAGCCGTTCACGCGCTCTTTGTATTCTTCGGAGGAGGTCGGAAAGGGCAAAGCTTCGGCATTGTCTTTTTCAATGCGGACATCGTGCAGATCGGTAAAGACGATTTTGTTTTTGCTGTCGATCAAAAACTTGATCAAAGGGCGGATTTCCGTTCGGATTTGTTCCAAAGCCAACAAATCGGCTCCGTTCAAAAAGTCTTTATCCGCCATCATTTTAATTGTTTCCGTTTTTTCTTTGATTTGCGGAATGCTTGTCTTTTTCAAAAGGCTTTTTGCCGTTTCCGTCAAAGAAGTCAGATAGCGTTGGATATTTCCCTTTTCCGTTTTTGCCAGCATCATACCGTAAAGGAAATTGTCGAAAGAAACGGCGGCTTCATCGGCGTCTTCGCTCATAATCAGCGGCGCGATTTCTTTAATCAGGTGTATTTTGTCTTCTTCCGTCAGACAAGTGAAAGCCACAGCGTTTTTATAGGTATCGACATATTGCCGGTAAGGGTGAACGCTGACACGTTCCGTGTTCAGCCTGCCGATTTGAGCGACAAGCGTTTCGATCAGCTCCTTGCGCCAAACCCGATAGCGTTCATCGGCGAAAGCCTCGTCCTGAAAATGATAAACCAGACGCACGCGGCGTCCGAAAACGGATTCGGCGTTTGAAAGCGTTTCTCCGCCTTCAATGCCGTCCTGATGCGTTCTAAAAAACTCGAAATTGCCGAGATAGTCGAAAATGTAAAAGTATTTTTTATCCTGATACGTTCCACTTTCCGCATCGGAGCAACACAGATTCGGACACAGCCTCGTTCCCCGTCCGATCATCTGCCAGAATTTCGTTTTGGAGCGGACTTTTTTGAAAAAGACCAGATTGACGACTTCGGGAACGTCGATGCCCGTATCCATCATATCGACCGAAACGACGATATTCGGCGGGTTGTCGGCGCATTTGAATTCGTCAATGATCGTTTGAGCGTAATCGTCCCCGCACACGACACGCTTGACAAAGCGACCTTTCAGATGCGGATAGAGCGCGTCAAATCGTTCGACAATGAATTGAGCGTGCTGTTTGTTTTGGGCAAAGATGATCGTCTTTCCCAGCACGTCGCCGTTTTGGATTTTAATGCCGCGCCGCATCAGATCGTCCAGAACCAGATCGACCGTGTCTTTGTTAAAGATGACGCGATTGAGTTCGGCGGGCAGAATCATTTCGGGGATATTGCCGTCTTCGTCCGCGAAGTCCTCTTCATAGCGGTCTTTGTCTTCTTCGCTCAAATCGTCATAGACGATGCCTTCTTCAAGGAATTTCGTCGTTATTTGCGGATTGCGGTAGGGAACAAGGACGTGATCGGTGTTGACCGCGGTTTCGTAATCGTAAGCGAACGTCGGATTATCGGGCGGCGTTTCGAAAAATTCGTAAGTGTTCCTGTCCACTTCCGTTTTCGGGGTAGCGGTCAATCCGACGATCGGCGCGTCGAAGTAATCGAAAATCGCCTTGTATTTCTTAAAGATGCTGCGGTGGGCTTCGTCCACGATAATCAGGTCGAAATGCGCCGGAGTGAACAGTCGTTCGTTTTTATCGTTTTTCACTTCGTCAACGGCGTTCAGGATCGTTGGATATGTTGAAAAAACGATGCGGGCTTTTTTGTCGTCTTTCGAGCTTAACAGATTGCACAAGGACGCGTCGGGCAGGAAAGCCTGAAAAGCATTCTTCGCCTGTCCGACCAAAGCGCGCCGGTCAGCCAGAAACAGAACGTTCGTCACATAATTTCCGCGCATCAGCACATCAACCAGACTGACCGTCGTTCTGGTCTTTCCCGTTCCCGTCGCCATAACCAGCAAAGCGCGACGGAAATCTTTTTCCAGATGATCGCAGACGGAGGCGATCGCCTGCAGCTGATACGGACGGTTTGTGATGTCCGTATTGATTTTGACGCCTTTCAGCCGAATGTCGGAGTTTCTGCGCGCCATACGACGGGCTAAATCGTCCTGACTGAAAACGGAAAAGACGCGGCGCGGCGGCGAAGCCAAATCGTCCCAGAATTTTGTTTCAAATCCGTTTGTCATAAACATCATCGGGCGGCGTCCGTATTGTTTTTCCAGAGCGTCCGCGTAAAGTTTCGCCTGTTGCTTTCCGACGTTCGGATCTTTGCTTGTCCGTTTGGCTTCAACAACCGCCAAAGGAAAGCCGTCCTGTCCGAAAAGGACGTAATCGACATAGCCTTTCTGACCGGCGATGCCCGCCATATTATCGACTTCGACTTCTTCTTTGACAAAGTGGTCGAAATCCCAATCCATCAGCTTCAAATCAAGGTCGATATAGCGTTTGCGCGTTTCCCATTCGGAAATTTCCATCGGACGGAACACGCGGCTTTCCTGATTTTTGTTTTTCAGCGCGGAAAGCTCCTCGGCTTGCGCTTTTATTTCCGCCTGATACCGCTCGATTTCGGATTGCTGTTGCGCTAACAGAGCTTCCTGCTGTTTGACTTTTGCAAGATCGACGACGACGGGAGCATTCGGGATTTGAGCCGCGTCGAACGTTCTGCGGCGGTATTCCCGTCCGTAGCTGTAATCCAGCCATTGAACGAACTCGAACAAAGTCGTCAAAGCCTGATACGCTTCGTCGTTTTTGATGAATTTGTTGGTATGAACGCCCAGATTCCCGAGATTGACGACGTAAAACAGCTTTTTCCAGGTCGTTTCGTTCACGGCGCGCCGGAAAGTGTCTTCATAAATCAGAGATTTCAGATTATCTTTATAGGGCATTTGCAAAGCCGTGTCGGCGGCATACACCCATTTGATCGCCAATTCCAAAGCCTTGCGGCAACCGATGGCGCATAGAACGGGCGAAGTGCGGAAGACTTTTTCCGCTTCCAGACAAGCGGGAGCAAACGAGCGGTAAATGCTTTGATTCGACAGAAAAGAAAAATTCGCCATACCGCCCTCGAAAAATCCGTAACCGTATAGATTAAAGCCTTTTTATTGCTATTTGGCAAAGGAAAAATCAAGCGCATCAAAAATCTGAAAAACGTGCACCGATAGACAGACTGGTTTTAGATTACCTGATCGGGATTTCGGATTCTGTTACTTTTGTGCCGTTTAATCCGTTTTCAGCCAAGAAATAAAGCAATTCCTCTTTACTTTGCGGGCAATTCGGTCCCAGCATAATTTCGGGAATCAAATCGCTTCCCCAAATATCTTTCAAACACAGATGATGCAAACTGCGGATTTCTCCGCGGATCGGCGCAAAATACGGCTGTTCTATATCTAGACTTTTAGCATTCCTTATACATTCTGCTCGTTGTGTCTTGAATTGTTTCCTTAATGCTTTAAAAAATCCATATAATCCGATTATCTCAGATGGTTGACAAGATATTCTCAATTCGTTTTCATCTTTAAAATAAGGATTCTTTTTGAAAGAACATAAGACATTATATAGTCCTGTTTTAACTGTCTTAATTAAGAAATTCATATCATCTAATGGATTTTCAAATAATTTAGAAAGTTCCGGAACAGACCAGTCTTTTTCGACAATTAACAGTATTTGTTCAATGAAATCATCATAATCGTAAATCAATGAGTGCATTCTAAATAATGCGCCGAAACTCCAATTAAGCTGATTATAAAAATGTTCAAGTCTTTGTATGTTTAAGCAAATACTTATTCCGTTTTTTCCATCTCCATATCTTTCCCAATGCGCCAAACTGTCTTTTTGAGATGAAAGACTTAAAATATATTCGTTACAAACACTTCGGTTATCCATTGAAAAAGGAAAATCTATTATCTTTTTAAAAAAATCTTTTTTCTCGTCTGGCGTTTTTTCGTATGTTTTTTCTAATATTTCGTTGAATTTATTTAAATCTAAAACGCCTTCCGTTTTGTCGTTTGAAGATTTAGAATTAACAAGCCAAAAGGTTCTTGTTTTAACGATGTTATACAATGCTTCAACAGACGTGTAATGATAATAAATATTTTGTTCGTCAGGCATCTTCTTATTCCTCGAAGTATTCGGCCATCAGGGCGTTGAAAAGGGTTTGGGTTTCGGTGATGGCGGATTTGATTTTCGATTTTTCCGCTTCGATTTGTTCGACGATCGCCGCAAACTTTTCCTGTAATTCAAGAGGAGGCAAATAAATGGGAATTCTTTGGAGTTCTTTAGCGTTGATATTTGCCATTCCTACGATGCTTTTGCATTTTTCTAAAAAGAACGCTTTAAGATAAGGTGTATTCATATAAACAGAAAAACATATCGGTAAGAAGTTATCCTTTAATCGCACTCGAATAAGATAGCCAGCAAAGACCATAGGAGAATCAAGATTATAAACGCCTGTTTTCCCGACAAGTTCTTTGCTGTTTGTTCTGTTGAAAAGAATGTCGCCTTTTTTCAAAAGGTACTTATTTGTTTCTTCTCCTAAGTCAATGAATTTTAAATCAGAATAATCCATTTCTCCGGAATATTTGATATTATTCATACGAAGAATAGGAGTGCTTCCGGAAGTATCCGCTTTTTTTGACGTTCCATATTGAACATCTGAAACAATATCTCCAATCGAAATCATTTGGGAATTTTTATCATTCTTAAAAGGTATTCCGAACATATCATAAAAGAGGGATTGGATCAGGGTGTCTTGTTCGGCAAGCAGTTGTTTTTGTTTTGCCAACAAATCTGAAACGGCGTCCAACCGCGCCGCGATTTTCTTCTGCTCCTCCATCGGCGGCAGAGGGATTTCTTCACAAGAATAATCCTTAAAGTATATATGAGGAATAGCCGCTCCTTTAATATACTTGCTATAGTAAATTGATTTTAAAGCATAATACAGAAAAGAATAATCGACAGAATCTTTTGGAAGAATATACTGCATTGTTCCAAGAATTGATGTTTTCTCATCAAATCGATATACTCTGCCAACTCCTGCTCCGTCTTTTATGATAGCAATATACTTTTTATTTTGTTGGAAGAAGTCAACGCTTCCAACCATTCCGTCTGCACCATAAACAGGATAGGGACCGCTTTTTCCAAGAAGGTCTTTTTTTGCAAGGGACGATGCACCTTTGTCGCAAAGATCACTTATTTTCTTCTTTATAATGTTCATCATCTTTCCTGTTTCAGATAGGTTATTATGCCGTCAGCCAGTTTTTTTAAGAGAGGATTATTCTCTTCTAATGATTTCAGAGTTGGATTAAATTGCGTAGAAATTTCAGTTTTAATTTCTTCAATCAGTTTATCTGCATTTGGTTTCATTTCTGCTCGCATAATTTGTTCTTTTATAGAAACCATAATCGGTTTTTGATCGTCCGGAACGAATGAAAACTGAGCATTAGTTTTGCCGACGACGTTATTAACGATATTTGTGATAAATTCTTTATTCAAACAATCTTCAATCGTCGAATTTTGCGGGATTTCGCCGCAAAGATCGTGAAGTGTTAGGACGTTAGCGTCTGTGAATGGAGAACTCAATTCTTTTATTTCGTTCTTATATTTTCTTCCGTCTTTATCGTCATCAACAAGGACAAGACAAGGAACATCATAATATTTCAGTATAGATGCAATCTGTTTGATATTTCCGCCTTGTCCGTTAGTTATTCCGTAGCAGAAATTGTTATCCAGAATGCTTAATGCTTTTTGTATAAGCTTACAATCAGAAAGGCCTTCGACCAAAATTTTATTTGGCGGCAGAAAATCTGAAAGGATGTTTATTCCGAAAGCCTGTCTTAAAACTTCATCATCAAAAGATTTTGTATCTTTAGAAAAAGGAGTTATAGAGGTCATACCATCATCTTCTTTCTTTACAATGAAATGACGTTCCATATTTTTCTGGTCTATGAAAAACGGAGAGTGTGTCGCCACAAAAACAAAATTGTTTTCTCCGATTTTCAAAATTTCATCCCGCATATATCTTATGCCGGAAGGATGTAGATGTGTTTCAGGTTCATCTATCAAGATTATCTGATTTTTACACTGTTCTGTTTTATTTCTTATAGAAAGCGTAAGAATTAAAGAAAGAAACTGCTTGAGCCCTTGACTGCGACTGTCTATTTTAGAAAAGCAATCTCCTTCGTTATTATCTTTATCTTTAATATAAAAATTCATTATTTTCGTCGATGAATCTATATCTATAGATATATCAATTTTATGTTCTTTCCAAACATCATTAAAATATTTTGTAAGTTTTTTTGAAATATTTTGTTTTATATTGTAAAGACTTGTAGAAGGAGCATTCAAAACAGTTTCTATATCGTATCCACAAAATGAAAAAATATTTTCAATTTCAATAAGACTGTTCTTATTCAAAGCTATATTCTTAAGATCAATGTTTTGTTGAAATAAATTTGTTGCTCTCCATATAGAGATGTCATAGACGTAATCAATTCCATCTTTAAAGAAAGTTTCTTTTATAATTTTTGAAAACTCTTCTGTATTTAAACGTTTATATTCTTCAAATCCTTCTCTATTTAAGTTGTTTGATTCTATGATTCTATATTTTTGAATTGAGTTCTCAGGCATTTTTAGATAAGCATATTCTGTGATGTTTGTATCTAAACAATAGAACAAATCTTCAACATTTAGTTCTGTTTCATCCTCCTGAATGTATATTTTTCTACAAAATTGAATGTTTTTTATTTTTTCAATACAGTTTCCTGAAACATGCAGATTCAAAAAAATGTCGTATTTGGAATCATCTGTTAAATTATAATGATAACATACACCGGAAAAATTTTTATTGTTTTTTATATTACAACGGATATCTTTAAAAACGGCTTTATTTTTTGATAAAGTGTTTTTATTAAAGAAGTTTAATGCTTCGAGAATATTTGATTTTCCGGCTCCATTTAAACCGACAAGGACAGTTGTATAGCTTTTTCCGTATTTTTTTACAGGGATTTCTATATGGTCAATAGACTTGAAATTAATTATTTCAATAGAAGCTAATTCTAATTGCATCTTTCTTATCCCTTCAGCATTTCTCTGACTTTTTTCGTTTCTGCCGCGATGTCGGTGATTAAAGCGTCTATGCGGTTCAAAATCACGTCCGGTTTTTCATAGTCGATTTTTTCATACACGACTTCTTTATACCGGTTGATTGACAGGTCGTAGTTGTTCCGCGCGATATCCGTTTTATCCACGAAAAAGCTTTGATCCGTGCGTTTGCGGTCTTTTTCCGCGTCAAGCGCGTGAAATCGTTTTATTATGTCGGGAATGTCGTTGTTTGTTACAGGATTGCGCTTGTCGTCCAAACTGAACCCGTCCGCTTTCATATCATAAAACCAAACCTTGTCCGTTCCTCCGGCTCCCGTCTTGGTAAAGACCAGAACGGCGGTCGAAACGCCCGAATACGGCTTGAACACGCCAGACGGCATCGAAATAACGGCTTGCAAATGATGATTTTCGATCAATTCCTTGCGCAACGCCTGATGCGCGTTCGTCGTGCCGAACAAAACGCCGTCCGGAACGATGCAGGCGCAACGTCCTCCTTTTTTCAACATTCGCAAAAACAGGGCGACAAACAGCAATTCCGTCTTTGTCGTATTGCAAACCCGCTTTAAATCGTCGCTGACGCCTTCTTTGTCAATGTTGCCCGAAAACGGCGGATTTGCCAGAATGATGTCGTATTCTTCCGCAATGCCGTTCGTTTTGGAAACGCTGTCTTTGTATTCGATCGTCGGCGTTATGATCGAATGAAGCATCAAATTCATTGAAGAAATCCGCAACATCGTCGGATCCGTGTCGAACCCGCTGAACATATCGCCCGAAAAACGGCTCCATTGTTCTTCCGTCATCACGGTTTCATAGTTGGAGCGGATAAACTCCGCGCTTGAAATCAAAAAGCCCGCCGTGCCGCAAGCCGGATCGCAAATCTTTGAATCGGGCGTCGGTTCGATCAGGCGCACCATCATCTCGCGAATTTGCGCGGGCGTTCTGAATTGCCCATTTCTGCCCGAAGTCGCCAGCTTGTCCAGCATATATTCATACAGGTCGCCTTGAACGTCCATTCCCGTCAGGTCGCATTGATATAAATCTTCCAATCCCGTAACGACTTTTTCAACGATTTGCGGCGTCGGGAATAAAAATATCGCGTCGCTCATATAGCGCGAAAACGCCGATTGACCGTCTTTGCCAAGCTCGTTCTTGATAAAGGGAAAAAGGCGGTCTTTGATCGTTTCGTAAATCTCGGCGGCGTTCTTGTCTTTGAAATTGTGCCACCTTAACGCTTGCCCCGCAGGTGTTAGCGGAAAAATCCTGTCCATCTTTTCGTGCGTCAGATTTTCAAGCCGCTCCGTTTCCAGCTCTTTTACGTCCAAATCGTGAATAAACATCAAATATGTCAGCTGCTCGATCACCGTAATCGGATTGGTAATTCCGCCCGCAAAGATGTCCGTCCAGATTTTATCGACTTTGTTTTTAATCACGCCTGTAATCATTGCCATACCCGCCTTAAACAAAAGAACAACTTATTTTAGAGGGACAAGGCGATAAAAACAAGCGGGAAGGCAAAAACAGGCTTTTCACCCGATTGTGCCTCGCAGAGCCGGAGCGTATTATAAAACGCGTATCCTGCCATATCATTTTATACAAGGCTTCCGTCTGCCCTCAAATCCGCTGTTGACGGATACGGGAAAAATAACGTATCTCGTTTCAGATTGATTTTGAGTAATCAAAAGAAAACTTCGGGGCTTCTAAACATACATCAAATCCTCCCCGATCCATAATAAAAATCGGGGATATAATCCCTCTGTGCCATATGCAAAAAGGTTATATGGCGTTCATATCAAACACCGCTCACAGTAAGAGCTTCTGACGGCTCCGAACCTGTCTTTTTCAGGCTCTAAACGCAGAAACACGATGTTTTTGCATCTGAAAAAATAATACAATAGAATATGTTTTTTTAAGCTTGAAATAGAAATTTAAATATGTTGATCCGCTTGAAGATTGCCAAGGGGGGGGGGGAGGGGATAATTGATATTTACAAAATTTTGTTGAAAAAAGACGAGATGCTGTTTGAAAGGGGATAAATAAAAAAAGCTCCGGTTACCGAAGCTTTTTACAAAAGGAATATAAATTTAGGCGCATTCCATTAAATCTTCATCTTCCGCCGATTCTTCAGCCAATGAAGCATAATAAGAAGCCATATCCACGATTTCATAATTATCCGCATCAGCGAACAGGGCCGTTAATAAAGCGTTGGTGTCCGTATGACCGGAACGGCTGCCGGAAAATTCACCGATTAAAGTATGACCGGACATATACAAATCTCCGACGGCGTCCAGCATTTTATGGCGGACAAATTCATTGGAATAGCGCAGCCCGTCTTTGTTCATAATCGTGTTGTCATTGACCAAAATGGCATTGTCCAAGGAACCGCCGCGGGCCAATCCGATTGAACGAAGCATTTCGATATCCTGCAAAAAGCCGAACGTGCGCGCACGGCTGAACATATTTTTAAAATTGGCTGCCGTCAGATCCAGATCGGCTTCCTGATGACCGATAACTGAAGCGGCAAAGTCGATTTCAAAATGCATTTTCAATCCCTTTTGGGCCGGCTGCAAAGAAACTTCCTTATCTCCGTTTTTAACACTGACCGGCTTTAAAATCCGAATGGCTTTTAGCGGCGCGTTTTGGATTTTTGTTCCGGCACATTCCAACAGGAAAACAAAAGGAACCGAGCTGCCGTCCATAACGGGAGTTTCCGGTCCGTCAATGTCGATCAGCATATTGTTGATGCCCATAGCATGAATGGCTGCCATCAAATGCTCGATTGTCGCGACTTTTACGCCGTCTTTTTTGCCAATGCAGGTGCACATGCGCGTGTCAACGACATAATCGTGATGCGCGGGAATATAAGCGTCCTTTCCTGCAGGATCAGTTCTGTGGAACACAATGCCGGTATTGACATCAGCCGGTTTTAAGGTCATGGAAATCTTGTTTCCCGTATGCAGACCGATGCCAACACATGAAATTTCATGTTTGATTGTCTTCTGCTGATATTTTTCCATGGTCAAACCCTTTCTTTGATAGAGCCGTTTTCTATTCTATAGTTTTAACAACCGATTCCTGCTTTTTCAAATCAAGCTTTGTTACGTTTTGTTACATTAACTTCCTGTTAAGCATTTGTTTTTATTGCGGCATTGAAAATCTTGAGGCCGAAAAGCCGAAAAAATACGCCCGGGGAAGAAATATTTTCCTGTTTTTTTTGAAGGTCATGGATCAACCTTTGGCATGAGAACTTTATATTTCAAAAACAGTCAGGAAAGAAACGCGCCGAAGAATTTTATTTATCATTTAATAATTGCAGTTGTTTAATCAATCGAATCATATACACTGAAAAGAAGAACTGTAAACTATCGGAAACAGCGGGAAGAATAAGATGAAGTTGGAAATTTTAATGGCTCTGGGCGGGCTGCTGTTGTTAATGTGCATTTTTGCAAACAGAATTTCCAGCAAATTGGGGATTCCTTCGCTACTGGTTTTCTTGGCGGTTGGCATGATTGCCGGGTCTGACGGGGCG
Source organism: Alphaproteobacteria bacterium (assembly GCA_017480385.1). GTDB lineage: Bacteria > Pseudomonadota > Alphaproteobacteria > CAAGCB01 > CAG-977 > UBA11549. The sequence goes on along the minus strand of JAFVAT010000024.1, from coordinate 60,251 downwards.
GGCATTCAGTTCTATTCTGCAAAGTTGAGCAATTATATCGGATCGTTTGCTCTGGCGTTTATTTTGTTTTCCGGCGGGCTGGAATCCGGCTGGGCTTCGATTAAAAGTGTTTTGGGGCGGGGGACTTTGCTGGCGACTGTCGGAGTGGCCTTGACGGCTGCTTTTATGTTTGTTCTGTCCCGCTATGTTCTGCAGCTTTCTTTTCCCATGGCGCTGCTGCTGAGCGTTATTTTGTCTTCAACAGATGCGCCGGCGGTGTTTAATATTTTAAGAACAAACGGCTTATATCTGAATAATCCTAAACTGAAATCGATTTTGGAATATGAATCGGGCAGCAACGACCCCATGGCGGTGATTTTATCTGTAGGGGCCATTGTATTTTTAACGGCAGGCGATCAGTTTTCCGTGATTGATTTAGTGGGCATGCTGTTTTTGCAGATGAGTCTGGGCGTTATTTTGGGATATGGCATGGGCGTATGCGCTTTAGGATTGTTGAAAAAATTTTCCTTTGTTTATCAGGGGTTGTATCCAGTTTTCGGCGTCAGCGTCGTATGTTTGGTCTTTTCGGTGACCCAGTTGGTCGGCGGCAGCGGCTATTTGGCTGTTTATATCGCGGGCATAGTTTTGGGCAACGCGTCATATCCCTATAAAAATCCGTTCATTCAGTTTCAGTCGGCGTTGTCATGGGTGATGCAAATATTGATGTTCCTGACTTTGGGGCTGTTTGTTAATCCCAAAGAATTAGGCGCCGTGTTTGGAACCGCTTTAAGCGCAACGGTGTGTCTGGTCATGATTGCAAGGCCTTTGGTCGTCTTTCTTTGTCTGGCAAAAAGCGAATATACCCGCAGCGAAAAGCTGTTTGTCAGTTGGGCGGGCTTAAAGGGGGCCGTTCCGATTATTTTGGCGACATATCCTTTGATGAACGGCATAGATGGTGCACAGTATTTGTTTAATGTGATTTTCTTCCTGGTTATTGTTTCCGTTTTGCTGCAGGGGCAGACTTTGGCGTCTTTGGCGCGCATTTTAGAATTAAGCCATGACAATCCTTCGCCGGAAGAATTGCGTGAAATGGGCGGTCCGATCGGTGCTCCGACAGGACAGCAAGATGCGCCGCCGATTTATATTTCGTTTAAATCAAGGCTGCTGCATATGGTAATGAATGCGATCAAGGCGCTTTTTTCTTTGGTCGATTGGCATATTCATTCTGAAGAGGAACAGCTGAAGCCGGTTTCGGGCCTATGGAATAAAATCAAGCGTCAGGTTTATATCCGGTTAAAACAGCTGCATGCCTATTGTTTGGAGGAGGATTTGGCCGAAGCCAAAAAGAAAGCGGAAGAGAATTTGGTGCAGAAAAGATATGAAGCAGAAAATCCGAATCCGATGTTTGTCCGGATTCGCCATATAGATGAAGAGGATTAGCTCTCAGTTTCGCTTGTTTGCGGAGGGGGAGCTGCCGGGTAAGCCGCATTCAGGCATGGTATCTATTGCGTTGATCTCCGCGATGTAAAGAGCCTCCTGCTAAACAGAGGAGGCTTCTTTTATAAAAAGATTTTGTTCTTATTGAAAATTCAGTGCGGCAAAATGCCAGTTCATCAGTTTGTCAATGATGGTTTGAGCGTAATCCGGTCGCCGATTTTGGAAATCCAGATAATAGGCGTGTTCCCAAACATCAATTGTCAGCAATGGCTTTAATCCGTGTGCGATCGGTGCGTCCGCATTTGATGTTTTGATGATTTTGACTTCGCCCTGATCCGCGACAACCCAAGCCCAACCGGAGCCGAATTGTGAAACGGCAGCTGTTTTAAGGTCTTCTTTGAATTTTTCTTCGCTGATAAAAGTGTGTAGGACGGCTTCCTTAAAAGTGCCGTCCGGCAAAGCGCCGCCGCCGGCAGGCGTTAAGCTGTTCCAGAAAAAAGTATGATTCCAGACCTGCGCCGCATTGTTAAAAATGGCTGACTTATCTGCTTTTCCGGCGGTTTCTTTGATGATTGTTTCTAAATCAGCGTTGGCCAGATCGGTTTCTTTGATTAAATTATTCAAGTTCGTGACATAAGTCTGATGATGTTTTCCGTAATGAAATTCTAACGTTTTTTTAGAAATATACGGTTCCAGTTCGTCTAATCCAAAGGGCAGTTTAGGTAATTCAAACACGATTTTTTCCTTTCCTGTTTAGCTTTTAAAGTATTGTCCTTTGTTTTTTTCAAGATGTAAAGCTAACTTTCGGTGATTTTTTTCAAAACGGCTTGAGCAGCGGTGATGCCGGAACGAACGCCGCCTTCGATCGTACAAGGCAGACCGGTGGCGGTAAAATCTCCGGCAAGGACGACGGAGGCAAAACCAGTCGCAAAGGGACGGTTTTTATTGATTTCTCTGGTCTGCAATAAAGTGGCGCGGTGTTCGATGAGTGTGCGGTAAAGGGGAAGAGGAGTGTTTGTTTTTAAAAGGGCCTGCAGTTCCTGCCAAACGCGGGCGGCAAGCTCGTCTGCCGAATGGCGCTGCAGGATTTTTTCAGCCGCGCTGATCGTGACGGACAACACGCCGTTTTTGAAAAAGACCCAATGACCCGTCAGGCCGATCAATCCGATGACGGGCAGATTGTTCGGCAGAGAAAGGTCCGTTTTAAAATGAATGTTGGCAATCGGCTGGCAGGGCAGGCTTTGCACGCAGTCGGTCAAACGGGCCGCATTTGTCGGATCGACGGCAAGGATAATGTGATCCCTGTCGGTTAACGGAAGTTCTGTTTGATCTGAAAAAAGCAGCTTTTGCGGTTCGATTTTATTTAAACGTTTGCCGAAATGAAAGGGAACGTTCCTGCTTTTCAAAAAGGCGGCGACAGGCCGGATAACGCTGTCTGTCAAAGACGGATAAGCCAGATAGATTTGTCCGTTTTTTTTCCCGAAACATTTCAGGGCCGTTTTCAGCATCATCATCATATCGGCCTGAAAAACAGGCGTATTCATGACGGATTCACACAACAGGGGATACAGCGTTTTTACATGCGGCAAAAGCGACAAAGGCCGCGCCGTATTGATTTGAAAGGAAGCTCCGTCTTTTTTATAGAAAGTAAATTGCCCGCCGATATTTTTTAACGGCGTTTCAGTCGGGCAATGCGCCAACATCTCCAGCAGGGCCGTGTTTGCGCCCAACATCAGATGCGTGCCGTTATCAATCAAAGCGTTTAGTTTTTTATCGAAAAAAGAATGACACCGTCCGCCGGTATGCGCCGCCGCTTCGTATAAAGCAGCCGGCACACCGGCCTGCGTTAATGTGTAAGCGGCAGAAAGACCCGAAATTCCCGTTCCGATAATATAAACGGTCATGCTTATTTTCCGAGCAGCTGTACGCGCAGGGCGGTAAAAATCTTAAATGCTTTGGATGGTTTCGCGCGGGGCGATAAAACGTCCCAGCCGCGCTGTTTCATGATGTCGAAAATTTTCTTGTAAACGCACTTCATGATGACAGCCGGCTTCATTTGTTTGCCGTTCAGCTGTGATAATGCGGCTTCGGCTTCGGTAAAACGCAGAGCCACCTGCTCGGCCAATGCTTCACGGGCGATTTTCAGGTTCGGACTGTTCAATACCTCGCTTAACGGGGTGTTATCCGTGATTTCAATGCCGGCTTTTGTTAAACATTCTGCAGGCATATAAAGACGGCCAAGCTCCATATCTTCGTCCATGTCGCGGAGAATGTTCGTCAGCTGCAAAGCCTCGCCCAGCGTGATTGCGAATCTCTGTGCTGTCGGGGAAAAGTCGCCGAAAACGCAAATTGACAGCATGCCGACAGCGCCTGCAACACGGCGGCAATAAAGCTGCAGCTCCGTCATCGTCGGCGCCCGCATGCCGTCGGGAATATCCATTTCCATGCCGTCGATCAAAACTAAAAACTCTTCTTTAGGCAAAGAAAAGACTTTTACCGGCCCGATCAGAGCTTTGGCAACGATTAATTCCGGCTCTTCGCCCCGATAGACCCGGTCAATGTCGTCGCGCCAAATCTTCAGGTTTTTCTTTTTTTTCTCTAATGGCGCGGGTTCATCGGCAATGTCGTCGATTTCACGGCAAAAAGCGTAAATCGCAAACATCGCATCGCGTTTTTCTTTCGGCAGCAGTTTCATTGCCAAATAAAACGAAGAACCCGACCGCTTGACGATTTCAACAACCTGATCCGTTATTTCTTGGGAGGTTTCAGATCTTTTTTCCTGATGCATGATATTTTCTTTCTTCTTAATCCGCCGCAGACGCCTAAAATCGCGGCTATAATCCAATCCGATTTGGTTAATTTGACCTTATGTTTCAGGGGATCGCTTTTCTTTAACCGTTTCACCAGCCGTTGCGCTAAACGGAAAATCAGACAAACCTCCATGCGCAGGCCGCGGTTGACCGTGACCAAAGGCAATGATGATCCTTCAACCAACAAGCTTTCAATTCCGTCCGTGACGCGGGCAAAAACGGCCTTTAACGCGGAACAGGCCTCTTTGTCGCCCAAAGCTTCATAAGTGATTTGCTCTTCTTTGAACCAGTCAAGCGGCAGATAAATACGGTGCTTTTCCTGAAAATCTTCTTTGCAGTCCTGCAAATGGTTGTTCATCTGCAAAGCGGCGCATAATGCGTCCGACGGCCAGTAAGCGGTCGGGTTTTCTTCGTGCAGGTCCAACATATACCGCCCGACGCTACCCGCTGACCAACGGCAATAGGCCATAATGTCTTCCCACGAATGGTAAGTGTGTCCTTCGGAATCCTGACGGAACGCCTTCAACAGGTCCAACGCATGCTGATTCGTTACTTTAGTTTCTTCCAAACTCTTTTTTAAGGCGGCGGCACAGCGCGTTTCATCATTCGCTTCGGTTTCGCCTAAAAGAACCTTTTCCAGATTATTCAGTCTTTCCAGTTTTTCCGCCGTATTGATTTGCGTTGAATCGGCAATGTCGTCCGCCGTACGGGCAAAGTCATAAAAAGCCATGACATGCGGACGCAGCTTCGCCGGAATTAAGCGGGAGCCGACAGGAAAATTTTCGCCGTTTGCGTCTTTGGTGCGTTTAATTTTTTCAGCCATGCAGTTTTGCCCCGCTTATCCATAAATCCAAATCATGCAAAGCCCGTTCGCTTTGCGCCCGCTTGCGGTCAAGCCCTTTTAGCTTGCGTTTGCCTTCGGGCAGGGGAGGCGGCGGGAACAGCCCGAAATTAATGTTCATCGGCTGGAAGCATTCCTCGTTCGCATTAATGGTGATATGGCGCAGCATCGCCCCTAAGGCTGTCGTTTCGGGCGGCAGAACAATTTCTTGTCCCAAGGCCTCCTTTGCGGCAAAAATGCCTGCTGTCAGTCCGACCGAAGCGCTTTCGACATAGCCTTCGCAGCCCGTGATCTGGCCGGCAAAGCGAATATTCGGGCGCGCTTTTAGTCTTAATGTTTCATCTAATACTTTGGGCGAGCAGATGAACGTGTTGCGGTGGATTCCGCCTAAGCGGACAAACTCGGCATTTTCCAGTCCTGGAATCGTTTTGAAAATACGTTTTTGTTCGCCGTAAGTCAGCTTTGTTTGAAAACCGACTAAATTCAATAACGTTCCCTGCCTGTTTTCTTTGCGCAGCTGCACAACGGCATAGGGGCGCTTCCCCGTATGCGGGTCGGTCAGTCCGACAGGCTTCATCGGGCCGAATGCCAACGTTTCCCGCCCTCGTTCCGCCATGACTTCAATCGGCAGGCAGCCTTCAAAATAGGGCGTGTTTTTTTCCCAGTCTTTAAAAGCGACTTTTTCGCCGCTCAATAAAGCGTCAATGAACGCGTCATATTCTTCTTTATTCATCGGGCAGTTGATGTAATCATCACCATTTCCGCGATCGTAACGGGACTGTTTCCATGCCTTGTCCATGTCAACCGAATCTGCAGAAACAATCGGCGCAATGGCGTCAAAAAAGTGCAGAAGTTCCTCTCCGCCGGCCAAAGCCTGAATTTTATCGGCCAGTTCCGGCGAAGTCAGAGGGCCTGTTGCAATAATGCAGGAGCCGTCCTGTTCTTTCGGCAGATCGGTCAGTTCTTCGCGGACGATCGTCACAAGAGGGTGAGCCGTCAGTTTTTCCTCTATGATTTTGGAAAAAGCGATGCGGTCAACAGCCAAGGCCCCGCCCGCCGGCACAGCAGAATCCCGTGCCGCCGCCATAATCAATGAACCGCACCGCCGCATTTCTTCGTGCAGCAGGCCGACGGCGTTATGCACGGCATCGTCGGACCGCAGGGAATTCGAACAAACCAGTTCCGCCGGACCATCCGTTTTATGAGCCGGAGTCATTTTATTTGGCCGCATCTCCTTTAAAACCACGGGAAGCCCGGCCTGCGCAATCTGCCAAGCGGCTTCGCACCCGGCCAGCCCCGCGCCGATAACGGCAATCGGCTGTTGTGTCATAATTTTATCCTTTTCCAAAAAAACAATTTGTTGTTATAGATTCAAGATAACACTATACTTACAACAAACGTAATTTTTTTGCGAGAAAAGAAATGAATGGAAACGCTGTTCTGATTTTGATTGCTCCGCTTGCTGTTTTTCTTTTTTATAAATTCGGTTATGTTTTTGGCGCACTCATCATCGTTTATTTATTGGCAATGTACGGATATCCGTATGTCCGGCGCCTGATGCGCGGCAAAGGCGTGGCCTATATCGAACCGGAAGCTTTGGAAAAGCAAATATCCGAAAAAAAGGACATGCTGATGATCGATCTGCGCTCCTCTGTAGACTTTTACGGCATGTTCGGTCATGTTGACGGCGCAGTTAATCTTCCGTTTGAAGCTTTTATGAACCGCATTAATGAAACGGCGGACCGTTTGGCCGGATTTAAAGAAACGCCGATAGTGATTATCGGGCTGCGTGATGAAAATGAAGTGTATAAAGCATATACGGCTTTAAAACAAAAGGGCTTTGTTGACGTTCATGTTTTAAACTTCGGCATTTCCCGTTGGCTGCGGCGCGGCTTTCCCACGGTGGAACGCAATGTGCACAAGGTTTAAGTTTTCTTTTGGCATTATTTTTTCTCTTTTTTTTGCTTCTGCCGTGATTGCTGCGGTTGAACCGAAGAATGTCATTGTTTTTTTTCTGCCGGTTCAAAATTACGATGAAATCACGTCGGTGCAGGAGGCCGTTCCGACAATTCTGCCCAAAGGCGTTCCGGAGGGCATGAATATCAGGTCTGTTTCCGAAAAGGAACCGTATCAGGAAAAGCACGGGATTTCGACAGTTGTCGGCGTTTCGTTGTATGAAAAAGGTGGCATTCCTTTGGATCAGGCGGCGGATCAAATTGTTGAGCCGGCGCGTGTTTTGATTTTGCCGCCGGAAACGGATCGGAAGAAAAAGAAAAGTTTCTTTAAGTGGAAAACGCCGCCGAGTGTTATGCCGGACCGGCTGCGTATTTTCCCGATGACCAATCCGGCTCGGGACATTAAAAAAGCCGCCAAAGAACGGTCTGTCGTGATTAAATATCAGCGCCTGAAACCGCCGGCGGACAATCGTCTGAAAAGACCGCAGGAGCAGGCTGAGTGGACCGGATGGATCTTGGGCGAGCTGAAAAACTGCAATATGGACGCTCAAACGGTTCTACCGACATTGTATTGGCTTTCTTCCAACCGGCAGCTGACTGATGGGAAAAACAGCTGCGATATGAAACAAGCGGTGGCCAAGCATTTGCAAAAATGTCACCCGTGGCCGATTGTTTATTATACGCCGGTCAATAACGATGTCCCTGTCCGTCCGCCCGTACAGATGGCCGCAGAATATCTGGAAACGGATTTTGAAACTAAAGAATGTCCGGCGCTGGATTTGGGCGGCATTAACTTTGAACGAACGGATTTTGTACAGGGAAATCTGAAGAATTCTGATTTTTCAAATTCTTATTTTCATGAAGCCACTTTTGATCAAATGGATCTGTCCAATGCCGTTTTTAACCGCGCTTTATTGGATAACGTTTTGTTCCGAGACGTTTCCCTATCTTATGCTTTGTTTGAAAAAGCGCGGCTGAAATATACCCATTTTCACCGGGTCAATGCGGTGCGGGCCAATTTCGATGCGGCAGATCTGCAAAATACGCAGTTTCGGGACGTGACGCTGTCCGGCGCCTCCTTTCCTGACGCCGTGCTGCAGAATACGGGGTGGAAAGATGTGCGTGCTTACAGGCTGTCCGCGCCGCGCGCCGACTTTACAAAGGCCGGATTCGATAATGTTTTGTTCGATCAGATACAGGCTCCGAAAGCAAATTTTGAAAACATTTCCTGTAAAGACAGTGTGTTAAAATCGTCCCTGCTGGAACACGGTTATTTTTATAAGGCCTTTTTTGAAAGGACTTCTTTTGATCGTGCGCAGCTGTCATATGCGGATTTTCGTTCGGCTGTTTTCGGAAAAGATGTTTCTTTTCAAAGCGCTTCTTTGTACAAAGCGGATTTCGGTGATACGGATTTAACGGCTTTGTCCGGTTTTTCAATTGAACAGCTGATGCAGACAAAGGTTGATAAGGAAACGCAAATATCTCGGGAATTACAAGAATACGGAGCCTATGGTCCCGATTCTTACGATGCCGAGCTGGATCAGAACCGGATCGAGCCCGCTGCAAAGGCTGACCGCTATCTTTGTTCCAAACGGATTTGTGAGGACCGGCTGCTGGGACGCGCGTCCAATCAGAATTTAGCAGTACGCGCGATGACGATGCTGAGTGATCCGAATGAAAAGCAGGACAATCAGATATGGGCGCTGTGTACGATTGGCTGTATTGCCAAAAAAGATAAAAAGCTTGAAACTTCTCAGGTCGATATTCTGGCGGCGTTTGTTAAACGCAATCGTCATTGGGATCCTCAGGCCGACTTGTTCCGTCCATACACGCCTTTGCCGCCGACAGTGCAAATGGCTTTGTATATTCTGACCGATCCGCAAATAAAACGCGATTTGGGTCATGATGTCGATTTAAGCGGAACGGATCTGAGAACGGCGGATTTGTCCAACGGTGATTTGAGGAATGTTAGCTTGGCAGGCTCTCATTTAGGCGGAGCGAATTTGAGAGGGGCTGAAACGGATCTGGCTTTTATGCGGTTTGATCAGGCCGTGATTGACGGTTTTACCCGTCTGCCAAAAGAAATGGGGCCGTTTAAGCCCTTTGAACTGCCGGATTCGGTAACGCCGCCGTGGTGGAAGCCGTCTACGGTCAGGGTGTTTCGCGACGGATCGCATTTATGGACGGTAACAACGGAAAATATTCCTTTTTCTGATGAGCTTGTTGCCCGGCCTGAAAAATAATGGGGGAAGAACGTAATGGATCGCAAGTGGATTCTTTGTGGAATTTTTGCTTTATCTGTTTTTTCGGCAAATGCGCAGGACTTTGATCTTGACGCTCTGAAAGCCAAAGCGAATAATGCGGACGTTGAAGCCGCGGCAATGCTGGGCAAATATTATTATGATGTGGAAAAGGACCTGAATCAGGCTGAAATGTGGGCCAAGGCCGCGGCAGGGGCCGGAAATGCCGAAGCGCAGTATTATCTGGCCAAAATCTATGATGCCGGAACAGAAGGCAAGCATTTGAATAAAGAAATCGTTTCCATTTTGGAAAAATCAGCGGAACAGGGATATGCGGCGGCTCAGTTAATGTTGGGCAGGATTTACCAATTCGGGCGCCGCGGCATACCGCAGGACTTGAAAAAAGCGCGTATGTGGTATGAAATGGCAGCGGCAAAAGGGGCTAACGAGGCAATGACGCAGTTAAACGTCATTTATCAGCAGTCAGGCGATGCTGCGACAAAAGCCTCTATGGCCGATGAAAATGTGGAATGGCTTGAATTGGGGGCTCAGCAAGGAAATGCCGAAGCAGCGTTAATGCTGGGCAAAATGGTGGAAACGGGCCGTCGTTTGCCGCAGAACTTCAAGCGCGCCGCAGAACTTTACCAAATCGCGGCAGAAGCCGGGTTGGTGCAGGGGGAAGCGGCTCTGGGCAAGCTGTATGCAAACGGAGAAGGCGTGCCGCAGGATAATGAAAAGGCTATTTTTTGGCTGACAAAAGCGGCAGAACAGGGGTATGCCGAAGCGCAGAGAAAACTGGCTTCTGTTTATACATATCAATATCCTGATCCGGCGCAGGCCTATGCATGGCAGGTCATTTCGTTGTCGGCTCTGTTTCCGAATGCTCCCGATCTGGTTCAGGTTTCGCCTGATTTGGAAAGACTGCTGAGGTCAATGACTCCGGATCAAATAAAGGACGGACAGGCTCTGGCCGTCAAAATGGTTGAAAAAATCAAGCAGAATAAAAGGGAGCAGGAAGAAGCCCAAAAAAAACAAATGGAACAGATGCGCCAATATCAGCAGGGAATTTTATAAAAGCTCTCTTGTAATAAAAAGCCCCGATCAGAACAAAATGCGCGTATCGGGGCTTTTATTTTTTTTGAAAAAGATTACTTCAGCATTTCCATGAGATCTTTGACGGCATTGGAAGTGCTTTGCGCAACATCTTTAAGACTTTTATCCAGCATATAACAAGGCGTTGTAATGATTTTGTTTTTCTTGTCTATGCAAACTTGGGCCGCAGAGCAGATTTCAGGAGTCCCTCCCATTGCTTTAATCGCTAAACAGGTTTCCGGATCGTTGCCGATTGTAACGGTAATATCGCCCAATATCCGCGTGATCAGCACCGGCGCAATGCACAGCGCAACAATCGGCTTTCCCGCGGCATGCATTTCTTTGACAACGCGTTCCACATCGGGGTGGACCGAACAGTTTTTGCCTTGATGTGCAAAATCGCACAGATTCAAAACGGCGCCCATGCCGCCCGGAAACAGAACGGCATCGTAATCGGAAACATTGAACGACGCCAACAGGGAAATGTCTCCTCTGGCGATTCTGGCGGCTTCAACAGGCATGCGTCTGATTTCGCCGGAGGGCTGTTTCGTGACGTGATTCATGACGACTCTTTGCTCTCCCTGAGGCGCAAAGCAATGATAAACGCCGCCGTGCTGTTCAATGGCCAGCATCGCTGTAACGGCTTCGTGAATTTCCGATCCGTCCATAACGCCGCAGCCCGATAATATAACCGCAATTTTTTTCTTATCCATTTCTTTTTCCTTATAAAGATAAAAATCTTTGATATTGTAATTATATACAAGTTGTACTTATATACAATAAGCGCAATGAATATAGTTAACGGAGATTGTTGTGAAATATATCAGTACGCGCGGAAAAACTTCCGCCATAGATTTTGAAGAGGTATTGCTGGCAGGATTGGCGCCGGACGGCGGATTGTATGTTCCTGAAAATTACCCTCAGTTTTCTAAAGAACAATTGCGGAAGATGCGTTCCCTGACCTATCCCGAATTGGCGGCTGAAATTATGGCCCCCTTTACAAACGGCTGTTTGAGTAAAATGGAACTGACCGAAATGGCTAAACAGGCTTATCACGGCTTTTCGCATACGGCAGTGGCGCCATTAAAACAGATCAGTGACGGTGTGTGGGTGCTGGAGCTGTTTTATGGTCCGACTTTGGCTTTTAAAGATTACGCCTTGCAGATTGTCGGACGCATGTTTGATGCCGTTTTAAAGCGGACAAACCGTCATATTACGATTTTAGGGGCGACTTCGGGCGACACGGGATCCGCCGCAATAGAAGCGTGCAAGGGGTGTCCTCATTTGGACATTTTTATTTTGCACCCGCATAACCGTGTGTCAGAAGTGCAGCGCCGCCAAATGACTACGACAATCGCTTCAAATGTTTACAATATTGCTTTGCAGGGAACGTTTGATGATTGTCAAGCGGCTGTAAAGGCTCTGTTTGCAGACGAAGCTTTTCGGAAAAAGCACGATTTATCCGCCGTAAACTCGATTAACTGGGCCAGAATTATGGCGCAGATCGTGTACTATTTTCATGCCGCTTTGGCTTTAGGTTCTCCGGACCGGGAAGTGTCCTTTGCCGTGCCGACGGGAAATTTCGGGAATATCTTTGCGGGATATGTGGCAAAAAGAATGGGACTGCCGATCAGAAAACTGGTCTTGGGATCAAACGAAAACGATATCTTGCCGCGGTTTTTGGAAACGGGCGTAATGGAAAAACGGGAAGTCAGGCCGTCAATCAGTCCGTCTATGGATATTCAGGTATCGTCTAATTTTGAACGTCTGTTGTTTGAAATGTTAAATCGTGATGCCGCAGAAGTATCCCGTTTAATGGGCATGTTCAGATATGAAAATTCGTATCAGGTGAAGCCCGATGTTTTGGATCGGATTCAGGAATTGTTTGCCGGTCTGCGGTGTTCTGATGAAGAAACAAAGGCTCAAATCAGAGATGTTTATGCTGCGGCCGGAGAGCTGCTGGATCCTCATTCGGCGATCGGTTTTGCGGCGGCTGCCAAATTCTGTGAAAAAGAAGTGCCCAGTATTGTTTTAGCCACGGCTCACCCGTCTAAATTTCCCGCTCCCGTGCGTGAGGCGACCGGAATTACGCCTGTGTTGCCTTCCAGACTGTCCGATTTGATGACGCGGCGGGAAAGTTTTACGGTTTTACCCAATACATTGGATTCCATTAAATATTTCGTAGAAACAGCTTCACAGAAAGGCGCTTTAAATGACTAGAAAAATGACGGTTCTGCCGAATGGCCTGCGGGTCGTTACTGACAGTATGGATGAATTGGATACGGTTGCTTTGGGCATATGGGTCGGCGTCGGAGCAATGTATGAACCGGCGGAAATGAATGGAATATCTCATTTATTGGAACACATGGCGTTTAAGGGAACTACTTCGCGTACGGCTCGGCAGATCGCGGAAGAGATCGAAAATGTCGGCGGATATATTAATGCCTGCACTTCGCGGGAAACGACTTCCTTTTATATTAAAGTTCTGAAAGAAGACACGCCTTTGGCCGTTGATATTTTAGCTGATATTTTGCAAAATTCGACGTTCGATCCGGAAGAATTTGCACGGGAAAAAACAGTCGTTTTACAGGAAATCAGTCAATCCAATGATACGCCGGACGATATAGTTTTTGATTATTTTCAGGAATGTGCTTTTCCTGATCAGCCGGTCGGACGCCCTGTATTGGGATCGGCGGAAACGGTTCAGGGAATCAGTCGGGAAACTCTCGATTCCTATATGAAAGCCAATTATACCCCGAAAAGAATGGTTGCGGCGGCCAGCGGGAAAATCAATCATGAAGAATTTGTACGATTGATAGAAAAAGCATTTGGCTCTATGACGGATCGGGAGGGGCTGACGGCGCTCGAAGCTGTTTATCGGGGCGGAGAAATTCGAAAAAACAAACCGATTGAGCAGGTGAATTTGGTTTTAGGCTTTCCCGGCGTATCGATTTTTGATGACGACTATTATACGGCGCATGTCTTGTCCACCGTTTTCGGCGGCGGCATGTCTTCGCGTTTGTTTCAGGAGATTCGTGAAAAGCGCGGGCTGGTTTATTCTGTTTACTCCTTTAATGCCGCGGCGACAAAAGGCGGGCTGTTCGGCATTTATGCCGGCACGGGAGAGGAAGAGGCGGCTGAATTAATGCCAGCAGTTTGTGACGAGATTCTGAAAATCAGACAGGAACCGGTCTCGGCTGCAGAGCTTGCGCGGGCGAAAGCGCAGCTGAAAGCCGGCGTTTTAATGTCTTTGGAACACCCGACCGCGCGTTCTGAACAAAATGCAGGACATTTGCTGAATTTTGGACGGCTGTTGGAAAAAGAAGAGATTTTGGAAAAGATCGCCGCCGTAACGGAGCAAGACGTTCAGAAGCTGGCGCAAAAAATCTTTTCTCAGGAACCGACCTTGGCCAGCTTGGGGCCTGTGACGCGGGTGATGTCTTATGAGGCTGTTGCCGCGGCCTTGAAATAACGGAGAAAAATATGGATCAGAACGATGAAATTCTGATGCAGATGACGGCGATCGGCAATACGCTGAAAGTTGTCGCCGTTTATGCCGCTACAGGGACGGAGGTGTCTTTTATGGCACCGAAAAACACGCCGATGCTGTCTTTGAAAATGATGGCAAAGAAAAAACTGGAATATGTGATCAGAAAAAATAATCAGTCCTAGCCAAAAGCGTTTGAGTGTGCTACTTAAGACATCAAAATAAAAGAAAGGAAATTCTTATGTCTAAAAAGATTGCGCTCGCTTCGGACCACGGTGGGTTTGAATTAAAAAATTTGTTGGCGGAAAAACTGAAAAAAGACGGGTATGAAGTGTTGGATATGGGGACGCATACGCCGGATTCCGTTGATTATCCAGATATTGCGGCTTTAATGGCAGATGCGATTAAAACAGCGCAAGCGGAACGCGGCATTTTATTGTGCGGTACGGGAATCGGGATCAGCATCGCGGCTAACCGCTTTCCCTTTATTCGCGCCGCTTTGGTTCATGACGCGTTCGGCGCTCGTTTGTGCCGTCAGCACAATAATGCCAATGTGCTGGTTTTGGGCGGCAGAACGACAGGAGTTGAAGTCGCTTATGAGTGTGCTGAAATTTTCCTGAATACGGACTTTTTAGGCGATCGCCATGCGCGCCGGGTTGAAAAATTGTCTCATATGTGCTGAAAGGATATTCTTTGATGTCAAATCCGTTTTTTACAACATCTTTAAAGCAGGCCGATCCTGATTTGTATGCCGGCATCGTTAAAGAATTGCGCCGTCAGCAAAACCAGATTGAACTGATTGCTTCCGAAAACATTGTTTCCAAGGCTGTTTTGGAGGCACAGGGCACAATTTTAACGAACAAATATGCGGAAGGATATTCGGGCCGCCGTTATTATGGCGGGTGCGAATTCGTTGATATCGCAGAAAATTTAGCGATTGAGCGGGCTAAGAAATTGTTCGGAGCGGAGTTTGTCAATGTTCAACCGCATTCCGGCGCGCAGGCAAACGGCGCCGTACAGCTGGCTTTGCTGCAGCCGGGGGATACATTAATGGGCATGTCTTTGGACGCCGGTGGCCATTTGACGCATGGGGCGGCTCCGGCAATGTCGGGCAAGTGGTTTCATTCGGTTCAATATGGCGTGCGTCAGGATGACGGACGGATTGACTTTGAACAGGTTGAACGGCTGGCCAAAGAAAATAAGCCTAAATTGATTATTGCCGGCGGATCGGCTTATCCCCGCGCGATCGACTTTGCGAAATTCAGAGCGATCGCCGATGAGGTCGGTGCGATTTTAATGGTCGATATGGCGCATTTCGCTGGCTTAGTTGCCGGCGGCGTGCATGAAAACCCGCTGAAATATGCGGATATCGTGACAACGACGACGCACAAAACTTTGCGCGGTCCCCGCGGTGGCATGATCCTGACTAACCGCGAGGATTTGGCCAAGAAAATCAATTCGGCTGTTTTCCCCGGACTGCAGGGCGGGCCTTTGATGCACGTGATTGCGGCGAAGGCCGTTGCTTTGGGGGAGGCTTTAAAGCCCGAATTTAAAGAATATGCGAAAAACGTTGTCGCAAATGCGAAAGTGTTGGGGGAAACCTTGACTGCGCGCGGGTTGAATCTGGTGTCGGGCGGCACGGATACGCATTTGGTGCTGGTTGATCTGCGTCCGAAACATTTGACAGGAAAATTGGCGGAAAAGAGTTTGGAACGGGCTCATATGACATGCAATAAAAACGGTATTCCGTTTGATCCGGAAAAGCCGACGGTGACTTCCGGGGTTCGTTTAGGAACGCCGGCCGGAACGACGCGCGGCTTTAAAATCGAAGAATTTAAGCTTGTCGGGAATTTGATCGGCGATGTGCTGGACGGGCTGTCCGCTAATCCGGAGGACAATGCCGTTGCCGAGGAAAAAGCGAAGGCGACGGTATTGGATTTATGCGCCCGCTTTCCGATCTATGAAGGATTAATGGAGGAATAGATGCGCTGTCCGTTTTGCGGATTTGAAGAAACGCAGGTCAAAGATTCCAGACCCAGTGAAGATAATTCCGCTATTCGCCGCCGTCGTTTCTGCACAGCGTGCGGATCGCGTTTTACAACGTTTGAACGCGTTCAGCTGCGGGAATTGACGGTGATCAAAAAAGATAAAAGCAGAATGCCGTTTGATCGCGATAAACTGCAGCGTTCAATTACGATTGCCGTCAGGAAACGGCCTATCAGCGCGGAACAGGTGGAATTGATTGTCAACAGCATTCAGCGTCAGCTGGAGGTTTCCGGCGAAAGTGAAATTCCTTCCGATCAAATCGGCGAAATGGTAATGGAGGCTTTGTCCGGTCTGGATCCGGTGGCATATGTGCGGTTCGCGTCAGTTTATCGTGATTTTAGAGAGGCAAAGGATTTTAAAGCTTTTATTGCCAGTTTGGAAGCGGTGGCCGAAGCCGGTCCGTTAAAAGGAGGAAATGATGTCTAATATAAGAACCAACCGCAGTTCATCACGTTTGGCCGCCGTTCAGGCGCTGTATCAGTATGCGTTTGGCGATAAGACAATCGATGCCGTTGCGCGTGAATTTATGGCGGGCAATATCGGTCAGGAACTTTTGGAAGAAGACGAAATAACCGGTTCGGAAACGTTTGTGCCCGTCATGCCGGCGGAACCGACTTTGTTTGCCGGAATTTTGAATTCTTATGTTGAAAATGAAAAACAGATCAATGAAATGATCAATACTTCATTTACGCAGGAATGGCCGGCAGAACGCGTTGAGCTGACGCTGAAGGCCATTTTGCAGGCAGGAACGGCAGAATTAATGGCATATCCGGAAACACCGGTTGCGATTGTCATAACGGAGTATCTGGATTTGACCGCAAGCTTTTATGACGGGCCGGAAATTAAAGTGGTCAATGGAATGTTGGACAAGTTTGCCAAGATTCTGCGGGAAGAATAGCTCTTTAATATTTAGGGCTATGATCGTCCTTATAATTGATCAGCTGCGTTTCAGCCTTTTCCTGATCGGCTGAAGCGCTTTCTTTTACTGTAAATTCGGGCTCTATATCATCGTGACGGAATTTAAAGCGGTTGGCGGCATAAAACGGCCAAAATGTTTTTTTCCAGAACATAAAGGCTTTTGTCGTGCCGAATAAAAGCAATCCGAAATAAACGAAATAAGGCCAGAAAAATAAAAACAAAACCGGCAGCAGGGGCCATTTCCACACAACGACGGCTCCGTAAAAACCGGCTATGGGGCCAATTGCCGGAATGAAAATCAGCAAGGCCGCCGCGAATCCGGCAAAAATCCAATGCAAACCGAAAATATGGATAATGCCGTCAATGCTGGCAATAAATTGCAGCGAGGTAACAACAATATAAAAAACGGCAAAAGCAAAAGGCACTTTTAAAGACATCGGCATGCTCTCCTTTTTATTATTCAGTGTATCCGTTTTGAATGCAAAAAAATACGGGATTATAAATGGTAACTAAATTTTAAAGATATCAAGAGTATCATAAAATTTCTGACAGCAGGAAGGAAACATGAGAAAGATCATTCAGGATAAAAATTATTTTGTGTTCCGTGATTCGGACGGTGTTCTGGGGTTTACGATCAAGTCTTATGAGGGACAGCAGCTTAATCCGCGCCTTTTGTTTGATGAAAACGGGCAGCTTTTTTTGCTGCGTCGACCGGGGCAAATTGTTTTGTTGGATTCTTTGGCGGCAGACTTTATTGCTGTTTTGGAAAAGGCTCAGCGGGTACGGTTTTTGGAAACGCCGGAAGATTCCTCTGAAATTATCCGACAATATGAGGTTCCTGTTACAAAAATAGAAAGCGTGCCGTTGTCACAGGATCAAATTGTTTTTGATGATGACGCCCTTTGGCCTCATTCTGCTTAAGTGTGTCGGTAATACCAATGCCTGTCTGCTGAAACCAAAGCCGCCGGTTCGTTTTTTTCGGACAGTTTGTTTGCGGCAGGATATAAAAAATCATTTTTCAGATCACAGAGTCCGGACCGATAATCCGAGAGTTCGTTCAATAATTCCTGAGAAGAAAGCGAATTTGCCAATCTGCAGATTTCTTGTGAATAATCGCTTTCTTTTTTTAAAATGAGCATCAAAATTTTTTTGTCTTGATCGGGCATAAGTGTGCGTCTTCTTTGGTTATAACTTTATGTTATAAAAAGATATACTGAAGTCAACTAAAAAAGGGATTTATTGATAAAAATTTATAACAAAACAAACATAAGATGAGTTTTATGAACGAATAATCATCTGCAATAATCGGTCGGTTTTCTGAACCGCTGTATTAGAGCAAAGAGCTTTTTTCTGCGCGGAACGGTCAGTTTTCCTGAGCTGTTTGCTTAGCGCGGAAGCTTTTGGAATATAAAAAAGGCCCCCATATAAAATGGAGGCCGGAGGGAAGGAAGATGCTTTTAATGCTGTCTTAAAAAAGACGGAATATCTGATTCATCTTCTGATTGTGAATCTGAGGAGGCCGCTTTTTTATCTTCTGGTGTTCTGCGTCCCGTTACAAACTGAAATAAGGACGGTCTGCTTTTTTCTGCCGGTTTAACTGCCGGGGGGATAATCGGAGGGACAGAGGATACCGGGGTGGAAAACAAATCCTCCTGGTCCACGGAAGCAGTTTCCTGTGGCTTTATTTCCGGTACGGCGGCAGAGACGGACGTTTCGCTAACCAATACTGTCGGCTGGAGTCTTTCCGGAACTGTCATCTTGGGGGTAAAGGCCTCAAAAGAAGCGGCCTGCCTTGTTTCTCCCAATCCAAATAATTCATTTGGCGCGGGCATGGCCGGCAAGGTGCTGCTGACAGCTTTGGGCGAAAAAGAAACCGGCTGTGTCGTCAATGTCGGGTGAACGGGAGCCGCCGGCGGAGGCATGATGTCATCATCTATGGACAAAACGTCATCTTCCGTTTCTTCCTCAGCTTCGGAAGCAGGCGCAGTATGTGCGGCGGATACAGAAGAAATAGCGGGCGTTTCAACCATATGTTTCGGGGCACTGAAAGACGGAGCAAAAGGTTTGGACTGTGTTGCCGGCTGTGTGAAAATGGACGGTGTTGTCGGCGTTTGAACCATAAACGGATTTTGAGATTCTTGCTGTCTGGAAATGCCCGTCGCGACAACGGAAACGCGAATGGAGCCCTCCAGCGTTTCATCAAAGGAGGCGCCAAAAATAATATTGGCTTCCGGATCAACTTCACGACGGATTCTGTTCGCTGCTTCATCAACCTCAAACAATGTCAGATCTGCTCCGCCGGCGATATTGATCAAAATACCTTTGGCTCCGGTCATGGAAGCATCGTCCAGCAGCGGATTGGCAATGGCTTCTTCCGCCGCCTCCAAAGCTCTGTTTTCACCGGAGGCCATGCCGGTTCCCATCATTGCACGGCCCATTTCCGCCATGACGGCACGAACGTCTGAAAAGTCCAGATTAATAATTCCCGGCGTGATAATCAGATCCGTAATGCTACGCACGCCGCCCTGCAAGACTTGGTCGGCCCGTTTAAACGCTTCGGCAAAGGTCATTTTTTCATCTGCCACTAGGAATAAATTCTGATTGGGAATAACGATCAGCGTATCCACATACTGAGCTAATTCTTCGATGCCTTGTTCCGCAATGGCCATTCTATGGCGGCCCTCAAAAGTAAAGGGCTTTGTGACGACGCCGACGGTCAGGATATCGCGCTCTCTGGCCATTTTGGCAAAAACCGGAGCCGCTCCCGTTCCCGTGCCGCCGCCCATGCCCGCAGTGATGAAAACCATGTTGGCCCCGTCTAAAACAGAGGCGATATCGTCCAGAGCTTCTTCAGCGGATTCACGGCCAACTTCCGGTCTGGCCCCTGCGCCTTGTCCTTTTGTCGTTTCTATGCCCAATTGAATCTTGGTTTCCGCCAGTGAAGAATTCAGCGCCTGCGCATCAGTGTTGGCCACGACGAAATTAACGCCGCCCAGCTGAGTCTGGATCATATTGTTAATTGCGTTACCGCCGGCCCCGCCGACTCCGATAACGGTGATTTTGGGGGTTAAAAGAACGATCGGCTGTTGTTCTGGAACACTGATGTCTAAGGTCATGGACTACTCCGTCAGAAAATGGGACAACTTTGACGAATCGGCGAAGACTCTTGCTTTTCCTTCGTTTTCCCGACAATTATCAAAGCAATACTCTTTTTTTATATCCCGAAAGTCTTTAAGAATTATCTAAAAACCAGCGAAAAAATCGCACAAATTTATTTCCGGGCACTGAAATGTCCCGCTGATGCGTCGGCGTATTTAATAAAATGCGCGTTGTGTAATGCAAAAGCCCGATGCAGCCCATATAGCTTTGATAGGCATGAACGGGGATAATTTCCTGCTTGTCAAACAAACGAACCGGTTGGCCGGTGCGGGTGTTGCGCTGTAGGATTGAAGCGGCCTTTTCGTTGATTCCATGTAGCAAAGCTCCGCCGCCCGTTAAAACAAAATTCATGCAGATATCGTAAAAGCCCGTTTGGTCTAGCAGTTCTTTGACTTTTTTAAATACTTCTTCGATTTTGGGGGTAATGACCTGCACAATTTGAGAGCGGGGGACACGTATAACTGAAACGCTTTCATCTTCGCCGATCAAGGGAATGTCTATTTCTTCTCTTTCGTAAGCAACAGAGGGCAGGCAGGACCCTTTCAACGTCTTGATTCTTTCCGCATTGTCCAAAGATGTTTTGAATGCCGCCGCCAGATCTTTGGTGATCTGATCCCCGCCGAACGGCAGCTGCGCGGCAAAGACAAGCTGATCTTCATAAAAAACGCCGATCCCCGTCGTGCCGGCACCCAAGTCAATGACGGCCGTGCCCTGTTTCTTTTCCTCTTGTGTCAGGCAGGCCAAGCCGGCTGCATAAGGGCCTGCTACTTTTTTGGAACAAGAGAGATGAGCCTGATCCAAAACTGAATTCATGTCGCGCACGGGGTAGGGCGGCGTCATAACGGTATGCAAAGAAAGATACAGTTTCTTTCCCGTTAATCCGCGCGGATCGGTAATGGAATGGCGCGAATCCAGGCTGTAATCAATCGGAATGCAGTGCAGGATTTCGTCCTCTGACGCCGGAATTTTGTTTTGAGCACCGGCAACCAAGCGATTAATGTCGCTTTGTGTGATTTCCGAACCGCCCAAATCCAAACTGTCCTGATAAATAGCGGAAGACAGCGATCCGACACAAGCTGTTGCGACAACTGTTTTTATGCGTTCTTTAATGAAGTTTTCCGCATTGGCAACCGCATGTCTGACGGAATCGACTGCCGGCGCCAAAGCGATAATTTCGCTTTTTTTGACGCCCGTGTTTTGAAAAGCCCCCGCACCGACGATGACCGCTTTGTTTTCATTGACCGGATACGCCAAAATACAGCTTGTTTTTGATGTTCCGATATCCAAAGCGGCAATCAGATTGTTGTCATTTAAAACAGAAGACAAGAGCTGCTCCTTTTGCGAATTACGGCACAGAGAGTTCGGCGGCGACAGGAAGCGGCGCGGAAGCCGGCAAAGCTTTCTTTTTGCTTTTTTGGGTCGGCGGTTCTTCTAATCGGACGATCAATTTGTCCGGCTGGCGCAAGTCAACCAAAGTAATTTTTCGACTCAACAGCCCCTCCGTTCGATCCAGATTTGCTAGTCGGCCCCAAGCGGAAGCGGGATCTTTTTCAGGCAGGCGAACCGTAATGCCCTTTTCAATGTCGTCCAATAAAATGTCCCAACGGCGCTGCCCCTTGCGGACGGCGGCTTTAACGCGTTTGTTCAATTCCGGTTCCTGGGCCAGAAAGGTCAGCAGTTCCGGCGTTTTTTCAGGAGCATCTGTGCCCAGAACCAACGGAAGGCCATTCAGCTTTTTGACAAAAGTTTCAATCGGCTGGCCGTCGGAATCAACAGGCCGGTAAACGCCTTTATTCTGCCAAACGGCAACTGGTATGCGCTCTTTGATCTGTACATATAAAATATGCGGCAGGCGGCGCTCTATATGGACTGTCTTGACCCAAGGCAGGCGCTGAAGAGCTTCCCGCGAACGCTGCAAATCTACAGCCGTGATCGGCATGCCGCGTTCCACATGCAGCGTATCAAGCAGTTCTTTCTGTGATGTTTTGAACCGTCCTCGGACATAAACTTCATTTAACCGCAAATCCGCCGTTAAGGCCGTATTGTGCAGAAAGAAAAGAAAGCTTTCCTTCTTTTCCGCATAAAAAGCACTGTTCAGAAACCACACGACCAAAACCGACAACAGCAATACGGCAAAGGCCGTCGCGAAAGGGCCAAATGATTTAACGTCCTGAAGCTTTACGGTGTGCATGCGGCATTCTCCACCATCCAGACGACGATATCCTGATATGAATAGCCGACATTGCGCGCAATATCGGGTACCAAAGATAAAGAGGTCATGCCCGGCTGTGTGTTCGTTTCTAAAATGACGCAGCGCGGTTTTTGGCCCGGTCGGGTATCGTCATAACGGAAATCCGAACGCGATATGCCGCGGCACCCCAGCGCTTTATGTGCTTCAGCGGCAATCCTCATTATTTCTGCCTGGTCTTCGGCGGGAATATCTGTCGGCACGATATGTTCTGCGCCGCCCTGTGAATATTTTGCTTTATAATTATAAAAATCTTTGGAGGCAATGATTTCCAAAAGGCCCAAGGGTTTGCCGTCCATGACGGCGGCTGTTAATTCCCGACCGGGAATATATTCCTCGGCCAAAATCAGATCCTGATCGGCATAGGGGTATTCTTCGTCTTCAAACGGCTTTTTGCCCGAAGCTTTGTCAAAAATAAACACGCCGACGGAGGAACCATCAGAGATCGGTTTTAAAACAAAGGGGTAAGGCAAAATATCACCGGCTAAAATCTGTTCTTTGGTCACAATGCGTTCATTGGCAACGGGCAGGCCGGACATACGGTAAATCCGTTTTGCCATGATCTTGTTCATCGCCATGGCAGACGCCAGACGTCCTGAATGCGTGTACGGAAGGCCCATAAAGTCTAACATGCCTTGTATACAGCCGTCTTCGCCGTATTTGCCGTGCAGTGCGTTGAAAACAACGTCCGGCTTTTGTTTTTCCAAAGCGGCAATCAACGCGCGTAAATCACGGGTAACATCTATCGCAAACGTTTGATATCCCGCATCGGTTAAAGCCTGCAAAACATTTTTGCCGCTGGCCAGAGAAACTTCCCGTTCAGAAGAACAGCCGCCCATAAGTACCGCTACTTTTTTAGTCAATTATCTACCTCCAAAGCTGCTGAAACGCTTGGTCTTCACACCGATGCGGCGGACTTCCCATTCCAGCATGATCTCGCTTGTGTCAAAAACGCGTTTCTGAACGGTTTCTCCAAGCGTTTCAAAATCCTGAGCCGTGGCTTTGCCCGTATTAATGAAAAAGTTGCAATGCTTTTCAGAAATCATCGCGCCGCCATGCTTTAATCCGCGGCAGCCGGCCTTTTCGATCAGTTGCCAGGCTTTTAATCCGATCGGGTTTTTAAAAATTGATCCCGCCGTTCTGGCGCCGATCGGCTGAGCCTTTTCACGAATTTGACGGTATTCTGCCATACGTTTCTGAATATTTTCTTTATTTTCCGGCGTGCCTTTTAATACGGCCCCCGTGAAAATCCAATTGCCGGGCAAAGAATTGCTGCGGTAGTCAAAGGGGACTTCATTTTTCTGCATCACAATTTTTTTGCCGATAACGTCAAAGGCTGTTAATTCTTCCAAAACATCAGAAGTCGATCTGCCGTGCGCACCGGCATTCATGCGGATTGAACCGCCGAATGTTCCCGGAATGCCGCATAAAAATTCGAATCCGGAAAGACCTGCTTCCATTGCGACTCTGGCGATTTCCATATTTTTAGCACCGGCGCCGCAAATGATTTTATCCTCTTCAACACGGATTGTATCAAACGTTTTGCTTAAATGAACAACAACACCCGGAATACCGCCGTCCCGGATCAATAAATTGGAGCCGCCGCCAATAACTGTTAAAGGAACATTGGGCTGGTTGGCTAAAAAATATTCTAAATCATCGATATCCGCCGGCGTAAACAAAATTTCGGCCGGACCGCCTACGCCCAGCCAGGTCATTTTATTCAGCGGAGCATTGGCCACAACTTGTCCGCGAACGGCAGGCATCATTTGTTCTAATCCCGATTCGCCTGTAAATATGCGTTTAAGAAGTGATAACACTTTTCTGTCCTTCATTTGAATTGTTGTAAGCCGCCCGCAATTCTTCCGGCAGGGCTTTGGCCCAAGAAGAAATGCTGCCGGCACCTAAGCAGATCACTATGTCGCCGGGAGCCGCTTCCTGCTTAATTATATCCGCTAAATCTTCACGTTTGTTTAATGCCATAACGTGACGATGGCCATGCGCGCGCAGGCCTTCAATCAAAGCCTCTTTATTGGCTGCCGGGATTTCCTGTTCTCCGGCGGCAAAAACGTCGGCGACAATGACGCTGTCCGCATCATTGAAAGCCGTGCAGAACATTTCAAACAGATCCGCCACGCGCGTATAACGGTGCGGCTGAAACACGGCGATGACTTTTTTAGGGGCAACGTCCCGTGCGGCGCGTAAAGTAGAGGCAATTTCTATCGGGTGGTGGCCGTAATCGTCGATGATCGTGATGCCGTTTGTTTCTCCGGTTTTCGTAAATCGGCGCTGGACGCCCGCAAAGCCGGACAAAGCTTTTTTCATGTGTTCTTCCGATATGCCTAAACGCAGTCCGACACTGATTGCCGCCAAGGCGTTCAGCACATTGTGCCGCCCGTAAACAGGCAAAGAAAAACCGTTTATGCGCAAGGGCTCGCCCGTCGGGCTGAGGCTGTCCGTTACGACAACATCAAACGTGATCATGCCCGGCACGGCGTGAATGTTTTGGGCCGTGACTTCGGCCTGCGGCGTAAAGCCATACGTGATGATTTTTCTGTCTGAAATCTGAGAAATCAGCCGCTGGACTTCCGGGTGGTCGACACACAGGCAAGCAAAACCGTAAAAAGGAATGTTCTGCACAAAAGTCCGGTAAGCTTCCTTCATTTTTTCATAAGTGCCGTAATAATTCAGATGTTCCGGATCCATATTGGTCACGATAACAGCCGTTGCGGGCAGTTTTAAAAAGCTGCCGTCGGATTCGTCGGCTTCGGCAACCAGCCATTCGCCTTTGCCTAGTCGAGCATTTGTGCCGTAAGCATTGATAATGCCGCCGTTCGCAACAGTCGGGTCCAATCCGGCGGTCTGCATGATCAGTCCGATCATGGACGTTGTTGTGGTTTTGCCGTGCGTGCCGCCGACGGCAATCGACCATTTCAGCCGCATCAGTTCCGCCAGCATTTCCGCGCGGCGAACAACGGGGATTCGGCGCAGGCGGGCTTCTTTGATTTCAATGTTTTCCAAATTAATCGCAGAGGACACAACAACGACGTCGGCTCCTTCGATATTTTCGGCCTTATGTCCGATCATGATCGGAACGCCCAACGTTCTCAGACGCTTGACGTTCGAGTTTTCGGCAATATCGGAGCCGCGGACGCTGTAGCCCAAGTTATGCATCAGTTCGGCAATGCAGCTCATGCCGCTGCCGCCGATGCCGATAAAATGGAGCGTGCCGATAGGAAAGGGCAGGTTCGTAGGCGTTGTCATGATTAAGCTCCCTTTTTTGCTGTATTTAAAACGGCGTCGGCGAATCGTCTGACCGCATCTGGCCGGCCAAGCTCTTTTGCCCGTCGGGCGGCCTCGGCCAAAACAGACGGATCGTTCATCACTTTGGTGATTTCAGCAGTCAGGTAATCGGGCGTAAAGTCCGGTTCCTCGCATAATATTGCGCCGTTGTTTTCCGCAATAAAGCGGGCGTTTTTCAGCTGATGCGCGTCAGGAGAGCACAGAATCGGCACGATTAGAGACGGTCTGCCCGCAATGCATAATTCTGCCAGGCTGGAAGCGCCGGCACGGCAAATAACCAAATGGGCCCGTGTCAAGCGGTCGGCCATGTCCGAAAAGAATGGGGCCAGCTCAGGTGAAAGTCCCGAGTTTTCATAGGTCTTTCGGACATCGGGCAAGTCAGCGGCACGGCATTGCTGGGCAATGTTTAGCCGTTTTTTTAAGTCGTCGGGCAGCGCTTTTAAAGCATCGGGAATGACGTGGCTGAAGATGGAAGCGCCTTGTGATCCGCCGAAAATAAGCAGGTTGAAGGTATTTGTTGACGTTTGATAAGGAGTATCACGCACGGCTGAAATTTCGGGACGCACGGGCACACCGGTGTAGGCGGACGGAATCCCTGCGGGAATGCGTTCGACTCTAGGAAACGTTGTCGCAATCAGAGTGGCACGTTTGGCCAGCATGCGGTTTGCGCCGCCTAAAACGGAATTTTGTTCATGCAAAATCAGCGGAATTTTCAGCAGGCCCGCCGCAAAGCTTGCCGGAAAGGCCGCATATCCGCCAAAACCGACAACCGCCGCCGGCTTGATTTTGTGCAGAATTAACAGGCTTTGAATAAGGCCGCTTCCCATTAAAAACAATGCGAACAATTTTTTTATCAGCGGCTTTCCCGCATAAGCGCCGGCATAAATACGGTATTCCTTTGCTTCAGGAAACTTGCCGGAAAAAGAATTGCCGCGCCGGTCCGTGATAAAGCTGATTTCAACGTTTCTTTGCGTTAATTCTTTTGCCAGAGCTTCGGCCGGAAAGACATGTCCTCCGCTGCCGCCGGCTGTTAAAACAATGTGCGTGTTTGTTGATGTCATGTGCTTTCCTTTAATGTATTTGTACTGCGGGTCAGAGCCAGCACGATACCCATGCCGAATCCCAGAGAAACCAAAGAAGAGCCGCCGTAGGAAATGAACGGCAGGGTCATGCCTTTTGTCGGAATAAGGCTGAGTGATGAAGCGATATTGATCAGCGCCTGCAGTCCGAACTGAATCAGTAATCCCGAAACAGCCAGTAAAGTAAACAGATTCTTGTCCCGAAAGATCAAATAAAAGCCGCGCAGAACGATTACTGCAAACAGGGCGGTTAACAGTAAACAAAACAACAGACCGTATTCTTCGGCGGCTACGGCCATGATAAAATCCGTATGGGCGTCCGGCAGAATGTTTTTAATTTGTCCCTCTCCGGGGCCACGTCCGAAAAAACCGCCGTTTTTAAAGGCTTCCATAGCGGTGCGCACCTGAAACGTATCTCCTGTTTCCGGATTTAAAAACCGGTCAACGCGGGAGTGCACGTGCGGAATCAGGAAATAGGCGCAAACGCTACCGACAGCTCCGCCGACTCCGAGCAAATACACCCAGATCATCGGCAGGCCGCTTAAAAACAGTTCGGTGCCGAAAATCACGCTGACCGTGACGGTCATGCCGAAATCAGGCTGGCTGATCAGCAGTGCGCCTAACGCCAAATACACGCCGCCGGCAATCAGAGAGCCGTGAAAGTGTTCCTGCTGCTTGCCCAAAGAAATCAGCCAGGCCGCCACAACGGCAAAAGCCGGCTTGGCTATTTCGGAGGGCTGTACCGAAACGCCGAAAATTCTGATCCAGCGTGAAGAGCCTTTAATTTCCGAGCCATGCACCAAAACAACGGCCAACAAAACAAAGGCTGCCGCTAAAATAAGGCAGGACAGCCGTCTGATCGTTTGCGGCGTCTGCATCGAAATGCCCAGCATGACAACGACGGACAAAAACAGGAAAACGACCTGATGCTTGATTAAAAAATAGGTTTCCAGTTTGAGCCGTTCGGCAATCGGCGGCGTGGCCGAAAAGGACAGAAATATCCCCATGCCCAGCAATAAAAACAGCGCGCTTAACAGGAAATGATCAACACTCCACCACCAACGGCCAAGAATACTGTTGTCTGTGCGTGCGATCGCTGTTTTCATCGGCGGATCCTTATCTGATTTTTAAAGTTGATAACGCAATCAATCCCAAAATAATCGAAATAATCCAAAAACGGACAACGACGGTTTGTTCTGACCACCCCATTTTTTCAAAATGGTGATGAATCGGCGCCATTTTAAATACGCGGTGACCGGTCAATTTAAATGACACCACCTGAATGATGACCGAAAAAGTTTCCAAAACAAACAGACCACCGGCAATGGCCAACACAATTTCATGCTTTGTAATAACGCTGAGTGTGCCCAGTGCGCCGCCCAGCATCAAGGAACCCGTATCGCCCATAAAAATTTTGGCCGGCGGTGCGTTGAACCATAAAAAGCCCAGCCCTGCGCCGATCAGAGCTCCGCAGAAAACGGCCAGTTCTCCTGTTCCGGCGATATAAGAAATCTGCAGGTAAGCGGCAAAAGCGGCATGACCGGCGACATAAGAAATAATCAGAAATACGACGGAAACGATCATGGCCGGCATAATAGCCAATCCGTCCAGTCCGTCTGTCAGATTAACGGCATTGGAAGAACCGACAATAACGAACATCGCAAAGGGGATATAGAAGCAGCTCAGATTAAGCGACAGATTTTTAAAGAACGGAAAGCCCAACGTTGTTGCCGTCGGTTCCGTTGTTGCTTTTGTAACAAACCACACCGCGATAAAAGCAAATAAAAATTCGAAAAGCAGCTTTAATTTGCCGCGCATGCCCTGAGAATTTTTCTTGGATACTTTCAGGTAATCGTCTGTAAAACCGATGAGGGAAAAGGACAAAGTGATTCCTAGGACAACCCAAACAAACACATTTTTCCAATCCGCCCACAGCAAAGTGGATAAACAGACCGAAATCAGAATCATCAATCCGCCCATTGTTGGCGTGCCCTGCTTGGTTTTCAGGTGGGATTCGGGGCCGTCTTCGCGGATCGGCTGACAGGCGTGCTGTTTGTCTTTCAGCCAATGGATAATGGCCGGACCGATTAAAAAACAGATGATCAGCGCGGTAAAAATCGCGCCGCCCGTTCTGAACGTCAAATATTTGAAAATATTCAGAACAGAATATTGGTCAGACAGCGGGTAAAGAAGGTTATACAGCATAGCGGTTTGTTCCGATCATAAATTTAACAAGCTTTTAAGGCTTCAACGATTTTTGCCATTTTACTGCCAAAAGAACCTTTGACAAGCACAATATCTCCGGATTTGATTTCCTGACGGATAACGGCGGCCAATTCGTCTGACGAAGGCTTTTTAATTCCTTGCATCGGAACGGGCAAAACGTCAAACAAAGCGGCGCTGTTTTCTCCGACGGTATATACCTTGTCGATTTTGTTTTCAATCAGATCCGCAGCTAATTTTTTATGCAGTTCTTTGGCCCGCTCTCCCAATTCCAGCATATCGCCGATGACGGCAATGCGCCGCCCAGCATTTACAGGCATCATTGAACCCAAGACACGAATCCCCGCCTGCATGGATTCCGGATTGGCGTTATAGGCATCATCGATCAGCGTAAAACAACCGTCAAACAGGGCGATTTCAAGCCGCTGTCCGCGTCCTTTGATCGGCTGCAGCTGTCCCAGAGCCTGCAAGGCCGTCGGCATGTCGACAGCCAAAGCGCTTAAAACGCCGACGACGCCCAAGCTGTTTTGGGCTTGGTGGCGACCGGCTAAATGCAGCGTGTACGTGTGGCTTTGATCATTCACTTTTGCCGTGATCTGCGTTCCTTCCGTTGTTTCGCCGATATGCAGCAAAACAACGGCATTGTCGGCGGTTGCACCGAAATTGCGGATATCTTTTACCCCGTTCTTCTGCGCTTCCTTTTTCAAAAGAGCATATTGAGCGTCATCGGCATTTAAAAACACGATGCCTTCGGCGGTCATGCCTTTGAATATCTCGGCTTTGGCCAAAGCGGTGTCTTCACGCGTTTTAAAAGATTCGCCGTGTGCCGTACCGATCATTGTAATGACAGCTATATCCGGTTCGGCCAGCTGTGTCAGCTCTGTCATTTCTCCGGCATGGCTGATGCCCATTTCAATAACGGCAAAGTCCGTCTCCTTAGGCATTCTGGCTAACGTTAAAGGCATGCCGATGTTGTTGTTCAGATTGCCTAAAGTCGTATGCGTTTTGCCGACGGAAGAAAGAGCCGTTTTCAGCATTTCTTTCGTGCTGGTCTTGCCCGAACTGCCCGTAACGCCTATGATCTTTGCCGAAGTCCGACGGCGGGCGGTTTTGGCCATGTCCTCCAGCGCTTTCAGGGTGTTTTCAACAACGATCGCGCGGCTTTCGGGAACGTTTTGAGGAATATGGGAAACAAGAACGCCTGCCGCTCCTTTGGCCAGAGCTTCTGCCGCATGGGCGTGGCCGTCCGATTTTTCGCCTTTTAACGCGATGAACAGGTCGTTTTTTTTCAGCGTGCGGGTGTCAATCGAAAGGCCGAAAATATCAAAATCAGCCGCCGCTTTTCCGCCGGTTGTCCGTACGATTTCATCAGCCGTCCAAAGCGGTGTGTCAGCTTCTGAAATGGCTTTGCGGGCTTCCTCCCGATCATCAAAGGGGTGCATGACGCCTTTAATCAGTTGGCCTGTTTCGTGACCTTTGCCGGCAATAACCAGAATATCGCCTTCCTCCAGTCCGGCAACGGCAGTTCTGATTGCCAAAGCGCGGCTGCCGATATTCATGCCTTTCGGGCAGGCGGGCAGAATGGCCGAGCGGATCTGTGTCGGCTCTTCTGAGCGGGGGTTGTCGTCCGTGACATAAACAACATCAGCCCAATCATTGCAAATCGCTCCCATTTGAGGACGCTTGCCCGGATCTCTGTCGCCGCCGCAGCCGAAGACAACGTGCAGCCGCTTTGCCGTATGCGGCCGCAGAGCATTTAAAATTGTTTTCAAAGCGTCCGGCGTATGCGCATAATCGACATAAACCGAAGCGCCGTTTTGCCGCTTGCCGACAAATTCCAGCCGACCGGGGGCCCCCTTTAGCGTTGATAAAGCGGCAACGTAATCGGCGGCATTTTCTTCATTCGCCTTTGTTGCTAAAGCCAAACCCAAAGCACACAACGCGTTCATCGCCTGAAACGTGCCGGCTAAGGGCAGGTGAACGGAATGCTTTTGTCCGAAGACCTCCAGTTCCAAGTGCTGTCCGTCTGTTTCATGGCGGGCTTCCGTCAGTTTGATCGCTTCGGCCTTTTTGCCGTAATCCAGAATTTTAAGACCGCGTTTCAGGCAGTATTCTTTGATTTGCGGATATTCGTCAATATCGGCGTTCAGCACGACTTTCCCGGAACTCAGCGGGCGGTCAAACAATTTCAGCTTGGCGTCCAGATAGTTTTCCATGGTTTTGTGGTAATCCAAATGGTCGCGCGTGATATTGGTGAACGCCGCCGCCGCTAAACGAATCCCGTCAATGCGGTGCTGATCAAGTCCGTGGGAAGACGCTTCAATGGCCGTATGCCGGTAATTTTGTTTGGCTAAAGTTTGCAGCTTTTGATGCAGAGTTACGGAATCGGGCGTCGTCAGAGATCCGTAAGCGATTCCTTTTTCCGTCACGACGCCCAGCGTGCCGATACAGGCCGCTTTTTTGCCGGCTTTTTCCCATAACTGGCGCGTAAAGTTCGCGGTAGAGGTTTTGCCGTTCGTTCCTGTTACGGCGACGACCGTTTCAGGCTGCGGCGCGTAAAAAGCAGCAGCCATTCGGGCCAGCGTCAGACGCACGTCGTCAACAAAGATGCCAATGATCGGCAAATCGGGGACGGCGACCGTTTTCGGAAAAATCGCTGCCGCCGCGCCTTTTTCGACGGCCTGCGGCAAAAAATCGATGCCGTCGGCTTTGACGCCCGGCAGAGCGGCAAACAAAAATCCTTTTTCGACTTTTCTGGAATCGGCTGTAATGCCGGTGATTTCAATGTCCTCAGAAAAAACGGACAGCCCGCAGGCTGTCAAAAGCTGGTTTAAAAACACGATCTAACCTCCGTTACCGCATGTTTAAAAGGGCCTTGACGTAAGGAGCAGCCTGTTTTGCTTCGTAAGGACGGGGCGTGATCCCCAACTGCGGAGCAACAGCTGCGATAATCTTTTCCGCCGTCGGAACAGCGTTCCAAGCGGCAGTGTTCAAATTGTACGTTTCTTTGATTCCTTTCGGTGCGTCCAGCATGACCATTAAAACGTACTGCGGATTGTCCATAGGAAAGGCAGAGATAAACGATGTGCGTAAAGTGTTTTCAAGATATTTACCGTTTACGATTTTCTGTGCGGAACCTGTTTTTCCGCCAACTTCGTATCCGGGAACATTCGCTTTGCGTCCTGACCCTTCGGTGACAACCAGACGCATCATACCGCGCATTATGTCAGATGTCTTCTGAGAAATGACTCTTTGGCCGATTATTTCATCTGAAGCGCGTTTGGAAACCAAAGACGGCGGATTGTAAATGCCTCCGTTGACAATTGCGGCGGCGGCGGCGGCAACGTGTACCGGCGTTAAAGCAACGCCGTATCCATAGCCGACAGTGGCGGTGTTGACTTCGCGCCATCTGACAGGCAGCAGGGGTCTTCCTTTTTCGGGCAGTTCAATATGGGCCGCTTCAAAAAAGCCAAAGCGGCGGAGGTATTCCTGCTGCTTTTCCGCCCCGATCGCCAAAGCGATTTTAGCAGAACCGACATTTGAGGAATGAATCAGAATTTCAGGAATGGTCAATTCGCGTCTGTTTTTCGCTTCGGGTTCAACAATGCTGTGTTTCGCCATGATAATCGGTTTGCCGGCGTCGATCTTATCACTGACTTTAATTTTATTTAAATCAAGTCCGATCGCCGTATTGAACAGTTTCATAATTGATCCGACTTCATACACGCCCAAAGAAGCGGTGTTGAACAAGTGACTCTTTTTCGCATTTTTCAGATTGTTCGGATCGTAATCGGGCAGGGAAACCATAGAAATGATTTCGCCGTTTTTCGCATTCATTAAAACGGCGGCGGCGCCTTCCGCTTGATATTTGGTAATACTGTCAATTAAAGCCGAACGCACAGAATCCTGAATGCCGATATCTAAAGACAGGCGGACGGGTTCTTTTTGATCGGACAAACGGGCGTTGAACGTTTTTTCAATGCCGGCAATGCCGTGATTGTCAACGTCTGTCGTGCCGATAATGTGTGATACTAATGATCCCTGCGGATAAATGCGCATTTCGGCAGATTGAAAATTCAGCTGAGGAAAGCCTAAGCGGTTGACCTCGTACTGTTCTTTAGGCGTTAACCCGCGCTTGATGTATACGAAGTTCTTTTTGCTTTTTAATTTTTTCAGTAAGGATTTGTATTCCAATTCCGGCAATGTTTGCGCTAAAGCGGCGGCAATTGTTTCCGGATTCTTGATTTTTTCCGCATCGACATACAAATCGGCGGAGGGCAGGCTGGTAGCCAATAAAACGCCGTTGCGGTCAACGATATCCGCGCGGTTCATCTTTAATTCAAGGGCGTATGTCTTGCTTTCTTCCGGCTTGATCAGTTCTTCTGTCGGCGCGTTCAAAACGGTTAAAGCACACAGCCTGACGCTGATCACGCAAAAAGCGCCGAAAAACAGCGCCATTGTGCATAACAGTCTGTTTTTGCCGCTTTCCAGACTGTCGGAGCTTTTTTTATCCGCCAGACTGATCCGGTCGGGCAGGGGAATTTCCTGTCCGAGCGTGTAAAATATTCCGCTTTTTTTGAAAAAACGGAACATGGCGGTCACCTTCCGGCTGAAGCGGCAAAAGAAACGCGAATAATGTTTTCTTGGCCTTTTGTTTTATTTTTCAAAGGAATAGAAGAAAAAGAAATAATCTGTTCGCCGCGCAGAGGCTTCATATGAGCGTGACGTTCGGATAAATCGCGGATCCGCGCCGGATCGTTCAGGTACGTCCATTCCGCTTTTAAAACGTGCAGGGCGTTTTGATCCTCTTTGATCTGAGCATTGATTTTTTCCAAATCGTTTTCCAGGGCAATAACTTTGTTTTTGATCACGAACATGCCCGTGGCCATTGCGGCGAAGAGAGCAATAAAAGCTATGCGTGCCATATGAAACTCCTATATGCGTTCTGCGGATCGAAGGCGGGCAGAACGGGATCTGGGATTTTCAAGACATTCCTGAGAAGAGGGCGTAATCGGTTTTTTTGTTAAAGCTTTCAGCGTTGCGACCGTTTTTGCGACATCGGGCAGATAACGTGACGGACGTGCCATTTTGCCGCTTTTTTCCGCAATAAAGTTTTTGACGATTCTGTCTTCTAAAGAATGAAATGAAACAACAGCCATTCTTCCGCCATGGTTAAGAAGCGCTTCGGCTTCCGTTAAGCCGGAACGCAGTTGTTCCAGCTCATCATTGACGTAAATGCGCAAAGCCTGAAAAGTCCGTGTTGCCGGATCGATGTCGTCCTTTTTATGCGGGACGACTGACCGAATCACATGGGCCAGGTCAAGTGTGGTCAAGAACGCATTTTCCCTGCGCCGGGAAACAATGGCCGCTGCAATGCGGCGTGAATACCGTTCTTCACCGTAAAGATAAATAATATCGGCAATTTCTTTTTCGCCGTACTTGTTGACGACGTCTGCCGCAGATAAGCCGTTTTGGCTCATGCGCATGTCAAGCACGCCGTCTTTTTGAAATGAAAATCCCCGTTCGGCCTGATCTATTTGCATCGAAGAAACGCCGATATCCAGCATAACGCCGTCAACATGTTCGATGCCTTCATGGTCAAGCAATTCTTTCATTTTTCCGAACGTGCCGTGCAGCAGCTTTAAACGGCCGCTGAATTTTTCAGCCAGACTTTGTCCGTTTGCAATCGCGTCCGGATCCCGGTCGATCGCATAAACCGTACAGTCCGCCGATTGCAGAACCGCACGGGAATAACCGCCCGCGCCGAATGTGCCGTCAACATAAATACCGCCGTCCTTGGGCGAGATTTGTTCTATAACTTCCTTTAATAAAACGGGAATATGAGGCGGTTTGTTCATTTAAGCCTCCCCGTTTTTGATGTTGAAATGTTTTTCCAAAGCGTTTTTGCGCATGTCGGCTTCTTTGGCCTGATAGGTGTCCGGATTCCAAATCTGGAACGTACGGCCTTTGCCGACGAACAGGGCTTTGTCCGTGATGCTTGCGTGTTTTAACAGTTTTTCTGTTAAAACGATACGACCCGTGGAATCAAACGGAAATTCCTTCGCATCAGAAAAAATCAAGCCTGTCAGATCGTCCTGTTCATTGGAAAAAGCAGAAAAAGAGCTGTCAATGTCCGCGGCCATTTTTTCCATCATTTCAGAGGTTCGGCATTCAATGCAGGGCATTGTAAAGGATCTGAACGCGACTAATTCTGTTTCCTGCTGTTCCAATAAAGCCCGATAATCTGCGGGAATCGACACACGGCCTTTGGCGTCCACCCGGTTAACGGTGGTGTCCAGAAAAAGAAGGTGCTTTCTCTGAGCCTTGCCCATATGTTTTTCTTCCTTTCGTTGTTTCAGGCGCGCTTCTGCGTATCAGGCAAATTTTGCCTATTGGATACTTATGGTATAACATGGGATTTTATGGTAATCAATGGGATAAAATAACTGTTTTTATGGGAATATATGGATTTAAAAGAGTGTTTAAATCAATATATTGTGCTTTAATGCGGGTTTTCTTCATAGATTTAGAAATTTTTCGAACATGCCAAAAAATGTTTTTTTCTTCGCCGGAAATTTTCACTTTATTCAGCGACTCTGGAATGTACTTTTTTTGTTCTTGAATTGAAGAGAGGAGATGTAGAATCGCAATAAACTCTGCAAACGGAATTTTCCGGACAGACAAAGGATTTTAAACTGCGAATCGATGAAAAACAGGCGCCGGAAAATCTATAAGCCGGGTTTTGTAATCGGCGATCATTCATCTGCGGCGTTTGTTGCCAAACGTCTGTAGCGACCTACCTCTGGCGGGGGCGGAAACGCCCCGCAATACGAATTGCGTATACCTTACTTGGTCTTGCTTCCGATAGGGCTTGCCGTGCCTTTTCCGTTGCCGAAAAAGCGGTGCGCTCTTACCGCACCATTTCAACCTTGCCTGTCTTTAATTATAAAGACATCGGCGGAATTTTTTCTGCTGCGCTTTCCCTTGGGTTGCCCCAGCCGGACGTTATCCGGTATCGTGTTTCCGTGAAGCCCGGACTTTCCTCAGTACGCATTTTGCAGCGCACCGCGACCGCCCGATCCTCCGACGCCCGATCAGACGGTAAAGGCAGGGACGCATAATGTCAATAAAAGATTTTTTCCAAAGCTCGTGCCGCGCCGTTTTCATCATTGGAAAGCGTTGTTTGATCGGCCTTGGCTTTAACTTCGTCGTGCGCGTTGCCCATGGCGATTCCCAAACCGGCAAAGTGCAGCATATCCAAATCGTTGTATCCGTCGCCGATCGCGATTGTTTTGGAAACGTCAATTTGGCAGTGACGGCATAAAAAGGCCAGACCGTCGGCTTTGTTGGCTCCTTTGGCGGTGGATTCCAAGATGTAATTTTGGGATTTATAAAAGTCGTACTGCGGGAACAAAGGACGCAGATATTCAGCTAAAGCGGAGGTGGTTTCCGGAGTGCCGATGCTGATGACTTTTAGTATCGGAGTGTCTTTTGGAACGACGGTTTCAAAGTCTCCTAAAACGGGCGCTGTCGGGATAACATTACATTCGCCTTTGACAATATCGGTCATTTGATCCGCAACCCAATCTGTGCCGGCGTAAACGATTGTTTCAATCTGCGGATTAAAGGCATGCACGGCTTTTTTCATGCGCAGGGCGTCTTCATAGACCAAAGTTTTCCGGCTGATCAGCTTTTGGGCTTCGTCATAGATTTCCGCGCCGTTGCAGGGCAGGATAAAGACAGGTATGCCCAAGGCTTCGGCTGTCGGTTTGATGCCGGCTAAGCCGCGGCCCGAAGCCAAAGCAAACCGAATGCCCTTTTCATGATAAAGGCGGGATATTGTCTCGATTGTTATCTGAGTCAGCAAGCGGCGGGAGGTAAGTATTGTTCCGTCAATATCGGAAATAACTAAATGAAAAGGCATTTTTTTCTCTTAAAAACTATTTAAAAAAACTGCTCCAGAATCTGTCGAACGCCTTCTTCGTCATGGGAAGGAGCGGTTAAATCGGCGCGATTTTTTACAGCGTCGGGTGCGTTGTCCATGGCAACACCCAACCCTGCATACTCCAGCAAGTCAATATCGTTAAAATTGTCGCCGAATGCAATAACGTTTTCAGCGTTTAATCCTAAAGAGCGACACAAAAAATCCGCTGCTTTGGATTTGGAGGCCTTTGCTGACATAATTTCCAAATATCGGGGCAGAGATTTAAAAATGGCACAGTCGGGAAATTCCCGGCGCAAAATGTTCTGCAGTTCGTCCATGACAGCCGGATCGCCGGTGCACAAGACTTTGTGAACGCAGTCATTTTCTTTTAACACGTCTTCCGGCTGTCCGACCAAAGGACGCAGAGCCGTCGTTTCCTTTTCCAAATACAGGGCCGCCGTGCCGTCATCTTTGTCCGTGATCCAGGAATTTCCGCTGAACGTATAAGAGATGATATCGGGGAACAAGGAATGAATCCGTCGGCGCAGTTTGACGGCTTCACAAACGGGCATTGCTTTGTTCCAGACGGTTTGGCCGTCCATATCATGGATCAGGGCGCCGCCGTAGGCAATATAAGGCGCTTTGAAGCCGATTTTTTGTTGTATCTGTTCAACAGATGGGGACATTCTGCCGGAAATCAGCACAAAAGGAATGCCCTGTCCGGACAGGCGCCGGATCATCATTTTTGTTTTTGGGCGGACAAGTTGCTTTGAATCCAGCAAAGTGCCGTCAATATCGCAAAAAATGATCCGGTACGGGGTCATTTGACAGTGCTTTCGTTAAACAAATTAAAGACCGCCGCCAGCCGTTTATCCGTTTCAGAGGCGCGGTTCAATAACGCTTCGGGATAAAAGTGTCTTTGAAAAGCTGTAAGCGCAGCCGATTCATCGGTGATGTCGTATCCAATGGCCGCCAACATGTCTTTCTTGTCTTTTTCAGGCGTATCGAGGCCGTCTGTCCACAGTCCTATTCCGTTTTTGGCCAGCTTTTTCCACGGGAACAGTTCTCCAGGGTCTGATTTTCGCATCGGGGCAACATCTGAATGAGCCAAGACATTTTTTGCCGAAATTCTGCAGCGCTGCTGAATTGTCTGACACAGCTTTATGACGGCTGCGATTTGCGCGTCGGAAAAAGGGCGATACCCGAATTCATGGCCGGGGTTGACAATCTCGATTCCGATCGACTGGCTGTTGATATCCGTTTTTCCCCGCCACGAAGAAACGCCCGCATGCCATGCGCGCTTGGTTTCGTCAACCAGAGAGTAAATTTCTCCGTTTGCATCAACCAGATAATGCGCGCTGACTTTTGCAGCAGGATCACATAAACGGTCAAGCGCTTCCTGCGCCGATTTCATACCCGTATAGTGCAATACGAGCATTTCAACCGGCGCTTTGCGTTCATCAAAATTGGGAGAAGAAAGGCGTATCATACTTTTAACGGACGTAACGAACTCTGTTTTCCTTGCGTTCGGCGGCTTCGCCCGCGGTTGTGTCGGGATAGCCCAGAACGCAGTGGCCGATGCCTTCATATTCTCCGTCAAAGCCCAGCTCTTTTAACAATTCTTTGTATTCCGGCATTTCAAATTCTTCTTTGGCGCGGTGAACCCAGCAGCTGCCGATGCCTAAAGAATGAGCTGCCAGCATCATGTTGCCGATCGTCAGGCTGCCGTCATAAACATAAGTATGCGCGCTTTTATCGGCCAGAACGATTAAAACAACGGGTGCGCCGAAGAACGGGTCGAAGCCCTCCTGCCAGCCGCCGATTTTGCAGTTGGCCGCTGATAGCTTGGCGCGCAGTTCTTCGTTTGTGACCGCAATGATAATCGGCGCCTGTTTTCCTCTGCCGCTGGCGGCGTAAAGGCCCGCATCAATAATTTGATCTATCGTTTCATCGGGAAGCATGTCCGGTTTGTATTTGCGGACGCTGCGTCTTTCTTTAATCGCTTTTAAAACTTCGTTCATAGGTCTTTTCCTTGTTTAAAGAGGTGTTTTTCTTAAAGTATCAAATACCGTTTTAAAAAGAAAGCTGTAACAAAGGTTGATTTTATTCCTGAAAACGGTACAAAAGAGGAAAAACGAAAGAGGAAAAAACAATGATGGAACAGATGCCGACATCGCCGGAGCAGCTGCTGGCTTATTTGACAGATTTAGAAATTGAATATAAAAACACGCCGCACCCTGCTGTTTTTACGGCGGAAGAGGGGGAGAAATACTGGAAAGGCATTGCCGGAATGCACTGCAAAAACCTGTTTTGCAAGGACGCCAAAGGAAAGTTGTGGCTGATCGTCGCTCCCGCTTTTAAGCGCGTCAGTCTGAAAGCGTTGCCGGCTGTGATCGGGTCCAAGCGGCTGTCTTTTGCAAATGAACAGCTGTTGTTTGAAGTGTTAGGCGTTCACGGCGGCTCTGTAACGCCGTTTGCCGTGATTAACGACAAAGACTGTCAGGTGCAGGTCGTTCTGGACAAGGAAATGATGATGCAGGACTTGATCAATTATCACCCGCTGACAAACACGGCGACGACGACGATCACGCCCGCCGATCTGATGAAATTTATGCATTCCGTTCGTCATGAGCCAATGATCGTTCCCGTGACGGAAGCGGAATAAAAAAAACGACCGTGACGGGTGATCATTCCGTTACGGACGATAAAGCGGTTACCGCTTCCACAATTCAAGCAATATTGCCGTGAATAAAAGGAAATAGGCAATCGCTTTCAGATATGCACTTTAAAAAAGGGATCACCCTTTCAGACCGCGGTCAAATTTTATGTGAATATCCGAACTTTGCCGAGGTTCATCTGCGGGTTCGTTTTTATCAACCGGCAATCAGAACGATTTTATCGGCGGCGTCGATTTCATCGGACGCGCTTTTCATCAACTCGCTTAAACGATCCGTTTTTAATCCCGTCAAAACGGACAAAGAAGTCAGATGCTCTTTGTTTCCGCTTTTCAAAGCCGAAAAGTTAAACAGAACAAAACGGCGGATTTGCGATTTTTTGCGCGACTGTTCCGTTTCGGCCTTTGTCATATCCTTCTTGTCCATTTCCACATAAACGGAGTCGGGAGAATATCTCCATACGCCTCCGGAAACAAAATCCGTCGTCCAGCTGTAAACTGATGAAAGATTGATGATGGTAATCGGATTCCACTGTGATTTCAGAACAAATACCGTATCTTCATATCCGTCTTTTTTCAAAATAAGCGTGACGTTGGTATTGCTTCTGTTCAAATCAATGGCGCAAGGTGTCGAACACATCGGCATACCGTTGACATAAACCTTCGCTTCCGGAACGTTGGTGTTGACGGTGACGTTTTGTTGCGTTCCCGAAAAAACGGTACCGCATCCCGATAACAGGAAAAGGGCGACAACTGCTTGAAACTTTTTCATAATTTCTCCTTTAGGCAAAATAAAAACCGCCTGATGAAAGGCGGTCGGGAGCTGAAAAAATCGCAAGTAGTTATAAGAACGACCCTCTGTGCATTACTGCACAAAGACTCCCGACCCTTGCTGTGAAAGTCAGGAACAAAAGCCCTTTATGCAATAGCACAAAGGGTCAAAATATAACTACTTTAAAGAGTTTTTTCAGGACTCCGCCCCTTTTCAGGCACTTGACATACGTTGCCGTATGCCCGAAAAAATAATGACAGATACAAAAATGAAAGTAAATAACAAACACGGAAATACTTGACTTTTTGAAAAATATAACATAATGTGATGTAGTGTTCTTTCGGGTCTTCAAGACGTGGTCTTGAAGGCCTTTTGATTCGGAGAAAAAAATTATGGTCAATATCAAGATTCCTTATAAATGGAAGCCCCGCAAGTATCAGATGAAATTGTGGAATTATTTGGAAAACGGCGGAAAACGGGCGGTGGCGGTTTGGCACAGGCGCGCGGGCAAGGACAGTCTTTCGCTGAATTGGACGGCGGTCGCGGCGATGCAAAGGGTCGGCGTTTATTGGCATATGTTGCCTTTGCAGACGCAGGCGCGCAAAGTCGTCTGGGACGCGATCGACAAGCAGGGCAGGCGCGTGATCGATCAGGTGTTTCCGAAGGCTTTGCGCAAGTCGGCGAACGCGCAGGAAATGAAAATCGAGCTTTTGAACGGGTCGATTTGGCAGTGTGTCGGATCGGACGGCTATAATTCTTTGGTCGGGGCGAACCCCGTCGGGGTCGTGTTTTCGGAATATTCGATCGCCGATCCGGCGGCGTGGGACTTCATACGTCCGATTTTGGCGGAAAACGACGGGTGGGCGTTGTTCATCTACACCCCCAGAGGACGCAATCACGGCCTGACTTTGTTTGAAACCGCCGAAGCGGCCGAGGGGTGGTTTGCGCAAAAACTGGTCGTTTCGGAAACGCGCGCCATTCCTCAATCCGCCGTTGAAGCGGAACGCCGCGCCGGTATGGACGAAAGCGTCATTCAGCAGGAGTTTTACTGTTCTTTCGACGCGGCGCTGAAAGGAAGCTATTACGGCGCTTTGTTGAATGAATTGGAAAACAACGGGCGGATCGGTTCAGTGCCGTATGATCCCGCTTTGCCCGTGACAACGGCTTGGGATTTGGGGATCGGAGACAGCACGGCAATCTGGTTTTTTCAAACAAACGGCGCGGAAGTGTTCGTCATCGACTATTATGAGGCTAGTGGCGTGGGCTTGGATCACTATGTGCGGGAATTAAAAAGCAAGCCTTATGTTTATACGGACGACAATATTTTTCCGCACGATATCGGCGTGCACGAATTGTCCAGCGGGAAAAGCCGGCTTGATTTGCTGGCGGGACTGGGCGTGCGCGGGCGCGTTCTGCCGCGGGTAAGCGTTGACAGCGGGATTGCGGCTGTGCGTTTGTTGTTGCCCCGCTGCCGCTTTGATAAGGAAAAATGCGCCAAAGGGTTGGAGGCATTACGGCAGTATCAGCGCGCCTGGGACGATCAGCGCAAAGACTTTCAGCCGAAACCTTTACACGATTGGACCAGCCATGCGGCGGATGCGTTCCGCTATCTGGCCTGCGGCATCAAAGAAAAAAGGAACAAGCAGGAACGCCCGTTTTCCCAAACGCAGGCGGCGTATCGGGACTATGATCCGCTGGGCTAGTACCCGATCGCTTTATAAAATCCGACGACCGCTAGATAAAATGCGCCGTTGCCTTGAATAAGGGCTGTTTTGGCATTCAGCAGATCCTGAAAGACTTTCAACGTATCGTCCAGCGGCAGTAATCCGGAATCGTACTGTGCCAGCGTCAAAGCGGAAATGTTGCGCATTTTGGTCAGAGCCTGCCCGTTTGTTTGATTTTGCGCAAATTGTTCCGATACCGAAATAATGGCGTTCTTGACTTCCGCGGCGGCGTTCAGGACGGCTTTTTGATAGGCATAGGCGGCTTCTTTCGTCGCCGATTTTTCCAGATCGACTTGTTTAAATAAAGCTCCCCAATGGAATAAAGGCATGTTTATGCCCGGTGTTAAAGAAAACATCGTGCTGTTATGGTGGGCAAGTTTATTAAAATGGTCGGCCTGCACTCCGAAAAAGCCGGTCAGGGAAACGGAGGGGAACAGGTCGGCGATCGCTTTGCCGATCAGAGCGTTCTGCGCAATCAGTTTTTGTTCCGCGGCGCGCACATCGGGACGGGATCGCAATGCGTCCGCGGGGATTTGTGTCAGAACGGAGGGATTATAGATGTAGGCTTCCCGGACAATGTTGCTTCCTGTGTCGCTCAGCAGGTCGTTCAGCTGTTCCGGCAGTTTTCCGGTCAGTAACGTTAAATTGTTTTTATATGCGGCCGCAGCGATTTTTAAAGCTGGAATTTGCGCCTTGATTGAATCGACGGCATATTGTGCGCGGGCTAAGTCTGTTTGATTGACCAATCCCGACTGTGCCTTATCCGTGGTCAAAGCGGCGATTTTGTTTTGAAGCCTTAATGTGCGGTACAGCAGGCGCAGCTGTTCCTGAGCCTGACGCAGGCTGATATAATTGTTAATCACTTCGGCCTTTAATGAAATCCGCACGTCATCAAGGTTTGCGGCGGCGGCTTCAGCTGCGGCGCGGGCGTTTTCTGTCAATCGGCGGCCAGCTCCCCAGAGGTCGAGTTCCCACGCGGCGTCAAGCCCTGCCTGATAATAGCTTTCTTTGTAGGAATTGGTCAGATTTTTGGACGGCTTTAGCTTTGTGTAACCGCCGGAAGCATCAAGGGTCGGATAATATTGAACGCCTTGAATTTCCAAAGCAATCCGGCTTTGACGCAGTTTTTCTACGGCTGAACCGACATCGGGGCTGTCCAGCAGGGCTAAGTCGATCAGATCGTTTAAACGATCGTCGCCGAACGCTTTATGCCATTCGCGGTCAATAGTCACGGCTTCGTTTGCGATATTCAACGATGCTTTGATTTGGGTGTCCGATACGGTATCGGGACGTTTGTAATCCGGTCCCATTGTGCACCCGCACAGCGCGGTCAGACTGAGAAAAAGCGCTGTTCTATTCATGGCGGTTCTCCCTTGAGCAAACGTTCGGCGTTTCCGGTATCGGCTGAACAGACGCCTTTTCCTTGATCGTTTCAAACAGGGCAAATAGTGCCGGAATAAAAAATATCCCGATAAAAGTCGCCGCAATCATGCCGAAAAAGACGCTAGTGCCGATCGCAATCTGGCTTGCCGCGCCCGCACCGGTGGCGATAATCATCGGGAATACGCCCAGAATGAACGTCAGAGCGGTCATCAAAACGGCGCGGAAACGTTCGGCGGCGCCTTTTTCGGACGCCTCCTGAATGCTCGCGCCCTTTTCGCGGTGGTCTTTGGTGAACTCGACAATCAAAATCGCGTTTTTGGCCGCAAGACCGATCAGCATGACCAATCCCAGCTGTGCGTAAATGCTCAAAGATTGTCCCATAAAGTGCAGTCCGGCCAAAGCCCCCAATACGGCAAAAACAGTGGAAAACATCACGGCAAAAGCCAGCATCCAGCTTTCATACAAAGCGACCAAAAACAGATAGCAGAAGATCAACGCCAGCACAATCAGGAATACCGCCAAGCCTGCCGCTTCAATTTCCTGTAAGCTTAACCCTGTCCACGCGATGCCATATCCTTTGGGCAGGTCAGTTTTGGCCGATTGCACAACGGCATCAATTGCGCTGCCGGAGCTGACGCCTTCTGCGGCTTGGGCGATAATCGAGGCTTCCGTATATTGGTTATAGCGGTAA
The DNA here is from genome assembly GCA_017480385.1 of Alphaproteobacteria bacterium. Taxonomy (GTDB): domain Bacteria; phylum Pseudomonadota; class Alphaproteobacteria; order CAAGCB01; family CAG-977; genus UBA11549. Next base: position 16,266 of record JAFVAT010000024.1, on the reverse strand, counting down.
ATGATTTTCGGAGCCATGACGGTGCGGACGGTTGCAAAGCTTTTGACTTGAATCAGTTGTCCGTCGGAGGACTGAACGTACATATCCTCCAGATTTTTCAGGCTTTTGCGGAAAGGTGCGTCCGCCTGTAAAATCACGCGGTTGACCTGACCATTCAGCGTGATGTTGTTAATGTATGAGGAGCCTAAAGAGCTTTGCAGTGTTGAAAACAAGGTACTGACCGGCACTTTGAGCGCTTCCAGCTTTGTGCGGTCGATATCCAGATAAATGCTGGGCGAATTGACATCAAATGTGGAAAAAGCATAGGTCAGTTCCGGCAATCCGTTCAGCTTGCCTAAAAATTGCCCCATAGTCCGATAAAGATCTTGCGGCGTTTTCGCACCGTCCGTTGCCAGCAGTTCCAACGACAGTCCGCTGCTTTTGCCGACGCCCGGAATGGACGGCAGAGCGAAAAATTCAATCTCAGCCTCTGTATTGCCGGCAAAGTCTTTTGTCAGCTGTTCAATCAGGGAATTAAGAGAGAGGTCTTTCGTTGTTCTTTTTGACCAGTCTTCCAGTCCGACCACGCCGAATGCGGTGTTTTCTCCGACCGCGCTGAGCATGCTGTAGCCCGCTACGCCGATGAAGTACTTTACGCCTTTGGTTTTCAAAACAGTTTTGCCGATTTTATCCAGAAACTCCTGCGTTGTTTTGACGGTCGTTGTGTTGGGCAGTTGGAAGTTTGCCAAAATCAGTCCCTGATCTTCTTCGGGCAAAAAAGAGGTCGCTGTTTTGTCAAAACCGAACACCGCAATAGCCATTGCCGCAATTAAGATCAGCGTTGTTAGGATTGGCCCTGCCGCCAGCACACCGACAACGGCGGTATATTTTTCTTTGCAGTAATCGATAAAATGATTGAAGTATTTGAAAAATCCTTTCGCGTCCTCCCGCTTGTCGTTTTTCAGGAAAATTGCACACAGAGCAGGGCTGAGCGTCAGCGCGTTAAACGCTGAAAACACAACGGAAGTCGCGACAGTCACGGCGAATTGCTGATAAATTTTGCCCGTAATGCCGGCCATTAACCCGACCGGCACAAAAATAGCCAGCAAAACGAAAGTCGTCGCAATAACCGCGCTGCCGATCTGCTGCATTGCTTTAACAGAGGCATCAAAGGAATTAAGCCCTTCGTTCGCCATTAAGTACTCTACGCGTTCGACAACAATAATCGCATCGTCAACGACCAGTCCGATCGCTAAGATCATTGCAAATAAGGTCAAAATGTTGATGTCAAAGCCCAGCAGATAAATCACGGCAAACGTGGCGATCAAAGACACCGGAATTGTAATCAGCGGAATTAAAGTCGTTTTGACTTTTTGCAGGAAAACAAACGTGACCAAAACGACCAGAGAAAACGTAATGACCAGCGTTTCAATAATGCTTTCGATGCTCGCCTTGACGAATTTGGTTGAATCGTAAGCGATTTCAAAATTTATATCGTCGGGAAAGCTTTCTTTCAAAACGGCCATTTCCTTTTCCACGTCTTTCATAATCGTCAGTGAATTGGAATTTGGCGTTTGGCTGAGCATAATGATGACAGCCGGCGAATTGTCGTAAGTCGCGTTCATCGTGTAGGTTTCCGCGCCAAGTTCGACGCGGGCGACGTCTTTCAAGCGCACGATGCCGCCGACGGGCGAGGCAGCGATAATAATTTCTTCAAAATCTTTGACCGAATCAAGCAATCCCTTCGCAGTCAGCGACAACATCACGGTCGCGCCATCGGGCGTCGGCGCCGAAGCGATTTCCCCGATCGAAGCCTGCGTGTTTTGTGATTTGACGGCTTGGATAATATCCGCGTTTGTCAGCCCCAGCGCCGCCGTTTTTTCCGTATTGACCCACAGGCGCATGCTGTATTTCGGGGAATAGATCGTCACGTCGCCGACGCCTTCGATACGCGCCAAAACGTTTTTAATGTTCTGATAGGCGAAGTTGCTTAAATACAAATCGGAATAGGAATGTTTCGGCGACCTTAACGCCAGCATCGCCAACATATTGGCCGTCTGCGTTTTAACGGTCAGCCCTTCTGCGTTGACGATAGCGGGCAGTTGGGAAGTCACCTGCTGCAGCCGATTTTCGACTTTGACCTGAGCAATATCGGGATCCGTGCCGATGTTAAACGTGATTGTCAGCGTGTATTGTCCCGTATCGGTGGACGTTGAGGACATATACAGCATATTTTCAACGCCGTTGATCTGGTTTTCAATCGGCACGGCGACCGTATCGACCAACACTTTGGCGTTTGCGCCGGGGTAATTTGTCTGAACGACAATCTGTGGCGGCGTGATTTCGGGATACTGAGAAACCGGCAGGACAGCAATCGCCAGCAGCCCTAAAATAATCATAACGATTGAAATGACGCCCGCAAAGCGGGGACGGTGAATGAAAAAAGAGGAAAACATGGCCGGTTACTCTGCCTGATCGGATAAAATGTTGAGTCTGAAGGGTTCGTTTTCTTTTAAAGCCGGCGGTTTCCCGGCAACCAGATACGTTTGCGGCGCAAAAGTATTTTTAACGATGTAATCTGCGCCCTGTGAATCGATAATTTCTATTTTCTGCTGACGGATTCCCTGCCTGTCCGCGATTGTTGCGAAGCTGCCTTCGGGGGTCAGGGATATTTTGTTTTGAGGAAGAGCCACAACGTTTTTAAATTCCTGTTCCAAATAAACGGTGACATACGCATTCGGAATCAGAATATTGTCCGGATTATCAAAGCTGACGTAAACGGCTACCGAATTGGTTGACCGATCTAACGCGTTTTCCGCATACTGATAGACGCCCTGAACAGGATAAAATTCGCCGTTCGCCAGCTGAAGTCGGATTGTGTTGTCAGCCAGCAAATCATTTAATCCGTTGGCGATGACGTTTTGAATATAGTCTTTGTCCGTAATGGAAAAAACAACCTGAATGGGCGAAACCTGCAAAATCGTCATTAAGGGTGTTCCGGCAGGGGAAACGTAATCGCCCTTTGTCGGCTGAACCGTTCCGATCAGGCCGGAAATCGGAGCGCGGATCAGCGTATAATTATAATTGACCTCCGCAGCGCTTAATTGTGCCTGCGCCTGTGCCAAAGCCGCTTTCGCCGATAAAAATTCAGCCTGAGCCTTATCTCTGTCCGCCTGAGCAACGGCCTTTTCTCCCGCGGCCTGTATACGCTGATAGTAAGAGGCCGCATTTTCATAATTTGCTGTCGCCTGCATAACGGCGGCTCGCGATAAATTCAAACTGGCTTTATATTCGCCTTGTTCCAAAACGGCCAATAACTGTCCGGCTTGAACGTGCTGGCCGTTTTGAACACAGACGTTTTCGACAAAACCGCTGATAAACGGCAGAACGGAAACGGAATGAACCGGCGTGACATAGCCGATATAATGCTTTGAAAGCATTACGTCCTTTGGCGCGATCGGCAGAACATCAATAACGACTGCGACTGGGGCCGCTGCTGCATCAGCGCCGGGGAGGGCGGACTTTTCTTTTTGTGATAAATAAAGCCGGTATCCTAATCCGATGACTAAAAGAATCAACAGCGTGTATGCGGCCATATGAAAGCTTGATGATTTTTTTTCGATATTCTTATCCATATCCGATCCTGTTTTTAATCAAAAACAAACAGGATCAACCATGCGGCTTTAATCCGAAAAAAGTAAGCTGTGTTTTAGGGGATAAAGGATAATAAAAAGGATACGTATTTCGGCGGTTAAAGAAAAAATCCTTTTGTCGGACCCGTTTGATTTAAGCCCTGCATTAAAACAGGCTTGAGAGGCCGGAGGAAGTTTTGGAAAAACAGGTCGTTAAAACCATTCGGCAATCTGATCTAATTCGTTTTCACATTGATACGGCGCGTTGACAAGGATAAGCCCGCTGCCCAGCATGCCTTCGCGCACAAGGGGAAAGCGGATTTCGCTGTGATAAAATTTAGGCAGGCAGGCTTCTTTTAATTTGGTCACCGGAAGCAGATGATATGCCTCCTTTAAAACGGGATACCATAAGAACAAAACGCCTTCCGTCCATTTTTTGTGCACTTTTAAGATGAAATCAGCCGCTTTATTATATTCTGTTTTGACCTCATAGCTCGGATCAATGACCAAGATTCCCCGACGCGGCTGAGGCGGGCAGAGCGCCAATCCGCCTTCGTATCCGTCACGGTGATGCAGATGCGTGTTCGGATAGCGCATCAGCCTGTATAACGCCTGATATTCCTGCGGGTGAAGCTCCATAAGATGCAGCGTGTCCGTCGGCCTTAATAAAGCCTCTGCAATGAAAGGAGAGCCGGCATAAAGATTCTGTCCGACTTCATTTTGAATGCGGCGCTGCAAATCAAAATAAGGGTGATTGTTCAGCTTTTTGTTTCGGGCCAGTTTTTGATACCCTTGTGCGGCTTCCCCCGTTTTTAAGGATTCTGTCGAACTTAAATCGTAAATGCCTCGGCCTGCGTGTGTTTCCAGATAAGTCAGCGGTTTTTCCTTTTGGGTTAAATGCCTTAAAACCACACACAACGCGGCATGTTTGTGCACATCTGCCAAATTGCCGGCATGATAAAGATGTTGATAGGACAGCATTTTTTCCCTCCTGTTAAAACGGCAGAATTATAGGCCGGAACCGGATAAGATGCCACAGCAATATTGAAAAATCACAAAACGCTTGATTTTTTATTAAATTATTACATAATGTGATTATTTGAAAGGAAAGATAAATGCCGACAAGAAAAATCATTAAGAAAAAAACGGAAACTTTTAATGCGCAGGAAATGAGCGATTATCTGATTGCGACAGTTAGGGAAGTCATAGAAGTATCCCGCAAACCAATGCCTGTTTTAGATAAGAGCGGTGCGCCGACGGGAGCGATGGAATATCAATCCGCGACGGTTTTAAAAGCGTGCGAATTAATGGCCAAACTGATGGGATCTATCAAAGAAACGGATTCAAAGGGCGTTTCCGTCCAAATCGTATCCTATCGCGATATGGCGGAATCCGAAGAATCTTCGCTTGTATCCTCTTCATGATGTTCATGAAACAGTCCCAGAACAAGAGAGCCCTTCAGTTTAGGATTCCGGTCGGCATAGTCATAAGCCGTTTTGCCGAAAACGTCTTTAACGTCCTGATCGGCACCATAATTCAGTAAAGCGGCGGCCACTTCGGGATTTGAGTTATATTGGACGGCAAAAAATAAAGCCGTTTGTCCCGTATCCGGTGTTTTGGCATTAATATAGGCGCCGTTGGAAACTAAAAGGAAAGGTATGAGCACGGAAGGGTGATGCATGGCAGCCAGCATTAAAACGCTGCGGCCCTGATCATCTGTTGCGTTAACATCGCCTCCTTTTTGGATTAAGGATTCGACTGCATAAGGGGACGCCTTTTCATTTGTCACGACTTTTATCAAAGGGGTAAAGCCGTCTGTTTCAGCCGCCGCCGACAGGCTGAAAAGAAAAAATACCAGTAAAAAGGAAAAGAGTTTCATTAAAAAGACCGAATAAAAAAGCCCGACAATCAAGCGGGCTTTAATTCTGTTCAAAACACAGCGAATCAGCGCATCTTTGTTTCTTTGAAAATGACGTGCTTGCGCGCTTTCGGATCATACTTTTTTAACTGAAGCTTTTCCGTTTTTGTACGGGGATTTTTCTTTGTTGTATAAAAGTATCCCGTTCCTTCTGTGCTTTCCAGCTTAATCTGTACTGTTGCGGGTTTTGCCATGACAAACCATCCAATCAAAAAAATCAAAAAAACGATACAGCAAAAATACGCTATTTTTCCGTTGAGTCAAGCGAAAAATAGGTTAAAGCGCGTTCATAACGTTCCTGATCCAGCAAAAGCATGCGGGCGGCTTCAGTATCTAAGGGGTTATCTTTGCGGGATTGCGGCGGGCAAAGGGATAACCCTTTTTTCTTTTCCTGTTCCGTTCCTTTTCGCCATGGCTGCATATTGGTTTTCGGAGCCGGCAGATGATCGATATCCAATAATGTTTTTCCTGAAGTGCAAAGATTCGGATAAATGCCATATCCCTGCGGCGAATAGCCGGAGGGCAGATAATACTGCGCCCAAGTCAGGTAAATTTCTCCGCCGTCGGGCAGGGTATCATTTGCCTGAATGACACTTTTGCCGTAAGAAGGCGTGCCGATGACAACAGCATGACGGTATTCCTGCAAAATGCCGGCGAAAAATTCCGCGCTGGACGCGGTTTGCCTGTCAATCAGGACAGCGATAGGATAAACGGGACGTCGGTCTTTGGAGGTGGAAGTATACTGGTGCTGCGTATCCGGGTGACGGCCCTTTGTTTTAATGATTAACAAATCCTGCGGCAAAAACATGTCGGCAGCTAAAACAGCCTGTTTCAGCAAACCGCCGGTATTGGCGCGCAGATCGATAATCAAGCCGGCGGCATTCATCTTCTGCGCTTTGTTTAACGTTGCGTTTAGGCCGATGAGCGTTTTTTCCGTAAAGGCGGAAATTTTAATCGTCATCAGCTTGTCTTTATCATCAAAGAAATACGTTACAGAAGAGGCTGAAGCCGGAGCGCGGGTGATTGTGCGTGTTTGCGCTTTGCCGTCTTTGCGCAGGTCCAAAACGACTTCTGTTCCCTCTTCGCCGCGCAAAAGATTTAAAATCTGCACGCGGGACAGGTCGGCAATTGTTTTGCCGTTGATCGCCGAAATCCTGTCACCGACGGCCAAATCGGTGCGGGAGGCGGCTCCGTCAGGCAAAATTTCCGTGATATCCAAGTACCGTCCGATGCGTCGGTAACTGATTCCCAAGCCGGCGGGTTTGTTTAAAGGTTCCAGTTCCGCCGGATCAGCGCCAGCATAGTGAGAATATGAATCTATATTTCCTAAGGCAGCATTAATTAAAATATTGAACAATTCCTCCGCATCGGCTTTTTGCGCTTTTGGGGAATAGGGACGCACTTCAACCGCCGCCGCTAAAACCAGCCGCGACCAATTTGCGCAGTCGTTGTCTTCCGGCGCGCGGAAGCTTTTTAATATTTTCCCGTCGGCCAGAATCAGTACTCGTTTTCCGTCCATGAGCGCACTGATTTTCTGGTCGATTGTGGACAGGCTTTTAACGGCGGAAAAAGCAAAAGTATTAGCGGAAACGGGAGTTAACGATTTCTCCGTAATGATTTTGCAAGCAGCATGAAGCGTATCGAACATGCGTCCGATCGGCAGTTGAGCATATCCCAGAACGGGCTCCCACCAGACAGGAATTTCCTGCGCTTTAAGAGGAAAAGACAAGGCAAAAAAGCAAAACAGGGTCAAACCAAACAAAATACGGCGCATTCTATTTCCTTTTTGCCTTGCGCTTATCTGTTTCGCGTGTTTTGCGCGGCGCTTTTTTCTTTTTTTGGGCCGCAGAACGACGTTTGACCGCTCCCGAATCCAGGATATGAAACAACAAACCGCCGGTGACGGGCGCCGCTTCTGCCAGGGTCATAAAAATATGCTCTCCCAATTCATACGTATTGCCGGTTGAAGAACCGAATAAACGGCGGCGTTCTTCTTCATAAATATAATAATCATTCGGCAAAGTGGAAATGGGGATTAAGCCTTCCGCGCCGATATCGTCAAGCGTGACAAATAATCCGAACCGGTTGACTCCGTTGATTGTTCCGCTGAATTTTTCACCGATGCGGTCCTTCAAATAAGCGGACAGGTATCGTTCTTCCGCATCACGTTCGGCTGCTGTGGCACGGCGTTCCGTTGCGGAAATATGGTCGCCCAGATCCTCTAAATCGGCTGTTAAATTGCCGTCTTCGTCAATCAATCCGTCATTGCCCAAACGCAAGGCGGAAATTAACCCGCGGTGCACCAGAAGATCGGCATACCGCCTGATCGGAGAGGTAAAATGCACATACTTTTCCAAAGCCAGTCCGAAATGTCCTGAATTTTCAGGGCTGTACCGCGCCTGACTCTGTGAACGCAAAATCAGTTCGCTGATCATAGCCGCGCGCGGCGTGTTTCGTACTTTGTCCAGAATTTTATTTAAATCAGTGCTGTTCAATTTGCCTGCTTTGCCGGCCTTAATTCCGATTGTGCTCAAAAATGTTTGCAAAGCGGCGGCTTTTTCCGCGCTTGGCGGTTCGTGGACACGGTACATCGCCGGAACATCATATTCTTCTAATGCCTCGGCTGCCGCAACGTTGGCCAAAATCATAAATTCTTCAACCGCTTTATGACTGTCCAGACGTTCGCGGGGCAAAATGGATTTTACCTGCCCCTTGTCGTCCAATTCTATTTCGCGTTCAATCACGTCCAGTTCCAATGCGCCGCGTTGTTTCCGCGCCAGAGCTAAAATCTCATAGGCTTTTTTTAAATTCAGCAAATGGGAACGTAGCTCTTGATTCATTTTGGACAGGCCGCCGTCAAAAACGTTCTGAACTTCATGATAATTCAGCCGCGCCGCAGACCGCATCATCGCACGGACGAATTTATATCGGATCAGCCGGCCGTTTTTGTTAATCCAAAGATGCGCCGCCAGACAAGGCCTGTCAGCATTTGGTTTTAAAGAACAGAGATCAGCCGACAGTTTTTCGGGCAGCATCGGAATGCAGCGGTCGGGAAAGTAAACCGAATTGCCGCGTTCCCGCGCGCAGTCGTCTAAATCCGAGTGAGGACGTACGAAGTAAGCGACATCGGCGATTGCCGCAATGATATGAAAACCGTCCTTGTTTTTTTTGTCTTCGTCCGGTTCGGCAAAAACGGCATCATCAAAATCACGGGCATCTTCACCGTCAATTGTGACCAAGGGAATATCGCGCAGATCGGTGCGTTTTTTCATGTCGGGCAGCTTGGTTTTCTGCGCCTGTCTCAGAGCTTTTTCCGTGAAGTCAACGGGAATTGCATGCAGGTGCAAAGCGATCAGGCTGGCCGCATGAGGAGCATCTGCCGGACCGATGACTTGGATAATTTTGGCATACTTTTCCGTTCCGTCAAAGGCGTTTTGCGGGACTTTGGCAATGACCACATCGCCGTTCTTGGCTTTGCCCGTATGGGCGCGGTCAACGATATAGTTTTGGTGCAGCCGGCGGTCAACGGATAAAATGCGCCCGCCTTTGCCGGACGTTGTATCGAATACGCCGACAATGCGGTTAGGCTGTTCGGACAACCGGCGTAGGACAGCCCCGTGAAAAAAACGCTTGCCCTTAGGCGTCAGCTTTAACAAAACCATATCGCCTTCCTGAGGGGCGGGCCGCAGCCGTCCCGGATCCGTAATCAGAATTTGCGGACAGGAAGTTTGCTTGTTCCAATTCAAAGGGCGGGCAATCAGTTCTCCGTCCGAATCCGTTCCCGTAATCAGACAGGGACATGTTTCTGGCAGACCGTCTGCTAAAATCAATTTTTTGCCGGAAGCTTTTTCCATTTTGCCGGACCGCTTCAGTTCCTTGAGCATGTTTTTCAGTTGAACGCGGTCATCACCTTTGATATGGAACGCACGAGCTAGCTCTCTTTTCCCGACTTTGCCGGGATTGTCGTTTAAATAGGCGACAATTTCTTCCATACCGGGAAAGGGGGCTTTGGCTTTCGTCATGATTTTTTCGCTTTCGTCGTTTTCTTTGCTGCGGTCTTTTTGGCCGCAGTCTTTTTCACCGGCGCCTTCTTTGCCGCAGGTTTCTTTGCTTTGGCTGCAGTTTTGGGGTTCTTTCCCGCCTTGGCTGCCAGCAAAGCAACGGCTTCTTCAAGAGTGGGCAGGCGATTTTCATTACGAATCGCTTTCGGAATTGAGGCAATGACACTGCCATGCTTGATGTAGGGGCCGAAACGACCGGAGCTGGCGATAATCGGCTTGCCGTCTTCCGGGTGGGTGCCGATTTCCTGCGGCGGCGTTTTTTCCTTAACGTTGGACAGCACTTCTAAAGCACGTGGCAGGTCGATCGTTAAAACATTATCTGACGCGGTCAAAGATTTGTATGTCGATCCTATTTTTAAGTAAGGGCCGAACCGCCCGATTCCAGCCTGGATTTCTTGATTCGTTTCGGGCGAAACCCCCAGCGTGCGCGGCAGAGCCAATAATGCCAAAGCCTGATCCAGCGTCATTTCCGTCGGGTTCATGCTGCGCGGCAAGGAAGTGCGTTTCGCAGCTGATGCTTTTTCCTTTTTTTCACCTTTTTTGGGCTTTGGAGCGTCCTTGCTCAATTGGACATACCAGCCGTAAGGTCCCTTGCGCAGGATAACGGGGTTGCCCGTTTCAGGATCATTTCCCAATTCTTTCAGATCAGGTTCTTCCGGCGCGCTTTCTTCCGTTGTCTGGCCGCCGAACGGTCGCGTATAGCGGCATTCGGGATAGTTGGAACAGCCGATAAAAGCGCCAAACTTGCCGATTTTCAAGCTGAGACGACCGTCTTTTTCTTTTCCGCATTCGGGGCAGATGCGGTCCTCCGGTGCGGCAAACAGGTGTTCGGACAGACTTTCCTCCAACCGGTTGAGGATATCCGTAATTGTTAACGGGTCTACAGTTTTCACCGTTGAATCAAAATCTTTCCAAAACGTGCGCAGCAAATCTTTCCAGTTCAATTTATCTGCGGAAATATCGTCCAAAGAATTTTCCAAATCGGCAGTGAAATCGTATTGCACATATCTGGTAAAGAAATTTTCCATAAAAGCTGTGACAATTCGGCCTCGGTCTTCGGGAATAAAGCGGCGCTTTTCTAAGCGAACGTACTTTCTTTCCTGTAAAACAGACAGAATGGAGGCATATGTTGACGGACGCCCGATGCCCAATTCCTCCAGCTTTTTGACAAGGCTGGCTTCCGAATAGCGCGGCGGCGGCTGGGTGAAGTGCTGTTCGGGACGAACGGCTTTTTGTTCCAAATGTTCGCCCGTTGTCATGGTGGGCAGGATTGCGCTGTTTTCTTCGTCTCCGTCGTCTAAATCCTCCCGATAGACCTTCAGAAAACCGTCAAAGGCAATCGTTTGTCCCGTCGCGCGCAGGACAATTTGAGCATCACGGGACGGGCAGTCAACCGCCATTTTGTCGATTTCCGCATTCTGCATTTGCGAGGCCAGCGCCCTCTTGTAAATCAATTCATACAGCGCTCGCATATCCTTATTCAGATAGCGCGCTATTTGATCCGGTCTGCGATTGAGGGAGGTCGGGCGGATCGCTTCATGTGCTTCCTGCGCGTTTTTGACATTGTTTTTATAATAACGCGGTTTTTCCGGCAGATAGCGGGGACCGAAATCGGAAGCAATGACGGCACGGGCTTCGTTAATGGCCTCCTGCGCCATTTGAATGCCGTCCGTTCTCATATAAGTGATTAAACCGACGGTTTCTCCGCCGATGTCAACTCCTTCATAAAGCTGTTGTGCCAGCTGCATCGTTTTTTTAGCGGAAAAGAACAGCTTGCGTGCAGCTTCCTGCTGCAGAGTGGAGGTCGTGAAAGCGGGAGCAGGGGAGCGTTTGACCGTTTTGCGTTCAATTACGCCCACATCAAAAACGGCATTTTCAATTTTCTTTTGCGCCGCTTTTGCTTCAATTTCGTTTGAAAGAGTGAATTTGCCCAACTTTTTGCCGTCTAAAACAGACAGGTGAGCCGTGAACAAATCGGCATGCTTTGTTAATAGATCGGCATCAATCGTCCAGTATTCCTGCGCTTTAAATTCTTCAATTTCGTTTTCACGTTCACAGACCAGACGCAAGGCGACGGACTGTACGCGTCCGGCGGAACGGCTGCCCGGCAGTTTGCGCCACAAAACCGGAGAAATCGTAAAGCCCACCAAATAATCCAATGCGCGTCTGGCCAAATACGCATCAACCAGCGGCATATCGATTTCCCGCGGATTTTTCATCGCGTTGGAAACTGCTGTTTTCGTGATTTCATTAAAAACAACACGTTTTAAGGTTTTATTTTTCAGTTTGCCTCGGCGGTTTAATTCCTGTACGACGTGCCAGGCGATGGCTTCTCCCTCTCTATCAGGGTCGGTTGCCAGATAGACGGTATCCGCTTTGGACGCGGCAGAGGCAATGGCTTTAATGTGCTTTTCGTCTTTTGGCTCAATCGCCCAATCCATGGCAAAATCTTCTTCGGGACGAACGGAACCGTTTTTGGCCGGCAGATCCCGAATATGACCGAAGCTGGCGATGACCTCGAATCCGTTTCCCAGATATTTATTGATTGTTTTTGCTTTTGCAGGAGATTCGACAATAACCACGTCCATAATTGCAGCCCCTTATAAAGAAGTGATATGAATAACTTTATTTCCCGGCAGGCGTTCAATTTGCCCCGCCAGCTCCAGTTCCACTAATAAAACTGAAATTACGCTGGCTGGCAAGCCCGTTTCTCGGATAAGTATGTCTATTTCAACCGGCGCCTCGTCCAATAAGGACAAAAGTTCGTTTCTGTCCGCGTCAGTCGGTTCTTGATCAGACCGCTTAATCTGTTCTTGCAGCCGGCTGGGTTCCCGCGGTGTTTCGCTGAGCGTAAAAGGAATAAAAGAATTAAGATGATCGATTATATCCTGAGCCGATTCGACTAACGGAGCCCCGTTTTTAATCAAGTGGTTGACACCCGCCGCGCGCGGGTCTAACGGCGAGGACGGTACGGCAAAAACGTCTTTGCCCTGTTCCAAAGCCTTGTTAGCCGTAATTAAAGAACCGGAACGCAGAGCCGCTTCTATGACAACCAGACCTAACGAAAGTCCGGAAATGATGCGATTCCTTTGCGGAAAATTGGACGGCTGCGGCTTGGTATTCAGGACGTATTCGGAAATAATAACGCCTTTTTCGCAAATCTGATTATAAATCCGACGGTTCTGTTCGGGATAAACAACGTTAATTCCGGTCCCCAAAACTGCTGTGGTAGAAGCCCTTTCATTGGCGGAATACAACGCTCCGTCATGAGCCGCGCCATCAATGCCTAATGCCAATCCGGAAACAACACTGTAGCCGGCGCTTACTAATTCAGAGGCCATGTGCCGCGCCATATTTTTTCCGTTTGCCGAAGCATTGCGCGTGCCGACAACGGCGATATGCGGCTTTTTTAACAACGACTTATTGCCGATAACAGACAATACCGGCGGTGCGTCCGGCATTTGTGCCAGAATTTCGGGATAAGCGTCTTCTCCCGAAAAAAGAAATTCCGCGCCGGCTTTTTGAATGTCCTCGAATTCTTTTTCCGCCTGATCGCGGGTATAAATTCTCAGCGGTTTGTTTCTTCCGCCGTTGCGTGCTCGTTCGGGCAGAGCATTTAAGGCATTTTCCGCTGTTTTAAAATGCTCCAGCAGGACACGAAACGTTACGGCGCCGACATTTTCGGACCTGAATAAACGCAGTCGATTGATTTTTTCTTCTTGATCCAATGACTTAACCCGCTTTTTTCTTAAGTTTGATCTTACTTTCTTCCCCGTGGATCAATCGGGAGATGTTTGCCCGGTGCCGAATAACGGAAAGCAGGGCCAGAAAGGCGTAAAAGCAGACATATTCAGGCGTCGCAAAGAAATAGGCGTAAACGGGGGCCAATATCAACGCCGTCAGTGCCGATAATGAAGAGTAGCGGAAAAGCAAAGCCATAACCAGCCACGTTACGCAGGCAAGAAATCCGACTTGCCAACAGGTTGCCAGCAGCATGCCTAAAGTGGCCGCGACACCTTTGCCGCCTTTAAATTTTAACCAGACAGGGAAATTATGTCCCAGGACGCCGGCCGTTCCGGCGATCAGAGCCGCCGTATCGCCGATTCCTTCGCTGTCAACGCAGAAGTAGGCGATCTCTGCTGCCAAAGCCGCTTTCCCCGAATCGCATAGAAGCGTCATCAGCGCTAAATCCTTGCGTCCCGTTCTGAGAACATTGGTAGCGCCGATATTGCCGGATCCGATTTGGCGGATATCGCCCAGTCCTGCCAATCGAGTAAAAACGATCCCAAAAGGAACGGAGCCTAACAGGTATCCTAAAACGCCTGATAAAATCAAAAGAGTCGTATCGCTCATGACAGCAATCCCCGATAATTGAAATTATAAAGAAGATATAACGTTATTGAGAGCTTCTGCAACAGTTTTAAAGTGACAATTTTCTAAAAACAGTGTTTGCGTTAATGTCCTGCGCCACAGAGCCGCTCCCGGTTGTCCCTTAAATAACCCAAGCCAATGCCGTGCGATCAAATGGGGTCGCGTCCCTTTTGCCATTTCCCGTTCCAAATAGGGCAGCATTGACCGAACCGCTTCAGCACGGGAAACAACGGCGGTTTTATCCTGAAAAATTTGACAATCAGCACCGGCCAGCAAGTACGGGTCAGCATAGACGGCTCGTCCGATCATGGCGCCGTCAACGTGTTCCAAGTGGTCCTGCGCCTGCTCCAAAGACATGATATTGCCGTTAATCGAAACGGTCAGCTGGGGAAAATCTTTTTTAAAGCGGTAAACCAGATCGTAATTTAAGGGCGGGCGTTCCCGGTTTTGTTTCGGTGTAAAGCCCGTTAATCGGGCCTTGCGCGCATGAATAATGAAAGTCTGACAGCCGGCTTTTTCCGCTAATTCCGTGCAGCGGCACAGATTGTCATAACCGTCTGAATCCGGTGTTTCTTCCTGAAGGGCAATCCGTGTTTTCAATGTAACCGGCACGTCCGAATTTTCTTTCATCGCTTTTAAACAATCGGCAATCAGCTGAGGGTCTTTTCTCAGCGATGCGCCGAAATTTCCTGAAGCTACTCGTTCTGACGGACAGCCGGCATTCAGATTAATTTCGTCATAGCCGAATTTTTTTGCGGTTTGACAGGCTTTGGCCAGCAATTCGGGATCTGCTCCGCCCAATTGCAAAACAATCGGGTGTTCGTCTGCATGAAAAGACAGCAGTCGTTCCGCGTCACCGAAAACAACTGCCTGCGCTGTGATCATTTCGGAATAAAGCTGTACGCGGCGGGAAAGCCGGCGGATAAAATAACGGAAATGTTTGTCCGTCCAATCCATCATCGGCGCAACGGACAAACGGAAGGCGGGCAGGGTCATGGCAGGTTTGCCAAATGGGCCAGCAGCATTTCTTTGAAAGATTCCTTGTCCACTTTATGTGTGACCAGACAGTTGCGTTTGTTGCCTTCTTCAAAAGTTGTCATGCCGAATTTTTCATCACTGGCATTCGTATTGACCTGAACTGTACCGTATTTTCCCGAAAATAATGCGGGACGGATCAGGCAGCCGACCGCACAGGGATCGTATAAAGAAGTTCCTTTTTCGGGCGCCGTTCCCGTTTTAGACTTTTGTGCCAGATGATCAGACAGTGTTTTTGCGGTAATATCCAGCATGTCGGCGCTGATTTCGGCACAGCGTGTGTTTAAATCGCGCATTTTTTCAAGAAATTCTTTGTCAGCTTCCGCCTGCATGCCGACTTCCATAGGAACAACCGTCACGCGCTCAGCCGTATCAAAAACAATTTGTGCGGCATGCGGGTCCGCCAGCATATTAAATTCGGCATAAGGAGTGGAATTGCCTCTGGGGCCGTCTTCACAAAAAGCGCCGCCCATAATGATCAGCTCGCGTATTCGGGAAATCGTTCTGGGCTCTTTTAAGAAAACAGTGGCTATATTCGTTAAGGGGCCGATCGCAATAATGCTGACTTCCTTTTCAGGAGACTTCATCAGTGTTTTGATAATAAAGTCAACGGCGTTTTCTTCTTTTTCCCCTTGATAAGCCGGTGTGCCGAAATCCAATCCGGCCAGCCCGTCAGCCCCATGGACCCATTCCGCATTCAGGACGGACCGCTTCAAAGGCCTGTCGCAGCCCTTGTAAACGGGAATATTCGTATGCCAGGCGAAATCACAAATACGACGAATATTATACTCGGCCTTGTCCACACTCACATTGCCGTTTACCGCTGTCATGCCGACGATTTCTAGATTTGGATCCGCCATAGCCATAAATAAAGCAATGGCATCATCAATGCCGGGATCTGTATCTATAATAATTTTGGTTTTAGCACTCATTGTTCTACTTTCGCCATAATGATCATTGCCCACAAAATAAAGAGGAACAGCCTTAAAAGCAAGCTAATAATACTTTATGGAGGCGCTGCCCCCTCTGTCCGGAGGACGTTAGGCCTGTGACGTTGCACTTGTCTAAAAAGAAAATCGGAAAAGTCTAAAATCGTGCGCCGCCTTACAGATCCCCGCACGGGAAGTGCCCGGTCGCTCGGACTACGTCCTGTGCGACGTTCGCTGCGCTCACCGAGAGGGTCTGCGGTTCAAATCCAAGTATTTAAGAATAAAAAAGGCGACTACGATTGCTCGCGTTGCTCACCGGTCAGGCCGGTCGCTCGGACTAC
>JAFVAT010000023.1 GCA_017480385.1 Alphaproteobacteria bacterium | reverse complement strand
CGGGCGTCAGTTTTTTATATCGTGCCAATTAGCAAGACCTAATCTCCCGCTGGAAGAACGTTATGCCCGTGGCGCTGCCACCCTACGGGCGTCAGTTTTTTATATCGTGCCAATTAGCAAGACCTAATCTCCCGCTGGAAGGACGTTATGCCCGTGGCGCTGCCACCTTATGGGCGTCAGTTTTTTATATCGTGCCAACTAGCAAGACCTAATCTCCCGCTGGAAGGACGCTATGCCCGTAGCGCTGCCACCACCGAAAAAAGAAAAATAAAAGCCCCCTTGCTAAATAAAAGAGATGCAAGGGGGCTTTTTAATTTAATTGAATAAATATGACAAAGCTGCTTTATTTAGCTGTTACTTTGCCGTTTTCATCAAATTTTACAGGCGTCTTGACAATCTTAGCCTTCTTATACAGGCCTTTAATTACTTCATCAACGCTGTATGCAGCCTGTGTCTGCATCAATTCTTTTTCAATGTCTTCAAATTTTGGCGGTTCGGCCAAACGACGCGGACCAGCTTTGATCACATGATAACCGAATTTTGTTTTCACAGGCTTTTTAGAAATTTCGCCCTCTTTCATTGCAAACGCAGCTTCAGAAAATTCGGGCACCATTAAATCGCGCGAAAAATATCCCAAATCACCGTCGGTCAAGCCTTTATTTTCAGACAGCTTGTTTGCCAATTCGGCAAAATCGGCGCCTTTTTCCAATTGCTTGATAACGTCTTTTGCTTCTTTTTCCGTTTTCAGCAAAATATGAGCGGCGGACATTTCTTCCTGCGGCGGGTTATCTTTTAAAAATTGTTCATAAACAAGGGCCAACTTTTCTTTTGTCTGATCTTTTTTAGCCTTCTGTTCCAGATAATAACGCGCCAGCATTTGCTTTTCGGCATCTTTCATCATTTTTTTAAATTCAGGCGTATCCTGAACTTTTTCCTCTCTGGCGGCTGAGGCAACCATGTTCAGCTGGATCATATTATCCAGCAGCGGTTCATAAATTGTTTCCAAAGGTACCGAACTCAGCTGCGGATTAGCGGCATGTACGGTTTCAATTTCAGACAAAGTAATCTTATTCCCGTTAACCGTCGCGATGACCAAATCAGAAGCCGTTTCCGCCTTCTTTGCCTTTGTCTTTGCCGCATGTGCCGGCAGAGCGATACATAATGCGACCAAAGCGCCCGCAATTATTTTCTTTGACATTATTTTAGGCCTTTCCCCATGTTGTTATTTATACAGAATGACTTATCATATCATCTTTGCAAACAGCGTAAAGCGTTAAAATGACCTGTTGTGCGAATAAAACATGTTTTTTGGTTCAAACGGCATAACAGAAGGATTGACACAAACCGGTCAGTGCGTTTAACTTGTTTGATTTTACTTTTTATTTCAGAGGATTTGCCATGATCGGTGTTCTTATGCGTAAAATTTTCGGCAGCGCGAACGACAGATATGTTAAAAGCCTGCAAAAAACAGTTGCTAAAATCAATGCGTTGGAACCGGAAATTTCCGCTTTGTCCGACGAAAAATTAAAAAATAAAACACCGGCTTTAAAACAGCGCTTGGCTGACGGGGAAACTCTGGACGACATTTTGCCGGAGGCTTTTGCCGTTGTCAGGGAAGCGTCCAAAAGAACAATCGGTCTGCGCCACTTTGACGTACAGATGATCGGCGGCATCGTCCTGCACCGCGGACAAATAGCTGAAATGCGCACCGGCGAAGGAAAAACTCTGGTTGCTACGCTGGCCGTTTACTTAAACGCTTTAACCGGCAAAGGCGTACACGTCGTTACCGTCAACGATTATCTGGCAAAGCGTGATACGGAATGGATGGGGCAGATCTATCGTTTTTTAGGCATGACTGTCGGCGCTATCCTGCATGATTTGTCCGATGAAGAGCGCCGGGAAGCCTACGCCTGCGATATCACTTACGGAACAAACAACGAATTCGGGTTCGATTACCTGCGCGACAATATGAAATTTTCGATTGAAGAAATGGTCCAGCGCCCCTTCAATTTTGCCATTGTGGACGAAGTGGACTCCATTTTAATCGATGAAGCGCGGACGCCGCTGATTATTTCGGGAAGGGCGGAGGATTCTTCCGAAAAATATATTCAGGTTGACGCGTTGATTCCCAAGCTTAGACCGGAACATTATGAAAAAGACGAAAAACAACGTTCTGTCGCTTTAACGGAAAGCGGAACTTTGTACATGGAAGAACTGCTGCATGAGGCGGGCCTGATCACCGGCGCCATGTATGATGCCGTCAACGCGACGATTATCCATTATGTTGATCAGGCGTTAAAGGCTCACACGCTTTTCCAGCGCGACGTCGATTATATTGTGCGCAATGGTCAAGTCGTGATCATTGACGAATTTACCGGCCGCATGATGGAAGGCCGCCGCTATTCCGACGGACTGCATCAGGCTTTGGAAGCCAAAGAGCACGTTAAAATCCAACCGGAAAACCAGACCTTAGCCTCCATTACTTTCCAAAACTACTTCCGCCTGTACCCGAAATTGGCGGGCATGACCGGAACGGCAATGACGGAAGCTCCCGAATTCGCCGAAATTTACGGATTGGAGGTTATTGACATTCCAACAAACAAACCGTGTGTTCGTATTGACCACCAAGACGAAATTTATTGGAAAGAAGATCAAAAGCTCAAAGCTGTTATCGAGCTGATCAAAGAATGCGCCGAACGCCAACAACCTGTTTTGGTTGGCACGACCTCCATTGAAAAATCTGAACAGCTGGCAGAACGGCTGAAAAAAGAAACCAAATTAAAATTCAATGTGTTAAATGCGCGCCACCATGAACAGGAAGCCTATATTATTGCTCAGGCCGGCATGCCGGGCGCAATTACCATTGCGACAAACATGGCGGGCCGCGGAACGGACATTCAGCTGGGCGGCAATCTGGAAATGCGTGTCACTCAGGAATTGGCCGACGTAACAGACGAAGCTGAACGCAACCGCCGCATTGAACAAATTAAGAAAGAAATCGAAGAAGGCAAAGAAATCGCTTTAAAAGCCGGCGGCTTGTACGTTATCGGCACCGAACGCCATGAAAGCCGGCGCATCGACAACCAGCTGCGCGGGCGTTCCGGTCGTCAGGGAGATCCGGGCGCTTCTAAATTTTTCCTCTGCCTGCAAGATGACTTATTACGTATTTTCGGCGCGGACCGGATTGAACGCTTTTTAAAACCGCTGGGCGGCTTGGAGGAAGACGATGTGATTTCCAGCCCGTGGATTTCCAAAACACTTCAGAAATCTCAAGAAAAAGTCGAAGCCAGAAACTTTGATATCCGTAAGAATTTGCTGAAGTATGACAACGTTATGAACGATCAGCGCAAAGTCATTTACGATCAGCGCCGCGAACTAATGGTTGCAGACACAATTACGGAAACGATCAAAGATATGCGCGACGAGATCATTACGGCCATGACAGAAACGTACACGCCGGACGATGCCGCTGTTGACGATTGGAATCCCTCTGCTTTGCAGGAGGACGCCGCGCGCATTTTAGATCTGCAGTTGCCGGTTCCGTCCTGGGTAAACGAAGGAATCGGGTCAGAGGAAATCACCCGCCGCATTCAAGCGGCCGCCGATGAAAAAATGGACAAGAAGCGTCATGACTTCGGCGATGCTTTGATGAATATGATCGAAAAGAACATCACGCTGCAAATTTTGGATCAGGTTTGGAAAGAACACCTGCAAATTTTGGATTATATGCGTCATACGATCGTGCTGCGCGCCTATGGTCAAAAAGATCCGTTAAATGAATACAAGCGTGAAGCGTTCTATTTATTCAGCGGCATGATCGGCAACATGCGCGAACAGGTCACCCAATTTTTAATGCATGTGGAACTTGCGCCGGAGGCTGTGCAGGCCATAGAAGAATCTCGCCGCCGCCAAGAAGTGCAGACGACAGCCCGTCATGATGATTTCGGCAGCGGCTTCGGCAATTCTGCGGAGTCGCAACAAGAAACGGATCGGACTTTGGATCGCAGTCCTTTCCGTTATGCCAAAACCGAAGAAATTGATCCGAACGATCCGTCCACATGGGGCAAAGTATCAAGAAATGCGCCGTGTCCGTGCGGGTCAGGCAAAAAGTACAAGCATTGCCATGGAGCAATTCATTAAAATCATATTCAGGCGGCCTCAAAGCCGCCTTTTTCCTTGCTTTTTAATAAGTTATTTCCTTTTTTTTATTTTTAGAGTGGATTTTATATTAAAACATGCTAAGATAAGAGTTGGATATAAGGAGCTTTTAGGCGAGGATTTTTTATGAACGTTTCTGATGTTGCAGAACAGATTGTTGCAATGCAGGCGCAGATGTTCAGGACTTCTATGGCCCTGGCAGCTATTAAAAATGCTTCAGAGCAACAACAGCAGACTGCAACCACCCTCCTTACGGAAACGGCAAATTCAGCTGCTGCCAGTGCAGATGGTCGAGGTGCATTGCTCGACATTCTCGTTTGATATTTTTTCTCCTTGTTTCTTTTGGGGCTATCTTTCAAGGTAGCCCCTTTTTTTATCCGCCTTCCTGTCAGGCAAACGATTTAAAAGACGCTGCGGCCTAATGCGCGGCTTCCTCAAAGGCGGCAGGCCTTCTTTGCCGCACAACAGAACGTTCAAAAAGATGCCGCCGATTAATATTGCGCCTCCTCCTCCGTCATGCTGCCGGCAACACGCCGGAACAGCCTTTATCCGGTCCGGTAAGGGCAAATGACGGCCTGCTTTCCGCAAACACATATCATGTCCGGCAGCAACAGAATCGCCTCCCTTCCCGCTTCTTTAATATAATGCCGTCCCCCCCCCTTCCGCAGTGGCAGATTATCAAGAAAAATTCGCTTAAAAAAAAGGATTGTCCGGTTTAAATCCGATTCAGCCACAGCCAATTCATAAACAACGGCACCTGTTTTTCCCAATCGGCTTCGCAGTGCCGCCCGCCGATTTGACGGTACATATAGGGCTGTACCCCCTTTTTATACAAATGATCGTTCATGGAACGATTGCACGCATTTGCAATGGCTTTGCCGCGGGGAGAACCCGCCTCCCGACTTCCCCAGCTTAAAAAGACTTTCGTATCCGGAAAAAAATCACGTTCGGCTATAGCCGCCCGCAATTCCTTGCCACAAAAAGAAATGGCGGAAGAAACGCAGGCCGCTTTGGAAAAAACATGGTTATAGCGAATCGCTGCATATAATGACATCAGCCCCCCCATGGAACTGCCGCCAATTCCCGTTGCTTCACGATGAGACCACGTACGATATTTTTGGTCAATCATCGGCTTTAACTCGTAAGCCAGCCAATTCATTGTTTGTTCGCCCGTACCGTCGATAGGGCCGGCAAACGAATCCCAATGGTACGGACAATATTCCTTCAGCCGGGAATTGCCTTCATGAGAACATTCTAGGCCGACAATGATTATTTTCTTTTCCCATGCGTCCAAAAATTCTTTGATTCCCCAGCTTTTGCCGTAAGTCGCGTCTGAATCATAAAATAAATTATGACCGTCAAACATATACATGACGGGATACCGATCTTCCGATTCAAAATAGTTGTAAGGCAAGTAAATATGCAGCCGCCGTTCCTGTGCAGCCGGAGAAAACCAGACATTGTATTTTTCAATCATTTTTCATTTCCTGTTTTTTTTCTTTATATAGGATTTTTTTATGTGCTTCCTCATAAAAAATTTTTGTCATACAGATTTTTATATCACATAACATTTATCACAATCTGAAGTCATATTATTTAGCCATAAAAACATACTGATTATGTTTTTCAGACTGGCAGACTATTTTTAAAATAAGGATTCAAATATGACAACATATGGCTATATTCGTGTCAGTACAGACAAGCAGACAACAGAAAATCAACGCTTTGAAATTCAACATTTTGCATCAGATCAAAAGATAACAATAAATCAGTGGATAAATGAAACCGTCAGCGGAACGGTCAGCGTTGAAAACCGAAAACTGGGCAAGCTGTTAAAAAAACTGACTGAAGACGATATTTTAATCGCGACGGAAATTTCTCGTCTGGGACGCAATATGCTTCAAATTATGAGCATTCTGCACCATTGTCTGGCCTCCGGCGCACAGGTTTGGACAGTTAAAGACAACTTTCGTTTAGGGCAGGACATTCAAAGCAAAGTGTTGGCTTTTGCTTTCGGATTGTCCGCAGAAATTGAACGTAACCTGATCAGCCAGCGAACAAAAGAAGCTTTGCGACGCAAAAAAGCTCTCGGCACCAAATTAGGCCGTCCGCAGGGTACTTTGAATAAAAAAAGAAAACTGACCGACAGAAAAGAAGAAGTCAGTAAATTGCTTAATCAGGGGATATCCAAAGCCAAAATATCCCGCATGCTCGATATTGACATTTCCACACTGCGACGATTTATCGCTCACGATTTAAAGCCAAAATCATAACTTGGCATGATTATATTCCCGCTTTTTCTTTCTAAAACAAAAGCAAGGGCGGGACTTATTATGGCTCTTTCCTACATATTCTTTAAAAAATTTTTCCGGTTATTTTTATTGCTGGCCTGGAACAAATTGAAAAAAGGGCCAAGTTTCTGCCGACCGATTTTTTCTCATCATTTCGCTTTGGCAAAAAACAATTCCAAAGAACGGAAGGGATATGCCGCCGTTGCAAAAACTATTAAATACACAAAAGCCGTTTCCGCTAATACGGGAATTTATCAAATAGATCCCCATGCACCTAGCGCATAGTTTTCGCTTTGCCAAAAGAACCCCACGCGCCTAGCGCGTGGTACTTCACAGGACGGGCGTAGCCCTCATGCTACTGGCTACGCCTAAACGGCGTACAACGGTCTGGCAGGTGCATTTTGTTACTTGCTACCCGTAAACGGGTCGGACAGGTCTGGCGTCAGCTGATCTGATAGAGCGT
>JAFVAT010000022.1 GCA_017480385.1 Alphaproteobacteria bacterium | reverse complement strand
TGTTACTTACTACCCGTAAACGGGTCTGATATGTCCAGCGTCAGCTGATCTGATGCAGTGTCTTCTTCCAGTTGATGTTGGATATATTGGTTATTTTCTTTGTATTTTTTCCGACCGTATCCACATAATACCCTTTGCACCAGAATTCTCTGCTTCTGTATTTGTATCTGATATTACTCCATTGTTCATAGATCAGAAGACTGCTTTTCACTTTCAGAAAGCCCATAAATCCTGCCACACTTATCTTCGGCGGTATTTCGACCAACATGTGTATATGATCCGGACACGCTTCCGCTTCCAGAACATTTACTCCTTTCCATTTGCATAATTTCCTTAGCATTTGGCCTATTTCATATCGCTTTTCCCCATAAAATACTTTGCGGCGATACTTTGGGGCAAATACCACTTGATTTTTTACAATTCCATATCGAATGTGATAGCTTATATATATCTTTTATATTGATTACCCTTTTGACTTTAATGCTCGTTGGTTCACCAGACCTCTTACTTTGCAGCAAAGGAGTTTTTTGCGCAGAACTGTAAGCTTTCCGCAACCACGCGCCTAGCGCGTGGTTTTCGATTTACAAAAAAGCCGGACTAAAATCCGGCTTGCTTTGTTTTGAAAAATTTTACGATCTGGTGCGTTTCATAGCAACTCTTGCCGCTATGAATTTGTTGCCGTCGCGGTTCTGTCCTTTGGAAGCCTTCGGATACCGATAAGAGCCCGTCTTTGTCCGCTGCTTCGTTTCAACATTCAGTTCAACTTTGTCATATTTAAAATACGGACGGCGGAAATCATTATTCGCATCGTTAACACCGATCCATTCTTCGGTTTTTCTGCTGTCTTCCCAAACAGGGCGACCGTCTTTCGACATTTTCATTTCTGCCATATTCGGAACAATGCAGGCATTCAGCCCATTATCCTGCGCAATCTTCATCACATTGCGGCGCTGTCCCGGATCCCCATGAATGGGTACGACCATAGTCGGGCGATCCGAATTTTCAGAAACAATCTGACAAAGCTTTGCCACATCACCGGCACTGGCATGACCGGAAGCATGAACCGTATATTTGTTCGGTTTATAGCGGCTAGGGAAATACGTTGTGCACCCTGCTTTTTGGAATTTTTCTTCCAAAGCCTGATGTTTTTCTTCACTGCCAGGAATACAGGACTGCAAATTATAAACATAGATCGGCAGCTTCTTTCCCAAGCCCGAACTTTCCCGCATTTCTTCCAAAGAAATATTCGAATTGCGTCCTTCGGCTATTTTCAGCAAAGAAGCATCTTCCCCTTGCGTACCGGTACAAACATAAAACCGATCCTGAGGTGGAACGTTTTTAGCTGTCTGAGTATTGGAAGCGACAATTTTAATATCAACACCCGTTTCTTTTTTAATTAAATCTTCCAATTTGTATCCGCAGTTACCCAAGGCACGGCGGGCCGCAATCAAAGAAGCACCGTCTAAAATCATCGTACGTGGCTGAGGCACAATCGGGATTCCCGTTTCTTTTTCGTGCTGAGCAGCCTTTTCCAAAGCCTCTTCCGCTAAAGCCGTCGCAACCGTATGCAAACGATGACAAGAAGACGAAATAACTCCGGAAATAATCGGACCGCCCTTGGACTGCTTCAAAATTTCCTTTATGCCGTCCTTAACTTCGGCTTCGCCGATCGTTACTCCCTGCTGAACAGCGGAAGTCGAATCGACAAACAAATAGTCGACCCCTTTAGCCGCTATTTGAGTAATCGTTTCATCTTCCCACCCCTTGCCGATGGGTACTCGGGCCGTTTTGAAATCGCCCGTTGTCATCATGCGGGTGCCATCAGGGCTTTCAATCACGAAACCGACCGCATCAGGAATAGAGTGGGAAATCGCAAACGGTTCAACTTTAAAGCCATTCACTTCAAAGGGTTTTCCCGGTTCAATAATATCAAAAACCGGATATTCCTCTTTCGGAATACCGGTTGACGACAAACCATTTTTAATCATTTGTTCTGCAAACGGCGTGCAGTGAATTGTCAAATTCTCGCCCTTTGCACGCTTTGCCGCGAACTCTTCACGCTTTAAGTTCATCAAATGAGCGATCCCGCCGATATGATCCGCATGACCATGCGTAATCAGAATATCATCGCAGCCGGGCATTGTGGGAATAAAGCAGTCATATCCCGTTTCGGCCTTGTTGCTGAACAGCGATCCGTAATCCACCTGAAGCGTTTTCTTTTGGCCGGCACCGTCAACATAAGAAAATTCATACCCGTTTCCGCCGATATGATCCGCATTATTTCCGCCGGCGGATTTCCACGATGTGTATGCTTCAGCCATTGTTTATATCCTTTTCAGTCTATGTCGCCCGATTTGACTCGTTCCGGTTCTTCGGGAAACTGGATATTGATCCAAGCATTGATCACTGCCTCCATATCATCTTGATCGGGGACGGTTTTATCATCAAACCCGCTGATGCATGCGACCATCTTTTGCAGTTCGTCATATTCCAAAACAGACAGATCCGTCTGGGGATAAAGCTCTTGCAGCGCCTGCGCCAAATCGTCAACATCAGACCAGTTCAATGCCATATTCCAAATATCCTTATATTAAAACGATCAGAGTCGTACACTCTTGTATTAAGATTATAGTAACGAAATCAAATCAGAGACGCAAGCTCTTTTTTCTGTTTTTTCGACAAAAACGAATTTTTCTTAAAAAATAAAAAAATATTTATTTTCAAAATGTTGTAAGAAACACAAAAAGAAGAAAAAAAGAGAATAACTATTGTTTTGTCCAGAATTTGCGCCATTTTTTTGCTTTTGGCTTCTTTTTCTTAAATTATCCGCATACCGATAAATGATTCTTTCCTCTGCGGGCCGCGTTCCCCATGATGCCGACAGCGTCGGAACAGCATTTTGTTTTCTCTGATTCAAGAAAACCATTACGGGTTTCCTGCTTACGGACAGCGAGGCCTGACAAGACTCTCCGATATCGACTCCGTCTTTTAACAAAACAGGCCCCGCTGAAAAAAAGCGGAGCCTGTCCCTGTCAGAGGGTATCCTGAAAGGGGTTAAACGGTACCCTCATAAGCCTTGATATACAGGTCTTTGATTTCGCTCATCAGCGGATAGCGCGGATTCGCGCCGGTGCACTGATCATCAAATGCCATTTCAACCAACTCGTCCAGCTTGGCGTAAAAGTCCTGTTCGGAAACACCATAGTCCCTAATGGATAACGGAATATTGATTTCCTTCTTTAAATTTTGAATCGCCTCGAGCAGCAGTTCGACTTTTTCATCGTCATTTTTGCCGCCCAGTTTCAGCTGATTTGCGATCTGGCCGTAGCGTTCTTTTGCGTTCGGATATTCGTACTGCGCGAAAGCCGCCTGCTTCACCGGCGCATCGGAAGAGTTGTAACGAATCACCTGACAGATCAGCAGAGCATTGGCGATTCCGTGCGGAATATTGAACGCCGCCCCCAGCTTATGCGCCATGGAATGGCACAGACCTAAGAAAGCGTTCGCAAACGCCATGCCCGCAATTGTCGCGGCATAGTGCATCTTTTCCCGCGCGATCGGGTCGTTCCGGCCTTCGTGATAGGAACGCGGCAGATATTTAAAGACCTTCTTTGCCGCCTCCAAAGCCATGGAGTTTGTAAAGTTCGTGGCCATAATGGACACATACGCTTCAATCGCGTGCACCAAGGCGTCAATACCGCCCGCCGCGCACAGTCCCGGCGGCATCGAATCGACCAGATCGGGATCGACGATTGCCATGGTCGGGGTTAAAGCGTAGTCCGCAATCGGGTATTTGATGTGCGTCTTGTCGTCCGTAATCACGGCGAACGGCGTCACTTCGGATCCCGTGCCGGAAGTCGTCGGAATCGCGACCATATCGGCCTTTTTGCCCAAAGCCGGCAAATCGCAGATTCTTTTGCGGATATCCATAAAGCGCATCGCCACGTCTTCAAAGCTGATATCCGGCTGTTCGTACATCAGCCACAAAATCTTGGCCGCGTCCATCGGCGATCCGCCGCCCATTGAAATGAATACGTCCGGTTCATACGTTTTCACCATTGTGAAAGCGGTATTGATCGTGGACAGATCGGGATCGGGTTTGACATCAAAGAAAATCTGGAAATCGACGTTAATATCTTCCAAAACGTCCGTAATTCTGTTGACCATGCCGGAATCGAACAGGAATCTGTCGGTAACGATAAAGGCTTTCTTTTTGCCTTTCAATTCGCGCAGAGCCAGATCAATCGCGCCGCGCTTGAAGTATACTTTGGGGGGAACCTTGAACCAGAGCATATTTTCTCTCCTTTCCGCAACGGTTTTGATGTTCAACAAGTGTTTCGGCCCGACGTTTTCGCTGGTGGCGTTGCCACCCCAAGACCCGCAGCCGATCGTCAGCGTTGGTTCCAGCCTGAAATTGAACAGATCGCCGATTGCCCCCTGCGCCGCCGGACAATTGATCAAAACGCGACCGGTATGAATTTTTTGACCGAACGCTTTAATCCGGTCGTCCTTGCGCGGATCGGTGTAAAGAACGGACGTATGCCCCGCGCCCCCGTGATCGACCAGCGTATAAGCCTTGTCCATCGCGTCTTCGAAATTTTCGGCACTGTACAAAGCCAATACCGGCGACAGTTTTTCATGCGCGAACGGTTCCGCCGTTGTAACGTCTTCAACTTCGCCGACCAGAACTTTGGCCGTTTCGGGGACTTCCACGCCGGCCAAAGCCGCGATTTTATACGCCGGCTGACCGACGATTTCAGGATTGACGCCGCGCGGGGTCAGAATAATGGAAGCGACCTTTTGACGTTCCTCCTCATTTAAAATATACGCGCCGCGATACCGCAATTCGTCTTTGACGGCATTGTAAACGTCCCTGACGGCGATAACCGACTGTTCGGAAGCGCAAATCATGCCGTTATCAAACGTTTTGCTTAACAAAATAGAGGAAACAGCCATTTGAATATCCGCCGTTTCGTCAATAACCGCCGGCGTGTTTCCGGGGCCAACGCCCAGAGCCGGTTTACCCGAAGAATAAGCCGCCTTGACCATTCCGGGGCCGCCGGTTGCCAGAATCATATCAACATGCGGGTGCTTCATCAACAAATCGGACAATTCGATTGACGGTTCATCGATCCAGCCGACCAGACCTTCCGGCGCGCCGGCTTTGACCGCCGCCTCCAGACAGAGCTTCGCTGCCGCGATTGTGCATTTTTTCGCTCTGGGGTGCGGAGAAAAGATAATGGCGTTGCGCGTTTTCAAAGCGATCAGCGTCTTGAAAATCGCCGTCGAAGTCGGATTTGTCGTCGGAACAACCCCCGCGATCACGCCAACCGGTTCGGCAATCTTTTTAATGCCGTTGCCGCGGTCTTCCTCGATAATGCCGCAGGTTTTCATGTTGCGGTACTTATTATATATGTATTCGGAGGCATAGTGGTTTTTGATGATTTTGTCTTCCAAAACACCCATACCCGTTTCCTCGACCGCCATACGCGCCAAAGGAATCCGCATTTTGTTCGCCGCCAATGAAACGGCGCGGAAAATCTTGTCCACCTGCTCCTGCGTATAGGTCGCATAGACGGCCTGCGCTTCGTGCGCCTTTGTAATGACCCGTTCCAGATCTTCTATTGTTTTGACTTCGCTTTCCATCATTTTTCCTTTTTCAGATTGATGCGAGTAAATTAAAAAGTTTAATCTCTTTCATCAAGCTTTTTAATCGTGATTTATTTCACATATTTCTATGTATAACTCTTTTTTTCAAAAATCAATAATTTTCT
Source organism: Alphaproteobacteria bacterium (assembly GCA_017480385.1). GTDB lineage: Bacteria > Pseudomonadota > Alphaproteobacteria > CAAGCB01 > CAG-977 > UBA11549. Next base: position 23,559 of record JAFVAT010000022.1, on the reverse strand, counting down.
TTGTTTTTAGAGTAATTCCCCTTTCTTTTTTCTTTGAGCATTTTGTTTTTTTTCTTTTTATTCGTGAATAATATCACGAATAAAATCCCTATTTCTTTTCAAGCTCCCCATTCGCCGGATCGGGAGTCAGCTCCGCACCCTGTTCCGCGTAAGCAGTCACTTTTTTAGCCGCGGCTTTTTGATTATTCAGACAGCCGGCGCCGGAAACACAGCCGCCGGTACAGGCCATAACCTCGATAATATTGCCGGGGACGGTCGCTTTTTTCTTCGCCCACAAAGTCATTTCCCTGATGACTTTCGCATTCAAGCCGTCCACACAGACCGGACGGAAATCCGACACACCGGTGCTTCCCGCGACGCGGATGGATTCGGCCACGCCGCCGGTAACGGCGAAATTCCGCCCTTGTTTGGAAGAAGGCGTTTCAAAAACATATTCTTCGCAAGCGGACAGTTCGATCGAAAGAGCGACGAACAGGGCGCCCATTTCTTCAAAATTCATCACGTAATCGATATATCCGTCCTGCAGGCCTTCCATACGTTTTGCCACGCAGGGGCCGACGAACACCGTCACACAGTCGGGATATTTCCGTTTCGCCAGCTGCGCGGTATAGTGCATCGGGGTTGCCGTGTCCGAAACGTAAGGCCGCAGTTCGGGAACGCTTTTCTTCACCAGTTCGCGGTATGCCGCACAGCAGGAGGTCGTCATAAACGAATCGCCCCGTTCCATGCGTTCTTGAAAATCTTTTGCCTCCGTTTTAGCTGTTATATCGGCGCCTTGCGCCACCTCTAGAACGGCATCAAAGCCAGCCTTGATCAATCCCGAAGCGATCCGCCCCAAGCCGACGGGCATTTGTCCGGCCGCCGCCGGCGCCAGCAGAGCCACAACTTTTTTATCGGATTGCAAAGCCTTCAGAATGTCGATGATTTGGCTTTTTTCGGCAACGGCGCCGAACGGGCACCGCGCCACACAGGCGCCACAGCTTAAACAGCGTGAAAAGTCAATCTGTGCATGCCCCTTTTCATTTTTCGCAATTGCGCCGACGGGACAGGCGTCCTCGCACGGCACCTTGATTTTGACAATCGCGCCGTAGGGGCAGACCTGCATGCATTTCGTGCACCCTTTGCATTTGGAACCGTCAATGACGGAGCGACCGTTTTTAATCGAAACCGCGCCGAACGCGCAGGCCGACGTGCACGGTCTGGCGACACAGCCCTGACACAGATCCGTGACATAGATCCGGTTCGGCGTGCACCCCTGACAGGCCGTTTCCACAACGGTTAAAACCGTTTGATCGGGGGCCTTTCTGTCCAAAGATTTTTGGGCGTATTCGCCCAAAGGAGTCTTGTCGTCGTCCTGTTCCACGGAAGCCCCCAAAACGGCAATCGCCCGTTCGCGCAAAATGGCGCGTTCCTTATGAATACAACAGCGAAAAGGAACTTCGGCATATTTGGGACGCATGTCAAAAGGCAAATCGTCAGCCCGTTTTCTGAAACTGTCCGAAAGAAAGCCCTTGATCAGGCGCACAATCACTTCCCGGCGCAGCAGAACGGTATTTGTTTCTGTCGGCATTTTAAACTTCCTTTATTTGAATATTCCGCTCAATTTTTCCAAAACAGAGTCAACGGTCGCGCTTCCGATGATTTCGTCACCGATCCGGACAAAGGGCGCCTTCATAAACCCCGCCTTCTGACACATTCCCAGACAGGGCTGCGCCGAAATCTCGACCTTTTGTCGCCATTGGGGCGGAATCTGCGTTTCCAGCCCTTCCAACCGCGAAGCCCCCATGACAAAGCATGTCGTTCCCTGACAAACGCGGATTTTGATTTTTTCCTGACTTTCCATAGCGCTTTCCTTTCTTTAAATAAAACGCAGCAAAACCTGCTTGACATACTTCTGCGTCAGCAAACGTTCCATTCGTCTGACAATGTTTTTGCGCAGCTCCAGCTCCAAGGGCAGGTCGGGATCGAAGTGCGCCTGATTGACTTTCGCGCCGACCATAAAAGTGATTTCGTCCGAATCCAAAAACAGACCGACAAGCCGCCCCGCCGCATCGTCGGGCAGAACCGCCGGATCGTCTTCCAGATATTCGACGGCTTTGCTCAGAGTCAGAACGCCTTCCGTAATCAGGTCCACCCCGTCCATGCGGGAACCGGCCGGCAAAGAGCCTTTGACAAATCGTTCCGTCGTAATTTCCCGATTCAGTTCGCGGGCAACGACATTGGCCGTCGTGCCGCCGCAAATCACCTTTTTTCCCGGATAACGCATAAACAGCCCGACATATTCAGCGTCTCTGTTCGAATCATACGGCGGACCAGTAAAAACAACCAAAGAACGCGGTTCACGCAAATGCAGCACCATACAAGAAATATCGTCTTTGGCCAAACGGTCAGGCTCTTTGGTCAACGCCTCGCCGACAACCTCCTGCGCCAGACGGCGGCAGGAAAGAACCGGATCCGAAGCCAGACGGCTTTCCACGAAATCAATCAGCCCTTCCCGCCGCCAGCCCAGCTTGTACAGCGAACCGCCCAGCCCCGACTGCGTCACGCCGTCGGAACAAAACAACAGCCTGTCGTCCTTTTCCAAATGCAGCACATAAGTACGCATGGAACGCTCCGGAAATTTTTGGGAAGCAATCCTTTCGCATTCATGCGCCACAACTTTACCATTATGCAGATGCAGAAATTCGGGATTTCCCTCCTCAACAATCCGGACTGTTCCGTCTTCAAAACAATCCGCCACCGAAAAAGTCGAATAGCTGATTTTGCGCACCTGACAAACAGGCAGGGCATTCATAACGGTTTCCGCGGCCCGAATCAGATTCCGTTCCGCCGCGGCAAACTTCAACAGCATTGTCGCCGTCATATTCGCCAGAATATTAGCTTTAATGCCGCTTCCCAGCCCGTCGGACAGAACGGCGATCAGGCGGCATTCCTCCGGATAACGCTTCGATGCAATAAAATCTCCGTACGCATTCTGCCCGTTCTTTTTTTGCTGCGCCGTTCCAATGTCGATAAAAACAGCCTCGTCCTCAATCATTATCCTGCTCCTGATAGCCTTGTTCAATCTGACTGAGCAGCAGTTCCGTATCGACCATATGTTCCCCTAAAAGGCCGGCAATGTTTTGAACCGTCGCGATATTCTTTTCTATCACCTCCCGCGCTTTTTTGGCGATCTGCTCCCGCCGCATCTGCGTTTCGGTCACATCGGTGATAATCGCGCCCGCCAGTTTGCCGGAATCGATTTCAAACAGAGAAATGTCATACAGTTTATCCCCGATCGGATAGTGTTCCTTGTGCGTTTCCGCCCCCGTCTTCAGCGTGTTTTTGAACAAAGCGGAACACGGCAGAATCTTATCCAGATACGCCCCCGCGATATTGTCCGCCCCCAAAGAAAACAAATCTGACAGCTCCGGCGCGAACATTTTGATGAAGGCTTCATTTGTTTCAACGATTTTCATTCCGGCATCAATAATCACCACGGCCGCCGGCATACAGCGCAGCATCGCGTTGGCCTTGCGGGCAGCCAGCTTGCGCATATAGGCCTGACACATCGACGGTTCAGCCTCGCGCGCCAACAAAGCTCTAGCCAAACCGCGGCAGGTATTGTATCCGCAGCCGCCACAGTTCAGCTCGTCTTCCTGAGAATACTTGCCGATCGAAGCCAGCGCTTCGGCGATGCGTTCCACCGGATACTTGGGCCGGTCGACGGGATCGGCTTTAAAATCCTCCCGAACCGCGGCGGCGGGATCGGTCGGAATCCGATCCCTTAAACGCGCGTAATTCAAAATATCGGACACGACCGCCAGTCCTTTTTTAAAAGGCCCCGCCCCCGGTCCCGCCGTACAGCCGCCCTCGCAGGCCAGAGCCTCGATGAAAATCCGGTTTTTCAAAGCGGAAAGATCCAGATTTTTCAAAGCCTCCTTAAACCGACGGACCGGACTGACGTTAATCAGCAAAACGTCCGACGGCGCGCCGCATAACGCGATCGTTTTATTCATGCCGCCCTCGATCGGATACAGCGCCCCTTCGTCAGAGTCGAACGGCACAAACCCCTCCGGCTTTTCCACGAACGACTTCAAAGAAACGCGCTCTTCGTCCAGCCAGGCGGCCAACTCTTTAAACGTCAAGGAAACATCAATCAATTCGGGGTGGGCGTCCGCCTCATTTTTCTTGGCAGCACACGGTCCGATGAAAACAACCCCCGCCCGATCCCCGAAATGCTTTTTCAAAAACGCCGCATGCGTCAGAGCAGGAGAAGCGACCGGCGTCAAATACGGCACATATTCGGGCAGATAATACCGCACGTAATCGACAATGGCCGGACACGCCGTTGAAATAAACAGCTTTTGATCTTTGTTCCGCAAAAGCTTCGCCGTTTCAATCGACACGTCCTGCGCGCCCAGAGCCGTTTCGGAAACGCCCTTAAATCCCAGCTGTTTTAACGCCGCGACGATTTCATATTTGGAACAGTCCAACAACCCCGCCCAGCTGGGCGCCAAAGACACATACACCTCTTTTCCCGAAGCCAGCAGCGCCCGCGCTTTGTTGACATCGTCGCGCACCCGCTTGGCTTTGGCCGGACAAATTTCAACGCAGTGCCCGCACGCAATGCACTTGTCCCCGATCACGGACGCATGCCCGTTTTTCACGCGGATCGCCTTCACGCTGCATTGACGCACGCATTTATAACAATCGTGACATTCGTTTTCCAACGTATAAACGGGGCCGGAAGAACGCATGGCGTCAGGCCTCCTCCGCCAACCGGTTCAAAAGGGCTTTCAGCTCTTCGGGGCGCATCTGCGAATATGTCGCGCCGTTGATCCTGATATGCGGTCCCGCCGCGCATTTATTTTCGCACCGCGACCCGCGCAGCTCCACCCGATCCGCCGCCCCCGTGCGCTGCAGCGTTTCCTCGATCAGCGCCAAAGCTTCGGCATTGCCGCGGGCAAAACAGGAACTGCCCATACAGACGGTTATGATCGTTTTTTCGTCTTTCGGCATTTCTTTTTCACGCTCCATATAGTGATTTTAATCACTGATTATTTAAATCTCTCTTCCTGAAAAATCAATATCTTTTTTAAAAATATTTTTTAATTACAATGCGTTAATCACATTTAATCGTGATAAAATATAGTGATGATTTTCACGAATAAAGAAAATCTTTTCTGGATTTTTTTCTTTTTTGGTCTTAAACTGCCTGAAAAGAAAAGATGTTCAGGCAAGGAAAAGCAATGAAAACGGAAATTCCTGAAAAAGTTTTAGGTCGTTTAACGCTGTATCACAGCATTTTGACGGAGTATTTGGACAATGGCGCGGAAACGATTTCCAGCCCGCAGATCGCCGCCCGGTTAAATATCGACGATTCTCAGGTGCGCAAGGATTTTAAGCTGCTGAACAACGCCGGTCGATGCCGTGTGGGATACAGCGTCACCGGACTGAAAGATTCGATCGAGGAAACGCTCGGCTTTAAAAAAACGAAAGAGGCAGTCATCGTCGGCGCCGGACACTTGGGGTTGGCTTTGGCCAAATACAGCGGTTTCAACGACTACGGCCTGAACATTCTGGCTTTGTTTGACAACGATCCGCAAAAAGTTGACATGACCGTCAACAACAAACAAATTTTTCATATTTCCCGCTTGCCCAATCTGCTTCAGCGACTGGGCATTGAAATGGCGATTCTGACCGTGCCGCCTTTTTGCGCCCAAAAAACGGCGGAGTTTCTGGCTCAATCCGAAATCAAGTACATCTGGAACTTTACGCCGGTCGTTCTGAAAGTCCCCGCTGATGTGAAAGTCTGGAACGAAAACATTATTGCCAGCTTTTTACAGTTCGCCGGTCAACATCTGCAAAAAGACGATTGACTATCGTTCAAATAAAGCCGCCAATTCCAAATGCGGTGTAAAGACAAACTGATCAACAGGGCGCACCCGCTTCAGAACAAACCCCGATCTGATCAGAATTTCCGCATCGCGCGCAAAACTGACGGGATTGCAGGAAACGGCAACGACTTTTTTAACCGAAGACGCCGCGATTTGTTCGCATTGGGCTTTCGCACCGGCACGCGGCGGGTCAAAAATCACGCAGTCGAAACCGTCCAGTTCATCGGGATAAAGCGGCGTTTTGAACAGGTCCCTTTCCTGCGTTTTGATTCTGTCGGCGGAAGCTTCCCGTAACGCGTTTAAAGCCAACGGCGCGTTGTCCGCCCCATAAATGATTCTTTTCTTTTGCAGCAAGGGTAAAGAAAACGTCCCCGCACCGCAAAATAAATCCATTACTTTTTTTGCTTTGCCGACATATTCGACAACAGCCTGCGTCAAGGCGTCCTGCCCTTCGACAGAAGGCTGCAAAAAGACTCCGGCGGGCGGCTTTAATGTAAAATCCCCGATTCTCAATTCAGGTGCATGCAAAACGGCCAAAGGCTCCGGTTCCGCGCGTTCGTTCGTCCGCCACGAAAGTCTGGCCAATCCGTTTTCCGCCGCGAAATCCGCCGTGCTTTGCCGCCAGTCGAAATCCGGTTCAAACGGCAGAGTAAACAAAATATCCGCCCCCGTATCCGTCATTAAAACGGAAACGTCGCCGACGCCTTTCCTTTTCAGGAAAGACCGCGCCCGATCACAAACAAACTGCCGCAGCGGCACGATCAGCTTTTCCAACGGTTCAATCAAAACGGAGCAGGAATCGATTTCTACGATTCTGTCACTTTGTTTCGCGTTAAAGCCGAACTTGCGCACGGCTCCGTTCCACAAAACGGCAAACGTTGCGCGGCGGCGGCTTTTAAACGGAATAAAGACGGGATCGTCAAAAGAAACGTTCCATTCTACGGGAAAAAGCTCTTTAAAATAACGGAGCTTGAATCGCCGGTACAGGTCCACGCTTAAATGCTGCAAAGCGCACCCGCCGCATTGTTCGAAAGACGGACAAACAGGCGTTATTCTGTCAGGAGCAGCCGAAATAATTTCCTCTAATTCGGCCTGATTGTTTTCACCCGCACTATATTGTATTTCTTCACCAGGCAGCGCGCCGGCAATAAAAATATTCTTTCCGTCAACGGACACAATTCCATCGCCCTGACGACCGAGATCAAAAACTTTTCCCTGTACCATTTTTTTCCTGTTTTTCATGAAAATTTCCGTTACACTATAACCAAATAAACAGGAGAGTCCAATGCTGAAAATTCTGATTGCCGACGATCATGAGCTGTTTCTTGACGGGCTACGCATGGTTTTAACGGATTTAGATGACGAAGTGGCCATTGACACGGTTCGTGACCACAGGGAATTGCAGGAAAAAGCAGACGGTTCCGTTCCTTATGATTTAATTTTGACCGATTTGGCGATGCCCGGATTAAACTGGCACGAATCTTTGCGTTTGTTAAAAGAACACTATCCGGATACGCCGATCGTTATTTTATCGGCGGTGACTGATCCTGAAAATGTTTTGCAGGCGATCGATATCGGCGCGTCGGGTTTTATTCCGAAAACGTCCTCCAGCAAAATTATTCTCAGCGCTCTGCATTTAATCTTATCGGGCGGTCTGTATCTGCCTTCGGAATTATTAAGTCTGTCGGGAAAGGCCGAAGCGACCGCCGAAAACAAAGGTCCTCTAACCCCCAGACAGCTGGATGTGCTGCGGCTGATGGGGCAAAGCAAGCCGAATAAGATCATTGCCCGCGAACTTGATTTGTCCGAAGGAACGGTTAAGCTGCACGTGACGGCGATTTTAAAAGCGCTGAACGTTACAAACCGCACTGGCGCCGTCATTGCCGGCAAAAAAATGGGCCTGATTGATTAAGGAAAAGACAATAACATGACCGAACAAGAAAAAAGCAATTCATTTTCCGCGCAGCCCGTTCCCCCTCCTGCAGTAAAAGAGAATGGAACCAAGGAAAATCACGCTGTTCCGGAATATTTAAAATCCGTGTACGGCAGACGGTACTTTCACCCGTTTTTTTCCAAACTGTTCGATGACGAGTGGACAGCGGCAGCCGGCAGCTTTTTTTACGGCAGAAAATTGATTAAAAGCGTTGTCAGCGAAATTATGGAGGGCAATGACGTTCTGCAGCTGGGCGTGGCTTCCGGCAATTTTGAACGGGAAATCGCCCTGAAAATGAACTCTAAAGGACATTATGATATCGAGGATATTTCCCCGCAACATATCGAAGCGTTCAAGCCACGCGTTTCAGCGTGGCTGAATATTGCCGTACGGGAAAGGGATTTCACAATTCCGAACGAACGGCGCTATGATGCGGTCATCGGCTATTTTGTTCTGCATGAAGTGCCGGATATTCGCAAACACGCCATTTTAAAACGTGCCTTTAACGCGTTAAAGCCAAACGGAAAAATGATTTTCGTCGATTACGCGCAGCCCAAAAAATTTCACCCTTTAAAATACCCGGTCAAAATGTTTAACCGGCTGTATGAACCATTTGCCGAAAGCCTGTGGTATAATGAAATCGAATCTTTTGCTCCTAAAACAGATAAGCTGATTTGGGACAAGAAACTGTTTTTCGGCAATTTGTACCAATGTGTGATTGCGCAGCGTTGCTGATTTTAGGTCAGCACTTTCATCATTGCGGCGGGATCGTCACAAAAAAACGATTCAACCCCCAAAGCTTTCAACTGTTTTGCCTGATCGGGATCATTTACCGTATATGCCATTAAACGGTAGCCGCCTTTTTTGATTTCCGCAATTAATTCCTCTGTCAGCAGATCGGCATCATAGTTGATTGAATACGCCCCGACCTTCTTTGCCGCCGACCGCCAATCGCCGGAAATGTCTTCCACCAAAACGCCGCGTCTGATCTGCGGCGCCAAAAGAGCCGTTTCCTCCAAAGAATCCCACGCAAAGCTTGAAAAGACAAGCCTGTCCGGATCATCAAAGCCCTTTTCTTGCACAACCTGCCAAACGCGCCGTGCCGTTTCGCGCGCCAGATCGGGACGGGAAGGCTTGATTTCAATATTGACGCAGGCCCGAAATTCATTCAAAACGTCCAGCACCTCCGCCAAGGTCGGAATTTTCCCGCCAGGGTTCAAAGAAATTTTCTGCAGCTGCTCTGCTGTCAATTTGTCCAATCTGACAGAAACGCCGCTTAATCGGTCCAACGTTTCATCATGGAAAACCATGACCTGTCCGTCTTGGGAAAGCATTGCGTCCAGCTCGACCCACCTGATGCCGGATTGACAAGCATAACGGAAAGCCTCTATTGTGTTTTCTGTTTTTACGGCACGGGCTCCTCTGTGCCCTAAAATCAGCGGAAGAACGAAAGTCATCTTTCACCTTTTAAAAGAATGTAATATAGTACCGCCAAGTATACGTTTTCGGGATATGCATTGAAATGAGATTTTTTCATTCATGGCAAAAAATACCGCCGGCCTATCACAATGCCGTTGTTGCGATCGGCAACTTTGACGGCTTTCACAAGGGCCACCGCGCTGTTGTGGAAAAAGCCGTCGCCATAGCACGCCAGGAAGGCCGCCCCGTTGTTTTAATGACATTTGAACCTCACCCCAGCGGTTTTTTCCGCCCCGGAGGCAGAACTTTCCGAATCACGCCGATCCGTTCCAAAGTCAGGGCCATTTGTCAGCTGCCGATCGACGGTTTCTGCGTTTTTAACTTCAACAAAGGCTTTGCGGAAATGAGCGCGGACGACTTTGTTGAAAACGTTTTGATCAAAGGACTGCATGCGGCTCACATTGTTGTCGGGGAAGACTATGGCTTTGGAAAAAACCGGCAGGGCGACATCGCGTATATCCGAAACAAGTATCCGGACATACCCGTTACGGCAGTAAGGAAATTGCGCGATCAAAACGGAGAAATCATTTCTTCGTCCCGGATTCGGTCCTTTCTGCGCGACGGCGAAATAGAAAAAGCGTCGGGCCTGATGGAACACCCGTTTGAAATTGAAGGCTATGTTGTCCATGGGGCCCAATTAGGGCGGCAAATCGGTTTCCCGACAATCAATATTGACCCCGGCGAATCTATTCTGCCGCGTATAGGCGTTTATGCCGCCAGCGTGGAAATTGACGGAAAAACTTTTCAGGCGGTTGCCAACCTCGGATTCCGGCCCACTGTCAGCGGCAAAAGCGTTTTGCTGGAAGCCCATATTCTTCGCTACAGCGGAGACCTGTATGGTCAGCGTCTGCGCGTCCGGCTGTTGACTTTTATCCGTCCGGAAGTGCATTTTGAGTCAATTGAGGAACTCAAGGCTCAAATTATTAAGGACTCTAAAATTGCGGAAAGGATTTCCTGATGAAAAAAGGTCTGATCTACGCGCTGATCGTTTTACTGGCGGATCAAATCAGCAAAGCTTTCATTTTAACGTACTTTGCGGATCATGCCCCGCCCGTACGAGTCACTTCCTTTTTTAATATCGTTTTGGCCTGGAACAAAGGCGTCAGCTTTTCAATGTTTCATTCTGACCACCCCGCCATGCCATGGGTGCTTGTCACTGTTTCCCTGCTGATCTGTGCTATGATCTTTCATTGGATGACCATGGAAAAGAATCAGGCGACCATTAATTGCTTTGCTTTAATTATCGGCGGCGCACTGGGCAATGTCATCGACCGCGTGCGCTTTCGTGCCGTTATCGATTTTTTGGATTTCCATATCGGCACGCATCATTGGCCGGCTTTTAATATCGCCGACAGCGCCATTTGCATCGGCGCCGGCATTATTCTTGTCTGGAATTTGTTTTTCTCGCCGATAGAAAAGCTGTCTGAACCTGAAAAGGAAAAGAAAAATGACCCTCTCAACTCCTAATATTTTCAGACGCTTATCCGGCACACCGGATATCACGCGGTTAAAAAGAACGAAAACGGCTCTTTTAATGATCGAGTTCCAGGCCGAACATTTTACCGGCGTTTTGCCTGTCGATAATCGGGAAGCATTAACAGCCGCTGCAGTCAAAGCCATGGATTGGGCTGATAAAAACAAAATTTTGACGGTTCACGTCTATCATCAGGCTAAAAGTCCCGCCAGTCTGGCCTTTGCGCCGGACAGCAGCGGAGCCGCCTTTTATCCGCCGATAATCCCGCGCAAAAAACATTTAACACAAGTCAAATACGCGGCCAGCGCATTTTCCGGATCGCCTCTGCATACCATTCTGCAAACCGAAGGGATTGACACTTTGATTCTGGCCGGCTTATCGACTCCGTCCGCAATCACGGCAAGCGCTCATGATGCCCGCGTGTTAGGATATAAATGTTTGACAGCCGCAGACCTGACGGCCTCGCGCGATGTTGTCTCATGGGACGAATCCCGCGTTATTCCCGCTGTTAAAATGCAGGAAACGGCTCTGGCAAACATTGCCGATAAATATGCGCAGGTTCTTTCTCTGGCCGAAATTATGTCACTTCCCATTGAAAAGTAAGGAAAAAAAGATGAAGTTTTTAAGCCTTTTACTGCTTTTGTTTCTAACCGGCTGCGGCGACCGTTATTCCTTAGATGAAAAACGTGGCCCGGACCCGCAGGGCTTTGTGACAACACACCCGTTAAGCCTGCCGCCGGATTATATGCTGCGGGCTCCCGAACCGGCACCGCAGGCGAATGTTTCCGAAACGCCCTCCAAAACGGATGAAACAGATCAACAGAATGCCGCGGAACCTTCAGAAAAGCCGCAGCAAAAAACGGAGGAATAATGCGCTTATTGATTTTTTCGCTGCTTCTGCTGTTTCAAACTGTTCGGGCCGACGCCTCTGTTTTTGAAGCCGAAACGTTCACTTTAAATAACGGCATGCAGGTTGTTGTCATAGAAAATCACCGTGCCCCGATTATCACGCAAATGGTTTGGTACAAAGCCGGCGCGATTGATGATCCTCTGGGCAAATCGGGTATCGCCCATGTTTTGGAACACATGATGTTCAAAGGAACGGCGGCGGTCCCTGACGGAGAGTTTTCCAAAATTATCGCGCGCAACGGCGGTTCCGAAAACGCTTTTACCACGGCAGATTACACGGCGTATTACCAAAACATTGCACGCGACCGGCTGGAACTGGTCATGTTTTTGGAAGCGGACCGTATGAAAAACCTGCGTTTTTCCCAAAAAGATTTTGATCCGGAATTGGAGGTTGTCAAAGAAGAACGGCTCATGCGCACGGAAAACAATCCGAGCGCTTTATTAAGCGAACGCAGGAATGCTTTGCTGTGGGGAGACCACCCTTATGGCCGGCCTGTCATCGGCACAAAAAAAGAGCTGTCAGCGTTAACGCTGCAAGATGCCAAACAGTTCTATCAGACGCATTATGCGCCGGACAATGCCGTTTTGGTCGTTGCCGGAGATATCACTGCTGAAGAACTGAAGCCTTTGGCCGAAAAATATTACGGAAAAATTCCGCCGCGCAGAACAGCCGCCGCGAAAAAACAATTCACGCTGCCTTATCCGGTACGCGCCAAAATTGAAATGCGCCACCCTCAGGTCCAATTGTATTCCCTACAGCGTGTTTACATCGTTCCGTCCTATTTATCCGATAAAAAGGAACAAAGTTTTGCATATGCCGTTTTGGACGAGGTTTTGGGCGCATATCATTTGGGCAAAATGTACAGGCATTTTATCGCCGACAAAAAAATGGCCAGTTTCACGAGTTCGTCTTATTCGGGATTTATGTTGGACAAGGGGACTTTTTCTTTTGCGCTGACGGCGCGGGAAAATGAATCCTTAACCGATCTGGAAAAAGAGCTGGACCGTTTTCTGTCACCGCTCTCTGTCACACAGAAAGACATTGACAAGGCCAAGAAACGTTTGGTTGCCGATTTGGAATATTTAAACGACAATCCTGAAAATGCGGCCAATCTGATCGGACTTTTCTATGTGTTGGGACTAACGTCTGCAGATTTAAAAAACTGGCGTGAAAATATTGAAAAGGTATCGCTGGCTGATGTGCGAAAAGCTTATGCAGATCTGTTGACGGCTCCCCATGCAACGACTTTTTTAATGCCGGAGAATGCCCCATGAAAAAACTGCTTTTTTTGTTTTTGTGCTGTCTGATCCTGCCCTTTAATGCTTTCAGTGCCCCAACGGTTCAATCCGGCATTATCGTTCGCAAAAAAAATGCCCAAAAAGAAACAAAGCCCAAAACCGTTTTGCCGACCGTCACTCCAATGCCCTTTCGCATTCCCGAAATTCAGCGCGTTGTCACGGACAGCGGCATTGAGGCTTGGCTGATTGAGGAAAAATCAACGCCCGTCATTGCGATGTCTTTGCTTTTTAAAGGCGGCAAAGCGTCAGATCCTAAACGGTTAACTGGTTTATCCGCTTTGGCGGCGTCTCTTATGGACGAAGGAGCGGGACGTTATAAAGCGGAAGAATTTTCCGATCTTCTGCAGGAAAAGGCGATCACGGTTTCTTTTGATGCGCAGGCCGATACGCTGAGTGCCGAGCTGAAAACCTTGCGCGAAAACAAAGAAGAGGCTTTCAACCTGTTCCGACTGGCTCTGACCCAGCCGCGTTTTGACCGCAAAATAATCCGCCGCATGAAAGAACAAATCTATGCCGGCATAGAAGCGCGCAAAGGAAATCCCAATGCCATCGCGGCGGAACGTTGGGCAAAGTTGGTTTACAAAGATCACCCTTACAGCCGTTTGCAGCCGACAAAAGAAACCGTGCGCGCGATCACCCGCGCAAACCTGCGTTCTTTTGTCCGGGACCGGTTTGCCCGCGATAATTTGATCATCGGAGTGGCGGGAAATATCTCGGCTGAAGAATTAAAGCCTCTTTTGGAAAAAACGTTTGCCTCTTTGCCTGCGCGGTCACACATGAAAGAACCGCCCGCTTTTACGCCGGAACTGTCCGACCGTATTGATCATCTGTCAATGGACGTGCCCCAAAGCGCCGTTTTGTTCGGCCATAAAGGCATTGCGCGGAACGATCCCGACTTTTACGCCGCTTTGCTGGTTAATTACAGCTTTGGCGAAGGCTCTTTCGCGGCCCGCCTGTTTAACGAAGTCCGCGAAAAAAACGGACTGGCTTACAGCATCGGCACTTTCCTGAATATCAGCCGGCTGTCTCCGATGATCATGGGTTCCGTCGGATCGGACAATGCCAAATTGGCAGATGCTATCAAAATTATTCAGCAGCAATGGCGCTTAATGGCAGAAGAAGGACCGACCGAACAGGAATTAAACGACGCCAAAACCTTTATTACGGGCTCTTTTCCGCTGGCTTTTTCGTCCAGCAGCGATTTGGCTTCCATTTTGGCAAACATTCAATATAAAGGTCTGGGGATAGATTATTTGCAGCGTCATAACGACCTGATTAACGCCGTTACGTTGGAACAGGCAAAAAAAACTGCCGCCCGTTTGCTCTTGCCTGACAGTTTGTTCTTTGTTGTTGTTGGGAAACCTGCTAACCTTTAAAAAATTTATTTTGATCAGGAGAATGCATCTATGACTTTAACCGATTTAAACTCTTGGAAAGAGCTTGAAAAAAATTACACTGCCGTACGCGGTCAAACAATGCGCGACATGTTTGCCGCCGATCCTAACCGATTCGAAGAATTTTCTGTTTCTTTGGATAATTTGTTGCTGGATTATTCTAAAAACCGCATTACCGGAGAAACGATGAAACTGCTGATCGAACTGGCGCGTGAAGCCGGCATCGAAAAAGCGCGGGAAGCCATGTTTTCGGGCGAAAAAATCAATATCACGGAAAATCGTGCCGTATTGCATACAGCTTTGCGCAACCGGTCCAACCGCCCCGTTTTTGTGAACGGCAAGGACGTCATGCCGCAGATCAGAACCGTTTTGGAAAAAATGAAAACCTTTTCAAATGCCGTGCGCAGCGGCGAATGGAAGGGCGCTTCCGGCAAAACAATGACAGACGTTGTCAATATCGGCATCGGCGGTTCGGACTTGGGCCCCGTCATGGTTGTCGAAGCGTTGAAGCATTATCAGAAAAAGGGATTGAACTCTCATTTCGTTTCCAATGTTGATGGCACACACATGGTCGAAACGCTGAAAAATTTAAATCCGGAAACGACGCTGTTCATTGTCGCGTCCAAAACGTTTACGACGCAGGAAACGCTGACCAATGCAAAAACCGCCCGCGATTGGCTGGTTCGGGCTTTGGGTGAAGAGGCCGTTGCCAAGCACTTTGTCGCTTTGTCCACCAACACGGAAGAAGTCAAAAAGTTCGGCATTGACCCGGCCAACATGTTTGAATTTTGGGATTGGGTCGGCGGTCGTTATTCCCTGTGGTCAGCAATCGGCCTGTCCATTGCGATTGCAGTCGGCTATGATAACTTTGTCGAACTGCTGACCGGCGGCTATGAAATGGACGAACATTTCAGAAATGCCCCGTTATCCAGGAATATTCCCGTCATCTTGGGACTGTTGGGCGTCTGGTACCACAATTTCTTTGGCGCGGAGGCTTATGCCGTCCTGCCTTATGACCAGTATCTGCACCGCCTGCCCGCCTATTTGCAGCAGGCCGATATGGAATCAAACGGCAAAGGCGTTACCAAAGACGGCAAACCCGTATCCTACACGACCGGCCCAATCCTGTTCGGCGAACCGGGAACGAACGGTCAGCATTCTTTCTATCAGCTGATTCATCAGGGCACGCATTTAATTCCGTGCGACTTTATCGTGCCGGCGATTTCCTTAAACGAAACGGGCGATCACCACCCGATTTTGCTGTCGAACGTGTTCGCGCAGGCCGAAGCGCTGATGAAGGGCAAAACCGCCGCCGAAGTCCGCGCCGAATTCGAAGCGCAGGGCGCAGGCGAAGAAAAGATTCAGGCTCTGCTAAACCACAAAATCTTTTCCGGCAACCGTCCGTCCAATACGATTTTGGTAGAAAAAATCGACCCGAGAACACTTGGCCGCCTGATCGCAATGTATGAACACAAGATTTTTGTTCAGGGCGTGATCTGGAACGTCAACAGCTATGATCAGTGGGGCGTTGAACTGGGTAAACAGCTGGCGAAAAAAATTCTGCCGGAAATCAAGAGCGCGACAACCGTAACCAGTCACGATTCGTCGACAAACGGCCTGATCAACGCCGCCAGAAGCATGCGCCAAACGGTGTAAGCCTATGACTTTGCGTCTTTTACCGCCGACTCTTGTCAACCGCATCGCTGCCGGAGAAGTGGTGGAGCGGCCCGCTTCGGCGGTAAAAGAACTGGTCGAAAACGCATTGGACGCCGGAGCAACAAAAATTGATGTCATTTTAAACGAGGGTGGCAAGGCGTCTTTGACCGTGATTGACAACGGCAAGGGCATGACGCCTGAGGAAATGCAGCTGGCCGTCGAACGGTTCGCAACGTCCAAACTTCCCTCCGACGATTTATTTGATATCCGCTTTTTGGGATTCCGGGGAGAGGCTCTGCCTTCAATTGCCTCTGTTTCCCGAATGACCGTGACCTCCCGCACTCCGGAAGCTGATTCAGCCTGGTCTTTGTTCATCGAAGGCGGCGAAAAGCACGATCCCGAACCGGCTTCTGCCCCTGTCGGAACGCGTATTGAGGTGCGGGATCTGTTCTATGCCGTTCCCGCCCGTCTGAAGTTTCTGAAAACAACGCAAACGGAAACCGGCTATATTCAGGATATGATCGAAAAGCTGGCGCTTGCCTTTCCGTCCGCTGCGTTCACTTTATCCGACGAAAAGAAAAAGCGGCTGGACTTCAAACCCGTTCCGCCGACAGAAGAAATCAAGCGCGTGGCACAGGTTATCGGCGAAGATTTTGCGGAAAACGCCGTAACGGTTCAGGCCGAACGCGACGGCATCAAACTGACCGGCTTTGCGGGATTGCCGACATTTAACAAAGCGACCGCCGCCGCGCAGTATTTCTTTGTGAACAACCGTCCTGTCCGGGACAAAGTGCTGCTGGGCGCGCTGAAAGGCGCTTATCAGGAGCTGCTGGCTTCGGACCGCTTTCCGGCGGTGGTTTTGTTCCTGACCCTGCCGCCTGAAGAGGTTGATGTCAACGTCCACCCTGCCAAAGCTGAAGTTCGATTCCGCAATGCGCAGGCCGTACGCGGCATGATCGTAACGGCAGTCCGGCAGGCATTAATGAGTTCCGGTCACCGCACGTCTTCCACTTTGGCAGAAGAAGCACTGGATTTTTCCATTCCGGCACCGTCTTTTCTGCCGATGAGCCCGACGACAGGAAAGCCGGCGTCTTTTCCGTCTTACCGTCCCAAAAGCGGATACACGGCACCGCGGACGATGAACGAAACGCGCACTTTGTTTCGGGCGAACGAAACCTTTTCCGCCCCGATCGCGGAAGACATCTCCGAAGAAATCGAACAGGCCGTTTCCGCTTCTCCTATCGAGGATCCTGATGCTTTTCCGCCGCTGGGGCTGGCACGGGCGCAGCTGCATAAAACGTACATTATTTCCCAGACACAAGATGGAATTGTCATTGTTGATCAGCATGCAGCCCATGAACGCCTGACCTATGAAAAAATCAAGCAAAACATGGAAAGCGGCGACGCGGCGGCACAATATCTTTTATTGCCGGAAGTCGTTGAGTTAAGCGCTGAAAAACAGGAAGCTGTCCTCAGACAAAAAGAAGAACTGGAAAAAACAGGGCTGCTATTTGACCTGTTCGGCGGCGGATCGGTTGTCATTCGCGCAACACCTGCCGTATTGGGCGAAGTCAATGCCAAACAGCTGATGCTTGACATTGCCGACACACTGATCGAATTCGGGGACAGCCTTTCCCTAAAAGAACGCATCAAAAAGATTGCTGCGACAATGGCCTGCCACGGCTCAGTGCGCGCAGGCAGAAAATTAGATGTTTCAGAAATGAACGCTTTGCTGCGGCAAATGGAAGCCGTTCCCTATTCCGGCCAATGCATTCACGGTCGCCCGACCTATATCGAATTAAAGCTCAAGGATATCGAAAAACTCTTTGGCCGGCGGGAATAGTTTTTTTTACTCTTTTTTCCGATAAACCGTATTTTTTCCGTTGCCGATACGGTCAATCAGTCTTGCCTGTTCCAACTTTCTTAAAGCGTTGCCGGCGGTAGCCTGCGATACCCTTAAAGCGGATTCAACCTCTTTTCTGTTCAATTCTTTTTGCTTCTCAAACAGATGCAATGCCGAAAGCTCCGTTTTGTTCAAACACACCGACCTATCGTTTTCACGGACTGATTTAAAATGTATGTTCGGCAAAGTGATTTTAAACACGTTGTCCGTGATTTCAAAAATGGGAGAAACATTCGATTGCCGATAAGCCTCTTTAATTTTCAAAATCCCCGTCCCGTAAGCCTCTATCAAATTCAAGCGATAAAAAACGTTAGCCAAATTCGGATTACGCGGCAATGAAATGCCTAAAAAAATATCCTCTTTTTTCAGTCTTTTGACCAATCCACCTAAAGAAACGAATTCCATTCTGTCATCAAAAAGACCGATCAGAACCGGCCCGCTGAAAGCATAATCCCGATGCACGATGCAATTCAGCAAAGTTTCCCGCAAAGCTTCCTGAGGATAATCAAACGTATCAATCCGTTCCAGTCCCGAAAATTCAGCCTTCAGTCCATTGAAGTTATTAAGATATTCAAACGCATTTTCCATCTGTGCCAAAACAGATCCCGTTATTTCCCGCCGATCGCGGAAAACGTTTTTTTCCGTTCCCTGAAAACGGGCAATTTTGATTGAATACGGACATTGATCTGACAACAATAAAGCTAAAACGGTATAAGTTCCGTCACGTCCGATCAATTCCAGCGTTTTTTTCTGTTCTTCGGCGAACGCCTTATTCTTTTTTTGAAAATAAGCATCAGTCCGTTCAAAAGTTAAAAGCTGATTCAAAGAACGTTCGCTTTCAAAAGAAACGGCGTTTTCCTTGATCATATCGCGAATGACCGATTCCGAAGCGGGCAGACTGGACGCACCGTGCCGGATATAAACGCCTTCCGGACGCAAACCTTTTGCCGCCAAATAATAAGGGCGCGCCGTTCCTCTTTGAACGTTCAGACGAACAATTTGTTTGCCGCCGCGTTCTTCTGTCTTCAGTTCCGTTAAAGCAATCGCATCGGGACGGATTGAATCGCGGATTGCGTTTGTTATTTTGACGAACATTTCGTCAACATCAGCAACGCCCGAAACAACCCCATCGTCCTCTATACCGATATAAACCGTTCCGCCGTCCGTATTAGCAAAAGCAACAACCGTCTTTTTGATTTCATCGGTGAATTCACGTTTAAATTCCGTGTTTTTATCTTCCCGCATCTTTTCTCCTAATTAAAATTAGCAGAAAATTAGCAGAATATTAGCAGAATGACAAGCAGCCTTTTTTCTCTTTTACCACAACATCTCTTATCTTCAGGTATCAGTTCCTTTGCGAAACCGACAGCAGACGACATGCTTTCAGCCAGCATTGGCTTTCCGGCATGAATAGCGTCCGACGCGGCGATTGCCGGAACGGCCTGACAAAAGCACAACGGTGAATCCCGAAAACTTTTTCATTTCGTATCCTCGCCCTTAACCAAGGGGGATACTTTCACCGCCCGTCAAAGATAAGATGCCAAAAGTACGTTACTGAGCTTTTTCATTCTTCGGAAAACGGCTTTCAAACCATTCCAGACAGGCGGCCTTTTGATCGGGATCGATCAGATCGGGACAAATGAACGCGTCATATTTTTTATGAAAAATCTTATCCATTCTGAACCGCCATGACAGCTTGTAATCCTGCGGATTTTTAATTTCCAGACACAGCATTTTACAGCCCATAAAACTGTGATAAGCGATCGAAACAATGTCCGCGATTTTAATATCCGTCTCATCATCAATCTGCACCGTATCCTCTGTTATTGTCAGATAAGGCTTTTTGCGGACATGGCCGAACCAGAAAAACAGATTGGCCAGACCGCCCCGCAGCAAAATAAATCCCATAATAACGGGAAAGAGATACAGAAACCACCACTGCACAAACCAATTCCATTTCCAACAGCAGGAACACAGCGCTAAAGGCAGCACCAAAAACATTGACAGCAAAATCTCGCCCAGCCCGAAAAACAGGAAAAAGTAATTTTTGCCGTATTTAAAAGTCAGATTTTCCGCCATGGATTTTCTCCTTTTTTCTTATTCTTCTAAAAGGCTACGTCTTAAACCTGACTTTAAGTCAAGTATTTTTTATTTATAAAGGGTTGCCAAACCGCCTTCCGCCGTTTCTTTATACAGCGGCGGCAAATCGTGCCCCGTTTGGCGCATAGCTTTAACAACATCATCAAAGGACACGCGGTGCTGACCGTCTGTATAAAGCGCGTATTCCGCCGCCGCAACGGCACGATTCGCAGCAATTGCATTGCGTTCGATGCAGGGAATCTGCACCAGCCCCATAACCGGATCGCAGGTCAGTCCCAAAAAATGCTCCAGCCCGATTTCAGCAGCATATTCTATCTGAGAAACTGTCCCGCCAAACAGTTGGGCGACCGCCGCCGCCGCCATTGCGCACGCCACGCCGATCTCTCCCTGACAGCCGACCTCCGCTCCGGAAATCGATCCGTTCTGTTTAACGGTGTTTCCAACCAGTCCAGCTGTTGCCAAAGCGTTAATGATTTCCCGATCCGTCACGTTGCGATGATATTTCAAATAATACAAAACGCCGGCCACTACGCCGCAGGACCCGCAAGTCGGCGCGGTCACCACAATGCCCCGGCCCGCGTTTTCTTCGCTGACTGCCAAAGCATAAGCGGACAGCAATCCCGTCCGGGACAGATCCGGTCTTTGGGCCAGAGCTTTTTTATAAAAAGAATATGCCTTGCGCGCCAACCGAAGTCCGCCCGGCAGTACGTCTTCATGTTCTAATCCGCGGCGAACACAAGCCTGCATCTGGTTCCAAACCGTCGCCAGATACGACATAATTTCTTCGCCTTCACTTTCGACAGCCGCAGTCCACAGCGGACGGCCCTGACTTGTGGCCCAATCAACAATTTCGGTAAAGTTTTTAAATGCATAGACCTCCTGCGCCGGCGCCTCCCCTTCGTCCTGCAAAGCGCCGCCGCCGACGCTGTAAGTTGTCCATTGGGCAAGCGTATTTTCTTTTGCGTCCAAAGCTTCAAACTTCATTGCGTTCGCATGATAGGGCAGAACAGTGTCCTTCAGCCAAACAATCCGCGTTTTATCCGTCCCGAAGACTTCCATAACCGCCTGATCGGTAAAGTGCCCTTTTCCCGTCGCGGCCAGACTGCCGTACAGCGTCACCCGATAAGCCGCCGCTTTTTGATTATGGTCCAAGAAATATTGTGCAGCCCGGCGCGGTGCCATTGTATGACTGCTGGACGGTCCCATACCGATCCGGTAAAGTTCTCGCAAAGACTGCATAACATTTGCTCCTTATAACCGTTTTTGCTTAGTTTACACTGATTTATATTGTTATAAAAGGATCGTTTTTAATGCTATGACTTGTTTTTAACGATGCCGCGGTTGATTACTCCGACGAACAAAGCCAGCATGACATAGCTGCTGACACATTCAAAAGACACGATAATTTTGGCAAACGGTGTCAGCGGCACGACATCGCCGAAACCGACCGTTGTCATTGAAATAAAGGTGAAATAAACCGCGTCCAGAATGCCTTCAATTCCGGGCTTGAAATTAAATGCAGGAGTATTGCCAAAAAAATCATGCAAAAAGGAAACGGTCAGATTTAGGACGATAAAAGCGGTAATCAGCGACATAAAGAAAGCGGAAAAGTTCATCATGTCTTCTTTTGTCAGCACTTTGTCAGGCTGCAGGTACACCCACAGACGACGCATAAAATCCCTTAAATTGATCAAAGTGACAGATGTAACCGTTAAAAAGACGCCCAAGGCCACAATCTCGGATCCGGCGGCAAAAATCGTCAGCACACCGGTACAAAACGCTACGATCAGCACCTTGTTTTTATGTTGATATCGCACGCCTGCGCCGCGCCGTTTCATCAGCTTAAAAAACAAAGCGATCACGGCGCAGGACAGCCCGCCGTTTACAATGGGCAGCAGCACATAAAAATACAGATAATAATCCGGCGCAAACAACAAAGCAATCTGTCTGGAAAACAGGGACAAAATCAACAAAGATACCAAATAGCACAGATTAAAGCTGTTGATGGCAGCCGCCTTAAACAAGGCAAATTGATCTGAAATCAAAAATTGACGCGGCGGAATCATCTTTTTTTCCTTTTTGCCCACCGTAAATCCGTTTTATATCCCGGTCAATTCGGCAAAAAGGTGATAATTCATCAAAGACTCATCTTTTAATTTATGCTACAGTATCATTCGAAGGAGAAAAAAATGTCTTTTACTTTTACGCCGATTCAAACCCGTCTGGTCCGCCCGCCCAAAGACAACATTTACGATATTTTAGAGGCTCTGCCGCCGCTGCGGGAAAAAGATATTGTTTTTATCACTTCGAAAATTTTAGGGATTCATCAAGGACGCTGCGTCCCCTGCAGTCAAACGGACAAAACGGAACTGATCCGGCAGGAAGCCGACCGATACTTGTCCTATACGCACCCCAGCGGTTTTAACGTCAATCTGACCGTGACGGACAATATACTGATCCCCGCTGCCGGAATCGATGCCAGCAACGCGGACGGATATTACATTATGTGGCCGAAAGAAACTGATGCGTTATGCGCCGAAATCAGGACTTTCTTATGTCAGAAAAACGCGCTGCACGACTTAGGAGTCGTCGCAACGGATAGTCACACCACGCCTCTGCGCTATGGTGTCACGGGCATTTCCACCGGCCTCGCGGGAATAGAGCCGCTTAAAGATTTCCGCGGCAAAAAAGACTTGTTCGGTCGCGAATTAAAGCTGACCCAAGTCAACCAGATTGATGCTTTGGCTTCCATGGCCGTATTGCTGATGGGTGAATCCGACGAATGCACACCTATCGTTGTGCTACGCGGCTGGAATAAAATCGTGTTTAACGACAAAGGCTCCATGCAGGACTTTAAAATCAGCCCGGAAGAAGACCTTTACACCCCCTTATTATCGGTGATGACATGCAAATAACACTCTTAGCTGCCGTTTCCTTGGACGGCTTTATCGCAAATGACATGGGGCAAGGCAATTTTTCCTCTCCGGAGGACAAGGCTCACCTGCGTTTTTTCCTGCGAAGCACCGCCTGCGACTGCTTTATTTGCGGACGCAAAACCGCGCGGGAATTTCAAAGCAAGCTGTCCTTCAAGCCGCTGCTGACCTTTACGCGCACGCCTCAGCCGCCTCAAGCCAACAGAATGGATTTTACTAATTGGGAAGACCTGAACCGTTTGCTTCTTTTGAAGGGATTAAATGCGCCGGCTCTTTTGGGCGGAGCAGAAACATACGCTTATTTTTTGGAAAACAAGCTCGTCGACCGCGTGATTTTAACGACGGAAAACCTACGCTTTTACCGCGGCAAAAGCCTCGATTTCCAACGCTTTCAATCCGGTTTCACATTAGAAAAAACAGACCATCTGTCCGATCGGACTTTTGTTTCTTACTATCAAAAAAAGAACCCCACGCGCCCAGCGCGTGGTACTTCACAGGACGGGCGTAGCCCTCATGCTACTGGCTACGCCTAAACGGCGTACAACGGTCTGGCAGGTGCATTTTGTTACTTGCTACCTGTAAACGGGTCGGACAGGTCTA
>JAFVAT010000021.1 GCA_017480385.1 Alphaproteobacteria bacterium | reverse complement strand
TGTTCCATTTCCAACGGAACATGCACGGCCTGTGCCGGAGCCTCCGCATGCAGCGCTGGAACCTGTAATTCCGGATACGGATCAAACATCAGCTCTCAGGGCTCCTTTACATGCGTGAAATCCTCAAGCTCTGGTGGCTCAGGAACAAGCAGTGGTTGCAGGACTCACTCCGCCTGTCCTCAGGGGTACGAATGCGGCGGCGACAAGTGCAAAATATGCTCAGCCGGTTCTAATTTGAGCATGGGAAACTGTAACTGTCCGTCAGGGAAATACTCCACTGGAAACGGAGGCTGTCGCTGATCTACATGAAAATAAAGAGCCTTTCCCTAAAGGAAAGGCTCTTTATCGTGAAAAAACATAAGGTATGCAGTTCAAACAGTTAAGAAGAAAAATTTGTGTTTTTTTTGTTAACCTTTTTCCTTTCTTAAAAAGTTGTCTGTCGTCCTGATATTTTATCAATTCACAAAAAACGCAAAGAGATTTTCCTCCCTGCGTTTTTTATGACTTCGTGTTTTATCCGTTAAACAGCCGTTTTTTATTGACCGGCACAAATTGTCTCAGGATATCCGCAAGCCTTATGCGGACTTTCTTTCATAAAAAGAAAACGCCTTCTCAAAATCAGCGCATTGCCTGAAGAAAACAAGCTGAAACAAATCCAAAAAAACGTTATCGGATTACTCTACGCTGACAAAGCCGAATTGTTCCGAACGCGCTGCGGAAGCTTCATATGTTCCCAGCACTTGGACGCTTAACGTTGCTCTGCGCAATTCTTCTAAAGTCTTTATGCCCACGGCGTCATATTGATTCATCGCCAAATCGACATAAAACACCGGTTCGGAATGATGTATACCCGTCATATATGTTTCCAGCTTTGTCATATTGATATTGTGTGCCTGAAACACTTTCAGCGCTTCGACCAGAGCGCCCGCAACATGGCGCGTGCGAAACACCAGCGTCGTAATCGGGTGCGCGTGAATTTCTTCGGGAGCAAGAGGCGTTTTGCGCAAGAACAAAAAGCGCGTTGTATTGCCGGAAGAGTCTTCAATATTTTCCTTTAAAATCGTCATGCCGTAACGCACCGCCCCCGCCGGAGCAATCACTGCGACATTCGGCGTCATTTCCTGCGCCAAATCCCTCGCCGCCCCTGCGGTATCCCAAGACTCACGCTGACGCGCATTCGGCAGATTGCGCATTAAAAACTTTTGACACTGTGCCAATCCCTGCGGATGGGAGCGCACTTCAGAAATCGTTGTGACCGCGCGGCTGATTTCCTCTGCACTCGGCACCGAACGCTTCCATTGCAGCAAATCCTCCTCCGTCAGGTTTTGAGGCGGAAGCCCCCGAACAAACTTTGTCGGCATCATCAAACAATGGTGAATCGGCAAAAAGTGTTCCCCGATAATCGAGAGGGACGATTCCGGCAACAGCCCGTAAACCTCTGTCACGCGCCCGGCGGTTGAGTTTTCAACAGGAATGACGGCGATATCCGCTTCACCGTTGACGACCGACTGAATCGCGTCCCCGAATGACAGGCAGCTGCGCGACAACGCGTCCGGAAAACACTGTTCGCATGTCATTGACGAAAAACACCCGATAACCCCCTGATATGTTACTTTTGTCATGTTTTATCCTTTATTTTTAAGCAATAATTTTTCGTTTTCCGGCTGATCCTGCCGCATATCAATGACTTCGCGGCGGATTTTGCGTGTGCGGGCAAACCAGTTCTTCAAAGTTTCCCCGTCCTTTTGACGGATCGCTTTTTGCAAGACCGTCAAATCTTCCGAAAACCGCTGCAAGCCGTCCAAAACCGCCGCCGTATTATTTAAAAAAATATCACGCCACATCACTGGATCAGAACCGGCTATCCGCGTAAAATCCCGAAAACCGCCCGCCGCATACTTGAGCACGTCCTCGCGTATTTCCGTTTCCAGATCAGCCGCCGTGCCGACTATTGTATAAGCAATCAAATGCGGCAAGTGCGACATCAAGGCCATGACTTTATCGTGACGGGCGGCGGACATTTCCTCGACTTTCATGCCGGCCTGTTCCCAGATTTCGCGCACGGCAGCCACCGCCTGCCGATCCGTTTTGTCTTCGGGCGTCAGAATGCACCACCGCCCTTCAAACAATTCCGCAAACCCGTTTTCGGGTCCCGACTTTTCCGTTCCCGCGACAGGGTGCCCCGGCACAAAAGAAAAATTATCCGATAAAAAAGGTCTGACCTGATTGATGATTTCCGCCTTGACCGACCCGACATCCGTTACGATCACACCTTTTTTCACAGCGGAAACAAATCCGCCGATCGTTTCGGCAATCGAGCCAACCGGCGTGCAGACAAAGACGATATCCGCTCCCGCAACAGCGTCCGCCGGCGTTTCAAACGCTTCATCAACAACGCCCAACGCCAAAGCGGTTTCTCTGTTTCTTTGCGACCGCGCCGCGCCGGTGATTCTATCCGCCAGCCCCTTTTGACGCAGAACACGCGCCACGGACGATCCGATTAACCCGATTCCGACAACAGCCGCTTGATAAAAATGAACAGACATACCGACTCCTGAAAAAGTTTTCTTATTATATAAGAATTATGCTTTCTGAAATAATTTTTTACGCTAAAATAAAAAAAATTGTTTCGGAGGCTGCTTATGTCACCCGTTTTCATCGCTTGCCTGTTCACGTTCGGCGCTTCTTTCTTTATTCCTTTTATCGCCCGGCGGTTCTGCAAATTCTTTCCGGCAGACGCGGGAACGGCTTTGGCCAGACTGATCCACATTCCCCGCTTTGCCCGCCCGAAACAGGACGAACAGCGCCGCAAACAGCGCCAAAAATTATGGCTGAAATTGACTTCGGCGGGTGTGTTTTGGGGGTGCTGCGGTACGGCGGCCCTGTTTTTAATCGTTTTAAGCGGCTATTCCCCGGTTTATTTCCTGCTGTTCTGGGCTATGGCTTTAATGGCCTGTATTGATGAAAAACTGCGCGTTTTGCCCGATATTCTGACAATTCCCCTGCTGATTATCGGATTTTACTGCGCCGTCCGCCCGCTGACGGGAACGATTCCGCCGTCTTCCTCCGCTATGGGCGCTTTATTCGGATTCGTTATTCCGACAGTGACGGCTTTTATTATGACGCCATTTCGCCCCCGCGCCATGGGGTTCGGAGATTTCAAGCTGCTGTGCGCGATCGGCGCTTGGCTGGGCGTGTTCGGCGCGGCAGCTGTCATCTTTGTTTCCACGTTTTATTTTGCCGCGATCGCCATTGCCTGCAAACGCCGCGAAGGCCCCTACGGCCTGTCTTTATTTTTAGCCACAATGACCGTCATTGCCCTGAAAAACATACCCGCCGTTGATGAGTTTCTGACCTCTTTTTATTAATCGTCATCGTCCAGTTCTTCAAACACGGCAATCCGTTCAAAAGTCAGCGGTTCCTCATCGGAAACGGCACCGCTTTCCGTCTGTTTGTCAGCGGAATCGTTCAAGATGTCATCAAGCCAGCTTTTATTTTTTTCCAGCTCTTTTTCCGTTTGCTTTAAGACCTTTTCCGCCCGTTTCAGATTATTATCCGCGACAACGGCCATTTGCTTGGCCCCCGCCCGATCATAAATCTGCAAAGCGTCGGAAAAAACTTCGACTGCACGGCGCAAAAGATCGGTTCGACCGCCCTCCCGATCCGCCAGCAAAAATAAAGCGGAGGCCAGATTGTTGCTCGCCCTGCCCCATAACATCGGCTGTTCGTCTTTATCCAGAACGGCCAGTTCTCTTTCATACAATTCGACCGCTTTTTTCAGCAAAGTCGTTTTCGTGCTGTAAGAAGAAAACAGCTGCATCGTCCGCGCCAGCCCGTTGACCGCGTCCGCCCAGCGTTCCGTATGCGCATGCGGCGAAAGCGGCTTCAGCGCGTCCCGATAAGCCGTCATTGCCGCGGCGAAATCCTCCCCTTCGCCGGTTTGCAGAGCGATTTTCTGACGCACGCTGCCGATTCTTTGTTTCAGATCGCTGTATGCTTCCGGCTGGTGTTTTTCGGATAAGGCCTCCAGCCCCTTTTTAAAGGTTTCTTCGGCAGCCCTAAACGTTTCGATATTATCACTGTGCTCGGCCTCAATCTGACGCAGCAAGCCGACCTGCCGGTTTACAAACACATACTCCGGCGCGTACGGCGGCAACAAAGTCAGAGCTGTTTCATAAATCGTCATTGCCTGATGCTGCCGATTTTCATCAGGAATAATCAGGCTTGTCCATGAAAGCACATTGGCAAAAGCGGTCAGGTTGACGCCTTGCTCCTCCGCCGTCAAACCCGTCATCGGCGCGGACGCATACGCTGCCACCTCGTTGAGCAAAGTCGGCAAAAACAGCCTTAACAGCTGTTCATGTTCCAGCCGTGTCGGAGGCATTGCGCAAATCGTGAAAATTTTAAGCAGAGTCTTCTGCTCGTCCGTCATCTGCACGGGCAAAAAGAACCGCGATCCCGCAGGAAACAAAGACGTATCCGCCTGACGCGCCGGCCTGACCGTATGAAATTCCAAAATCCGCCCCGCATTATCCAAAACAGCATACAGCCCAACGTCCGCGTTATGCTGTTCCAGCCAAGACCGCACCTGCATCGCGCCGCGTTGAATATTGCTGTCCGTCACTGCCGTATCGACCGCTTTGACCTGCAAATTCGGAATCTGGCGCAAGGTCTGGTAAATTCCGTCCCGAATATCCCCCGCATCTCTGTCAACGGAGGCCAGCAATACGACCGGCCCGAACGCCAGTCCCTCGTCCGTTCCTTCGCTCAGCCATTGTTTAATCGGAAATTTCCTGATTTCAGCCGGCAGAATAACGGGCTTTTGAACCGCGGGAATAACAGGCAGAGGTTTTTCCACTTTAACCAGAGCGGAGGCCGGCTTTTCCTCTTGTTCTTCGTCCTCTTTTCCGTTCTTGCGCCGCGAAGAGGAAACAATGCTTGACCGCCGCCCGCTCCTGACAGGAAGCTTCGGCTTTTCGACCTCTTCCTCATCGTCCCCGTCATCGCCGAACGAAAAATCAAACTCATCGTCTTCCTCTTCGGCCTCAAACGGATCGGATACCTTCGTTTTCGGTTTGGCCGACGGAGACAGTTCGCCCGATCGCTGCAGCTGTGCAATATACTCGTCGGCACTTTGCAAAGCCACGGTCAAAGCCGTGACCGCCCGAGCCGATGTTGCGTACGCGCCCTCCAACACTGCGTCCGCGCCCAACAGGTCGTCTTCGCCCTTGCGTCCTAAAATGCGCGCTTTGCCGTTGATTTCATAAAACAGTTCCGCCTTGCCGTTCAAAATCGTATAAACCGTTTGGCAGGGCTCTCCCTGTTTGAAAATGACTTCGCCCGCTGAAAAAGTTTTTTCTTTCTTTGGCATTTGCGCCCCTGTCGTGATAAAACCGTTTTATGCAGTTTAAAAGAGGTTGAATGGAAACGCTATGAAAAAGACAAATTATCCCGCCGTTAAAATGAAACAAGGGTGCTCAAAGCGCGTCAAATCAGGCAGTCCGTGGGTCTTTTCAAACGAAATCGAAATGACTCCGGAAACAAAAAATCTGCCCGCCGGAACGTTGGTCAGACTGTACGAGGCCAACGACACCTTTATCGGAGTCGGTTCCTTCAATCCCCATTCGCTGATTTCTTTCCGCAAAATGGCCGCCGATCCGCAAACCGAAATCGACGCTGCCTTTTTCACCAAGCGTCTGCGCCGCTGCGTCACATTGCGCGACAGTCTGGTCAATTCACCCTTTTACAGATTGGTTCATTCGGAAGGCGACGGTCTGCCGGGGCTGATTATCGACCGCTTTGACGATATTATCGCCTGTCAGCTGAACACGGCGGGCATGGACGGGCTGAAACAGGAAATCGTCAGCGCGATCGACGAGGTTTTAAAACCGTCCTGTATCGTTTTGCGGGCGGAAAGTTCCGCCAGAAATCTGGAAGGCCTGCCGCCGCTCTACGAAGTCGCGAAAGGCACTCTGCCCGATATTGTTCCCGTGCGCGAAAACGGCATTTACTTCTTTGCCGATTTAAAAGAGGGGCAAAAAACGGGCTGGTTCTATGATCAGCGCGACAACCGATCCTTTGTCGGCAGACTTGCCCCGAACAGACGATGCATTGACTTTTACACTTATGCGGGCGGCTTCGCTTTGCACATGGGCATCGGACACGCCAAGGAAATCATCGGCGTCGACCGTTCGGAATCCGCTCTGGCTCTGGCGCAGAAAGCCGCGGAAAAAAACGGACTGTCCGACAAATGCACTTGGCTGAAAGACAATGCTTTTGACGTGTTGGAAAATATGAATAAGGACAAGGAAAAATTCGGCATCGTCGTTTGCGATCCGCCCGCCTTTGCCAAAGTCAAGAAAGACATCGCCGCCGGACTGCGCGGCTATCGAAAAATGGCCAGACTGGCCGCCGGATTGGTCGAAAAAGACGGCATTCTGGCGCTGGGTTCCTGCTCTCATCACGTCAAGCCGGACGAATTTTTTACTGAATGTATGCGTGGCGTCACCGAAGCGGGCAAAACGGGACGCGTCATTTTGCAAGCGGGCGCGGGCCCTGATCACCCGATCCACCCCCACCTGCCCGAAACGGCATATTTAAAAATGCTGATCTGCCAGCTGGATTGACCTGTCCGTTCAGGAGAACGTCCTTCCTATAGGAATTTTCTATTAAACCATTTCGGCTAAAACATCGGCTAACGGCGCCAAATCGACTGGGTCAATGTCTTCAATCGTTCCCGCATCGCATGCCGCGGCCACCGCCGGATCAATCGGCAGACGCGCCGTATGCCAGATACCGTATTCTTCCGCCGTTTTTTTCAAGCGGGATTTGCCGAAAATCTCCAGTTCTTTGCCGCAGTCGGGGCATTTAAAATAGGACATGTTCTCAACCAGTCCCAAAATCGGAATATTCATCATTTTAGCCATTTTCACCGCTTTGCCGACAATCATTGATACCAGTTCCTGCGGCGAAGTGACAATAATGATTCCGTCAATGGGCAAAGACTGAAACACCGTCAGCGGCACATCGCCCGTCCCCGGCGGCATATCGATGAACATAAAGTCGACATCATTCCAAACGACCTCCGTCCAGAATTGCCGCACCGTTCCCGCAATCACAGGGCCGCGCCAGATGACCGGATCCGTGTCGTTTTCCAGCAGCAAATTCACCGACATCAGCTCGATGCCGCCTTCCGTCGTTGCCGGAATAATTCCCAGCTCGTTGCCGAACGCTTTTTCCTGAACGCCGAATGCCTTGGGAATGGAAGGCCCTGTTATGTCCGCGTCCAAAACGGCGACCTTGAAGCTCCGTCTGTTCATCGCCACCGCCATTTGCGATGTGACGGAAGACTTGCCGACACCGCCCTTGCCGCTGACAACGGCGATCACTTTTTTGATATGGCTCAGCTGATTAGGAGCGTCTTTTTGAATTTCCGTTCTATCGGAACAATGTTTGGCGCATTCGGAGCAGTTATGATTACATTCGGACATTGTATTTTCCCTGATGAATTTAAACTGAGTTTGATATACCCTGATCCTTAGCATACGTCAATTCTAAAGACGGAGCTTTCTGTGCGTATCACGATGAAAAAAGGAGGCAGGTATGGAAAATACGGATCGGTTCACGGGCAAGGCTGTCGCTTATACCAAAGGGCGCCCTATGTACGCCCAGGCCGCTTTGGATTTTTTAAAGAAACAAGGCATCAATGAAAATGCCCGCATCGCTGACATCGGTGCGGGAACAGGCATTTTTTCAAAACAGCTGGCGCAAACCGGTGCGACTGTCTTTGCCGTGGAACCAAATGACGATATGCGGCAGACGGCAAAAGAATATTTAGACGGTTCGAACGCCCGCTGTATCGACGGTTCAGCGGAAAACACTGCCCTGCCCGACCACTGCGTCAATTTTGTTTCCGCCGCACAAGCTTTCCATTGGTTTGACAAGGCCGCTTTCCGCAAAGAATGCGATCGCATTTTAGTCCCTGACGGCCAAATTATTTTGATTTGGAATATAGAAGTATTCGGCAGTGATTTCTTCCGCGATTACGGAGAAATACTTAAACGACTGACGAATGAAGATATGCCGCAAACCAACGAAAACAATCCGTACGAGTTCTTTTTCAAAATGGCGGAATCTTTTTTAAGCGATTTCAGACAGTATGCTTTTGACAATACGCTTTATTTGGACGAGGAAACTTTTTTGTACAAATCCTTATCTTCCTCTGCCGCGCCCGGAAAAGATGATCCGCACTATAAACTTTTTTCGCAAGAATTAAAAAAATTATTCGTTCAATATCAAGACGGCGGGAAATTGACATACCCGCACGAAACAGTCTTGTATATTGGAAAATAACCATGTTTAAAACGACTTTGTTATTTTTTGCGCTTTTAAGTATTTGTCCCGTTCAAGCGACCGAAATGTACAAATACAGTTCGACAATCGAAAAAGAGCGTCCGCAGCTGAGCGAAGAAACAAAAAAGCGGATCGCCGTCTACCTCCAAAACCCGACGGAGGAAAACAAAGCCGCTTTGCG
This sequence comes from Alphaproteobacteria bacterium, assembly GCA_017480385.1. GTDB lineage: Bacteria > Pseudomonadota > Alphaproteobacteria > CAAGCB01 > CAG-977 > UBA11549. The sequence continues at coordinate 6,914 of JAFVAT010000021.1, read as the reverse complement.
CAGGCAAACGGAAATCAACTATGACAAAGTAGTTGAACACAAAAAAGCTAAGCTGGAGGAATTGAAATAAACGGCCAAGCACACTTCCAAAATTCAGGAAATGCAGGATATTGTCGATGAAATGCTCCGCAATCGGAAAAATCGTATTAATCAGACGACCAGCCGCTTTACTGATCCCCGTCTGCGTCCCCATGCCCGCCAAGCGCAAAACGGATACCTGCCGGTGTTGGGCGCGGCGCAAAACGTGTCGATTGCCTATACGCCGGTGACAAACGCAGAATATGCCTCCTTTATCACGGAAACAGGCCGCAAGGCTCCGAAAGACTGGACGAACGGTAAGCCTCCAGCCAATAAAGAGAATCCCCCCGTGATTAACGTATCCTATGATGACGCAGCAGCTTACGCGGATTGGCTGACACAAAAAAGACGGCAAAGCGGCTTATCGTCTGCCAACGCAGGCAGAATGGGAACTTGCCGCTGGTCACATGCCTAAAGACGCTGATATGAACTGCGGCGAAAACAAAGGAACAACGCCCGTTGCGGCTTACGCTCAAACAATTTCGGCCAGTGGCGCGATCGATATGTGGGGCAACGTGTGGAAATGGACATCAACGCCGATCATCGCGCAAACCGGCAAAGAAAAAGGACAAACCGTTAATGAAATAAAAGGCGGATCATGGTATTCCCACCGAACAAACTGCCGCACGGAAAACCGAAGCTAAGGCCGCGCCCCTGCCTTTGGTTATAAAACAGTCGGCTTTCGGATAATCCGAGAACAATAAAACAACGCCCTTTGAGAAAATATTTGCTTTTCAGTGTTTTTTTGGAAAGGAAACAACGTTTTTTCTTTGCCTAAAAATTTAATTGTTCGTCCGACTTGGGGCTCTCGTTTTTTAATTTCGCTGCGCGTCGTTTGCAAAGACGAATCCATAAAAAACTGATGCCCGTACGGTCAGTACTCTGCCGGACTAATTTCTTGCCTCCAGCCTGCGACAAGTCGCGGGTTCGAATTCTCGTTTCTTCTTTAAAACAAAAAGAGTTCCTTTTCAGGAACTCTTTTTGTTTTAATGGCGGGAGTGACGGGACACAAGGCTTACGCCTCTTCGTACAGCAACATCTAAATTCGCTGTGAAACACTTCTGTGTTTCTTGCTCATTAAGATTATGCTGGGCTTGCAGACAAAAACAGGCATCATAGCCTGTTTTTGCTTAGCGCCCCCTTTCGGGTTCGAGCCCCTGCACATAAAAAAACCGCCTAAAAGGCGGTTTATTTTATGGCGGGAGTGACGGGGCTCGAACCCGCGACCTACGGCGTGACAGGCCGTCGCTCTAACCAAACTGAGCTACACCCCCGCAACAACAAATGTTTATATAGATATCCTTTGCGCTTTGCAAGAGTTTTTTTTAATTATTGAAATTTTTTTGAACTAAGCCTGACAATCCCAGAAATGCCGGGTAATCCGCTTTCATCACATACGTCGGAATCCGTGACAAATAAGACGTAAAGCGCCCTTTTGCCTCAAACCGAACTCTAAATGATGATTCCCTGAACATATCCAGCAGCCCTTCGCGAGGAATAATGCCGCCGGCAATATAAACGCCGCCCAAGGCTCCCGCCGTCAAAGCCAGATTCCCCGCCAACGTCCCTAATAGGCCAAACATCATCTGCGCTGCCTCACGACATAAAGGATCTCCGCTCAGCGCTTTGTATGAAATTTCTTCCGGTGGCAAAGACTGCCCCTCCTGACCATGCAGGACCAATAACGTTCTGTACAAATTTGTTAGTCCCATGCCGGACACTACACGTTCCGCGGAAACATGACCGTATTCCTGACGCAGTGCCGCGATAACACGTTCTTCTTCGGGATAAGGCGCCGGCATTGTCGCGTGCCCGCCCTCGCTGGCCAAGGCTGTCCACCGTCCGTCCGGCTGCGGCACCAGAATCGACACGCCCAATCCCGTCCCCGGTCCGACAACAACGATCGGGAATCCCGGCGCCGCTTCTCCCTGTCCTATTTTTATTTTTTGATGATCCTTTAATAACGGTACGGCCAATGCCTGCGCCACAAAATCATTCACAACGGTTAAATGATCCAATTGCAGCTGATCCTGCAATTCATCAATCGAAAAGCTCCAATCGTAATTGGTCAACGTTATTTTATCTGTCAAAACGGGACAAGCCACAGCAAAAGCGGCTTCTTTAATTGCCGGCCCCCGATAACGAATCCATGCTAAATATGCTTTGGCCGCCGATTCTAAAGATGGGTATTTTTTACATTCCAACGTTAACGGAGAAATAATTTCTCCCTCTGCCGAACACAAAGCAAAACGAGCGTTTGTCCCGCCTATATCGGCGATCAGTCCCATAGAATGATTTGACATTTGTTTCCCTTCCTTTTCCATTTAAGGAAAGAATGCCACAATGCCGCCAAAAGTAAACAGATAAATAATTAAATATACGCGTCCGGTTCGTCACCCGAATCGTCGATGCCGCCATGCTGAACAACGGACCATGCGGATTTTAAAGCAAAAAAGTAAACATCGCTCTGCTGCAAAACCGGCATGCCTTCCGCCGCCTCTAAGGACAAAAGCATTTGAAGAAGCTTCTTGTCAGACAGAGCTATCAAATCTGTCTGCGGATATTTTTTATCCAATTCCGCCGCCCAAAAATGAACATTATCCCAGTCTTTTTTACCTGTCATACATTTTTCCTTGCTTTAACAGAGCAATATTCTTATTGAGGGCCTTCTTTTGATGAAAAGCCTTTATTTCTTTCTGGGCCTTTTCCTGACGTTCCTGCAAAGCGGTATTTTTATCCTTTTGATCAGCTTTCAGAAAACTCTCATGAACAGACGATGGCTTATCGTACTCTTTACTGTATCCATGATCGGGCTCTTTTGAAAAAGATGTTCTTATCGATCCGTCGTTCTGCTTTTCATGATTTAATCCGAACCACGCCGGTTCCCGAACAGAAACAATCCGACAACCGTCTTTGGTTACACTGATCGTACAGCCGTTATGCGGTCTCTTCTCTAACGTCTCATAACCGTTTTGTTTTGCCAGCACATTAAAGCTTTCCGCCATTTTAGCTGAACAGTGTATCGGCGCGACAGTTACCGGGTGAACATGTTCCGCTATCTTTACAAAATCGTCAGCCTGTGCATGGCCGGAACCATAAATTTCTCTATCCGCAGCCGTAATAACCGTTACTCCGGCAGGAGCATATTCTTCTAACAAACCATTAATCTGTTCCGGTCCTTGACCGATTGACGGCGTAATAACAACCGCATTGTCCCGCATCACAAAATCATTATTTTCGCCTTTGAGTTTCTGAACGAACGGAGAATTCCCCCCCCCGTAAATGCCTGTCGTTATTGTTACGCTTTTATCCGGATCTATCGTTGCAGCCTTATCACCGTTTGCACTGACGACACGCACATTCGGGCACTTTTTTTGCAAATCATACCCCGCAAGATGCAGCGCAAGAATATTGCTGTCCATAGAAGCGCCGCCGTTAATTAAAACATCTTTGCCCGCCGCCGCCGCCGCGCTGATCACGGAAGCCAGCCGTTCCATATGCGCCGCCGGTAAAACAGCAATAACCTGCCTATCCGGATTTTCTTCAAACAATTGCCGATACGATTCAAAAATTTCCGCCTCATACGTCGCATGCCCTTTCATATGAGTTGCCGTCGCATCAAACGTCATCAGTTCTACACCACCAATTTTATCGTATGAAGACATATCTACACCCTTTCCCAGAAAAGATGTTTCATCTGCCTTTGTATCACCGGAATGAAAAATAGAAGTGTCCCCATTGGAAATCTTAAAACTAAAACAGCCCGGAATTGAATGCGATGCCGTAAAGGGCTCAACAGTCATATCATTGATCGTAATCTTGTCGCCGGCCTCAACCGTCTTCATTTCCGGCCATTGATCCCGTTTAATGCCTTTGTCCAACAACTCTTTTTGCAAACTTTTAATCGTATATTCCGACGCATAAATTTCCGGAAGCTTTACACCCATATGCAAGTATTCAAAAATTCCTGCAATATGATCCGAATGACTATGTGTTAAAAAAATAGCCTGCGCCTCATTTTCAGGTTTTTTCTCCCCCGGAACGGACAAACAATCATCTAAGGCCGGCACTACTTTTTGAAATGCGCCGTTTAAAAATTCATGCGGCATTTCATTTTGTCCCATATCAACAATAATCGACGTTTTTTCAAGCTGCCCCGTTTCTTTATTTTCCGCAACCGAGGAAAAAACATGACAGCTGGCCCAAATAGTATCAGCGTTGTTGCCGCCTTTAGGCGTCCAAAACAATCCCTTTTGCTCAGCCTGATTTGCAGACATATCACTATCCTTATTAAATTACCATATTAGAGCAAGTATATGAAAACCATGCTATTTGATCAAGTGTTTTTTGTCTAAATCTGTCAATTCCTCAGGAGCGCCTGTTTTGGACTCTGCGTCTTCAAATACGGGATCATTTGTCGGTCTGGCTTTTTTTCTGGCCATATATTCTTCCAGTTTTTCCTTACGCCATTGAGCCGCCATTTCCCGTCCTTCTTCTGATCCGGGCTTAATGGTTTCGATTGTTTTTTTATGAGCCTTTTGCTTAATCTGGCGGACTTTTTTATTGATCTTGTCTACGGTTTCTTTTGAAACGTCCTTAACCTGCGCCGACTGTTTCGGATCAGCGGGATTTCCGTATTTGGTCAGTCTGTTCCAGGTATCCAGCAGTTTGTCCTCATATCTGAACGCTTTGTATGCTGTTTTAGAGTGATACCGCGTCGCCGCTTCACCCCAAGAATTGGTCTCCTGATAATTCTTTTTTAAAAAAACGGCGGCATAGGCTACATTTTGTGCAGGATCCAAAGCGTCCTCCACACTGTTAAAAGCTGTCGGGTGGTATTTTAAGTTAATCTGCATGCAGCCCACGTCAATATTCTCTATACCTTTTGCCTGCAATTCCCGAACAGCTGACAGCGCCTCTTCTTTAGAAGGGTAGAACCGCCCTTTTCCCTCCGCCGTTACCGTCCATGGCCATGACACGCCTGTAGGATACTGTTTAGAATATCTTCCGCTTTCAACCAAAGCGATTGCGCTTAAAAGATTGGTTTGGATTCGCTCTCTTTTTTCCAGACGAACGGCCTCTTTTAAGCATAAAAGAGCATCGTCAGCCCGCCCCGCTGAAGGGAAAAGCGTCAAAACAAACAGCATTGCTAATCTGAAATATTTCATTCTTCTTACAGCTTTAAAGAGGGCAGAATCTTTAAAAAACGATCCATGAATATCGATAGTTTACGCCACAAAGCGTTAAAATTTTCTGACGGCTCATATCGGTCTTCGTTCCAATATAAATGCCTGCCAATTTCAATCTGCATGGCGTGGCTGTGTATGTCCGGACGACCGTAATGGATCGTTGTATAAGCTCCGCTGTACGGCAGATCGATCGTAACAAAGAAGCCCATTTCCTGCAAAATCTCCAAAGCCGCATTGACAACTTCGCGGGTGCACGATCCGCCATGAGCCGATCCCAAAACAAAATCCGGCATGCATCCTTTGATTAAACAGCCGGCGGGCAGCATCGGCATGGAATGCAAATCTAATAATAAGGACTTGCCGGAATAGGCCAAATTCTTTTTAATTAACGTTGACAGTGCCGCATGATACGGGAAATGCACTTCCGTCAATCTTTTTTGTTCCTGAGAAAAGCGCAGTTTATCCTTATAAATCAATTTATTTGCATTAAGCTGGCGTGCAATGACGCCAAATCCATATTTTACCCGCGTTGAATCGGTTTTCGCCTGAGGCGGCAAAGCATCTGAAAACATTGTCGGATCCAATTCCAGCGGGTAGCGGTTCAAATCAATCCAGGCTCTGCCGTAAACCGCAGATAAAAGAGGCACACCCATAGCCGGAGCAAAAGAAAACAATCGGTCAACGGCAGCGTCTTCATATTTCTGAAAATCGGACAATTTCAAATCCGTTAAATGAAACAAACGTTCCGGGTAAAACGTCCCGCTGTGAGGAGACGACAACACAATAGGAAAAGGAGATTTTCCTGATTTTTCCAACAAAAACGGCGGATAGTTTTTCAGTGTCGTCACTTTTTTTACTCGCTGGTTATTTTTTTTGTTGCATTTCTGAAAAGAAGACTATAAAAGCATAAATCATCTTGTTGCAATACGCAACATCAGCGGGCGCGTAGCTCAGCGGTAGAGCACTACGTTGACATCGTAGGGGTCACAAGTTCGATCCTTGTCGCGCCCACCAATTCATAAAGCCTTGTTTCCTACCGGTTACAAGGCTTTTTCATTTCCGAAAAACAACGGGTAAAAAACGGTTTTTTTGTGCCAAATGGAACAAAAACCCCTATTTTAGACACAGCGAATCATATACGACGTTGTTTTGATCGATCTGCCGAATCGTCTCCGGCGAGTCGTTTTCATAGTCGGCATACACCGGCTGATAGACAGAGCAAAAGTCAGCGTCGATAACGTTCATGCAGCCGCTCAACGACAGCAGAATCATCAAGAGAAGCGCGCAAACGGCGAACTTCGGCCATAGTCGCTTCCTTTTCCTTAAAATCTGCATTTCGTTCAACCTTTCTTCCCAAAGCGTAAGACAACAGCCCGACCGCGCCAATCAAGGCGGCAATCAGACCGGTTAAAATTAAGTCGTTCATTTCTCAAAACTCATAAAGCTAAGTTGCAAAACTCATAAAAATCTTCTGAAAGCATCAAAAGAGACCCACGCGCCTAGCGAGTGGTACTTCACAGGACGGGCGTAGCCCTCATGCTACTGGCTACGCCTAAACGGCGTACAACGGTCTGGCAGGTGCATTTTGTTACTTGCTACCCGTAAACGGGTCGGACAGGTCTGGCGTCAGCTGATCTGATAGAGCGT
>JAFVAT010000020.1 GCA_017480385.1 Alphaproteobacteria bacterium | reverse complement strand
GCTGACGCTAGACCTGTCCGACCCGTTTACAGGTAGCAAGTAACAAAATGCACCTGCCAGACCGTTGTACGCCGTTTAGGCGTAGCCAGTAGCATGAGGGCTACGCCCGTCCTGTGAAGTACCACGCGCTAGGCGCGTGGGTTTCTTTTGTAAAGCAAAAACCACATGCCGTGCGGGCGGTGGGCATAAAATGAATCGGACAATATCGTTATTTGCTGTTCAGGAGCGGCTGACGGCGTAAAATCTGCCCCTTTGGCGTGAAGAACAGTCTGCAGAGCGGGCAATATTTTTTTATGAACACTCGGAAAAAACGGCAAAAGCGACAGGCGTCAGGACAAAAAGTTATTTTTGTCTAAAATTTTCTATTTGTATGTGAAAAATTACTTTTTCTTTTTTCTGTTTTGGAGATTTTTTATTTAAAATATCCTTGCCTTGTTTTGTCTAATTTTGATACTATATCTTTAATAGCATTTTAAAATTGAGGAGCTATATTATGGGAAATGCTGCCGCTGTTTATCTGTTGTCTCGTTCGGGGGCTTTTAAGGGCTTGTTTCTGGACGAACCGTTGATTGTTAAAGCGGTGTATGGAGCGCAAGATGCCATAGATCGAATCAAGGAAAAACATAAAGAAAATGAACAAAAACGTACGGATAAAGAATGGAATGCGACTCCCGATCGTTTTGCCAAAGCGCCGTTTCGCAGCGAATTGATCGAAAATTATTTAAAAGACGGCGCTCAACTGGTATGGAATGTAGATCAATCCGGAATGAACTCTGTCAAAGTGACGAGCAAAAGAGGAAAAGAGGTTTCTTTTAACGAAAATTATTTGAACACACAAGACGTTGCCCAATATAAAAATTTCGTTGAAAAGCGGCTTGAAATGATTGAACCTCCCTCTTTTTTGGAAAGAGTCATGATCGCCAATAAAACCTTGACGGAATCTAAAGCCGGCAGAATAGCTTCCGCCGCTTCTTTGGGAATTGTGCCGGCCGCAACGGCTGTTGCTGCTTTAAGCGCGAGAGCATATGGAGCAACGCGCCATTTCATTATGGATAAATTGCATCTGCATGATGAAACAAAAGATAAAAATAAAAAATCCTTTAAAGAACGTTTGGTCGATATAAATAATCGCAAAGGATATAAGAAAGATTTGGCAAAACTGTCTTATATCGAAGAAGTCATGCTAAACGCGGATAATCAAAAAGAAACAAGAAGGTCTCTTATGGCCGCAGAGGAAGAATATAAAAAACTTGATGTGCTGCAGCCTCAACTGCGCGGAGGACGACAAAGATCGATAGAAGCTGTTGAAGGGAAAGAAGCTGAAAAACAAAAATTTAAAGAGCTGACCTCTTTAAATAAAGATCCCTTGTTGGCCAATTACTTAGGGGCATATTGGGGAATAAGAGACGATGGAACAGGGTATACGCCTTACGGGCTTAAAGTCGCTTATTACACCGATAAAGGCGAACGGCTCCGCACCAGTCAAGACGATGCTTTGAAAATTGCCGAAGATGTAAATAAAACGCCGTTGGATTCTAAAAAAGTAGGCGAATACATCGATAAACATACTCAAGCTTTGGAGATGATCGAACCTCCGACAAAAACGGAATTAACGTTGATTCGTCAATTGCATCAGCTGAATGAAAATGGCAATAGATATTTTTCGGCGCGTCAGCCTCTTATTGAAGCTGTCAATAAAACCGTAGAACTCTACATCGCTGAAAAACAAAAAGAAAATAAAGATTTCAGCAAAGCTGACATGATGGCGCGCTTGAAAGATCTTGACAAACGCAAAATGGTTGAAAATAGATTGGAAAAAATGACGGCGTTGCAGTCTCAATTTAAAAAAGCCGGTCGCTAATCGTTAATTTTCGGGGGAAATCATATGCTTTTAAACGAAATTTCTTCTCCGGCCTTTGCAATCAGCAAAGATGGCAAAGTAACGGTTTTTTTACCGGAACTTGCGGGAGAACCGGAAAATCCGGAAATCAGTTATTTGTTTGAAAATTCTTTGTTTTTTAAAAGAATGGCCGATGCCGGCTGTCCCATTACAGGCGTTCCGGAAGACGTTGTTCAACAGCTGCGTAATGCTGAAAAAATGCTGATCATTGAAATTAATCTGGATAAAGTCGTCGATTTGAATGACGGAAAAATTTCCGATCCGTCAGATGTCTTTAAACGTTATTATGAGGCGACAATTAATAAAGAATCCTTTGCGGAAAAGGCCGTCGATGCGATTTAATTTTTAGAGGTTTGACTGAAAATAAAAAAAAGCGTGTGATTAATTTTTTATCATGCGCTTTTTTATGGCAAAAAAACGAACTCACCGACATCTGAAACCTTCGTTCAGCGGGCAGGGGACCGATGTATAAAAAAAGGCGGATCGTACCGCCCTTTTAAAAATTAAAATTCATATTTCAGATTAACGCCTAGTGAATAAGAACCCTGATTGGTAGGCGCATAGGGCAGTTTTATATTATTGGAACTGGCCAAAATATAATCCGCTTTTAATCCTATCGCAATGTTTTGGTAAAGGTTTATGTATCCGTCCGCAAAGAAAATCAGATCTTTGTTTTTGACTTGATCCAACGTATCCCAAGCAAAACGCAATCCGACATCTGATGAGGTCTGTGCCGCCGGAGTTATATGCAAAGCGGCGGAAATACTGAAAACATCATACTGCTGATCATTGCCATAATCAATATTTTGGTAATCTGCGCGCGTATAGGCAAATACTTTATCTCCAGTTTCCGTGCCGGCCATAATATACAAATGCGTGTTTTTCTGATCATCATTAATGACGCCTTTCCATTTGGTGTAATTTGTACGCGTCACATCAGCGCCGATTTGAACGCGCCAAGCCTCTTCAATCGTATTAACTTTGGTCCCGATCGTCCAAGCCCAATCCCGAAAAGAAGAAGCTCCCTCTTTTTTCGTCCAATCGTAGGCGAAAGTACCATAAATCGCCCAAGTTCCCGTAATACCGTACGTCAGCGTTTCCGAAGCCATATATTTACTGGCATTTTTTAAAACAGGGAAGCCTGACTTAGCCGGGGCATTCAAGGAAGCGTTTAATTTAACGCGGGAATAGGAAAGGTTAGAATCCGCTGAAAAAGTTCTTTCCGGAATGTAAAAGGGATTTGTCATATCCGCATATGTGCGTGCCGCCGGATAACCGTTCATTTGTTCCTGAGCCTGAACCGAAAAAGAAAACAGGCTAAAAACAGTTGCCAATAGAAGCTTTTTCATGAAATAAAACCTTTCTGTTCATTAAAACCGACCTTAAGCATAATCCGAAAAAATTAATCCTTTGTTGAAAAATACAAAAACTTTTGATTTTTAATCGAATTGGCTTTACTCTGCCAAAAAAAGGAGGCTCATATGGGAATTCGCAAGTTTAAACTTTGGATAAAAAAGAAAGTTCATGGGTACAATATTCCCGATTGCAAAAAGGCTCAGCCGTGGCAGATCAAACCGGATTCCCGCATTTTAGTGTTGGCGCCTCATGCCGATGATGAAACAATAGGCTGCGGCGGGTTCTTGTTAAAATACGGTTCCCAATGCGATGTTGTTTTGCTGACAGACGGGCGGCACGGCGATTCTTCCGTTGAACCGAATGAAATGGCAGAGATCCGCAAAAAAGAGTTTAAAGACGTTATGGCGCATTATGCCGTGCAAAATGTCCAAATGCTTAATGTGGAAGACGGAAAGCTGATAGATAAGTTTAAAGATTTCGCCACCCTTGATTTTAAAAATTATGATTATGTCGTCATGCCGCACCCAATGGATTTCCATAAGGATCATGTCGCTGTCAGCTGCCTGTTTAAACGATTGAACAAAACACGCCCGTTTAAAGGCTATGTTGTGTTTTATGAAATATGGAATACACTGGCTCAGCCAACACATTATATAGATATTTCCGATGTAGCGGAGGAAAAGAAACGATTAATCAATCTTTATCAATCACAAGTGAAAAATATTGATTATGCTTCACGTATTTTGGGACTGAACCACTACCGTGGCCTGCGTCACCATATCGAATATGAGGAAGATTTTGAAATCACAAAACTCTGACCCAAGAGGAAAATATGCGCCGTCAAACCATGAAATGGGTGATTTTTGCCGTCACCTCGCTAGGTAATTTTATCAGTATGTTGGATTTTTCGGCGGTAAATATCGCGTTGTACAAAATTTCTTCGGCTTTTGCCCTGCCGGTATCCGCAGTTCAGTGGGTTATGCTGTCCTATCAGATTATTTTGACAAGCCTGCTGATTTTTTTTGGACGGTTGGGCGATATGGTCAATCGCAGGAAACTTTATACAATCGGCTTTTTAACTTTTGGCAGCGGCGCGGCCTTATCTTATTTTTCCATTAATTTTATTATGCTGCTGACCGCCAGAGTCATTCAGGGGGCAGGGGGCTCTATTCTGATTGCTAATTCATTCAGCATTGTTTCTTCGACTTTTAAAGGGAAACAACGTGGAAAAGCTTTGGGGTTCATGGGAGCAATTACTCATTTAGCCGGCATGACAGCCCCGTCAATCAGCGGTTTTTTAATCGGCGCTTTTTCGTGGCGGTCTATTTTCCTGCCCAGTTGTTTTTTGTCTTTCATGGCCGTTTTTCTAGCGGCCAAAATTATTCCGGCCAAACGGATTTTAGAAAAAAGGCCGATTGATGTTTGGGGAACGATTTTGTTAACGGCTTCGATCGCGGCTGTTTTGTTTATAATTGCGGAAATACCGACAAAGGGACTGTGGGCGGCACAGTCCGGCATTATCGGAGCCGCAACATTGATTTGCCTGCTGTTGTTTGTGCGCCATGAAAACAGGACGCCAGCACCGCTGGTCAGTTTTAAATTATTCGTTTCTCCTGTGTTTTTATTCAGCAATTTGGCTTTAATGGTTTCCTATTTGGCAATGTACCCGAATACGATTCTTTTTCCGTTTTACTCACAGGGCGTCTTGGAAAATTCTGCTTTTTTGACGGGCTTGCTGATTCTGCCTTTTTCGCTGTTTTATTTAATGACTGCCGTTCTTACGGGCACGTTATCACCGCAAAAAAGAATGTTTGCCGGTATGTTGTTGCTGGGAACGGGATTGTTTTTATTCAGTCGGACAACAGAAACGACGCCCTTGTTTTTGTTGGTCTTGATGCAGATTGTCATGGGAGTTGGTAATGCTTTTTTCCAGCCTTCCGTTAATACGGCCATTTTAAATGCCGCTCCAAAAGACAGCACGGGCATGGCCAGCGGCATTTTATCATTGTTCCGCAATACAGGTATTGCTATGGGCAGTGTGGTATCCGTCGGCATTTTCGAAATGCGCCGGCATTTTCTTTCGGCGCAAGGCATTGAAACGGAAAAAGCTTTGCTGCTTTCCTATCATTTCGCTTTAATATGCGGGATCGGATTTGCTTTTCTGTGCTTGATGTTTATTATAAAATCAATCAGATCATCTCAAAAAGGAGCCGTGTCATGATTAAAAGAATAGGTTTGTTTTTATGCATTAACTTTGTTGTTTTAATCACTATCGGATTTTTGGTAAGGCTATTCGGGGTTGATCATTGGCTGACCCAGGAAGGCATAGATTATAATCAATTGTTGGCTTTTTCCGCTATTTTAGGATTTACGGGCTCTTTTATTTCTTTGATGATGTCGAAAACTTTAGCCAAGCTGTCCGTCGGCGCGCGCGTTATTGTTCAGCCGCAGACAGAGGAGGAAAAGTGGCTGGTTCAGGTCGTGCGTGATTTATCGGATCAGGCTCGGATAAAAATGCCGGAGGTCGCCGTTTATTCCGGTTCGGCCAATGCTTTTGCAACAGGAGCATTTAAAAACGATGCTCTTGTCGCCGTTTCGACCGGTTTGCTGCAGTCTATGACCAGATCGCAGGTCAGGGCCGTTTTGGCCCACGAAATGTCGCACGTTAAAAACGGCGACATGGTAACTATGACGTTGATTCAAGGCGTATTGAATACGTTTGTTTTCTTCTTTGCCCGTGTTATAGCGGCTTCTCTTAATTCTTCCAAAAATGATAATGGCCGCCGCCGTTCTTCGGGAAGCGGATATTATTTTACGGTGCAGATTTTCGAACTGCTTTTTGGAATTTTGGCCAGCATTGTCGCCTGCGCTTTTTCCCGCCGTCGGGAATACAAAGCAGATGCCGGCGCCGCTGAGCTGCTGGGAAGTCCGAAAGATATGATTGAAGCTTTGCAGGCGCTGGACAGAACGAAAATACAGCCCCTTCCTTCGGAAATGAAGGCTTTCGGCATAGTGGATATGCCTTCTTTCGCGGAACTGTTTTCCACACACCCGTCTTTGCAGAACAGAATTGAAGCTTTATCCAGCGGTTTGCCCGGCGGAAACGTCATTCAAAAGAAAGAAAAACGGTCGGGCGGATTGTTCGGCACAGTTTCCGGCAGCCGTGACCGCGGAACGCCATGGAATTAGGATCGGATAGCTTCTGACAGCGTTTTGAATACGGCGGTAAACATTTCGGGGGTCAGTTTACCGGTGTTTACGTTATAGCGTGACGTATGATATGTATCCAGCAGCCTGATTGTTTTGCCGTTCCATTGCAGCGTGTGCAGCGCATTATGCGCAAATTTGAAGGCCGTTTTTTTCTGCCCCAAAACTGACAGCACGGCATTATGCGCCAAGCCTCCAAGCGTTAAAATGACTTTTAAATTCGGCATGGCGTTAATTTCCTGCGCCAAAAAATGACCGCAAAAACGAACTTCCTCGCCGGTCGGCTTGTTTTCGGGCGGCACACACCGCACAGCGTTTGTCAAACGCGCGTTGACCAAACGAACGCCGTCATCGGGACGCGCTTGGTAAGTTCCTGTCGAAAAGCCGAAATCATGCAGATGACCATATAACAAATCACCGGCAAAATCTCCGGTAAACGGCCTTCCGGTGCGGTTGGCTCCCTTTAAACCGGGAGCCAGTCCGACAATCAGCAGTTCCGCCTCTAAATCACCCAAAGAAGGGACGGGCGCATTGAAAAAATCAGGATATTGGTTCCTGTTCTTTTCCAGAAAAGAAACCAAACGGGGACAAAGCCGGCAGCTTTGATCCGGACAAGTGAAATTACGGGACATAATCGGTTTCTTCACGCAACTCGTTTTCTATTTCACTGAACAAAATAGATTGTGCCTTTGAAAAATCCGGTTCGTTTTTCGTTCCCTGAGCGCCGCGGGAAATATTCTGTGCCAAATCGGACAAATCCGTAAAGTGATCTGCCTGACGGCGCAGTTCGTCCGCAACCATAGGCGGCTGAGACTGAACCGTCGATACGACTGTGACGCGGACTCCTTTGCGCTGGACGGCCTCCACAAGGCTGCGGAAATCGCCGTCTCCGGAAAACAAAATGGCATGATCAATGCTTTCGGCCATTTCCATTAAATCAACGGCCAGTTCAATGTCCATATTGCCCTTGATTTTCCGGCGCCCCATCGCGTCGGTAAATTCTTTCGTCGGCTTTGTGACCATTGTGTAACCGTTATAATCCAGCCAATCAACCAAAGGACGGATAGGAGAGTATTCTTGGTCTTCCACCAATGCCGTATAATAAAAAGCCCTGATCAATCGTCCTTTCGTAGAAAAAAAGTCCAGCAGTTTTTTATAGTCAATATCAAACCCCAACGCTCTGGCCGCAGCATACAAATTGGAGCCGTCAATAAACAAGGCGATTTTTTCTCCAGCATAGCAACGCATGGTATAATCCTTTCAAAAATCTATATTTTTCAAATTTATATCTAGAATAAATCGAAAATCTTGTTCTGCCAAGATGATTTTATTTCCATGACGTTAAAGTGTTTTTTTATTGAAGAAGGGACTTGCTTTTTTCAATGAAATGACGATATAACAGTAAGCCTTAAGGTTTTTGTGTACACTCTTGAATTTTTGGAAGTTAAAAAATGGCACGCGTTACTGTAGAAGACTGTGTTTTAAAAGTTCCCAACCGTTTTGAATTGGTTTTGCTGGCGGCCCAGCGCGCAAAAAATATCAGCGCCGGGGCGGCAATGACCGTGGAACAGGACCGTGATAAAAATCCTGTTGTTGCTCTGCGTGAAATTGCTGACGAAACGATTAACCTTTCCGATTTGGAAAATACGCTGGTGACCGGCATGCAGAAATTCGTCAAAGAAGATGATGTCGCCGTCGATGAAGAAGAAAGCATTAAGGCCGCTGATGCGGAATTAGCTGCGCTGACTGACGAGTTTGCGCATCTTAATGATGCCGAAGCTGCAATTAATGAGGCCGGTTCTTTTGAAGTAACGGAAGAATAACGACCGACTCTTTAAAATTAAAGGGCGGGAGGCGCTATGCTCAGGCAGTTTGAATTGGTGGAACGGGTCCGTTCTTATGATCCCGATGTCGATGAAGAGGGATTGGATCGGGCGTATGTTTTTGCCGTTAAAATGCACGGTTCGCAAAAACGCGCTTCAGGAGACCCGTACTTTTCCCACCCGGTGGAAGTCGCCGGCATTTTAACTGAATATAAATTGGATTATGCTTCGATCGTGACGGCACTGTTGCATGATACGATCGAGGATACGGCTGCTTCTTATGACGATATCAAGCAGATGTTCGGGGAAGAGGTCGCTAAACTGGTTGAGGGCGTTACAAAACTCAGCCGGATTCAGTTACAGTCCGATCAAACCAAGCAGGCGGAAAATTTCCGCAAGCTTTTGTTGGCAATGTCGGAAGATATTCGTGTTTTGCTGGTCAAGCTGGCGGACCGCGTTCATAATATGCGCACGCTTCAATTTCACAAAAAGCCCGAAAAGCGTCAGCGTATTGCGCGCGAAACAATGGAAATTTACGCGCCTTTAGCCGAACGCATCGGCATGCAGGAAATGAAGAACGAGCTGGAGGAACTTTCTTTTAAAGAACTGTACCCCGAAGCCTATGAATCCATTAATGTCCGTTTGTCTTTCCTGCGCGAGCAGGGCGGCGATCTGGTGGCGCGCATTATCGCCACTTTAAAAGAGGATTTAAAAGATTCCGGTATTAAATGCGAAGTCACGGGCCGTGAAAAATCACCTTATTCTATTTGGCGAAAAATGCAGCGGCAGAATGCAACATTTGAACAGCTGTCAGATATTATGGCTTTTCGAATCATTGTGCCGACAGTTGCCGACTGTTATCATGTGCTGGGCATTATTCATACGAAATACCCCATGGTACCGGGACGATATAAAGACTATATTTCAACACCGAAGCCCAATGGATACAAATCCCTGCATACCGGCGTGATCGGTCCGGAAAAACACCGGATTGAAATCCAGATTCGCACACAGGAAATGCACGATATTGCTGAAATCGGTCTGGCCGCGCACTGGCGTTACAAACAGGGCGACTATAAAACGGACGGACGGCAGTTTGCTTGGCTGCGCGAATTGCTGGACATTATGGAACAATCCGATAATCCTGAAGAATTTTTGGAACATACCAAAATGGAAATGTATCAGGATCAGGTGTTCTGTTTTTCTCCGAAAGGCGACTTGATCACTCTGCCCAAAAACGCAACGGCAATTGATTTTGCTTATGCGGTCCATTCGGGTGTCGGCAACAAGTGCGTCGGCGTGAAAATCAACGGCAAGATCAGACCGTTGAGAACGATACTGACAAACGGCGATCAGGTGGAGATTTTAACCTCCAAAACGCAGACGCCGTCGCCGGAATGGGAACGCTTTGCCGTAACGGGAAAAGCAAAAGCGGCGATTCGGCGTTTTGTCCGGGCCCAGAAACGCGAACAGTATCTGGAAGTCGGGCGGCAAATGCTGCAGCGTGTTTATAAATCGGACGGCTACGAATATTCTGACAAAAGTTTGGAAAACGTCCTGACGAATTTCAAACAGGCTACTGTTGAAGATTTGATCGCTTCGGTCGGCGAAGGCGTTATTCAGGCTCCTGATGTTGTCGAGGCCGTCTTTCCTGGTCATAAATCCCGTTTTGTCCGTGTTGTTGATGCAATTAAGCGTAGCGCCAAAAAAATCGGCGACAAGACATCAGATAAAAAACAAAGTCCGATTAACGGTTTAATTCCAGGCATGGCGATTAATTTCGCAAAATGCTGCCACCCCTTACCAGGGGACCGTATTGTCGGGATTGTCACGACGGGCAAAGGCGTAACAATCCATACGATAGACTGCGTTACTTTGGAAAAATTTTCAGCCGAACCGGAACGTTGGCTGGACGTTTCATGGAACGAAGATGTTGTATCCGGAGAAAGTCATATTTCCCGCCTGCGCATTGTTCTCGTCAATCAGCCGGGCAGTTTGGGGACATTATCAAATGTGATCGCCAAAAATCATGGCAATATTGCCAATCTGAATATTTTGGAAAGAACGCCCAGCTTTTTTGACCTGTCCGTCGATATTGAAGTTCAAGATGTCCGCCACCTCAGCGACATTATGGCCGCGTTGCGTGCCAGCCCCGGCATCAGCTCTGTCCGCCGTGCTCAGGATTAGTCATGATGATTATCGGGCTGGGAACGGATTTAGTTGATATTAAACGGATAGAACGTTCTTTAGAACGTTTCGGCAAGGTTTTCTGCAATCGTATTTTTACTTTGGCCGAGCAGGAGCTTTGTGAATCCCGGCGGGGGAATAAAAAAGCGGCGGCCTACGCCATGCGCTTTGCGGCAAAAGAAGCGTGCTCCAAAGCTTTGGGAACGGGATTACGGCAGGGCGTTTTTTGGCGCGATATGGAAACCGGCCATTTGCCCGGCGGTAAGCCGGTCCTGACATTGACGGGAGGGGCTTTGACTCGATTAAAGACGCTGACGCCGAAAGGATTTACACCTCAAATAGATGTTTCTTTGACTGATGAATATCCGTATGCTATGGCGGTTGTTATTATCAGTGCGGAACAGGAATAAGGAATGAACCGATGAAAGAAAAAAATGTACAGGGCGGATTTTGGGAAACAACAAAAACGGTTGTTTATGCTGTTCTTATCGCGTTGTTTGTTCGTACGATTTTCGCTGAACCGTTTAGTATTCCGTCCGGTTCGATGATTCCGACGCTGTTAGTCGGCGATTATCTGTTTGTATCAAAAATGTCGAACGGATACAGCCGTCATTCTTTGCCGTTAAGCATTCCTTTGATCAAGGGGCGCATTTTTTACACAGAACCGAAACGCGGAGATGTCTTAGTGTTTAAGATGCCTTCGGACAACCGTACGGATTATATCAAACGCCTGATCGGTTTGCCAGGGGATCGCATTCAAGTTAAAGAAGGCCGTTTATACATTAACGGCAATATGATCGAACGTATTCCCGAAGGAGAATACGTGATGCGTGATGCTTCGGGCAAAGCAATACGTTTTGAAAAGTACACGGAAATTCTGCCGGAAGGATTTAAGCACCCAATTATTGAAATTTCTGATGAAGCTCCTTTCGATAATACGGAAGAATTTGTCGTTCCTGAGGATCATTTCTTTATGATGGGTGACAACCGGGACAATTCTTTGGACAGCAGATCTGTGAAAGTCGGCTTTGTGCCTAAAGTCAATTTGGTTGGAAAAGCGAAATTTTTATTCTTTTCCAATGACGGATCAGCTGCATGGTGGCAAATCTGGAAATGGCCCATGGCTGTACGGTGGTCCCGGTTGTTCAACGGGATTAAATAATTGATGATTGACTATGCGGAACTTTATGCTGTTTTAGGGTATACTTTTAAAAAGAAAAAGCTGTTAAAACAAGCTCTGACATTAGGATATGGCAATCATTTTTCCGGTTATGAACGGTTGGAATTTTTAGGTGACCGCGTTTTGGGCGTCATTGTAGCCGATATGCTGTTTCATTCTTTTCCTGACGAACCAGAAGGGGATTTAGCCCGACGTTTTACGGATCTGACCCGCGCGGAAGCCTTGGCCTTTGTCGCTCATGAACTGCACTTTGAGCGCTATTTGATTTCGGCGGTTCCTTCCAACAAGCCGGATCTGACAAAAGCAGTCTTGTCCGATGTCTGTGAAGCCGTGATTGCCGCTTTGTATTTGGACGGCGGATTGACTGCGGCGGAAAACTTTGTAAAGCAATATTGGACGCCCTTAATGGAAAAGCTTGCGGCGCCTCCGATAGATGCCAAAACAAAACTGCAGGAATGGGCGCAAGCGCACAAACTTGATTTGCCTGTTTATATACAACAAGATCGAACAGGGCCCGACCATGATCCCGTTTTTGTAATGCAGGTCAGCGTCCGGGGAGTGGAACCGGTCTGCGCGTCCGGTAAATCCAAACGGGAAGCTTCGCAAAACGCGGCGGCGGAATTATTAAAGAAAATAGGGGTGTAAATGACGGAAACGGCGGAAAAGTGCGGCTTTGTAACTCTTCTTGGCGCGCCGAATGCTGGCAAATCGACGTTGGTTAATTATATGGTCGGCGCAAAAGTTTCAATCGTTTCGCCTAAAGTACAAACAACTCGTTCCCGTATACGCGGCATTGTTGTTAAAGGCAACTGCGAAATTGTTTTAATTGATACGCCGGGGATTTTTAAACCGAAACGCCGCTTGGACCGCGCTATGGTCGCAGCCGCTTGGCAAGATGCCGAATATGCCGATACACGGCTAGTTCTGATTGATGCGCGCCGCGGGATAGACGATGATACACGTTCCATTATTGATGCCCTGATTAAAGATAAACTGAAGTCCATTCTTGTTTTAAACAAGTCTGACCTTGTCAAGCCGGCCAAGCTGATAGAATTGGCGGCCAAATTAAACGAAACCGGCGTCTTTGAAGAAACTTTCATGCTTTCCGCCATGACAGGCGAAGGGGTGGATAAATTGGAAAATTACCTTGTTTCCCGTATGCCGGAAGGACCTTTTATGTTTCCGCCCGATCAAGTTTCTGATTTGCCGAACCGATTGCTGGCAGCAGAGATTACACGGGAAAAGATTTATATGTGTCTAAATCAGGAATTGCCCTATATCAGCACGGTTTTAACGGATTCTTGGAAAGAAGACGAAAAAGGCATTCGCATAGATCAAACAATTTATGTTGAAAAAAACAATCAAAAGCAAATTGTAATCGGCAAAAACGGAGCGATGATCAAAAAGATCGGCATGCAGTCCAGACAAGAATTGGAAAAGTTGTTTGAAACACGCGTGCATTTGTTTTTATTCGTAAAAGTACGTGAAAAATGGACCGAGAATCCGGAACATTACCGGTCATGGGGATTGGATTTTAATGCCTGAGTGGACAGATAGCGCTCTGATTATCGGCATTAAAAAATTTGCCGAACGGGACGCTGTTGTTTCTTTCCTGACCCAAAATCACGGCAGGCACAGCGGATTGGTCAGGAACGCTTTTTCCAAACGCCATGCCGGAGATCTGCAGGCAGGCAATTTAGTACAAATCAGCTGGAAAGCCCGTTTGGAAGAACATTTGGGAACGGTTAGAGCCGAGTTGTTAACGTCATACGCAGCTTCCGTTTTGGACGATTCGAAGCGGTTAACGGCTTTGTCCTGTCTGTGCGCAATGAGTTCCCTACTGCCGGAGCGGGAAAATGTGCCCGATTTTTTTCAAAAAACGTTGGAACAAATTGCTTTGCTGTGCTTTGACGGTTGGGAAACGCGTTATGCAAAATGGGAAGTCGATCTGCTGAAAGCTTTGGGGTTCGGGCTGGATTTATCCGTTTGCGCCGCCACCGGCACAACGGAAGAATTAATTTATGTTTCCCCGAAATCCGGACGGGCCGTCAGTCGTCAGGCCGGAGAGCCATGGCGCGATAAATTGCTGGCTTTGCCTGCTTTTTTAAAAGATGATGCTGCAGTCTCCAGCGATGAAGAAATTAAAAAAGCTTTAAAATTAACAGGATTTTTCCTTGAAAATTATGTCCTAAAAACGCTAGACTGCACTATTCCCGCTGTCAGAGGCAGGCTGATTGCTGCTGTGACAAATGGTGAAGCCGGATAACTTCAGGTGTAACAAAATGAACGAAAGCGAACAGATCAAAGAAACCAAAATGGCAGAGGCTTTGGGCGAACGATATTTGGCCTATGCCATGTCAACAATTGTGTCCCGTTCTTTGCCGGACGTGCGCGATGGATTAAAGCCTGTTCACAGACGTTTGCTGTATGCGATGAACGCTTTGCATTTGGACCCCGAATCAGGCTTTAAAAAATGTGCCCGCGTAGTCGGCGACGTTATAGGTAAATATCACCCGCACGGCGATGTTGCCGTTTATGAAACAATGGTGCGTCTGGCGCAGGATTTTGCCGTACGTTATCCTTTGGTCGAAGGGCAGGGCAACTTTGGCAATATTGATGGGGATAGTGCCGCCGCCATGCGTTATACCGAGGCACGTTTAACAGAAGTCGCAAAAGCGATTATGGACGGATTAAATGACGGCACAGTCGATTTTCGACCGACATATTCTGGGGAAGACATTGAACCGGTTGTCATGCCGTGTGCGTTTCCGAATTTATTGGCCAACGGGTCTTCCGGCATTGCTGTCGGCATGGCGACAAATGTTGCGCCGCATAATGTCGGAGAAATTGCCGACGCTTTGCAGCTGCTGATTAAAAAGCCTGACAGCACTGTGGCTGATTTAATGAAGTTTGTGCGTGGTCCGGACTTTCCTACCGGCGGAGAAATCGCAGAACGTCCCGAAAATCTGTTAAAAGTTTATGAAACCGGACGCGGGGCGATACGTGTCCGTGCCAAATGGGAAAAAGACGAGCTGACTCACGGCATGTATCAGATTATTGTCACTGAAATCCCTTATATGGTGAAGAAATCAGAGCTGATAACCAAAATTGCCAAACTTTTGTTGGAAAAGAAGCTGCCTTTCTTGGCGGATATTCGTGATGAATCTGCCGAAAATGTTCGTATCGTTTTAGAGCCTAAAAACAGGAATATTGAAGCTGAACAATTAATGGCGCATTTGTTCCGTTTGACGGATCTGCAAGTCAATTTCAATATGAATATGAACGTTTTGGACAAGGACGGTGTTCCTCGGGTCATGGATTTAAAGCAGGTTCTGCAGGCCTTTTTAGATCATCGCCAGGACGTTTTAATTCGGCGGTCTCATTTCCGTTTGGACAAGATCAATCACCGTATGGAAATTTTGGACGGTTTTTTGATTGCTTATCTGAATTTGGACGAAGTAATCCGAATTATCCGCGAAGAAGACGAAGCCAAGCCTGCTTTAATGAAAGCGTTTAAGTTGACTGATGTGCAGGCCGACGCGATCTTGAATATGCGTCTGCGGTCTTTGCGCAAGTTGGAAGAGATGCAGATCAAAACCGAGCATGACGAACTGGCTGCCGAAAAAGAAAAATTGGAAATCCTTTTGGCGGACGAAGGAGCCCGCTGGAAAGAAATCTCCGCCGAAATTTCATTGATGAAAAAGAAATTCGGGCAGGCGACTGTTTTAGGCAAGCGTCGTACGTTGATTTCCGGAGCGCCGGAAGAAATCGAAATACCTATGGAAGCGCTGATTGAACGCGAACCGATTACGATTATCTTGTCGGAAAAGGGGTGGATCAGGTCTGTTAAGGGGCATATTCAATTGGACGATGACATTAAATTCAAAGAAGGCGATCGTCTGCAGTGCGGTTTACAGGCGCAGACAACGGACAAGATTCTGATGTTTGCGACAAATGGCCGTTGTTATACCTTAACGGCGGACAAGCTGCCCCGCGGGCGCGGCTTCGGGGAACCGGTCCGTTTATCCATTGATTTGCCGGAAGAAGACGAAATCTTATCCATGTCGATTTTCCGCGCCGGAGAAAAACGTCTTATTGTATCCAAGAAAGGAAAAGGGTTCATTGTAAAAGAGGAAGACTTGCTGGCTCAAACGCGCAACGGCAAGATTGTTCTTAATTTAACAGCCGGTGATCAGGCCTATTTGTCTTTACCCGTTTTTGGAAATACAGTCGCCGTTATCGGAGACAACAGAAAATTATTGATTTTTGATCTGACGGAAATTCCTGAAATGACACGCGGGCAGGGGGTCTTTATTCAAAAATATCCGGCGGGTGTTACTTTGTCAGACATTAAACTGTTTAATAAAGAAGACGGGCTGGCATATCCTTGCGGCGGCGGAACGCGCATTGAAACAAATTTAGTCGGTTGGACAGGACATCGGGCGCAGGTCGGCAAAATGCCGCCGGTCGGATTCCCGAAAAGCAATAAATTTTCATAACGTGATGACCGGAGATATAATTTTTCGTATTAAATAAATGCAATTTTAAAAATGAACTTTAAACTGTTTTCTTATCTTTTATTCGTTCTTTTCCTTTTATTTCCCGTTTCCGGCAAAGCAAACGACAGTGCTTCGGCTGAAACAAAAGGGAAGTACTTTGATTTTTTGGAAAAAGATATAGATAAAATTTTATTGGCAAAAGATTGGGACATTTATGTTCCTGTCAATACTTGGCATAACAGGGAAATGTACAATAAAACGAAGACGGATTCCTATAATGAAAAGCCTTGGGGGATCGGGTTCGGAAAGCATATTTATGAAGACGATATTTTAAAAGGCCTTTATTTTATGGTCTTTCAAGATTCTCATGACAAGCCGGAGCCTATTATCGGCTATATGCGTCAGTGGAATTATTACTTTGATCAAAACAAGGATTTGTCGGTGGGCATTGGATATACATTAGGCGTAACATTCCGTGATGACTACAATTGGCTGCCCATTCCTGTTCCTTTGCCGATTTTCGGATTTCAGTATAAGAAATTCACGCTTCAGACCACATATATTCCGGGGCCTTACAATATGTTTAACGTCCTGTTTACATGGATCAGAATTGATCTTTAATTTTATCCGTCTATGTTTTTTATCGTCTGACAGCGCCATTCCCTTCGGTCACCGAACTCACTTCGTAAGTTCTTCTCCCACAACACCCAGCAAATACAAAAAACTCCCCAAAGGGGGAGGAAGTTGAAAAAAGGTGAGATTGCTCGGAACTTCGTTCCTCGTCCCTTCGGGATCGCCTTCGGCGCCGTTCCCTTCGGTCACCGAACTCACTTCGCGAGTTCTCCTCCCACAACACCCAGCAAATACAAAAAACTCCCCAAAGGGGGAGGAAGTTGAAAAAAGGTGAGATTGCTCGGAACTTCGTTCCTCGTCCCTTCGGGATCGCCTTCGGCGCCGTTCCCTTCGGTCACCGAACT
>JAFVAT010000019.1 GCA_017480385.1 Alphaproteobacteria bacterium | reverse complement strand
ATATGCACGGATTGCAAAACATTACAGAAGAAGAGGCACTTCTTTTTATACTGTACAGCTGGCCGGAGAAAAACACGAGCTTGATCTGCCGCCGCATTTTTCCTCCAGCCGCGCGGCTAAAGAAGAAGCCGACAAATTCAATGCTTTTCTGCAAAAAAAGCAAAGCGTTTATATTTTTGCCGCACAACCGGACGGGCTTCCTTTTTATCAAAAGATGCTTTTCTTCGCCTCTCTTACCGGCTTTCTGATTGCTGTGCGGCTGCTGCGGGACATGTTCGCGGCAAATGCCGGAGAACTCCGTTCCGGTCATAAACCGAACAGGAACAAGGGCAAGCTCAAACGAAATTTACGAAAAGACGGCCCGTCCGAACAGGAAACAGAAGCGTTTTTGAAAGAAATCAACGAACTTTCCAATACAAAGCCGCCTACCGGGAAAAAGTCCGCCGACACTGTCATTCAGCGCCGGAGAAACATCTGATTTCCCACTCAGACAATCCACGCCGGGAACATATCTTTCAGAGACGTATAAATAAATTCGACCGCCAAAGCCGCCAACAGCATACCGCATAACCGCCCGATGATATTCAGTCCCGTCTGCCCCAAAACGGCGGCCAGCTTATCCGCCATACGCAACAGCAGCCAGGCCACCATCGCCACCGCCAATCCGGAACAAATCACAGCGATCACATGAGGCCACGACCTGTCCATCTGCATAGCAATAACCATGGCGGAAATAGATCCCGGACCGGAAATAACGGGAATAGCCAACGGCATCACGCCGATCGCTTCACGATTTTCGGCTTCGGCCTGCTCTTCTTTTGTATGACGTTTTTCAGACGCTTTCATCATGCCGAACGCAATGGACATCAATAAAATTCCGCCGGCGATTCTAAACGAATTCAGACTGACCCCGAACATATCCAACAGCGTACTGCCGAAAAAAGCGGCAGACAGCAGCACACAGGCAACGGCTATTCCCGTTTGACGCGCAATCCCTGCTTTTTCACGCCGCCCCATACCGTCCGTTAAATTAAGAAACACGGGAATCGCCGACTGAGGAGCGCACACAGCCAGCATCGCTAATGTAAAATGCAGGAAATCAAGGAACCAAGACAACATTTATATTCTCGTCAAACGGTTAGAACTTTTTTATTATTAACACCTTTTCCCAAAAGAAGAAAGCCGATAAAATCAAATTATTGCAACAAGATACGACCCATCTGCAAAGCATGTTCAAAAAGAAGGACGCTCCGCGCCGGTCCGTCCTGTAAAAAATAAAACACTTCCTTTAATTTTTTATTGACATCGACGGTGATGCTTGCCACTTTTTCAAAGGGCCGACTAAAGAAAAAGCCTTAACGACTAAAGAAAAGGCCTAAAAAAAACAAGGATCCGAATAGGAAAACATACAATGAATTTTATTTACTTTTCTCCGAATTTTCCAACTTACGGGTGGAAATTCTGCCGTTATTTAAAGGAAAACGGCGTTAATGTTTTAGGAATTGGCGATCAAAGCTATGATGAGCTGCAGCCGGAATTAAAAGATGTTTTAACGGAATATTACCGTGTTGACAGCCTGCAGGATTATGATCAGGTATACCGCGCGACAGCCTGCCTGATTCATCATCACGGCAAAATCGACCGTATTCAGTCCAACAATGAATTCTGGCTGATTACCGAGGCTATGCTGAGAACCGATTTCAACATTGAAGGCGTTAAGTATCCCGAAATTATGGATCACAAGCAAAAATCCAGAATGAAGGCTTTCTTTAAAAAGGCCGACGTTGACTGTGCCGATTATTGCCTGCCGCAGAATTTTGCAGACGGTAAAGCTTTCACTGACAAGCACGGCTTTCCTGTTGTCGTCAAGCCCGATGACGGCGTAGGCGCCTGCGACACATACACACTGCACACAGAATCCGAAATGGCGGACTTTTTTGCGCAAAAGCCCGATGTGCAGTACATTATGGAAACGTTTATTGACGGTCATGTCGAAACGTTTGACGGCCTGACCAACCGTGACGGCGAAATTGTTTTCTGCGCCAGTCAGGTTTATCATCAGTCTTTAATGGATACGGTTGTCAATGACGACTGCATTATGTACCATTCCGACAAAAATATGGCGGAGGATATTCGCAAAGCCGGCACGGCAATCGTCAAAGCTTACGGGATTAAAGACATTTTCTTTCACTTTGAGTTTTTCCGCACGACCGACAAAAAAACAGGTAAAACAAAAGTAATGGCTCTGGAAGTCAATATGCGTCCGCCCGGCGGCATGATTACGGAACTGTATGAAGCGTCCCATGATGTGAATATTTACAAGGCTTGGGCCGACACGCTGATCAAGGGCCGTCCCGAAGGCGACATGAGTCAAAAACGCTACGCCGCTTTTGCCAGCCGGAAATTCCGTTTTAACTATGTTTATACACATGAAGCCATTTTGGCCAAATACGGATCGCATATCATGGAACACATGCCGATTGAAGGCATTACTGCCCGCGCAATGGGTGACTATGTTTACCTGATTTATGCGGACACTTTGGACGAAATCAATGAAATCATTGATGCTGTTAACGCTCGCGTTTAAGGATATCTGCCAATGAAAGAAGAGTACTTTAAAGAGTGGTCGTCCTGTTTGGACCGGGATATGGAATTCAAGGTCTACGGCCATACAGGAAAGCCGGTCTTGGTTTTTCCGCCGGGCTGCGGTCGTTTTTGGCATTACGAATATCACGGCATGGTCAACATCTGCGCGCCGTATATTGATACGGGCCGGATTCAGCTGTTCTGCATTGACGGCATTGATTGGGAAAGCTGGGAAAAGAAAGAAGGCAATCCCTATGACAATATGCAGATGCAGGAAAGATACTTCAATTATACAGTGGAAGAATTTATTCCCCGCATCAAAGAAATCAGCCGGGAAGCCAACGGCGGACAGGAAATCGGCATTATGGCGACAGGCTGCTCCATGGGAGCGACGCACAGCGCCAACACGTTTTTCCGCCGTCCGGACTTGATTGATTCCGTGATTGCGCTCAGCGGTCTGTATGGTCCCAGATATTTCCTGGGCGATTACATGGACGATACCGTTTATCGCAACAGTCCGCTTTATTTCCTGCCAAACATCTATGACGAAGACTATTTGGACCAGATGCGCCGCGCCCGATTGGTATTTTGTGTCGGTCAGGGCGCTTGGGAAGACCCGATGATCGAAGAAACGCTGCGTTTAAAGCAGATCTTAGAGGAAAAACGGATTCCGGCCTTTGTTGATGTTTGGGGCAAAGACGTCAATCACGATTGGGATTGGTGGTACGTTCAGCTGCCTTATTTTTTGGATAAGGTATTGGCTTAAAAAAATCTATTTTTGCAAAAGAAGCCTCCGGCAAGGAGGCTTCTTTTATATGTTTTTCAATAGGTTGAAACTCAATCTTTATTATTGTCTTGCATCTCGGGCACCTATATGAAATAATAATAATCGAAATACCAAGGGTTTCTTTGGCATTTAAGTGCCTGAAAGGGTGCGGAGTCTTCAAAAGCTCTTGCTGCACCGGCTCAGATATGAGTCGTTAGCTGTTTCGTCTATGGCGAAAACAGAAAATAACCCCGATTTCTTTTTTAAAGGGTCGGGGAGCTTTTGGTGTATGTCCAAGGGACTTCCGTTATTATCCTTGAAAGAACGGATTTTCCCCTAAAGACCGAAAGGATCAAAGTGTAGCTTGATTTTTGAACTCCCCGACCGCCCAAACAGGCGGTTGTTTTTTAAACTTGCAAGGAATTCAAAATGAAAAAAGCTACACAACAAGAATCCGGTCGTTCCATGATCGAAATGCTGGGTGTTCTGGCAATTATCGGCGTGTTGTCGGTCGGCGGTATCGCGGGCTATTCCCAGGCGATGAACAAATTTAAGGTCTCTAAAACAACGGACCAGATTCAGACAATGGTTCAGAATATTCGCACATTGTTTGCTTCTCAGAAAAACTATGACGGCTTAGATTCCGCAACTAACCAGACAATGCTTTACAGTTCCGGTATTTTCTCAGACGAAAACTGTCCTGACGGCTCGTCCTGCTCAAATCCGATGAATCCATACGGCGGACTGATCGTAGTACAAACTGTGAAAGACGACAACTCCCGCTCAAAAAGAGCTTTCACGCTTGTATACAACGGACTGCCAGCAGACGCTTGCGTGCGTCTGGCAACGCAAGGTTGGGGAGATGCGTCATCAGGTTTGATTGCTGTACAAGCTAAAAACGCTGCGGTCGCTACAGTAGAGTCAGATTCTTCTATTCCTCAAGAAGCATCAGGATCTGGGAATTCTGTCGTTTATACTTCAACCGGAAATGTTCCCATGTCTCTGTCAAAAGCCTCCACCGGATGCGGTGCAAGCGGAAATTCATCAGCCGTTGCGTTATATTTTAAATAGCTGAACTTTTAAACGCCCTGAGGCCAAGCTATCAGGGCGTTTTTATTTTAATTTTCTTCCGGCAGATAATCGTGCAAAATCACCGCTAAATTCATCAGCGTTTTTTTCTTTTTCGGCGTCAGGTCTTCTATCGCATCCTGCAAAATATCATCTACCTCAGGATTATCGCCCAATCCTAAAACTTCGCTGAGTTCATCACATTCCTCCATTTCCATTTGCAGCAAAGCAAGCGCGTCTTCCGGCACATTCGTATCCAACCCAAACATTGCGTTGACAGCTGAGTAATCCTCATTTTCGTCTTCATGTTCACAATCGCAATGATCGTGATGATGACCGCAGCAACACTTTTCTTCATGTTCATGATCGTGATGACAATGACATTCTTTTTTCATTTGAACAAATCCTTAGTCAGCGGCACATAAACAAGGCCAGCGCGGAAACGGCCGCTGTTTCCGCCCGCAAAATTCTTTCCCCTAAATCAAGGCCTGCCGTATGGGACGTTCGCGCGATCAGATCCCTTTCCGTTTGTGAAAAGCCGCCCTCCGGCCCGACCAAAAAAGCAGCTGAGGTTATCCTGTCAAACACATCGGCGGCTTTCTTTCCCTGCCCCGTTTCGTCCAAATGAACCAACAGGGGCATTGTTTCATTTTGTTGCGCCAGCAATTCCCTTAACCCGACAGGTTCCAAAATTTCCGGCACGTCCAGACGGCGGCACTGTTCGCATGCTTCTGTCGCGATCAGCCGCAGACGATCCGTGTTGACGCGTTTCACCGATGTATACTCCGTGATCACGGGAATAATCTGCGTAACCCCCAGTTCGGTCGCCTTTTCCACAACCATTTCCGTACAGTCCCGCTTTAACGGTGCGAAGTACAGCCGCACATCGCGCTTTTCGGGCTGTCCCCGCAGCAATCGGCAAATTTGAAGCTGCCCGTCCTTTTTTCCCAACACCGAAAGGACGGCAGCAAACTCTCCGTTTTTTCCGTCAAAAACAAACAGCTCCGCTCCCGGTTCGGCCCGCAGAACATGACGCAGATAATGGACCTGCTCCTGAGTTAAAGAAACGGTCTTCCCAACAGCCAATTCTGCGGCAATATAAAGGCGGATCTGCATTTAATCCTCGGCTTCCTGTGATGACGGGATCAGATAATCCTGAATATCAACCTCATCAATCTGATCTGCCAACATATACTGTTCGGCATACTCCCGATAAACACCGGAAGTCAGGAACAAATTGAACAGATCGGGATCAAGATGTCCGCCTTTAACCATATCCGACATAATCGAAACAATTTCCGAAAGCGTTTTCACCTTCTTATACGGTCTGTCACTGGCAGACAAAGCCTCAAAAACGTCGGCCAATCCTAAAATTCGAGCCGGAATAGACATTTCTTCGCGTTTCAAATGATTGGGAAAACCAGTCCCGTCCATATGTTCATGATGCCCGCCGGCATATTCGACAACATTTTTAATATAACCGGGGAAAGGAATTTCCTTTAACATTTCAATCGTTGCATCAATATGGGAATTGATTATTTTGGATTCCTCCTGCGTCAATGTGCCGCGGGGAATGGATAAATTATGCATTTCCCCCCTGTCGCATCCGCCAAAAATATGATCGACGCGGTCTTCCAGCAATGGCTCTCTTGGATTGGTTTTAGGTGGCAGGTTATTTTTAATGCGCTCCTTTTCGTCCCAAGACAGTCCTAACGTTTTATCAAAATGACGATAATACGTTTGTTTTCCGATTTCATGTATGCGCCGCACATCTTCGTCCGACAAAACCCCGTATCCGATATTTGATTCCGCCAGAAAGGCAAAATCGTCCTCCAGTTTTTTCACCCGCGCATTGAATTCGGCCAGCAAATCATCTTTAGGCGCCGTATCCGCCAGCCTTTTCTTCAAATAGTCGATATGAGCGTCACGCCGCAAAATTTCAAATCTGGCTCGAATTTCATGGATCCGGTTGCTGACAGTTTCCAGCTTTGTCGCCTTGTCCAAAATATATTCCGGCGTTACCATTTTGCCGCAGTCATGCATCCAGCTGGCCAAATGGAAAGCGTACCAATCATTATCAGACAGCTCGAAATCTTTAAACGGCCCATCTTGATCCATTTCGGCGGCCAAAGCCATCATACGGGCGATAATCGGCACCCGCTGGCAATGCGTTCCCGTATAAAAGGACTTGTCGTCAATAGCCCGCGCGATCACTTCCAAGAAGGCTTCCAACAAATTTTTCTGCGACATCAAAAGGATCTGATTATCCAAAGCAACCGCGGCATGAGACGCCAAAGCCTCTATCAATCTTTGCATTGATTTGGAAAACGGAATTGTTTCCCCCGCCGGCGCTCGCGCATTGATCAGCTGCAAAACAGCGACAACTTGCCCCGTTCTGGTTTTCAAGGGCACCGTTAAAAACGATTTTGACCGATATCCCGACGTTTTATCAAACTTATGCGTTCCTGAAAAATCGAACTGTGTTGAATCGTATGCATCTGGCACGTTAACGATTTGCTCTGTCAAAGCGGCATAAGTGGAAATATTGGAATAGTTGGGTTCGTTTGTTTCCGGATCAAACAAGTATAACGGCGGAAAAGGCGTTGTCTTGTTTTCCGAAGTCCCGCCCATTTTAATGCCCAGTTTGTCATTGCGCAAAATCGAAAAAATCAGCTGATTGCGCTCATGATCCATTAAATAAAGCGTTCCCCCTTCGGCATTGCAAAATTCTTGTGCCGCCGTCAAAATACTTTCCAGCAAAACGTCCATATCCTGTTCTGCCGAAAGAGCGATACCGATGTTAAACAGACGATCCAACTCTTCCGCCGAAAGAGAAACAGACTCGTCTTCTCCATTATCGCTGACCATAAACCCATCCTCGCTTTATGCTTTTTTTGTATTGTCTCATTTTTAATCTATAAAGTCAAAAGCTTACAATGATATATTTTGCCAGCAAAACAAACCGTCAAAAAGGCTTGTCATCTAAAATTAATGGAAGATAAACTGTTTTTCCTGTAGCATAAAGAAAATTTCACTTCTGTTTAGGGAAAACCGGAATGGCTTTATTCAGCGATAAAAAGAATTTTTCTGCCGATGATCGTTCGGGCCTCAATCAGACCGCACCGTTTTCCTTTCCTCAGATCATTGCGTTAATTTGCATTTTCGGCTTTTGTTTATCTTATTTATTATCGGCAGCCATTATTGCCGGACGGTTTATTGAATATAGGATCCCCCTGTTTTTAATGGAACTGCCAATGGGAATGGTCTATGGCATGGTCTGCCTTTTATTTTCAGCGGTATTGGCCGGATTGTCCCTGCAGAAATCGTTAAATGCTGACGGATCGTCCAAAAGCATTCTAAGCCGCTCGCAAAAGATCAGCTACTTTTTTTCATTGCTGACAACTTTGTGCTTTACGGCTTACGGCTGTGCCGTTCTGGTCCATTTTTTAAAAACGGGCGTATTCCTGTCCGAATGCCTGTATTTGGTCTTTTTATATGCCTGCGTTTTAGGCGTTCATTTAAAGGCCAGAAAAAGTTCTCTAGCGCATATGTTTACGTCTGCCGCTTTCGTTCTGATTTTAATTATTACCGCGTTTTACAGCGGCATTGCTTACGCCAAAATCGAAAACAGAAAAATGGGGTTCATCAACGGGGAACCGTTCTTATTGGTCAGCGCTCAAAACCAAAATTATATTTTGGTCGGACTGGATTCCAAAACGAACAAATCAAACGGAAAAATTATGGTCCTGCCCCGTCAAAATACGGTTCTGGAGCAAACATTTTTTTGGCCGGCGGGCTTAAAGAGGTATAAAGATGAGTGATGTTTTATCCCTTTCAGATGCGGTTGACTTTCTGATTGAACAGGCCCAAAAAAACGGAGCGGATGCCGCTGAATCTTTTGGCGTTGACAGTACTGCCGTCAACGCGGAATGCCGACAGCAAAAGACAGAAACATTGGAGCATGCGCAAACCTCCGGCGTTGATTTGCGTGTTTTTTGCAGCAGCCGGCCGGCCATTGTCTCCTCTTCGATTTTGGAAAAAAGTGCTTTGAAAGAATTAGCCGAACGCGCTGTTCAAATGGCCAAAACCGTGCCGGAAGACCCTTATTGCGGCTTGGCGGACCCCGCTTTGCAGGCCAAAAGCCTGCCGGATCTGGATTTATACGATGAAAGCGAACATGACACTCAACAGTTATTAGAGTTGGCTATAGCCTCTGAAGACGCGGCTCTGTCCGTCAAAGGCGTTTCCCAATCCAACGGCGCGGGGGCAAGCATTGACAAATCCCATATTATTATGGCTTCAACAACGGGATTCAGACGGGAATACCGCCGGTCTTCAGCCTCTTTTTTTGTTTCTGTCATTGCTGCCGACAGCAGCGGTGATCGGGAAACCGACTATGATTATTCTTCCGCCGTTTATTTCACTGATCTGGAAGCACCCGATGTCATCGGAAAGAAGGCGGGAGAACGGGCAGTCAAACGCTTAAGCCCCCGCAAAATCGCTTCACAAACAATGGATATCGTTTTAGAACCCAGACTGGCTCGTGAATTTATTGGAACTTTGACAGGAGCCATTAACGGATCAAGCATCGCCAGAGGAACCTCTTTTTTAAAAGATTGCCTGCACACGCAAATTTTACCGGCGGAATTGACGCTGTTTGAAAACCCGCATAAAAAACGAGGAGCAGCCTCCCGTCCCTGCGATGCGGAAGGCTTGCCCTGCCAGTCGCGCGCTTTGGTGGATCATGGTTTTCTGACAACATGGATGTTAGACCTGCACTCCGCGCGCAAGCTGAATATGGCGCCTACGGCCCATGCGGCCAGAGGACTGGGCGGATCGCCGCACCCGTCCTCGTCCAATTTGACTCTGAGCGGCGGAACAGCTTCTCCGCAGGAACTGATCGCCAATATCAAAAACGGGTTGTATATTACGCAGTTGTTCGGTCAGGGTGTCAATATGATTACGGGCGATTACAGTCGGGG
Source organism: Alphaproteobacteria bacterium (assembly GCA_017480385.1). Classification (GTDB taxonomy): domain Bacteria; phylum Pseudomonadota; class Alphaproteobacteria; order CAAGCB01; family CAG-977; genus UBA11549. Next base: position 1,615 of record JAFVAT010000019.1, on the reverse strand, counting down.
CGCCGCTGGTTTTCTGATTAAAAACGGGCAAATCGCGGGACCCGTCAGCGAAATCACTATTGCCGGAAATTTAAAGGAAATGTTCAAAAATATGATTGCGGCTAATGATTTAAATGAACGCTATTCCGTTAATGCGCCGACGATTTGTCTGCCGGCTCTGTCTGTCGCGGGGAAATAAACATGGGACTGGATAACTTTACGGGATTGGAGCTTTGGCGGCAAACTATTTTCGAAATTGTCCGCCAAAATGAAAGCGATACCGATTTATCTTCGCGACAAATGGCGATTTTGCTAAATGTTTATCTGACAGATCCGCCGCACACCGTGCGCGCTTTAGCCGCCGATCTAAACATTTCAAAACCGGCTGTTTCCCGTGCGATTGACAAACTGAGCGTTCTGGGACTGATCAAACGTCAGACAGACGAAAAAGATCGCCGCTCCGTTAATTTGTACCGCACGATCAACGGCGCGCGCTATGTGATGAATTTAGGCGATACCATCGCTCAAAAATCGGAAAATCTGCTTGCTTCTCCCTCGAAGAAAGAGGATTGAATTAGGGCAATGCCTTCAGTCCTTTGTTGATCAATATAACCGTTTGGACCGTAAAAAACGTTTCCAGTATATAGTGAATCCGCCAAACTCTTTTCTTTTGACTGGCATGAACATTAAACGGTTTGTGCATCAGAAATGTAATGACGAACACTGCCGCCCATAAAATCAGCTGATAGGTCATGATTTTTTATTCCGGAAAATAAAGCATCGCTGAAAACGGCACATCAATCTTGTCCCGTCCGTTCAGATTGCCGATTTCCATAGAAGTCACCGCGCCAACAACGTTTCCGCCGACTTGGCGCAGCAAAGCAATGCCCGCGGCCAACGTTCCGCCCGTCGCCAGCACATCGTCGATCACAACCAGCCGTTCGGACGGTTTAAAATCTTCCGTACGGCATTCCATTTCGTCCGTGCCATATTCCAACGCATAGGAATATCTGACGACATTCCCCGGCAGTTTAGAAGCCTTGCGTAGCAGGGACAATCCTATGCCTAAATTCGCGGCAACCGGCGCGGCAAAAATGAAGCCCTTTGAATCAATGGCAAACAGTCTGTCCGGCGCATACTGCGCAACAAGCCGGGTCATTTTCTGAACGGTCATGGCGAAAGCTTCGGGCGTTTTGAACAAGCCCGTAATATCGTAAAAATTCACGCCTTCTTTTGGAAAACCGGGATAAGTCGGCACGCATGCTGCTAAATCAAATTCTTGCTGCATAGGATAATCCTTAAGATTACATCAAAACGTCCGAAAGATATAAAATCCCCGACATACTGTCAATCTTTTATCCGTTTCAAAAAAATGTTTCTGCCGTCTTTTTTTATGGCATGCCGTTCCGAAGCGCCCCATAAAGCGGCAAGTTTTTTTTCATCTTCTGCTTCAAACAGAACATTTTCATACAAGAAAAACCGACTGATGCGCGCTGTTTTTTTCTTTCTATTCAATTGATACAAAATGAAAAAAGCCGAACAATCCTATTGAAAACAGTTCTTTCAAAAAAAGGAAGCGCGTTAAATTGAAAAAACATTTCCTTTTTCGGATTTAATATTACGTTTTTGTTACCTT
>JAFVAT010000003.1 GCA_017480385.1 Alphaproteobacteria bacterium | reverse complement strand
TGCATATGCACATGATCCGGACATACCTCCGCTTCTATTATTGTTATTCCTTTCCAGCCGCACAGCTCTCTGAGTATCTTTCCTATCTCGTAGCGTTTTTCCCCATAGAATACTTTGCGGCGATATTTCGGCGCGAATACTGTGTGATATTTGCAGTTCCATGCTGTATGTGATAATGTCTTTACATCATTCATTGTTAAACTCCTTAGTTGCAGCTGCAGTTGCCAGACCGCAGTCTGAGTTTACCTAAGGAGTTTTTCTGCGCATAGCTATAAGCTTTCCGGAACCACGCGCCTAGCGCGTGGTTTTCGAGTTACAAAAAAATCCGCTCTGAAAAGAGCGGATTTTCCTGCCAAATATAAATTTTAACGACCATGCTTGGCGGCAAATTGCTGCGCTTTTACAAACTTTGCAGCTAAAGACTGCTGCTTAACAGCCTCTTTGTTACGGTTTATTTTTTGCATTTTAACCGCCTTCGACTGTTTAACATGCGGTTTCTTCATTTCCTCAACACGCGGTTTGATCGTATTGGGACGCGTTGGAATCCCATCCAAAGCCTTAGAATCGTCCAAGCCGGTCATTTCTTTGCGGAACTCAAAGAATTTTTTCATCTGTTCCATTGTAAATTCGGAAACATTCAAGTACTTTCCGCCATTTAAGATTTCCGGATCGTCCTGGAAGTAATTGCCGTCCTTCGTCCAAGCGATTTCAGAAATTGTTTTCTGTGCGGAAATAGAGGTTTCAAAGGTCATTGTCGTCCCTTTGCCATTGGCAATATCACGCAGTTCCTGCTGCATCGGTTCCAACAAATACCCTTCTTCATAAACGGATTTGGTTCCTAATTGATCGTACCAGGCCTTGAAAGTGTCTGTCAGCAGATTATTTCCCATTTGCGCATCATTCTTAATCAGAGCTTCCGTAAATCCTTTCGCGATTTCAGGATAATACTTGTAAAATTCCTTTTTCGGCCCTTCATCGCCCATACGGAACAATTCTTCACAGGCGGAAGAGGCATAAGCCTGAGCGTCGGCCTCCATTGCGCGCATATAAATCAAATTCGTCTTAACGTCCCATTTTTCTTCGCTTAAATCAGAAGCGCGGGAAAACTGACCCGCATGACGACATTCATGACACATTGTACCGATTAATTTGTCATCGGGAAAATTAGGGTTCAGGGCAATCCTCTTATTCACCGGGTCTGCAAAACCAAAAGCGCGGTTTTCCCCTTTGATGAAATTAAAATGATATCCGTTATCCGCCGCGATCTGAAGCGTTTCAAAGCCCAATTTGCTTTTTGCCAGGCGATTGATCATGGAAATCATACGAGGTCTGTCTTTTTTCGGGCAGGTTCTTAAATCAACATCAACTGCCGGTTTTTCATCGGGATATTCAATCGGAGTCTGAGATTTTTGGAATGTTTCTTTTACAGACATTTTGTCCCCCTAATTAATAGAATTAACAGAAAGATAATAAAAAACACCTTCTTTTTTGTCAATATTTTTCGCATCATTTCTTTTATTTTTTGTTATTTTTCAAACAAAAATCTTTTTTTCTGTATAAAAAACCCTCTGAAAATTGTCTTTCAGAGGGTAAATGCGTTTTCAGCAACGTTAAAATTTCTTATACAGCGGTTTCCGTTTCGATTTCTTCCTTCAATTTCAATTTTTGACGCTTTAAATTTGAAATTGTTGTTTCATCGGGTAATGGTCTTGCCATTTCTTTTGCGATTTCTTCGTCTAAAGCAGCATGTTTTGCCTTTAATGCCTGCAAGTGAGCAGTTTCTTCCTTCATGCAATACCTCCACAGGATAAATTAAATCTCTATATAACAGTATATCTCTTTTCAAAACTATTTGAAAGCAAATAAAAATCAGGAAAGGAGGAGCCCTTTCCCGATTTTCAATAAAATTTATTCACCGATATACATGCCCAAGCCGCGTGCCGTTCTGACAAACACGCCGTTCGGATCAACCTTCGCCGTACCAATAGCCGCCACTTCGTCCAAGCTGACATCTGAAATGGAACCGCTTTTGTATACGACCATACGATCCGTTTTGCCCTGTGCCAACACATCAACGGCATGAACGCCAAAGCACGCTGCGGACAAACGGTCATGAGCCGCCGGCACACCGCCGCGCTGAACATGACCCAATACGGTCACACGGGTTGAAAAACGAGGATCGACTTCATTCAGGCGGGCACTTAAATATTGACCGATACCGCCATAACGAACGCCGTCCACCTGAGCAACGGAAATATTCTGGCCGTCCGGAGTCTTCACGCCTTCAGCCACGACGATCAAAGCATGATCGCGTCCCTGTTCGCGGACCAAATGCAGCTTGCGGACGACGCCTTCCAATGTATACGGCACTTCCGGAATCAAGCAGACGTCCGCATTGCCGGCAATCGCCGAATGCAGTGCTACATGTCCGGCATCGCGTCCCATGACTTCGCAAATCATCACGCGGTGATGAGAAGAAGCCGTCGAATCCAAACGATCCAAAGCTTCAACACAAACATCACGCGCCGTAGCGAATCCGACGGAATGTTCTGTAATCGGCGTATCGTTATCGATCGTTTTGGGAATACCGACCATTGTCACACCGGCACCGCGGCACAATCTGGAAACGATCGCCATGGATCCGTCGCCCCCAATGACCGCCAATGCATCTAATCCCAGTTCACGGCAGCCTGCTCCGAAATCTTCGGTGAGATCTTTTGTTGTTCCGTCCGGCATCGGGTGAGCAAAAGGACTGCCCTTATTAATTGTTCCCAACATCGTTCCGCCTAAACGCGCATACGGCGCATGGAAATCGGCAATCGACATCTTGCGGTAACGCAGCGGACGAAAAGTCAGCCCGTCTGTTCCGTCCAGAATTCCATACACTTCCCAGCCATATGTCCAGATCGCGCGATGAACAACGGCACGAATAACGGCATTCAAGCCTGCGCAGTCTCCACCGCTGGTTAAAACGCCAATTCTTTTGATTTGCGGCATCTTCAAACTCCTAAGAATAAACCTTGTGTTTTTTTGCACTGAAATAAATACCTTTTTTCTTGCTTTTCTGCTAGTCTAAAATCAAATTTCAGCGCATTTTTTTATCCAAAGGTCCTTAACACTATGGAATCTCTCACACAAAGTCAGATCAAACAGCGATTGAACGCACTTAAAAACGAACATCAGGAACTGGATTTTTTGATTACGAAAGAAGCTTTATCCCCAAGCACAGACCAGATTCGCGCCCGCCGGTTAAAAAAACGCAAGCTGGCAATTAAGGACGAAATTACCCAGCTGGAAAACATGCTTCTACCGGATATTATTGCTTAGCCGATCGAAGCATACTGACAGATCAGGAATATTTTGAAAGAATAAGTAATGAACAGACGCGAATTTTTAATGAGCACTTTATCAGCCTTTGCATTAGCGGCATCGCCTAAATTAACAATAGCCGAAACAATTGCGGTATCCGATACGGTCCAAAAAAAGATCAAAGACAATAATAAGCTCGGTTTCGGCTTTATGCGTCTGCCGACAAAAAGCAGTGCCGCCCAGTCGTTTCATGATGCGGAAGGCAGACTGATCAACCGCAATGAAATCGATTATGAAACCCTTAACAAAATGGTCGATAAGTTCATAGACAGCGGCTTTACCTATTTTGACACGGCATGGATGTATATGAATTATGAAAGCGAAATCGCCATACGCAAAGCTGTTGTAGAGCGTTATCCCCGCGATAAATTCACGGTTGCAAGCAAATTGCCCGTTGTTATGCTTAAAAGTGCCGAACAAATGGAGGAAATTTTTAACAAGCAGCTGGAAAAAACAGGATTAGACTATTTTGATTACTATCTGGTACACAACGTAAACGCAAACACAATCAAAAATGTACGCGCCTATGATGCTTTTAAATTCATAGCGGACAAAAAAGCTGCCGGCAAAATCAGGCATATCGGCTTTTCCTTCCACGATTCGCCGGAATTGCTGGAGGAAGTTCTCAAAGAACATGCTGAAGTTGAATTTGTTCAGCTGCAAATTAATTATATCGACTGGGACAACGTTACCATTCAAGCCCGCAAATGCTATGAAATTGCCCAAAAATACAATAAGCCCGTCATTGTTATGGAGCCGGTTAAAGGCGGCGGGCTGGCTCAGGTTCCGCCTTCCGTTGAAAAAATATTCAAAGACGCTGAACCGGATATGTCCGTTGCTTCTTGGGCGATCCGATATGCGGCCAGCCTGCCCGGCGTTATGACTGTTTTAAGCGGTATGACCACTATGGAACAGCTGGAAGATAATGTGCGCTGTATGCAGCATTTTAAGCCGTTAGACAGTGCTGAAAACAAAGTTATTGAAAATGCAGTCAAAGAATTGCATGCCTCTATTGCCATTCCTTGCACGACATGCCGTTATTGCGTGGAATATTGTCCCAAAAAGATAGACATTCCCTCTGTTTTCGCGTTTTACAATGCGGAAAAACAGGTCCGGAGAGATAAACCGCTTCAACGCATTTATTATAACGGCTTAACTAATACTTCGGGAAAGGCTTCCTCCTGCATCAGCTGCCGCAGGTGTGAAAAACACTGCCCGCAGCACATTGAAATCAGTCGGCATATGAAAGAAATAGCCAAAGCTTTTGAAGGTTAATATAGTGGACAAAAATTTTCGGGCATAAGATAAAAAACGCCTGCGGTGTCTCCTTACAGCAAGGACTGCAGTATTGTCACTGTCATTTTATTTTCTGCAGCTGTCTACGAAAGAGCGAAATAATTTTTGACTCAGTTTATCTTTAGCAAACAACGCTTCAGGGTGCCACTGCACCAACCAAACAAATTTCCGATCCGGCATATAAGCAGCCTCAATCAGACCGTCTTCAGAAACAGCCATAGGCTTTAATTTGGAAGATAAATTCTTTACAGCCTGATGATGACAGCTGTTGACTTGGATTTGTTCTGACCGGCTTAAAGAGAACAGAGGTGTCCCCTTAATTACTTTATTGGCATGAAACGGCACATCATAGGGCTGTTTTTGAGTGTGAACAGCACCGTTATACTGCGTCGGCAAATCCTGATATAGCGTCCCTCCAAGGGCGGCATTTATAAACTGCAAGCCGCGGCAAATACCGAATAAAGGCTTATCTGCCTTTAAAACTTGTTTTAAAAGAACAGTTTCCATTTCATCACGTTCAGGACAAGTATCAATTTTGTCTGTCAACGGCGTTTCGAAATAAATCTCCGGTGAAACATCATGCCCGCCCGTAAATAAAAACCCGTCACATAAACCAGCTATTTGTCCTATCGCTGTTTCATCAGATGTTAAGGGCAACATTACTGGCAGCCCACCCGATTTTTCAATCCCCTCCATATATTCCGGCAGCATCCAATAGCTGTTTTTTTTCTTGTCCCATAAAGGACATATCCCTATCAAAGGCTTTTTCAAAATTCTTTCCTCTCCCAAAAAAGGCATTAAATTCTACCGTATAATATTTTAAACTAAAACAGATGCTCTGTCTATTTTGACTTCTTTCTTTTCTAAAAAGCACTTTCATCAGATATAATAAAATCTAAAAATATGCTTATTTATTTTTCGGTATTATAAAAATTATATGATCTGAATTGCTAAAAAGCTTTTTTGATAAATCCCGACACAAAATAGAAGATTTGAAATCTCTATTTTTCCGTTTTTCTGATCCTGTCTGAAATAAAAAACGGAATTATCAAAAATCGCGCACAGGGTTACAAAAAATTTAAAACTATCCTGCGCCGAAAAAAATAAAAGCGGCAATCTCGCCGCCAAAATTTTAAGGATTTCCGCCTTTTTATCCCGTTATATCCCGTTTAATCCCACTTTATCCCGTCAAAGCAAAATATATAAAACCATGTTTCGTCTTACGTTTATCCTGCGTCTTGACAAAAGAGACGGCTCAAAAAAGTTAAAACTAAGTCGCGTTTCGGTTAAAATCATCTTGCGCGCTACATTTCGTCTTACAAAAACTATCCTGCGAGCTACAACTTTCATCTTACAGGAACCACATGACTGGCTCGATTTTTAAGGGGGGATAAAAAAAACGCTCTAAAACGAGCGTTTTTATATTTCATTGGTCGGAGCGGAGAGATTCGAACTCTCGACCCCTTGCACCCCATACAAGTGCGCTACCAGACTGCGCCACGCTCCGACAATGCAGAAGGGAATATAATACGCTTGTTTTAGAAAAGCAAGCGTATTTCTTTATTAAACAGCCTTTTTTAATAATTCGCTGATTTCTTCCAACTCTGCAATTACACTGTCCAATTCCGGCTTTGGTTCTACCGGCAATCCTTCCTCGTCAACCTGAACAGGCGCTTCCGGCGCTGACTGATCCCGATCATTCCGCCTATTCTCAACTACAGCGTTAATCGTTCCTTCCTTCAGCAACTTCTGAACACCCTTAATAGTATAGCCTTCCTTATGCAGCAGATATTCGATCTTTTTCAACAAAGCAATATCTTCCGGACGATAATAACGTCTGCCGCCGACGCGCTGAACCGGAGCTACTTCAGAAAACTTCTTTTCCCAAAAACGCAAGACATGTGGCGGAACACTCAATTCCGCAGAAACTTCCGTAATCGTCCGAAAGGCTCTGGCTGCTTTCTTGTCAAACAAATCTACGTTTTCGATTTCTTCTTCCATTTGTTCCTATTTCTTCTTGTTCACCCTGTTTTTCAAAATATGAGACGGATGAAACGATAAAATACGACGCGGTGAAATGGGAACGTCTACTCCCGTTTTAGGATTCCGTCCCATGCGCATTTTTTTATTCCGTACGGAAAATGAACCAAAAGACGATAATTTAACCGTATCCCCTTTTTCCAAAGCTTTAGATATTTCTTCCAGCACCATATCCAACAGCCTTGCTGATTCATTTAACGATAATCCGACTTCACGGTAAACAGCTTCTGCTAATTCAGCCCGTGTAACATTTTTATCTTCTATATTTGACATAAATTCCCCCTTCCTCTTACACAACTATTTTATTAGGGTAAGGAATTTGATCTTTTTTTTCAAGATTTTAATGTTTTTTTTCAAAAAAACTTAAAAAAACTAAAGCCGAATCAGACTGGCGCCCCATGTAAAACCGGACCCCATACCCGGCAGCAACAAAAGCTGCCCTTCTTTAAGCTTGCCGCTTTGGACTCCTTCTGCCAAGGCCAAAGGAATCGAGGCCGCTGAAGTATTGGCATGATGATCGATTGTAGAAATCACCCGATCCATAGGGAAATTCAGTCGCTTGGCTGTTGCTTCCAAAATACGGATATTCGCCTGATGCGGAACCAGCCAATCCACATCATTTAAAGAAACGCCGTTCTTTTCCAAAATTTCCAAGGAAACATCGGCCATATTCACGGCAGCATGACGAAAAACCTCACGCCCGTTCATTGTGACGTAGCCGACCTCATGTGTCGTTGAAGCACCGCCGGTTGAACACAATTCCGGCGCATACGTACCGTCAGAATAAATTAAAGTATCCAATACACCCCGATCTGAAGCGTCTCCTTTGCCTTCTTCCGCCTTCAAAACAACACAGCCTGCCCCGTCACCGAATAAAACGCATGTGTTCCGGTCTGTAAAATCAGTCACGCTGGACACTTTTTCCGATCCGACCACCAAAACGGTCTTCGCCTGCCCCAAACGAATCATATTATCCGCAGCTCTTAAGGCATATAAGAATCCCGAACATGCGGCAACAACATCAAAAGCGAATCCATGCTTCATGCCCAAAGCCGCCTGCACATACACAGCCGTTGCCGGGAAAGTCTTATCCGGAGTAACCGTTCCCAAAACGATTGCGTCCAAGTCATTACCGGTCATGCCGGCAGCTGACAGCGCCTGCTCAGCAGCCTTGACGGCCATAGTGGAAGTATATGTCTTTTCATCGGCAAAATGACGGACTCGAATCCCGGTCCTTTCCACGATCCACGCATCACTGGTTTCAACTATTTTAGCCATATCATCATTTGTGCTGATATGTTCCGGCAAAAAAGACCCAATACCCACAATGCGAGAACGTAATGTCATTTTTCTTTTTCCTCTTCCAAAAACTCTACGGTTTCCAGCTGCTTAGCAATATTGCCGACCAAATCATGACGAACCGTATCAATCGCCACATTAAGCGCGTTAGCAAATCCAAAAGCGTCTGCCCCGCCATGACTTTTAATTGAAATTCCTTTCAATCCGACCAACATGGCGCCGTTGTAGCGCCCCGGATCCATTTTTTTTTTCAATTCTTTTAATGACGGCAGAGCCAATAAAAAGCCCAACTTAGATAAAATGCTTCTGGCGGCTACTTGTTTTAACAAACCGACCATCAGACGAGCGGTTCCTTCTATTGCTTTCAAAGCGATATTGCCGGTAAACCCGTCTGTGACAAACACGTCAACCGTCCCTAAGGCAATATCATCGGATTCGACAAATCCCTTAAATTTCCCTGACAACGGAGAATCTTTCAAAATTTGAGCCGCCTGACGAATTTCATCACGCCCTTTAATATCTTCGGATCCAATGTTCAGCAATCCGATTGTCGGACTTTCACGTTTTAAAACTGCGCGGCAATACGCTTCCCCCATAATCGCGAATTCGACCAAATTGCGTGCGCTGCACTCTGCATTTGCCCCCAAGTCCAAAACGACGCATTCGCTTTTGCGAGTCGGCAAAATCGTCACAATTGCCGGACGGTGAATGCCGGGCATTGTTCCCAAAATCAGCTTTGAAAAAGCCATTAGTGCGCCCGTATTGCCAGAGCTGACAACAGCAGAAGCCGCTCCCTTTTTCACGGCCTCTATCGCCAGCCATAAGCTGGATTTCCGACCGGACCGCACAGCCGTTGAGGGTTTTTCATCAGAAGCAACGTAATCCGGCGTATGAACAAATTCGTAACGTGCCGGATCCAACCGGTACTTGTCGATAAAGGGCCGTACCTTTGCTTCATCGCCAAAAATCAAGAACCGAACTTCGGCATGTTGCTGTTCTGCAGATTTAACACCGGCGATAACACTGTCAGGAGCATGATCGCCGCCCATAGCATCAACGGCTATGACAAGGGAAGAACTTTCCACTATTGTGTCCTCAAACAAGGCCTATTCTTCAGCCTTATTACCGGCCTTCTGCGCGACAATTTCCTTACCGTTATAGCTGCCGCAGCTGGGACATACATTATGAGGACGCTTGATTTCACCGCAGTTCGGGCATTCCATAACGGCATTTGACTTCAGAGCCAAATGAGAACGGCGCATATCACGCGCGGATTTTGATTTCTTACTACGAGGTGTTGCCATTTTTTTAACTCTCTTAAAACTGTTATTATCTGCTTTACAGTCTGAAACTAAAAGCATTAGGATTATGTCTATATAAAAAATTTAAACAAACTGCAAGGCAATTTTATTCAAACTTCAGCTTTTCCAGTACGGAAAAAGCGTTTTTTCCTGTTCCGGAGTCAAATTCCGCCTGAAATTCAGCATTTGGAGCATGCGGGAACGGATCCAAAGCCAATGATAAATATTCGGCTACCAACTCGCCCGCGTCTATTTTATCGCCCTGCAAAAACTCCAGATCATCTTCTTCGTTCATATCCAGATCAACCTCGTTCAGCCGCAGAGATGTCTCTTTTTCCTGCGAAAAAACAACAGAAAAGCTGTCCTCGACCTGCTGTACAAAGGGTTCCAGAGTAATGACGCAGATTTGTTCAACCTGAGCCTTAAAATGAGCCTCTGTGCGCACACGTTTTTTATTAATCCTTTTAAAGGTCACTTCGGCGGACAGAGCATGAATGGCCTCCAATCCGAACCTTTTAGCTAGTGCGGAGCATTGCTTCTTGTCCGCCTGCAAGTTCAAAACCACTCCGGAAGCGGGGATTCGGTTGATATCAACGCTGTATGAAAATTCAGGAACAATATCTTTCATTGACCTTTCCTTTAATATTTTTTTACGGTATTGTATACCATCTTTTAATTTTTCATACGGTTTTTATGCAATATGTCATATCGATTTTCCGCCTTTGCTTCCGCCCTGCTGCTGTCCGCCTGTTCCGCAATGATAGACGTGCACGGAGACGCGGTAGATCCGGACGCATTAGCCGCATTAAAACCGGGAGAAACACTTTATACTGAAGTCCGGCAAAAACTGGGATCGCCGTCTTCCAAGACAATATTCGACGGCGAAGACTGGATTTATCTTCATTCAAAACAAGAAAGAATCGCTTTTCTCAAGCCTAAGGAAATTGAACGGACGCTGACCATTTTAAAATTCAATCATGACGGCGTCTTACAACGAATCGAAATTAAAACCTTGGCCCAAGGACGGGAGATCACTCCTAATCCCGAAACAACGCAGACAGACGAAAACTCTTTGTCCGTGCTGGATCAAATGATCAGCAATGTCGGGCGTATGTCAACCGATGCACCCGCACATTAATCAAGCTCCCGTACTTTCTTTATCCTCTTCATATGTCGGCAAAGACAAATTAAATTCATCAAGCAACTGTTCTGCTTCAGCAACCTGCTGCACAAACAGTGTTCCCACCTGCCCCGTTTGATCAATATCCGCAGGCAATGCAATTAAGCGGGTATGAATCTCCTCATCTCTTTCAACATAGTTTTCTGCCGTTTTTTTAACGGATTCCGCCAGTTCAAAAGAAATATGAACCTGATTTTTCTGTCCTTCCTGAATCGGTCGAAGCTGCTGTATAGAACGGCGGAGTTCCTCAATTCGGGCGCCGACAGTCCCCATTGCCTCCGCAAAATGGACGACATCGTCTCTGATAGAGGTTAAATGCATTTTCAATTGCTCTGCCGTTTCTGCCGTTTTATGAGTCCGATGACGCATATCCAGAGCCACAGCCCCGAACGACTTGGCATTTTCGCCGGATTTAGCGGCCTCAATAGAGGCATTTAAAGATAAAATTTTTGTTTCCGAAGATAAAGAATGTATTATCCCCGTTAATTCACCGGCTATACGTCCCCACTCAGTTAATTTCGGAACGAAACGCTGTACTTGTTCCAGCTGCAGCACTAAAGCTTCCAACGAATCGCATTGCTTCATCAGCAATTCATTTGTTTCGCCCGTCTGATAAAAACAAGCGGAAAAAGATTCGATCAGATTGTTTATTTGCATCAACAGCTCTGTGGTGCTCATCGCCTCCATTTTTTCAGCTGTCAGCAATGTGTTTTCTTCAATATTTTTCATCTGATCCCGCAATGTTTGTAAATGATCGCGACAAACCGAAAAACGGAGTTTGATGTTTTGTGTCATTTCTGCAGCAGCAGCGCTGATATGTTGAACCAAAAACAGCATCTGGCACAGCTGGCTTTCCGTATCGACCCCAACACCCTGCCCAAAATAAGCAAATTCATCGTTTCCGCCCTCCTGTTCCAGCGCGGCGCCCGACTGACTTTCCGTTTCGGTTTTAACCGGCGTATAAGCGATGCTTGATCCATAGGTATTGTTTTGACGACTGCGCAGCATCTCACCTGACAGGAACGGCATTTCTTTTAACCGAACAAGCAGCACGGCCAAAGCTTTTGCCAAAGCACCGACTTCATCGTCCCGTTCCGTAAAATGGATCAGAACGGAGTGTTCTCCGCGGGCCATTTCCTGAGCATTCTCTATCAAGCGCGTCAAGGGGTAGCGAATGCCGAACAGGGACAAAAAGGATAATAAAACGGCGAACACACCTCCCATTGCGGCGGCAAAAACAAAAATTTTCTGCAAAGAAATTTTGCCGGCTTCGGCCTGAGCCATTAACTGCGCGCAGGATTGTCCCATAACGGTCAACAAATCTTTCAAATCTTTGGAATTTTGATCTCCGACAGAGGAAACAATCTTCATTTTTTCATGCAGCGCCTGATCAATTTTCAGTTTTCTGGTAATCTCTTCTTCCAGACTGCTAAATGTGGAAAACAGCATCTTCAGCTGCTTTGTATTGATCATTTCCGCCTGTTTAGCGGTGTTCTGCGCCTTTTTTAAAGAAGCAAAGTCTGCATTCAGCTGCTTTTGCGTTTCTGCATTTTCAGCCGGCGCGGAATCAATGAACTGCAACACAACGTCCAATTGTTCCCGCAGTCCGTTCAATGCAAAAGAGGCTGAGGGCAAAGTCGTTTCTTCAATCAAAGCATTGAGCTGTCCTGAAGCTTTTTCAGCCAGTTGATTAACCTTTTCTGCAGCCTCGGCGCTTTTTTCATGCAAAGAAAACATTTCAGCCATATCTGCGCGATATTTTTCCAAGGACGCGCCTAAGACCAATTTGTATTTTTCGCGTACGTCGGGGATTTCCAGATAGCCCTCAACCTCTTTGGCCTTTTCCTCAAAAGAACTAAAAGCTTCCTCGACGCCTTTCTTTTCGTCTTCCGTTTCTTTTAACGCAAAAAAATACAACGATCGGTTCAGATCAAACAAACTGTTTTCCAAAGCGGAAAGCTGGCGCGTGCTTTCTATGATATTATTGGCTTTCGTATATTCCCGATGAACGTAACCGACAGCGAACACAGACGCAAAACAAATTGAAACCACATAAATTCCCAAGAAAAGGAAGCCGGTGTAAATGCGCGCTGCCAAAGTAAACCGCGACAGGAAATGAAACATGTTTTATTCCTTATTTTTTGCGTAATTATTTTTCATCAGGTCGTTTTTTTAGTTATTTGAGTTTTTTTTCAGCTTCGTTTAAAACCGTTTGTTCCGCTTTTTTCGTTTCTTTCTGCGTTTGTTGAATCTTTTCGACCTCATTTAAAACGGCCTGTTCTGTTTCTTCCCGTTTTTCTTTGTTTTTCTGAAAATTTTCTTCGTCTTCCAGAATCCATTTTGCCCGGTTTTGCGCATCTTGACGCAGATGTTCTTTCAGTTCATCTCGCTGTTTGGCCTGACGGAGTTTCATTTCCATTTTTTTCTCCAGCATATTCAGATCAAACTGCCGGATTTCGTCTGCCTGAGAAATCAACAAGTTGCGCATATCATCGGGCAAAGCGGACCGTGCGGAAATTTTTTGAATTTTATCCTGAAAAATTTCATCAATTTTCGCTTTATTCTGTTCAAACTCCGCCTGCATTACCTGCTGTGGAGACAATTCTTCCGCATGAACCGTAGCCGCCAATAAACACAAACTCAAGCTGAATGGAACAATTTTCAACATCAAACCCCCTCATATTCTAAGACCGATACGACTTAATTCTATTCCTTCTGTCTGCAGCAAATAAAGCAATTCCGCCAACAATTCCCTTTCATTTTCGTGCAGCACGCCGTCTGACAGCATCATCTGCAAAAATGTCCGCACGAACAAAAAGACAATTTCCTGCGGCTGCCTGACCACGATTTCCAAAGCCTCTGCAAAACTTTGTTCATCAGGCACAAGCATTGCAATATAATCCAACATTTCATGTTCGTCAAAATCAATAGTTGGGCAGCGCTGAGAAATATACGTCAGCATCAGCCTGTTTTCTTCGTCCGTTCTGTCAAAATCTGATTTTGCGACAAAAACCAAAGCTGTTAATTCGTAACGCACAACCGACAAAGCCGCCGCAAAGCCCGATATTTCCAACTGACCGTTTTCAGTCAGTCCCGTTACGTGATACAGCAAAAAATCCCGTGGATTTTCATAGGCTTTCATTGTTTGCAGGTTATACATTCTGATCCCTCTGGAAAAAGGAATCAGGCGTGGAGCCGCAAGATCATGACAAAAAGCGTCGATTAAAATATCCCCCTGTCTGGAAAACAGCTTTCGGATTGTAATAATCCGATCCACTGCCTGTCCGTCTTCTTCCCAATAAATGAACCCGACCGCCGCTGATAACGCGGTAGCGATCACCCGATCCGGTTCATGAGAGGGCACCGGAGCAAACAGCCGGCGAGTCGCTTCGGCCTCGTCTGCCGGCTCCGGAAAAGAAAAGCTTTCCAAAACTTGCGGATCAGCCGGCTGATCATGCGGAAAAGCGCCGTCAGATTCCGCCTGCCCGTTTAAGCGGTGAAAAGCCTCTGCAAACGAAGAACGGTTTTCTGCCGCCGACGGCAACTCCATTTCCTGCGGTATAAAGCCCTCCTCCCGGACAAGCGGCGCTGCCTCTGCTTCTTCAGAAAAAGCTGCCGACAGCCCGTTAACAGCAAGATAACGTTCTTCAGCCTCTTTTGCGGCCTGCACTTTTTTCGCCATGGCAATCCCGCGCAGGCGCCGAATCTGTTCAGCCTTTTTCTTTTTTTCCGCATCAAAAACTTCCGTCTGATCAGCCTGCCGCTTCTCAGGCGTTTCGGAAACAGCTTCCGCAGTATTATTTTCGGAGGCCCGCGTTTTTTTTCTTCTGCTGAAGATGCGGCGGAACAGACCTCTCTTTTTTTCTTCCGCTTCTCGCTTGGCCTGTTCCAGCTTTTCAATTTCTTTTTTAACTTCTTCCGGGCGAATATAACGTCCCTCAATCTGGGAATGGCGCAATTCCTTTTTAATCGGTCGGGCAACAGAGCGCGCCCGCGCCCGTATTAAATCAGTTTCTTTTTGCTGATTTAGTATGTCATCGTAATTTGAATGGTCCGGCGCCTGCTCCTTTTCCCCGCGCTCCATTCTTTCCATAAATTCCTGTAAGCGTCCCATTGCTTTCCCGGCAAAGTTTCTCCTTTAATATTTTATACATAAAAAACGGATAAAAATGAAAAGAAAATCCGGATAAAAAAAGAATGAATATTGATTTTATTTTAGATATCAGCTGTTTATGGTCCTATATCTCGTGGCGGCAGCTGCAAACAGCCCTGAAAGAGTGCGCCGTACAGGTTGACATTTCTCCCTTTTTTATTTCTTCCGGCTCTTTTTTTCCCGGTTTAGACACGGAACCGGCGGATCGGGCGCGGTTATTGGAAAGCAGAGCCGGCCCTTTGCTGAAACAAACGGGAATTTTTGTTAATTTTGATTGCCTGCCGCCCTTGTCCCATGATTTGTCATGGCCGGACAAATTGATCCGCGCCGCCTTTGCGCAGAAGAAATATTCAGTATTAGATGAAGTATTCAGCGCTTTTTTTTCTTTCGGACGGGATATCAGCGCCTTGCAGACAATCATTCCCATAATGGAATATCACGATTTGACCCTAAATGATTTAAATGCGGTCCCGCCCGTTTCAAAGATACCCGTCAATATGCCGGAAGGGCTGCGGGCGGTTCCCTGTCTGGTTTTCGAGCACAAAACCATTATCTTTGGCGTTCAAAGCGTTCCCTGTTTAAAAAATATGCTGCATTTAGCTGAACAATTAAAAAAAGAAGCTTCCTTTAATAAAATTAATTCTTAAACTTCACTTTTTTGATATATACAAATATAAGCTGTTAAGGAGGGAATCATGACTGAAACGACCCGAGCCTCATGGGGATCAAAAATAGGTGTTATGCTGGCAGCGGCAGGATCTGCCGTCGGATTGGGAAATTTATGGCGTTTTCCGTTTTGCACGGCCCAAAACGGCGGCGGAACGTTTTTGCTGATCTATTTGATTTGTTCTTTTACGATTGGTCTGGCATTAGTGTTTGCCGAAGCCGCACTGGGCATGAAAACCAAATCCGATCCGACGGGCGCTTTCGGCTGGATCTCTCCGCGTTTAAAATTCATCGGCGGACTGTGCGTATTTACCAGCGCAATTATCCTGCCCTATTACAGCGTTGTCGGCGGCTGGATTCTGGCTTATATAGTCAAAGTCTTCTCTCTGTCCTCTATTGTAAACTTTGAAACGGCATTTTCGGATTTTTCTTCATCTCCTGTCCAGCCGTTGATTTTCTTTTATATTTATTTGCTGGGATCGGCTGCGGTCGTTTATTTCGGAATTCAAAACGGCATTGAAAAATTCAGCAAAATCATGATGCCGATGTTGTTTATTTTGCTTTTGATCCTAATGGGACGCGTTTTAATGCTGGATAAAGCATGGGAAGGCATAAAGTTCTTCTTTGCTCCGGACTTTTCAAAACTGACCGGAGAAACACTGATGAACGCAATGGGGCAAGTGTTCTTTTCGATCTCCGTCGGCATGGGCATATATATCACTTACGGCTCTTACGTTAAAGAAAACACCGTCACTGTCAGCCAGCTGATGTGGCCGGTAATCTTTTTAGATGTATTGATTTCTTTATTAGCCGGATTAACTGTCTTTCCGGCGGTTTTTTCGTTCAATGTTCCCATCAACGCCGGTCCGGCCTTAATTTTCATCACTTTGCCGCAAATTTTCGCTTCCATTCCTTTCGGACAGTTCTTCGGCCTGATCTTTTTCATCATTTTATTGGGCGCCGCAGCCACCTCTTCCATTTCTTTACTGGAAGTTGTCGTCACCTGCCTGTGCGACCAAATCAAAATGACCCGGCAAAAGGCCGTCATCTGCTTTACATCGGTATGCCTGATCATCGGGACTTTGGTTTCCCTGTCTTTCGGGCGGCTGAGCGGATTTAAAATCGGCGGCAAAATCTTGTTTGACCAGTTTGATTTTCTGGCCTCCAACGTTTTGCTTCCTTTAGGAGGATTTTTAACCTGCGTGGCGATCGGCTGGATATTGGGGCCGGAAAAATTAGTCGTTTTTCAAAACCGTGCCCTTCAAAAAAGCTTTGAATTCTGCATCAAATGGCTGGCACCGGCCAGTATTTTGCTGATCCTTTTCAAAAGCATCAATTTGATTTAGCTTTTGCCTTCTTTTTCCGCGACGGGAATTTTTTGCGGACAGCCTTGCGCGGCTGTACTTTCCAGCTTTGCCGGTTAGAGGGTTCGGCCAAAATAAAGGCGTCTGATTTCGGCTGCACCAGAACTTGAGTCGGATACAGACTGCGCAGTCCCGTCAGCATATAGCAGATAATACAAACCGCGCCGGCATAAGGAGCGATCGCATTGCCGAACAGTTCCACAGCCATAAACGTTGCCGCCAGGGGCGTATTGACTGCTCCGGCAATGCAGGCGACAAATCCCAAGGCTCCGAAAAAACCGATATCCAACCCGAAAACACCGGCGAACAAACTGCCCGCAGCCGCGCCGATAAAAAAAGTCGGCGTCTGTACACCGCCGGAACCGCCGCCGGACAACGTAACGCCTAAAAGAACGGATTTCAGCAAAAAAGCATACCAAGGCTGCGGCTGACCGGACAATATGCTGTTCAGCCCTTTATCTCCCATGCCCAAAAAAGAATCGCCGAAGATAGCCGCTGCTGAAAGCAAAATGCCGGCGGAAATAAAGCTTTTAACGGGCATGGGTACATTCATTTTTTTAAACAATCTGCCGATTCCATGCACCATTTCCACATGATAAATACAAACAAAGCTGAAAAAAACAGCCGCCCCCAAACACCAAACGAACATTTCCAAGGACAACGGCGGAATAACAATATCCGGCACGGCATAAGAAACGCCCAAAGCGACACAAACAAAGTAGGAGGCAATGCTGCTGATCACCGCGGGCAGTAAAATCGGATAGAAAAAACTGCCGACAAACAACACTTCGACGCCAAAAATCGCTCCGGCGATCGGCGCCCCCAAAACAGCCGAAAGAGCCGCCGACACTCCGCAGATTACCAGCTTTTTGCGTTCTTTTTCAGAAAAATGAAGCGCGATGGACAACGCCGACGTAAACCCAGCCCCGATTTGAACGCTGGGCCCTTCCGTACCGACAACGCCGCCCGGAGCCAAAGTAAAAATCGTGGAAAGAATCTTGGCCGGAATAACCATGAAGGGAACGCGCGCCGCCCGATAATGAAAAGCGGCAATCACTTTATCCGTTCCCCGGCCTTCTGCTGCCGGCGCAATCAGTCTGACAGCGTAAAAACTCAACAACAGTCCGACAGGAATCAGAGCATACCGCCAGCTCAGCCAACTTTCCGCTATTTCAATACAGAAACGCAGCAAAAACAGGAATAATGCGATCAGGGCACCGGTTAAAGCTCCCGCAATAACGGAGAGAACCAACCATTTGATGACATTGACCAGAAGAATTTCTTCGTTTTTAATTTCCTGAACGGGAATCATTATTTGCAGGCCTTACTAAAAAATTTGATAACAGCCGGCAGATTAAATTTAATTATGCGGTTTTACAACATTTATCAGAAAAGAGAGGTTTCTCGTTGTCTTTAAAAGCAATATGATCTGAAAAAACTTTAACAGGAGCAGCCTCAAATGAACATTTATGATTTTTCCATGCAAAAAGCAGACGGCAATTACCAGCCTTTATCCGATTATCGCGGTAAAGCGGTCCTGATCGTCAATACGGCCAGCAAATGCGGCTTTACCAAGCAATTTGCGGGATTGGAAGCCCTTTACAAAAAATATCAAAATAACGGATTTGTAATTTTGGCCTTTCCCTGCAACCAATTTCTGCGACAGGATCCCGGCACAAACGAAGAAATACAAACCTTTTGCAAAACCAATTTCGGCGTAACCTTTCCCGTTTTTGCCAAAATTGACGTGCGCGGCAAAACGCAAAATCCGTTGTACAACTATCTGACAAAAGAATCCGGAGATCAGTTTAAAGGCGCAATCAAGTGGAATTTTACCAAATTTTTAATTGATCGGGAGGGAAATCTTGTTCGGCGGTACGCGCCGCCCGTTACTCCGGAAGAAATCATGCCCGACATCGAATCGCTGGTCGGTTAAAAAAATACGTTTTTTTGTCAATAATATTGACAAAAATCCTAAAAAGGTGCATTATTTGCCTGTATTTTACTTAAAAATCAGGATCTTTTACCATGTCACTTAAAGCACGTTTTGAAGAATCAGCCCCTCAGGAAGAGGCGGAACAGTTTAATATCCATGGCGTCAAAGTCAACGTCACCCCTTCCGAAAAGCAATTTGCACAGGATTTATTCGATTCTCTGGCCTCCATTCCGACAGGACGCAAAGCCATTGAAGATATGAAGAAATATAAAGTTGACTTTTATTTGCAAACGGCTTTGGGTACTGCCGGCGGCTATTTTGATCCGGAAAACAACCAGATTGTTATGGCCAAGTCGCTGGGTATGGATTTTATGGAATTTGCTTTGGTGCATGAAGCGCGCCACCTTTTGCAGAACAATCAGGGCCGCGATGAGGCGGAAGCGCAAAACCTGGATTACGCGTCCCGGCTGATGATCAACCGCGCGACTGAAGCCGATGCCCAAACGCAGGCGATTAAAGCCTGCAAAGAATGGGAGGCCCAAGGCCATGATGCGCCAATGAAACGCTTTGAAAAGCACTACAAGCCGATTGTTGATGCCTACAATAAAAGCCATTCGCTTTCCGATGCGTTCAAGGGCTGGTATGATGACGAACGAATTGCGGCCTCTTACGAACAGGGATATGATGTTGAAGTTTATTTGGAAGGATTAACCGGAAGGGCCGATCACCGCACACCTGTTTCTTTAAAGCCTGCCGATATTTCAAAATTCTGCGGCGGGGAACGTGTTGAAGGTTTTGAAGAATTCATGGAAAGCAAACAAGCACGTCAGGTGCATTTACTGACAAAAACGGCTGTTGAACTGTATGATGAAGCCTCCGCTGCCAAAGGTGCTCTGCGCGATCCGTCTCTGGCAAATGTGCCGGTGCGTGATCTGAAGGATAATCCAGCGGCTCAGATGTATGCGGAAAAATATATTAAAGAAACACGGGAAAAGTTTTCTCCGTCTGCCGGCTCTTCTGCCGCGAAAAAGAAAGCCCTCAAAACTGTCATGGCCGCTGTGGACGCCGTTGAAAAAATCAATGCTGCCGCCATAAACGGCAAACAGGACGAAAATGCGCAAAAAGCATTGAGTGCCTGCAAAGCCCGCATGAACAAAGAAGCCAAACGTTTTGCTCCTCATACTGGCATGTCCCGGATTGCCGCGATAAAAAACGATCGGCTTCGCTGAACTATACTGATCTGCAACATTCAAAAGTCCCCGTTTCAAGGCGGGGACTTTTTTTATTCATTTATTTTGTTCTGCCTTCTTTATATTTCATTTTCACACAAATTAATTTATTCATTTTCAATAAATACTTATAAAGTATTTATTGAATTTATTTATTTAATAAAAGCGCTCTTTGGCGTCTATGACTCCGTCTTTATTTGTGACACTTTTGTGAAATATATACCCCCCCCCCCCCCTATCTTTATTGAGATGCATTTTTATTTGCGTAAGAATGTTTTTGAACCATTTTTTCTACAATTAGAGGGGGATTTTATGAAAAAATTTCTAATACTATCTTTTGTCTCTATAGCGGTGCTGTTTTGTACAAACACCGCTTTCGCCGCAATGCAATGCGTACAGGCTTACGACGGCGCGCCCTGCCCGG
>JAFVAT010000018.1 GCA_017480385.1 Alphaproteobacteria bacterium | reverse complement strand
TGTCCAACAAAATCCGTCGCTGCTGACCTTACCTTTTCAGAAGGGGAGCTCCCTCCGTTTTCCCCTTCTGTTTCTGCGGGTACTCCCCGTACCTGCAAGCCAAACCGGTCAAGTGTTGGATCCGCTTGACCGGTTCTTGCTATTTTTCAATGATAAAAAAATCCTCCCGATCGGCTCAGAGCCGCTGCATGGCAAAAAAGCGGCCCGTACGCGAAATGAACAGTCCCCTCTAAGGAAGAAGGAAGAAAAAAGCCCCTTTGCTGCAGGAAATCTTTTACTTTTTCAAATATTTTTTCAGATACTTGCCCGTATAGCTTTGTTTACATTCGGCCACTTGCTCCGGCGTGCCGGCTTTAACAACAGCACCGCCGCCGTCGCCGCCCTCCGGACCTAAATCAATGATCCAATCCGCTGTTTTAATGACTTCCAGATTATGCTCAATGACGATCACGGTATTGCCCTGTTCGACCAACTGATGCAGTACGTCCAGCAATTTGGCAATATCTTCAAAGTGCAATCCCGTTGTCGGTTCGTCCAAGATATAAACTGTTTTTCCCGTCGCTTTCTTCGACAGTTCCTTGGATAATTTGATACGCTGAGCCTCCCCGCCGGAAAGAGTTGTCGCCGATTGCCCCAGCTTGATATAGCCCAGTCCGACCCGCTGCAAAAGCGTCAGGCGATTCTTGATGCTGGGAACAGCGTCAAAGAAAATAACCGCCTCATCTACCGTCATATCCAATACATCGGCTATCGACTTGCCTTTGTATTTCACCTCCAACGTTTCACGGTTATACCGCGTCCCTTTGCATTCGTCGCATTGGACATACATGTCCGGCAGAAAGTGCATCTCTATGCGCAAAACGCCGTCGCCCTGACAGGCCTCGCACCGACCGCCTTTCACGTTAAAAGAAAAACGCCCGGATTTATAGCCGCGCAATTTCGCTTCCGGAAGACCGGCAAACCAATCGCGGATATGTGAAAAAACGCCTGTGTAAGTGGCCGGATTACTGCGCGGCGTCCGCCCGATCGGAGACTGGTCAATATCAATCACTTTGTCGATATGCTCCAATCCTTCGATTCTGTCATGAGCCCCCACCATCACCCGCGTGCCGTTCAAGGCCTTTGTCAGCCCTTTATAAAGCGTTTCAATGACCAAAGAAGATTTTCCGCCGCCGGAAACGCCTGTCACGCATGTCAGCGTGCCTAATGGAAATTCCGCATCTATATGGCGCAAATTGTGAATACTTGCCCCTACAACCTTCAACATTTTGCCACTGCCCTTGCGGCGCTTTGCCGGTACGGGAATTTTCTTTGTTCCCGACAGATATTGTCCTGTCAAACTGTTCAGGTTTTCTGCTACTTCCTGCGGTGTACCGGCTGCAATCACACTGCCGCCCAAAGCGCCCGCCGCCGGTCCCATATCAATCAGCATATCGGCAGCACGCATCGCATCTTCATCATGTTCGACCACAATGACCGTATTGCCCAGATCGCGCAGCCGAAACAATGTTGATAATAATCGGTCATTATCGCGCTGATGCAAACCGATAGACGGCTCGTCCAAAACATACAAAACGCCCGTCAGTCCCGATCCGATCTGAGACGCCAGCCGAATCCGCTGACTTTCCCCGCCGGACAGCGTGCCCGAAGGTCTTCCCAAAGATAAATATCCTAACCCGACATTAATCAGAAAATCAAGCCGTTCATTTGTTTCACGCAGGATTCGACCGGCGACCTCCCTGCTTTGCGGCTTAAGCTCTTCCAAAACGCTTTCAAACCACTGGCGGGCGTCGGCAATCGACATATTCGTAACGTCTGCGATGTCTTTGCCGGCAATTTTAACGGCTAACGCTTCCGGGCGCAGACGCTTGCCGTGACAATGTTCGCACAGAATGTTATTCTGAAATTTCTGAATTTCCTCGCGCATATATTCAGAATCCGTTTCCAGATAACGACGGTTCAAGTTGGGAATAACCCCTTCAAACGAACCGCCGCCGAATAAAATCGCCCGCTGAGTTTCCTGTTCCAAATCACACCAGCGCGCAGACAAATCCAAATGAAAACGGCGGCTTAACCCGTATAACGCCTCCCGATGCCACGGATAGATTTCGCCGTTTGCTCCGGACCACGGCGCAATAGCCCCTTCGTCCAGCCGCTTTGTTTTATCGGGAATGACTAATTCCGGATCAATATAAAGCTTCACGCCCAACCCTTCACATTCGGGACAAAAGCCATGCGGATTGTTAAAAGAAAACAGCCGCGGCTCGATTTCTTCAATCGTAAAGCCGGAAACCGGACAGGAATAACGCGAAGAAAATGTTGATTCTTCATGCGTATCGGCGTCTTCTGCGACGACCAGCCCGTCCGACAGCCCTAATGCCGTTTCAAACGATTCGGCCAGTCGGCTTTCTATGCCCGGCTTGATAACGACACGATCAACGACAACGCTTAAATCATGTTTCAAACTTTTGTTCAAATCGGGCGTTTCTTCAATATTATAGACCTCCCCATCAATTTTCAGACGCTGGAAACCTTTTTTCTGCAGTTCCTTAATTTCTTTTTTGTATTCGCCTTTTCTGCCGCGCACAATCGGTGCCAAAAGCAGAAGTTTTGTTCCTTCGGGCATTCCCATTACTTTATCGACCATCTGCGTGATCGTCTGACTTTCAATCGGCAGACCCGTCGCCGGAGAATAAGGAACTCCTACACGCGCCCACAGCAAACGCATGTAATCATAAATCTCCGTCACCGTGCCTACAATAGACCGCGGATTATGGGAGGTCGTTTTCTGTTCAATAGAAATTGCGGGAGACAGTCCCTCGATCGAATCAACGTCCGGCTTTTTCATCAAATCGACAAATTGCCGCGCATAAACGGACAAGCTTTCGACATAGCGGCGCTGCCCTTCTGCATACAAGGTATCAAAAGCCAGCGATGACTTGCCGGATCCGGACAGTCCGGTTACAACAACCAACTTGTTTTTTGGAATATCTAAATCAACATTTTTTAAGTTATGTTCCCGTGCGCCGCGAATTTTAATACTGTCCATTACCTGCCTCATCTGTTGAACAATGCTTCACAGATATAGAATGGTTCATGGTTATTTTAAAGAATTATTTTTGCATATATGAAGAACAAATTGTCGGTTTCATTTGTCCGATATAATTGTTGCAGCGATTAAATTCCTCGTCTTGCAAAGCCTGAATAGTACGGGAAACAGCCGGCACCGCCCGAACCGCCCGCTGAAATGTCATATGAGGCTGCTGACGGCAGAACTGATAAACTTTTTCCAGCAAAGTCCACTCATTATCCCCGTCGGCCATACCGACCAGACGATTGCCGTAAATATCCTGCAAAGCCGATACATACCCTACCATAATTGAAGCCAGGGAACGCATTTCCTCCTGATCCGTCTTCGTTTCCGGCGCCGATCCCAAAACAGTTCTGGCATACACTTCGGAAAAATCCAGACATGTCGGCAATTGCTTTACCTGCTGGGCGCGGCTTTCTTTGCACAGAAGAAATCCCCCTAAACAGCACAAAACAAAAACTATACAGAATCGCTTATTCATATTGGGCTCTTTTGATCTATTGACAATCCGGAATCAGATTATTCCCAAAACGATGAAAAAGCAATATTTCCCGTCTTTTTTCAAAATCAAAAAAATCGCATCCCTCTTTTTATTTTTCAACTGCTTTCAACAACAAAACAGGGTATAATCCAATGGTATGATTTTCGTCACAGATCACAAAAAATTCATCTGCTATAAAGAATGGACAAGAACTAAGGATTTAGAAATGGCTGTTACAGTGACTTTTTGGGGAGTGCGCGGCAGTATTCCCTGCTGTTCCGCAGAATATACGGAATATGGCGGCAACACCTCTTGCGTTCAAGTGGATTTAGACGGCCAAACCTTGATTTTGGATGCCGGTTCCGGTTTGCGCACATTGGGTGATTTGTTGTTTCAGCAAAATAAAACCGATGTGACGTTGCTGATTTCACATACACATTGGGACCATATCTGCGGCTTTCCTTTTTTCCGCCCTATTTTTGAAAAGACGTCTCATGTGGATTTGTATGTTCCGCGGCAGCAAAATGACGAATCGACAAAAGAAATTTTCGCCATGCTGATGTCGGCTCCTTTTTTCCCGCTTTCTTTACATGCCATTCCCTCCGTCCTGCATTTTCATGATTTTCACGCATCGGATCATTTTGATTTGTTTGACGGAAAAGTGAAAGTACAGACAATCCCCTTAACACACCCCAACGGCGCCTGTGGATACAGGGTGTTTTATCGGGACAAATCTATTTCTTATATTTCAGATTATGAACACGGTTCCGCCGGTTCTTCCGAAGAATTAGCCGCTTTTGTTAACGGTTCTGATTTAATGATCTATGATGCTATGTATACGCCTGAAGAATATGAACACTTCAAAGGATGGGGACATTCGACATGGCAACAAGCCGCACACCTCACAAGGATCGGAAACGTCAAGCTGACGGCTTTGTATCATCATGCGCCGGTCCATAACGACGCGATGATGCGGCAAATTGAGCTTCTTGCCCAAGCAGATGACTCCCGCTTGTTTGCGGCAAAAGAAAACACGTCCATAACACTTTAAAAAAAATTCAGAAAAATATGAAAATCCTGACGGGCATAATAAAAAAGCAATTTATAGAAAAACAAAATGCCATTGAACCCCCGTTCAGTAAAAGCAAATATTGTTCCGAACGTTAAACAATTCGCTCCGGGCAAAAAACAAATCGTAAACAAATAGCCGGCGACTTTAAAATCCGTCTGGCGTGGGTGCGTTTGTTCCGCAAACGAAAATAAATTATAGCACATCGTCATGCCTAATCCGATAAACACCCATTCGGGAGTGTATCCAAGCAGATGCGTAGCTGCAATCGCAAAAAAGACCATAGTAAAGGCTGATAACGGGAAAAAATAAGGTGCGATCGCAATCAGCCAATTGCCCTCTCCCGAAAACGACATAGAACCGCCGCCCGTTTCTTTTAATTCGATTTTCGAAACAGGGTGCAACGTCAGCATAGCAAACAAACAATGCGTTATTTCATGTTCCAATGTTTCCGCCTTGCCTCTGTGCAACAAAACCATGATACGGATTGCGGCAAACACCCCTAAGCCAATGGCAAAATAAACCAGATTGTGCCAATTCAACTGGTTTCTGATTTCATAGTACCGTCGAAAAGACTGATAAGCCGCGGGTACAATAAGAATCATTGAAAAAGCGACGGGCCACTTAATGATTTTCAAAAATAAATTGATATATTTTCGCGTCTGAGAAATACGTCTGTTAATTCCAAACATTTTCTTAAACTCAAAACCTTCTTTTATCGCGCCGAATCCAAGATAAAAAGCAAAAGCGGAGATATTGCGAACCTCCGCTTTTTATCAATCAGGACAGTTCCGGCACCGGCGGCAGTTTAGCCAACATGGCCGGCGTTACCAAAACAACGCCTTTTTCGGAAACATAGAAATATTTAGCGTCTTCTTCCGGGTTTTCGCCAATCACCAATCCCCGCGGAATGACACAGCCCTGTGCCAAAATCGCTTTTCTGACGCGCGCATGACGATTAATCACACAATTCGGCAGAACAACCGCATCTTCGATCAATGAAAAAGAGTGAACGCGAACGGCAGAGAACAGCAAAGAGTGACGCACCGTACCGCCGGAAATGATACAGCCGGCGGAAACCAAAGATTTGACGGCAAGTCCCGTTCTCAAATCGCTTTCAAAAACAAACTTCGCAGCCGGGTGCTGTTCTTGGAAAGTCCAAATCGGCCAACGGGAATCATACAGATCCAAATCGGGGATAACGTTAGTCAGGTCCAAATTGGCTTCCCAATAAGCGTCCAACGTTCCGACATCACGCCAATACGCTTCGTCCGTTTTATTGAACACGCAGCTGTCCTGAAAACGGTGCGCGATCATTTTGACCTTGCCGACCAAAGAGGGCAAAATATCTTTGCCGAAATCGTGCGATGAATTTTCATCAGCGGCATCTTTTTCCAACAAATCAATCAAGAAATCAGCATCAAAAATATAAATTCCCATACTGGCGAATGAACGATCCGGCTTTCCCGGAATGGAAGGCGGATTTTTCGGCTTTTCGACGAAACGGATAATATTGCCCTGCTCGTCTGCGTCCAAGATGCCGAATTCATGCGCTTTTTCCAGAGGCACCTCAATACAGGACACGGTTGCTTTGGCACCGGCTTCAATATGCTGTTTAAGCATTTTAGAATAATCCTGTTTGTAGATATGATCGCCCGCCAAAATCAAAATATAGCGCGGGGAATGCGCCCGAATCGTATCCAAATTCTGGTAAACCGCATCGGCTGTTCCTTGGTACCATACTTCGTCCGAAGTCTGCTGCTGCGCCGGCCAGATTTCTACAAACTCGTTGAGTTCCGGCTGCAAAAAGCTCCACCCCTGCTGGATATGCTTGATCAGGCTGTGAGCCTTATATTGCGTCAAAACGCACATTCTGCGCATACCGGAATTGATGCAGTTGGACAGCGGAAAATCAATGATTCTGAATTTGCCTCCGAACGGCACAGCAGGCTTAGCCTGTATTTCCGTCAGGTTTTTCAAACGGGATCCTTTCCCGCCGGCCAAAACTAAAGCAAGAGTATCCTTTCTTGCCGCAATTAAATTCACTTCGTCCATGCCGCTCTCCTTACACACTTCCGTTTAACGGAAAAAATACATCATTTCCCCTTTTGATAAGAGGATATTTGCCCATTATATTAACGGTATTATTTTTGAAAAGCAAAGAAGAAAAAACGGTTTAGAACAAATAACGTACCTTCAGCGTTCCGTTGATCTCTTCCAGCTCCTGCTGCAACGAAGCGGCATTGTTCAAGTGGCCGTCCACATCTACGACGACATAGGCATATTCTCCGTCCGTACGCAAGTACTGACCGTTAATGTTCAGACCATGCTTTGAAAACACGCCATTAATTGCACTCAGCACGCCGGGCACATTTTTATGAATATGCATAAAACGGGTTGTTTTTCCGCTTTCCTGTACGGGCAGAGAAACCTCGACGCAATTAACGGAGCCCAAAGTAGACCCGTTATCCGAATATTTGACCAATCTTTCAGCGACTTCCAGCCCGATATTCGCCTGTGCTTCCAACGTTGATCCGCCGACATGAGGCGTCAGAATAACGTTTGACATACCCCGAAGGACCGAAACAAATTCCTCAGACTTATCCGCCGGTTCTTTAGGAAACACGTCCAAAGCGGCGCCGGCTATCTGCCCTTCGTCCAAAGCCGTTTTCAACGCATCGATATCCACGACGCTTCCGCGGGCCGCATTAATAAAGAACGCGCCTTTTTTCATCGCAAAAAATTCCGCATGGGAAAACATGTTGTCCGTCTGCGGCGTCTGCGGTACATGCAGACTGATCACATCGGAAACGCTGAGCAGCTCGGATAAAGAAGAGCAAACCTCAGCATTCCCCAGAGCCAGTTTGTCAACAATATCAAAATAACGCACCTTCATGCCCATCGCTTCAGCCAACACGGACACCTGCGTTCCGATATGACCGTATCCGACAATGCCCAGAACTTTGTTGCGCACCTCAACAGCTCCTTTGGCATTTTTCAACCAAAATCCGTCATGAGCCGCTCTGCTGCGCTGCGGCACGCCACGCATCAGCATAACAATTTCACCGATAACCAGCTCGGCCACAGAACGCGTATTGGAATAAGGAGCGTTAAAAACAGGAACGCCATGCGCTTTTGCCGCCTCCAAATCCACTTGATTGGTGCCGATGCAAAAACACCCGACCGCCATCAGCTTTTTGGCCGCCTCAAAAACTTCAGCTGTTAACTTCGTTCTGGACCGGATACCAATCATATGCACGTCTGCAATTGCTTCTTTCAATTCCTCCTGATCCAAAGCATTTTTTAAAATGACCAGATTGTTGTACCCATGGCTTCTAAAATACTTTTCAGCATTGGCATGCAAATCTTCCAGCAGCAAAATTTTAATTTTATCCTTATCAAGGGACATTGTCGCCATAACGTTTTCCTTTATAAAAAAATGAACTGATCTTTCTATACACCAAGACGGATATTGTTTAAAGTTTTGTTTTTCGTTTTTAAAATATTGCTAAAATCCTTTAAATCGGTTAAAAACTAAGCGACTGTTAAAATCTTTGACCGGAAAGGAAAAGACGGAAAATGACCGTTCCAATAAAACAGATCTTTATCGCGGCGGTGGGGCGGAAGCTTCTCAAAAAGCAGCCCGCCGGACAAGAATCCGTTTTATCAAACCGGATATACGTTCCGTCTGTCAGATTGCCTTCCCTTCAAAAAAATACAATAAAAAAAACAAACAGCAAAAAAACATTAAAGATTAAAGCTGATCTGTTCGGTTTATTCAAAATTCCTTTTTTAAAAAGGAAAAAAACGTTTTTGAATATCTTCCGGCCACGGCTTGATTTTTAGTTTTCTGCACCGGACATAATAAAAACAAAAAAAGGAAGTCCTTATACCATGCGCAGCTTTTCATTTCTTCTGACGGCATTAATTTTTACAGCAAACGTTTCTGTTTGCTATGCTGCTGAAAAAGCAGACCTTTCCATTGAATCCGATTTGGTTGAAATTTTGGATTCTTTCGATTCCAAAAAGGGATACAATCCTCATCACACGCCGAAACTGTCGGATATTTTAGAGGCGAAGGGAACGCTTGTCTTTTTTGACAACACAAATTCCACCGGCCAAAAACCGACAATCGGCGGAAATATCCAAACAAAGCCGTCAAATATGCTGCAAAAGATACTGGGAAAGGCTCGTCAGCGTCTATTCGGCGCGTCCCAAGTTTCGGACGAAACCGAATCCAATGCCGCCGTCTTTTCCGACAGAAGAAGAGTGAATGCGGCTGATTGGCTCGAGGAAGATTTTTCCGCACAGCAGCAGCTGCGTTTTTTAAAACTGGATTATAACGGTCCCAAAACAATGGCCGCCATTCCGCCGAATACGATGATTGAAGTGCCCTTTTTCAAGCATATTCCCTATTTTTTCAGCCGTATTGAAATTTTGGGCAACGGCTCTTTAAAAGTAACGGAAACAATAGAACGCGTCGTAGAGCAGAATGAAACAGATTTTAAGGGCATTGACCGTTATTTTTCAAAATATTACACGGACAGAACGGGAAAAACACACAGAACGAACCTAACGGTATTGGAGGCTTCCGTAGACAATATCCCTATCCAGCCTTTACTGTTGCCCGATGTAAAAGGAATCCGTCTTGCGCTGCATTCAAAAGCGCAGACTCCCGGTACGCATTTGTACCGTATCACATATTTGTTTTCCAATAAAATCACCGAACTTAAAAACAGTTCAGAAGAGGCTGATGCCCCCGATTTTAAAGAGCTGATATGGGAAGTAACCGGCAGAAATTGGGATATTCCCATTACGCGGGCCGGCGCGGTCATGATTTTCCCGTCAGGCTCAAAATTATATTCTCAGGCGGCGGTCACCGGCGGCAAAAACGGATATGGCGACAACTATAAAATCAAAAAAGACAAAGGAAATGACCTATCTTTCGTGCTGACTTTTCCATTAGCGCCTTATGAAGGATTTGCAGTTTTGGCAAATTGGTCCGAACCGAATTCGGCTCCGGTCTTTGAAAACGGCAAATTAGATCGTTTCATTATTGAACACGGGACAGCTGTCGTTTCCTTCATCGCTTTTTTATTTGTTTTGTCATACTATCTGGCGACATGGTTCAGCCTGCGGAAAAATCAAGTCAAACCGCAGGTGAAGGCCGCTCCGCTGCAAAAGGGCGATCTGACACCTGCTGTTTTAAATTATGCCTTAAAGAAAGAAATCACGCCGAATTCTTTGCTGATGATCTTGCTGGGAATGGCATCAAAAGGCTTTTTATCCTTTGGAGAAGACACCAACGGCACTCTACTGTTAATTAAAGAAACTGACAAAGAATCCGGCCTGACTTCTTTGGAAAAGAAAATCGCCGGCGAATTATTCACAAAAGACAATACTTCTTTTGCCTTAACTAATGCCAACTCCCTGCGTTTGGCTCGCATTATGGCTAAGATTGAAAAACATTTAACAAAAGAATACCGAAAAAAATTCACGGTATTTCCACAAGCCTATTTTTGGTTCGGTATTTTAATGGCGGTTATTGCAATAGCTGCTCTTTCCTCCATGTCGCTGTTCCCATTAATTACAGCTGTCACTTCCTTCGCAAGCGTCTTTATTTTAATCCCGTCGGCCTTTATAGGCGGAAAGATTTACAACGAAATCAGAAGAAAGGCATGGAAACAAAGCAAGGCTCGGCTTTTAAAGCTTTCTCTGGCCGCCCTGCCTCTGCTTGTTTGCCTGATCGGTCTGTTCATCTATTACAGCATTCAGACCACAGTTCTGACCGCCGTTTTCTTCTTTGCCCTTCTGATTTGCATCGGCGTATTCAAAACCTTATTGCGCACGCCCTCTTCTCTGGGCAGTTCCATTTTGGAAAATATAGAAGGCTATAAATTGTATTTGTCTTCTCAAGATGACACTCTGCTGAACATGATGCGCAATGCTGAATCCAAAATCAAAGCTTTATATAACAAGCACCTGCCCTTTGCCGTCGCTTTAGAACTGGATCGGTCGTGGACAC
This sequence comes from Alphaproteobacteria bacterium, assembly GCA_017480385.1. Lineage (GTDB taxonomy): Bacteria > Pseudomonadota > Alphaproteobacteria > CAAGCB01 > CAG-977 > UBA11549. The sequence goes on along the minus strand of JAFVAT010000018.1, from coordinate 2,658 downwards.
GCCGCTTTGCTGCTTTTTCCGAAAAAGAAAATCAGTTGAAACCGGATTGGTACAAGGGTAAACTGCCCTTTACAGAAAGCTTTGTTGAAACGTTAACCTCTGAATTTAACAAGGCTTTCCCGCAAAAACCTGCCGCTAAAAAGGGCGGCGCTTCCTCGCGCTTTAAAAAGCCGAACGCAAAATAGAAGAATAAGAGCTCATGTCTGACTTGTTTAATAAATCCGCTGTTCAAAATACCAATGAATATTCTGCAAAGGATATTGAAATTTTGGAAGGACTGGAACCCGTCCGCCGCCGTCCCGGCATGTATATCGGCGGTACGGACGAATCCTCCTTTCACCATTTGGCAGCGGAAATTCTGGATAATGCTATGGACGAAGCCGTTGCCGGCTATGCCAGTGTTATTGAAATGGAAATGAATGCAGACGGCTCTTTGCGCATCAAGGATAACGGACGCGGCATTCCTGTTGACCCCCACCCAAAGTATCCAGAAAAATCAGCTTTGGAAGTCATTATGACCTCTCTGCACTCCGGCGGCAAATTCAGCGGCAAGGCATATACGGTCTCCGGCGGTCTGCACGGCGTGGGCATGGCGGTTGTAAATGCGCTGTCCTCTTCTATGACCGTTGAAGTCGCACGGGATAAGTGCGTCTGGAAACAAGAATATTCCCGCGGTGTTCCGACAACGCCCTTAGAAAAGGTTGGCACTGTTGCAAATCGCCGTGGAACGACAGTTATTTTCAAGCCGGATACAGAAATTTTCGGAGAACGTCTGCGTTTCAAACCCAGCGTTCTTTTCCGCATGGCACGCTCTAAAGCCTTCTTGTTCAAAGGCGTAGAGGTGCGCTGGAAATGCGATCCTATTTTGCTGACCGGCGAAGACAAAACGCCGGCTGAAGAAACGCTGAAATACCCGAACGGCATGGAAGATTACTTAAAGTACCGCCTGAAAGAGGAAGCCTGCGTTACTCAAAAGCCTTTTGCCGGACGGGCAGAATTGCCGGACGGAAAGGGTCATATTGAATGGGCGATTACTTGGCTGGAAGACTCAGATGCCAGTTTTATCAGCTCCTTCTGCAATACGATAAACACGCCACAGGGAGGAACACATGAAACGGGATTAAGAACGGCACTCACCCGCAGCCTGCGTGGTTATGCAGAAATGCTCGGCAACCGAAAAAGTGCCGAAATTACGACAGAAGACGTGATCGGTTCCGCGGCAATTATGCTGTCCTTGTTCATGAAGGACCCTCAATTCCAAGGGCAAACAAAAGAAAAGCTCGGTTCTCCGGAGGCTGCCCGCTTGGTCGATACGGCGATTAAAGATCCTTTTGATCATTGGCTGTCCGGCGACACTAAAAATGCCACGACCCTTTTAACGCATATTTTAGAACGTTCGGCAGAACGGCAGCGCAAAAAGAAGCAAACGGAAACGGCGAGAGCTTCAGCAACCAAACGCCTGCGTTTGCCGGGCAAACTGGCGGACTGCTCCAGAACATCTTCCCATGGCACGGAAATTTTCATTGTGGAAGGAGATTCCGCGGGCGGTTCGGCAAAACAGGCCAGAAATCGTGAAACACAGGCAATTCTGCCTATCCGCGGAAAAATTCTGAACGTTGCAAGCGCTTCGGAAGAAAAAATCTTTGCCAGTGAGGAAATCAGCAATATTACGGAAGCGTTAGGTTGCGGTCGTCGGGATCAATATGATGAAAACGCTCTGCGCTATGAAAAAATTATTGTCATGACCGATGCGGACGTGGACGGTGCACATATTGCTTCTTTGCTTATGACTTTCTTTTATCGTGAAATGCCGAAACTGATTCAAAAAGGACATTTGTATCTGGCAGTCCCCCCTTTATACCGTCTGGCATACGGCAGCAAAGTCTTTTACGCGATTGACGATGCGGACAAAGATAGGATCATTAAAAAGGAATTTAAAAACGCTCAAAAAATCGAAATCAGCCGCTTTAAAGGCTTGGGCGAAATGCCGCCATCACAGTTAAAAGAAACAACTATGGCACCGGAAAAACGGTTATTGCTGCGCGTTTTAATTCCAGATCCGCGTCGTGAAGAAGACCAGCATGAATCTCAAATGACAGCAGATTTAGTGGAACAACTGATGGGATCTAAACCGGAACTGCGTTTTCAATATATTCAGGAACACGCTAAGTTCGTTGATGATTTGGATATTTAATCGGCAAATAAAAAACGCCCTCCTTCTGCTAAGCCCGGACAATGCAAAGAACCGGCATGCAAAACGTGTATTATAAATACCAAACGTATTTGAGCAGTACTCTTCGCAAAAAAAGGTGTTATAAAGGCAAAAGTACGCCGGATATTTCAGCGATAAAACACAGATAAAGAGTGCTTGTTTTGAGCAAAACTATAAGCTTTCCAAAACCGTGCGCCCGGCGCGTGGTACTTCACAGGACGGGCGTAGCCCTCATGCTACTGGCTACGCCTAAACGGCGTACAACGGTCTGGCAGGTGCATTTTGTTACTTGCCACCCGTAAACGGGGTCGGACAGGTCTAGCGTCAGCTGATCTGATAGAGCGTCTTCTTTCAGCTGGTTCTGTATATATTCCGCAATCTTATGAGCGTTCTTTCCCGCGGTATCTACATAGTATCCCTTGCACCAGAATTCTCTGTTGCGATAT
>JAFVAT010000002.1 GCA_017480385.1 Alphaproteobacteria bacterium | reverse complement strand
TCCGGTGGACAGACGATCCTGTGTCTTGTCGAGCAGGCTTTGTGTATTCTTCAGGCTCAACAGGTTGGAACGCATTGATGCTGTAAGAGCTATTTTGTTTGTCATAATAAAAATCTCCTTTTCTAGGTTCTGTACAGACCCAATTGGGCTGATCCCTCTGCGGGTCGGTTTCTGGAAACGGCTCTTCGGCCGCCTGTTTTGCTCCAGTTACTAAAAACGCTAACACCACTTATGGGAATTTTCAACGGGTAAAATTTGCCTATCATTAACAAGTTGATTTTTAATGAAAAATATTATCAAAGCGGAATGATTCCCTTCGAAATAAAGAAGGTTGGTTTGATTGTTTTTAAAAACGACGCGCTTTTTTGAGTCGATAAAAAAAGCCCTCTTTGGCAAGAGGGCTTTTGAAAAAACGCAACCGAATTAACGGGAGTAAAATTCGACAACCAGATTTGGTTCCATTTGTACGGGATAAGGAACATCGGCCAACTTGGGCACATGCAGGAAAGTTCCCTTTCCGGCCTTGTGATCAACTTCCATATATTCGGGAATGTCACGTTCTGTGGAGGCCTCTGCCTCTAAAACAATGGCCAACTGACGGGATTTTTCACGAATGGAAATTTCATCGCCTTCACGAACCTGATAGGACGGAATGTTAACACGCTTTCCGTTGACCAAAATATGGCCGTGGTTGACAAATTGACGCGCGGCAAAAACGCTGGGAACAAATTTCATGCGATAAACAATCGCGTCTAAACGGCTTTCCAGCAATCCGATCAAATGTTCGGACGTATCGCCGGAACGACGAATCGCTTCGGCATAATACTTGCGCAGCTGCTTTTCGGAAACGTTACCGTAGTATCCCTTTAATTTCTGCTTGGCTAATAATTGAGTGCCGTAATCGGTCGGCTTGCCTTTGTGCTGGCCATGCTGACCGGGACCGTATTCACGACGGTTGACGGGGCTTTTCGCTCTGCCCCACAGGTTTACGCCCAAACGGCGGTTGATTTTGAACTTAGCGGCTAAACGCTTTGACATTAAATGTACTCCATTTTATTTGTTGTTGTCCCGATAGTCTGCGCCCGATATTTCAGGGACAGCGGGGCGGAAAATCCGTCCGCATTCTCGGAAATGAGACTTGAAGCTTAACAAAAAAACCTGTTTTGTCAACAGTTTTATCAAACGAAAAGGGCTATTTCTTAACCGGGTTTTTTAACAAGTCGTTTTTCTGTTTCAGCATTTCCGTTAAAGCGGTGATGTCTCCGCCGTTTTGCTGCAAAATAGCCGTGTATTCGTTGCGGTAGCTCATCAGCATGCTGACGCCTTCGACAACCAGATCTGCCAGTTTTAATTCGCCTTTTTTATCCGAGATCCGCCAGATCAGCTCAATATCATTTTCCGCATTCGGCAACTTGATTTTAGAGGTGATGTAAAAGTCGCCGTTTTCGCTTTTGCGCGCACTTTCGAATGAAATGGCATTTTTATCCAAGGAATCCCCGGCATAGCTGTTGAAACGGTCCGTCCACGTATAAATGATATTGTCGGCCAAAGCGTCCGTGTAGGCCTGTAGCTGATCCGGAGCGGCGCTTTTAGCATACCGTCCCAAGGTGAAACGGGCGTTTGTTTTAACGTTGATTGCCGCCATAAAGATTTTCCGAAAAATATCCTGTTTCCGGGATAAAGACATTTGGGGTTGAACAACGTTTGTCACTATATTATTCGCCAGATCCTGCGCAAACTTTTCAGCGTCTGCCGTTTCCGCCGCGCTGAGCGGAATGGCAAACGAGACGATACAGGCAAAAACAATCAGCAATTTTTTCATGGCAATCCTCTTATTCGTCAAAATCTTCCTCATCATCTTCTTCTAAAGAAAACTCGTAGTTCGCCTTTTGGTTGTCGGTGGCTTGAGTTCCTTTGGCGCGTTCAATCGCTTTTTTGCGGTACTGCTGATACATTGAACGCATAAAAGCATAAAAATCCAGCGAAGATTTTTTGCCTTCGTCCAATAAATTGATATTGTTTTCATAAGCAGCAATGGCTCCGACCCCGTCAACAATCCAAAATCCCCATTTCAGGTCTCTATCGTCGCTGTTGTGTGAGACATAATAGAACGGGTCAAGAAAAATATCGCCGACCATGCCTGAAGCGTCGCGCACATTAGAGGGACCTAGCAGAGGCAGAACAAGATAAGGACCGGAGGGCACGTCCCAAACGGCCATGGTTGTGCCTAAATTTTGTGAATTCGGCGACAATCCCATTTTATCGGCAACGTCATACACGCCGAAAAAGCCTAACGTTGAATTGATGATAAAGCGCGACAAATCAAGACCCGCATTTTTTAAATTGAACTGCAGAATATCATTGACAACGGTCAAAGGGGTTTTCAGATTGTTTAAAAAAGTTCTGGCTTTCAAGCGAAAACCCGGCGTTGTGATGGCACGGTACCCTTTGGCGATCGGGCGCAGAGCATATTTGTCGGCGGCCATATTAAAAGCGAAAATTTTTCGATTCATAGGCTCCCACGGATCGTTTGCTTCCTGATAAGCAGCCGCTTCAGCCGGATCCGTCGGAACGGACGCGCACCCTGACGTTAAAAGCAAAAAACAAAAAATAATGAGCCAGTATCGTAATTTCATCATACGTGCAGATTAAAACCGTAAAAAAAATCAGACAAGTTTTTTTTATTAAACAGAGCGTTTTTACTTTTTTTAAAAGATATTGCGTTAAACCGAATCAACTGTTGCAATGTACGGGAATTGGAAATGAACGAAAACAGCGCAGAAGAAGACGGTTTGGAAGGGCGTTTGGTGGAAACGCTTTTCGGTCCTGCGGTGGAGTCTGACAGAACGTCGGATTATCAGAAGCTGATGCAAGAAGAGCTGCCGCATTATTTTTTTGACAGCCGCTATGATGACCGTCAGGCCGATTTGCCGTTAATTTCCGTTAAACATTATCGTCCTAAAATCGTTTTTGAGGACAATGTTTCGCACTTAATCCCTTATCTTGATGAATTGGCTTTGTTTGAAAAGCAATGGGGATTTGTTAAAAAATCGGGCAGTCGGGAAAACTGGTGCTGTTGGGTCAGGTCAGAAGCCGTTCCTATCCTGAACAAATTAACGGAATTGGACCGCCGTCATCGGATTTTGCAGCCGCGGGCCGTTTTTTCCTATTTTTACTGTGCCGCGCGTGGCGATACGCTGTGCTTGTATAAAGAAGACAAAAAGGAAATTTTTTTGGAAATAGAGCTGCCGCGTTTAAGAAACGGTGTGTGCGCGGCAGATCGGCTGGCTCCGGAAGGGTCCGGCACATTTGACTCGATCGCGGCTGTCGGCGTGAATATGGGGCGCAATGCGGCGGAAATGGCCAAAAGCTGGCTGTCTGCCGGTAAAAACGTGGATTATGGATATTTGCATGGATTCGCATTGGAAATGTTAAATGCCATGACGCTTTATACCGCCCGCGTGATTTCGTCGGAAGGGTGCTGTCTAGGTGATGTTCTGCCATTGGGCCATGCAAAACAGGGCGCTGCAAAAGTGCAGTCCGCCCTGATTAAGATGCTGGACGCTTCTTTGATCGATATCGCGTTCAGCAGAAATTATTTAATGATGCCGGAATATTCCTCTTTGGCTTTGGTTTTACCCCGCTAAATCAGCTTGAATTTTCTTTTCAAGAGCCGCGATTTCTGCATCGATTGTCGGCAAAATGTCTTCAATTTTATCAACATATGTCACCAATTGTGCATGTTCGGGGCGCACATAGCCTTCCGCAATCAGTGTATTGACGATTTTTCTGAACGGTTCCCAAAAGCCGTGCGCATTATACATAATAATCGGCTTATAATGTTCTTCCAACTGCTTCAATGTCATAATTTCAAAAACTTCGTCCAACGTCCCGATTCCGCCCGGCAGAACGCAAAACGCGTCGGAAGCTTCAAACATGGCATCTTTGCGGATATGCAGAGAAGGCAGAATTTTTAATTCGCTTAATTCAAACAGCTGTTTTTCCCGATCCTGCAGCAGCGTATTGATAATACCGGTTACATGACCGCCGGCTTCCAAAGCGCCTTTGGCCACGGCCCCCATCATGCCGACGTGTCCCGCTCCATATACCAAACGAATATTATTTTGCGCCAATGTTCTGCCCAGTTTTGTCGCATCTTTTATGAATTCGGGGTTCTTTCCGTCAGCAGAACCACAGAAAACGCCCAGAGATTTTATTTTAAACATTTTTTTAAACCTCGTTTAAGAAAAAGTAACAATATAGAAATACTATAAGGAAGGTTTATTAAACATTTCTTACGGGACAAGATGAAACGAATTTTGCCTTTTGTTTTTGGTGTAATAGTTTTGGCTTCGGGGCAGGCGGCTGTCGCGCAAATGCTGGACGATTTGTTTGACGAGGAGGATTTTCAGTCCTCTGAAATTGAAAAAATGCAGCAGGAAACGGCAATCAAGAATCAAGCGGCTCAGAAAGCGGCTTCTGCCGCGCCTCCTCAGCCGAAAGCAGCTGCAGCGCCGGCTTCTGCCGCACCGACGGCTGCGCCTTCAACTCCTGCCGTTCCTCCCGCAGCCGGTCCGGCGTCTTCTCCCGCCGGTGTTCCGCCTCAAATGCCCGTTGGAACGGTCGCGCCCAAAACACTTTCTTTATCCGCAGGTCCCCGCGCGATAACAATGCCTCAAATCGGAGCCGGTAAAGAGGAATCTATGCCGTATTTAGGGGCAAATGCCAAAAAAAGGAATGATGAAAATCTTTCTTTGTTCGAAATGAGAGCTAAAAAAACAGGATTTTCAAATACAAATGTTTCCAGCTTTGATATTGCCGGAATCCGATTGCAAATGACGCCCGATGAAGTTATTGAAAAAGCTTCTGAGGCCGGTTTTTCTCTTAAGTTTAAGGATTGGAAGATACCTCAGCTGAACGAATGGAAGTATCATCGGCAATGTTTGGATAAGATGTCTTTTGCTCACGGGACGAAAAAGAACTGCATTCATGAAACGGCACAAGAAGAAAACAGCGAATACATCAACCGGCTGGTTTTTGAAAACAGACCTAGAAGAGAAACGCTCAGCGTCGAATTTACCAGTATGTATATGCAGAACCAGTCGTATCGTATCCGCTATATCAATAAGGGCGATCATTCTTTGGGGGCGACGGAGGAAGGAAGGTATTTGAAAACGAAGCGGCGCCAGGAATTTTTAGAAACGCTGATCAAAAAATATGGTTTGCCTGACGATGAATCCGCCATGCTGTGGGGGGTAGAGGGACGAGGGGCGACGCTTCATGCTGAAATATCCAACACTTTCCTTGATGCTTCGTTGGTTATGGAAAACCTTTCCATGGAAGAAAAAGATTTTGATGCTGTTGCGAATGAAGAACTGAAAACAGATCCGTTTAATAACTTCAGCTTTTAATAAGTGCCCAAGTCAATTTTTCCTTCACCCAACAGGACCGTTTTTTGTTTGTCAAAAGACCCCGTGCGGTTGACTGCTTTAACAGTGGCGGAATAGTGATGCTTCTTTTCGATGCACGGTGGCATATAAGGGTAGGGTTTGGCCGCTCTGACCCGGCTGGATTTTTCTTTGAAGGCAAAGTTGGGCAATACATTGCTTTCGCCGGGGACAGGCAACAAAACAGCTGAAAAATCACCGTTATGGTAAAAACCAATCGATCCATGACCGCCGTTTTCAGAGAGGGCGGGTTCATCTAAGTCATTGATTTCTAGAATTAATAAATTCGTTTTTTCCGGAATATAAGAAACATACAGCGGCGGCGTGTTGCCGAGTCCTCCATCCGAACGGCAACCTTGGTGCGGCGGAACGATGTCCCCGTTCCATTCTGTCGGCTCCAAAAATTCTACGGATAAATAAGAAACATTATATGCGTTATCTGCGGCGCAGCCGTTCAGGATTACTAAAGAAAAGAAGAATAAAAACAGTTTTTTCATTTGACTTTTTCCGCTATTTTAAAACGTCAGGCATACTCAGTTATATCATATTTTTGTTTAATAGATAGATTTTTATGTTTTGGGATTTTGTTTTAAATGCTTTTTTTCCACCGGTCTGTCCTGTTTGTTCGACGCGCGTAGAGGTTCAGGGCAGCTTGTGCCCCGATTGTTTTGCCCGTTTAGAGTTTGTTTCCGATAATTCAAAAGAGCATGCTTCCGCGGTGGTTTATAATGAAACCAGCAGGCAATTGATTTTGGCTTTAAAGTATGGCGACAGGTTGGATTTGGCTCCGCTGCTGGCCCGGTTGATGTACAATGCCGGAAGCGGCGTGTTTGAAAAAGCAGATGTCATCACTTGCGTGCCGCTGCATTGGAAAAGGATACTGGCAAGAAAATATAATCAGGCTGCCGTTTTGGCTGCGGAATTGTCTAAACTTTCCGGCGTTTGTTCCGATCCGAATATTCTGAAAAGAATTAGGTCCACGCCAAAACAGGGATCCCGCCGGGAACGATTTGAAAATGTCAGGGGCGCATTTGTTTTAAACCCGGATATTACCATTCAGGGAAAGACTGTTGTTTTAATCGATGATGTCGTTACAACGGGCGCAACAGCCAACTCCTGCGCCGGCGTATTGATACGAGGCGGCGCAAAAGAAGTCCGTTTGTTAACTTTTGCCAGAGCGTAAGAATAAAAAAATTAAACGCGACCGTACACGTCTTCGTAGCGGATAATGTCGTTTTCGTCCAATAACTCTCCGGTTTGCACTTCAATAAAAATAACGTCTGTGGAACCGACATTTTCAATGCGGTGTTTGGCCTTGGCCGGAATAAAAATCGCCGTGTTCGGGCCAGCCGTTATAATCTTGTCGCCATTCGTGACCTTTGCCGTTCCTTCTGTGATGATCCAGTGTTCGTCGCGATGGTCATGACTTTGCAAAGATAGTTTTTGTCCGGGACGAACGACGATCCGCTTTACAGTATGGTGATCGCCCGTGTCCAAAATTTCCCAAGTTCCCCAAGGACGAACGTCCGAAGCCCCTTTTTCATATTTTACAACCATGTCATTCTCCCAAACAGTATCATGAACCGTTTCTTTGTACCTGATTTTTTTTTAAAAATATACCTGATTTTTTACGCATCTTCTTGCTTTGTTATTTATATTAAGGTATGAATACCCTGGTTCTTGATATATCAATGAATAAGGAACAGAACTTTTATGGGACTTGTTGTACAAAAATTCGGCGGCACATCTGTCGGTGATACGGATCGGATTAAAAATGTCGCTTTGAAGGTCAAGAAGGAAATTGATGCCGGCAATCAGGTCGTTGTCGTCGTTTCCGCAATGTCCGGCGTGACGAATCAGCTGGTAAAGTATTGCCAGGAAATAACGGCCGGCTATGATCTGGAAGAATACGATGTCGTTGTTTCCACTGGCGAACAAGTGACAATCGGGCTGTTGGCAATGGCGCTGCAGGCAATCGGGGTGCCGGCTCGGTCATGGACGGGGTGGCAGGTGCCTGTGTTGACGGACAACGCTTTTTCCAAGGCCAGAATTAATCAAATTGAGGTTGAGGGGCTGAGGGCGTGCCTTGACGCGGGAATGGTGCCGGTCGTCGCCGGTTTTCAGGGCGTAAACGATGACGGCCGCATTACCACTTTGGGACGCGGCGGATCGGATACTTCCGCAGTGGCGTTGGCGGCGGTTTTAAAGGCGGATCGATGCGATATTTATACAGATGTCGACGGTGTTTATACGACAGATCCGCGCGTGGTAAAAAATGCCAGAAAGCTGGATCGGGTCACTTACGAGGAAATGCTGGAAATGGCCTCTTTGGGGGCGAAAGTTTTGCAGACGCGGTCGGTCGAGCTGGCGATGAAATACCGCGTGAATCTGCGGGTGGTTTCCAGCTTTGAACAAAATCCGGTCGGAACGACTATTTGCGATGAGGGAGATATCGTGGAAAAAGAAATTATCAGCGGCATTACATGCAGCCGTGACGAAGCAAAAATTACTCTGGTCGGCGTTCAGGATAAGCCTGGTATTTCCGCCGCTGTTTTTAATGCAATGGCTCAGGCAAATATCTGCATTGACATGATTGTTCAAAGCGATTCGCCGGACGGAACGCATACGGACATGACTTTTACGCTGCCGGAATCCGAATTAGCCAGAGCTGTGGAAGTGTTGGAAAAAAACAAGCAGGAGATCGGTTACCGTGCCGTTATTTCAGATGCGGATTGTGTTAAAATTTCTCTGATCGGCGTCGGCATGCGGACGCATACGGGAATTGCTCAAAGAATGTTTGAGGCATTGTCCGAAAAGGGAATTAATGTGCAAACGATTTCCACGTCGGAAATTAAAATCAGCGTTTTAATCGCCGGCGAATATGCTGAATTGGCTGTTCGCGCTTTGCATACGGCATTTCATCTGGAAGACAAGGGCTGAAATCAATGCGTTCAAATGATGAAATTTTAGACGATTTTTGGAAGGCGGGCCGCACGTTTTTGAATACGCGCTATGCGATTATGGGCGGCGCGATGTCATGGATTTCCGAACATAATTTGGTCGCGGCTATTTCCAATGCTGGCGGCTTCGGTGTGATTGCCGGTGGAGCCATGCCGCCCGAACTGCTCAAAAAAGAGATTTTGGAAACGGCGGCTTTAACGAAGAACAGTTTCGGGGTCAACCTGATCACTATGCACCCCCAGCTGGACGAATTAATAAATGTGTGTATTGAGGCTCGGGTCAGCCATGTCATTTTAGCCGGCGGCATTCCTTCAGGACAGGCTGTGAAAAAGCTGAAAGAGGCAGGAATCAGAGTGATGTGTTTTGCGCCGGCGCTGGTGTTGGCCAAGCGCTTGGTTAAAACCGGTGCGGATGCTTTGATTTTGGAAGGAACGGAGGCCGGCGGGCATATCGGCCCGGTGGCAACTAATGTTTTGGTTCAAGAGATCCTGCCATATATTAAGGAAGTGCCGGTTTTTGTTGCCGGCGGTGTCGGGTCCGGAGAAATGATGGCGGCTTTCTTGGCAATGGGAGCGGCGGGTTGCCAGCTGGGAACGCGGTTTGTCTGCACGACGGAATGCATTGCGCACCCGAATTTTAAACAGGCTTTCATTCGTGCCAATGCGCGTGATGCTGTGCCGACCGTTCAAATCGATGCGCGTTTTCCGGTCATTCCCGTTCGCGCCATTGCGAATGAAGGCACAAAGCGTTTCATGGATTTTCAAATGGAAACGATTCAAAAATATCAGCGCGGCGAATTGGAGCTGAAGGAAGCTCAATTGGCGATTGAACATTTTTGGGGCGGTGCTTTGCGCCGGGCCGTGATAGACGGAGATGTCGAGAACGGATCTTTGATGGCCGGTCAAAGCGTTGGATTGGTCAAGGAAGAAAAATCAGTTCAGGCTGTTGTAGATGAGCTTGTGAATGAGGCTGCAGACGCTTTGCGGCGTTTTGGGCACGCTATGGCGTGATTTTTTAGAGGTAAAAATGATGACGCAGGATAACAAAGAAGCGAGTGTTTTAAATTCGGCACAGCAGACCGAAGAAGAAACGGTCGGGGCTTTACTGCGCAGGACGCGTTTGGCTAAAAATCAGGATTTGCGGGATATCGCCTCCTATTTATGCATTCGTTACCAGTTTTTGGAAGCGTTGGAGGAAGGGCGGTACAAAGAACTGCCAGGAGAAGCGTATGCCAACGGTTTTATTCGCAGTTACGCAGCATATTTAGGCTTAAATCCGGCGGATATTATTTCTCGTTATAAGCAGGAATTTTTCAGCCAGTCTAAACGGGAGAACGGCATTTACACAATGTCATCGGAAGATGCGGAAAATATCGTGCCTGCTCCTAAGGTGTTGATTGCTTCCATTGTTTTATTGCTGATTGCTTTCGGATTATGGCAGGCTTCCTCCGAAAACAAGAAAGCTTCTCTTCCCGTGGAAACGGATCAGGTCGATTCGATTACGATTGTGGATCAGTCGTATCCCTTGCCGTTGGAAGAAACGGCAAAACCGACAGAGGAAGACGTACAGCCGGCAGCTGTGCCGCCTGTCCTGCCTGTTAAACCCGAATATCATGAAGAAAAAGAGGATCCCGCTGTTCTGCCTGCCGCTGTCGAGCCGGCTGCGGCTGAGTACAAAGCGAGGCCTGAGGCAAAACCGCAGGAACCCCGCGTTTACGGGCAAAAGAATTATAATCCCAGACTGGTTTTGGTCGCGACGGAAGAAACATGGATTGAAATAACGCGCGGCGAGACGGTTTTGTTTTCCCGTTTGTTAAATACAGGGGATCAATACTGGGTTTCCTCCAATAAACCGGAAGAGCTGTTTTTAAAAACGGGCAATGCCGGCGGGCTGGAAATTTATTGCGATGGTTCGCTGACACAGTCTTTGGGGCCCAGAGGGGCCTTGCGGTCAAATATTCCTCTGATACCTGATGATTTTGCCGCTAAAATAATAGAAGATATTGAGTAGGTGAGTATGAATACGTCTGAAATTAAACGCCGCCGTTCCAGACGGGTGTATGTGGGATCTGTCGCTGTCGGAGACGGCGCTCCTATTTCCGTGCAGTCTATGACGAACACTCCGACAATAGATGTGGCGGCCACAGTGGCGCAAATTCGTTCTTTGGAAGCAGTCGGCGCGGATATTGTGCGCGTTTCCTGTCCTGATGAAGATTCAACGCGGGCATTAAAGGAAATTATTAAACAGGTTAAAGTCCCTATCGTTTCCGATATTCACTTCCACTATAAACGCGCGATTGAATCTGCTAAAGCAGGGGCTGCCTGTCTGCGCATTAATCCCGGCAACATCGGATCGTCGGAACGGGTGCGCGATGTGATTAAAGCGGCTAAGGATTATAATTGTTCCATGCGGATCGGCGTCAACGGCGGGTCTTTGGAAAAGCATCTGCTGGAAAAATATGGGGAACCGTGCGCGGAGGCAATGGTTGAAAGCGCTTTGGAGCATGCAAAAATTTTGGAAGACAACAACTTCTTTAATTTTAAAATCTCGGTCAAGTCTTCCGATACAATGATGACAATGAAGGCTTACCGTCAATTGGCCGAACGGTGTGATTATCCGCTGCATCTGGGTGTGACGGAAGCCGGCGGTCTGCGTGCCGGAACGGTCAAATCCGCTTTAGGCATCGGATCATTGTTAATGGACGGAATCGGCGATACGCTGCGTGTTTCTTTAACGGCTGATGTTACCGAAGAAATTAAAGTCGGCTTTGAAATTTTAAGGACTTTAGGCCTGCGTTATCACGGAATCAGATTGGTATCCTGTCCGACATGCGCCCGCCGCGGCATCGATGTGGAAAAGGTGATCAAGGAACTGGAAGTTCGGTTGGAACATCTTTCCGAACCATTGAAAATCGCTGTTATGGGGTGTGTGGTGAACGGTCCGGGCGAAGCGCGGGAAGCGGATATCGGCGTTTGCGGCGGCGGGAACGGCAAAGCGCTGCTGTTTGTCAAAGGGGTGCAGCAGGAACCGATTAATGCGGCGAATGCGGCGGATATTGTGGCTGAGCTGGCAGAAAAAATGGCAGCTGAAAAAGCGGAGGCAAAAAAATGAAAATACAGCCGGCGCGCGGCACGCGGGATATATACGGAGCGGATTTAAGCGCTTTTTTGTTTGTGGAAAATACGGCCAGAGCTTTTGCCAAGCGGTATGGCTTCGGCGAAATCCAAACGCCGGTTTTTGAAGCGACAGAGGTTTTTGCTCGCGGCGTTGGCGAAACGTCCGATATTGTGTCAAAGGAAATGTACACCTTTACCGATCGGGGCGGAGAAAGCTTCACGCTGCGTCCCGAAGGAACGGCAGGCGTTGTCCGCGCGTTTATTTCTGAAGGCATGGAGCAGAATGTTCCCGTCAAGTTGTTCTATGCGGGGCCGATGTTCCGTTACGAACGTCCGCAAAAGGGGCGCTACCGCCAACTGCATCAAGTCGGTGTGGAAGTTTTAGGGGCTGCCGTGCCGCAGACTGATGTGGAAGTGCTTTGTCTGGGGTGGGATTTTCTGTCGGCTTTAGGGCTGCAGGACTATATCCGGCTGGAACTGAACACGTTGGGTGATGCGGAAAGCCGGGCTGCTTATCGCAAAGCGCTGGTTTCTTATTTTGAACAATATAAGGACAAGCTTTCCGAAGACAGTCTGAACCGGTTGGAGAAAAATCCTCTGCGAATTTTGGATTCCAAAGATGAAGGCGATAAAAAAATCATCGAAAACGCGCCGGCAATGACGGATTATCTGAATGAAGAGTCCCGCGCTTTCTTTGAGGAAGTCAAAAACGGTCTGACGGCAATGGGGATTCCTTTTGTTGTTAATCCGCGTTTGGTGCGCGGCTTGGACTATTACCGCCATACCGTGTTTGAATTTATTACGGATTCTTTGGGCGCGCAGGGCACAGTTTTGGGCGGAGGCCGTTATGACGGCCTGGTCGAAGAATTGGGCGGGCCGCAAACGCCGGGAATAGGATTCGGAGCCGGTATCGACCGCCTGTCTCTTTTGTTGCAGGAGGTCGGCAAACAGCCGGCAGAACCGCGCCCGATCGCCGTTATTCCTGTCGGAGCGGATACAATGCTGCCGATTATGCAGGTTGCTCATACACTGCGCCAAAATGGTTTTATTGTTGACATGGCATATTCTGGCAATATGGGCAAGCGCATGAAAAAAGCCAATAAAATCAACGCGTGTGCGGCGGTGATCATGGGCTCTGACGAGCATGAAAAAGGCGTCGTTACCGTACGCGATCTGGACTCCGGTGACCAAAGCGAAGTCGCTGTAACGGAAATAAGCGCTTTTATGCAGAAATATAAAGCAAGTCAAGGAGCCTGAAATGAGTTTTGAAGAAAAGCTGGACGTTGTTCTTTCCCGCCATGAAGAGCTGGAAGCTTTGCTGGGATCGGGGGATAGCGTTGACGGGGATACGTTTGTTAAGCTTTCCAAAGAACTGGCCGGATTAAAGGAAATTGTTGCCGCGATTCAGGCGTATAAGAAAGTTTTGGCGGATATGGACGGGGCGCAGGCCTTGTTGGATGATCCGGAAACGGACGATGAAATGCGCTCAATGGCTCATGATGAAATTTATGAGGCTAAGGAAAAGCTGCCCGAACTGGAAAAACAGTTAAAGATTTTGCTGCTGCCGAAAAATGCTGTTGATGAAAAGAATGCGATTTTGGAAGTCCGCGCCGGCACGGGCGGAGAAGAGGCAGCTCTGTTTGCCGCGGAACTGTTTCGTATGTACGAGCATTATGCCGCAACGCAGGGGTGGAAATTCGAAATGCTGTCCGTTAACGATACCGGCATCGGCGGGTATAAGGAAGCTTCTGCCAGTATTACGGGACGCAACGTGTTTGAACGTCTGAAATTTGAATCTGGCGTGCATCGTGTTCAGCGTGTGCCGGAAACGGAATCTTCGGGCCGTGTACATACGTCGGCGGCAACGGTTGCCGTTTTGCCCGAAGCTGAAGAAGTCGATCTGAAAATCGATGAAAAAGATTTAAAAATAGATGTTTATCGTGCTTCTGGCGCCGGCGGCCAACACGTCAACAAAACGGAATCCGCCGTGCGCATCACGCATATTCCGACGGGCTTTGTCGTTGCTTGTCAGGACGAACGGTCTCAGTTTAAAAACAAAGATCGCGCAATGCGCATTCTGCGTTCCCGCATTTATGACATGCAGCAGGAACAGTTGAATAAAGAGCGTGCTATTGACCGCAAGAATCAAGTTGGTTCCGGTGACCGTTCCGAACGTATCCGTACCTATAATTTCCCGCAGGGGCGCGTGACCGATCACCGTATCAATCTGACTTTATATAAAATAGACGAAGTCATGAACGGTACGGCTTTAGATGAAATTATTGAATCGCTGATTACGGAAGATCAGCTGTCCCGCCTTTCAGAGCTGGAGTAAGGATCAATTTTATGGGGCAGCTGTACGGTCGCTTCCGGTGCTCGAATGCGCACGTACCTGTGTGTACGCTTACGCTTTTGCGCTCCGGTTCTTCCTTCATCTGCCGCCCTAAAATTGATCTGAGGAAAAAGGACTTATGCTTGTTAAAGAACTTCTTGCTGAGTTGACGGAACGTTTCGAACGGGCGGGACTGGACGAAGCCAGAGCGGACGCAAGAGCTCTGACTGCTTTTGGAATCAGCAAAACGCCGGTTTTCCTGCGCATGAATCCGGATTTTGAAGTGGAACCCGATCAGTTGAAAACGATAAACTCATATGCTGAAAGGCGTCTCAAACGCGAACCTGTTTCCAAAATTACGCAGACACGCGGCTTTTGGCGGCTGGATTTTAAAGTGACGCAAGATGTCCTTGATCCGCGTCCCGATTCCGAAACGCTGATAGAAGAGGCTTTAAAAATATTCAGAGATAAGGTTGCATCTTTAAAAATATTGGATTTGGGGACCGGATCCGGCTGTTTGGCGCAAGCGCTGCTTTGTGAATACGTTAATGCAAGGGCGATCGGGCTGGACTGCTCGGCTGAAGCTTTGGCCGTTGCTGCGGAAAATGCGGCTTCGAACGGATTAAAAGACCGTTTCACAACGGTTCAGGCCGATTGGAATGCGCCGGATTGGGAAAAAAAATTGGGGCAGTTCGATTTGGTTGTTGCTAATCCGCCGTATATTGCGGAAACGGAACGAACGGCTCTTGCTCCGGAAGTCATTGAGTTTGATCCGCCGCAAGCTTTATTCGCCGGTGATGACGGATTGGACGCTTATCGCAGGATCGCGCCGGCTTTGCCCCGCCTGCTGAAGAAAGGCGGCGCCTTTATAACTGAATTCGGCAAAGGGCAGGAGGAAGATGTTTGCCGGCTTATTTGCTCCGTCGGCCTGCGATTCGGCTCTTTCGGCGTAGATTTGGGCGGAATTGTGCGCTGTTTGTCCGTTTTTTGCGCGCAATGATAAAAAAAACATTGAAAAATCAAAAAGAGCCATATAGTTTAAGCAGATATGAAAGCGCCTTTTCCTTAAAATTTAAGTAAGTGCGGCAATTTTTTAATTTCAACAAGGATCGAGTATATTTCCATGGGCATGAATCCGAGGGGTCGTTCACGCGGACGCAACCATAACAGCTTTAACAATAACCGCCGGTTTAACAATGGACCCAACCGCAATACGGTTTATGACAGCATCGGTCCGGCGGGTAGACTGCGCGGGACGGCTTTTCAGCTGATGGAAAAATATTTATCCGCGGCAAAGGAATTAATGTCTTCGGATCGGGTGGCGGCTGAAAATTGTTTGCAGCATGCGGATCATTATATGCGCATCAACGCTTTGGCGATTGCGGCGGAAGGGGCTCGGTTCTCTTCTCAAAGTCAGTCGGAAACCGAAAACAGCAATACGTCGGAAACACAGGATCAGCCGATGGCAGCGGAAGCAAATCAGCCGGTGTTGCCGCCATTTGTGGAAAATGAACCCGTTGTTGTGGCTTTTACAGCGGAACCGAAAGAAGAAAAAGAGCCGGACCTGTCTGAAGTGATGAAAATGGATTTGTCGGTTCCCGTTTCCGCAATAGTTGAAAATGAAATGAAGGCGCGGCGCGGTCGCCCGGTGACAAAGAAAGCGGAAAATTTACCGGAAGGCGAGGCGCCGGCTCCGGTCAAGCGGCGCGGTCGACCGTCTAAAAAAGCTGCAGCTGCTGAAGCTTAAAATCATTTTTTTTGCTCTGAAAAAATTCGTTATAATCTGAATTGACGACTTGTCAAAAAGGTCGGGCGATCCTATATCAAAAAGAGAATTTTTTCTTAGAGGCATAAAATGGATATAGAAAAATTTACAGAAAGAAGCAGGGGCTTTATTCAGTCGGCCCAAGGTGTGGCAGAACGCAATGATAATCAGTTTTTAACGCCGGAACATTTATTAAAGGTATTGCTGGACGACAATGAAGGCATGTGCGCCGAGCTGATAAAAAAAGCCGGCGGAGATCCCAAAAAAGCTAAAAAAGAAGTAACGGAGGCGCTGGATAAACTGCCAAAAGTATCGGGCAGCAGCGTTGAATGTTATCCTAATCAGCAATTCGGCAAGATTATGGCGCAGGCGGAAGAAATTTCGCAAAAGGCCGGCGATGAGTATGTGACGGTGGAACGCATGCTTTTGGCGATGCTGATCGTTCCGAATACGGAAGTGCATCGTATTCTGACAGAATGCGGGCTGACAGCGGTCGGCCTGAACAAAGCAATTGAGGATCTGCGTCAGGGGCGGAAAGCAACGACTTCCGATGCGGAAGGGAAATATAAGGCATTAAAGAAATATACATTGGATTATACGGCGCGTGCGCAGGAGGGCAAGCTGGACCCTGTAATCGGACGTGATGAGGAAATCCGGCGCACAATTCAGGTTTTGTCCCGCAGAACGAAAAACAATCCTGTTTTAATCGGCGAACCCGGCGTGGGGAAAACAGCTGTGGTTGAAGGATTGGCGCTGCGCATTGTTAATGGAGATGTGCCGGAAAGTTTAAAAAATAAAAAGCTCCTGGCCTTGGATATGGGGGCCTTAATTGCCGGCGCTAAATTCCGCGGAGAATTCGAAGAACGCCTGAAGTCTGTTTTAGAGGAAATAGAAGCCGCTGACGGGCAAATTATTTTATTTATTGATGAAATGCACACGATTGTCGGTGCGGGGGCTTCCGAAGGATCTATGGACGCCTCCAACTTGCTGAAACCGGCCTTGGCCCGCGGAGAAATGCACTGCGTTGGGGCGACGACTTTAGATGAGTACCGTAAATATGTGGAAAAAGATGCCGCTTTGGCCCGTCGTTTCCAGCCGGTTTTTGTCAATGAGCCGACAGTGGAAGATACGATCTCCATTCTGCGCGGGATTAAAGAAAAATACGAACTGCATCACGGCGTGAAAATTTCGGACAGCGCTTTGGTGTCGGCGGCGACTTTGTCCAACCGGTATATTTCCGATCGTTTTCTGCCGGATAAAGCAATCGATTTAATGGACGAGGCCGCCTCTCGTTTACGTATGGAAGTTGATTCCAAGCCTGAAGCTTTGGACGAGATTGACCGAAAGCTGATTCAGCTGAAAATCGAACGGGAAGCGTTGAAAAAAGAAACAGATGAAGCTTCTATGGAACGTCTGGAAAAGCTGGAAAAAGATATTCATGATTTGGAGGAAGATTCATCACAAAAAACTGCTGAATGGCTGTCCAGCAAGAATGCGCTGGCCAATGCTTCCAAACTGCGCGAACAGCTGGATACTGCCAGAATCGAGGTGGATCGCGCGCTGCGTGAAGGGCAGTATGAACGCGCGGGAGAATTGCGTTATAAGCAAATCCCCGAATTGGAAAGCAAGTTAAAGCAGGCCGAAGCCATTGCCGCTTCTGCTCAGGTTTCCGCCAGCAAAAATGTCACCACGGAAATGATTGCCTCCGTTGTGTCACGGTGGACGGGGATTCCTGTGGATAAAATGCTGACCGGCGAACGTGAGAAACTGTTGAATATGGAAAGTCACATTCAGGCGCGTTTGGTCGGACAAAACGAAGCGGTTAAAGCCGTGGCAAATGCCGTGCGCCGTTCCCGATCGGGACTGCAGGACCCGAACAGGCCAATGGGGTCGTTTTTATTCTTGGGACCGACAGGCGTTGGAAAGACAGAATTGGCAAAATCTTTGGCCTCTTTCTTGTTCGATGACGAAACGGCTTTGCTGCGTATTGATATGTCGGAGTTTATGGAAAAGCATGCTGTCGCACGGTTATTGGGGGCGCCTCCGGGGTATGTCGGTTATGATGAAGGCGGTGTGCTGACCGAAGCTGTCCGCCGTCGTCCGTATCAGGTTATTTTATTTGATGAGGTGGAGAAAGCTCACCCCGATGTATTCAATATCCTGTTGCAGGTTTTAGATGATGGTCGGTTGACAGACGGGCAGGGACACACGGTCGATTTCAGAAATACGCTGATTATTCTGACCTCCAATCTGGGGGCACAAATTCTGGCCAATCAGCCGGACGATCAGGATGTCGAAACGGTTCGACCGCAAGTTATGGAAATCGTTAAGGCGGCGTTTAAGCCGGAATTTTTAAACCGTTTAGATGAAATTTTATTGTTCAGACGCTTAAGCCGTTTGGATATGAACGGCATTGTGCAAATTCAATTGGCCCGATTGGATAACCGGCTGGCGGAACACCATATTAAGCTTGATTTGGACGAACAGGCTCTCAATTGGCTGGCAGATATGGGATATGAACCGATGTACGGCGCCAGACCGTTAAAACGACTGATCCAGCGGGAATTGGAAAATCAGCTGGCTTTAGCAATTTTGGAAGGCCGGGTCAGAGATAACTCTGTTGTTAAAATTCGTGTTATCAATGATTCTTTGCAAATTGTCAGTTCGTTAGAAACAATAAACGGTCAAACAGTGCAGGACGCCGAATTTGAAGAGGCTCAGCCGGCAACGGCGCCGACAGTTAAAGTCAAAAGATTGGTGAAAAGACCGATCGTGAAACAGCCCGAAAGGCCGTCTTCGCCGGAACCGGGAATGACGCCGTAAAGAAAAAATCAGGCCAAAGCAGACTTGAACAGGAACGGGCGGAGTTTATTCTTTGCCTGTTTTTTGTTTCAGTTCTTTGATGTCTTCATTGGAAAAGCGCATGCCGGTTAACAGGCACATTTCGATTAAACCGATGTTTGTGCGCGGCATGTGCATGCCGAAAACAGATGCTCCGGCAAAACGTTTGAAGTCCTGGGAGTGAAGCGTCCTTCCGGGGCCTAGGGCGATCCAGGCCTGATTGGGCAATATTGTGTATTTCAGCGAACTGTAGTATTCCAGCTGACTGCGGCCTAAAGCGGTTTGTTCGATCCTGGCATAATCTCCGGACTGGCCGGTTAAGACCAATGACGCTTCTACCAATCCGAGGGACAGCCCGCAGCTGTTAATGGTCGTATCGTGCTGTGTGTACATATCTTCCAGCAACCGTGTCGTCTGACGGGCGGCAAAGCTGACGAAAGACAATTGCTGCGTCGATTGGAACCGCTGGTTCGCGGCAATCATATCCCAAGTATAATCCTCGACATCTTTCATATATCGGGGCAGAGTTGTAAAATAAGCATCGATTTGGGGCAAAAGCTCGTTAATTTCTTTGTCTGACGGGTCAAACTGCGCATAAATGGCAAATGCCTGCCAAATATAAGGCATAAACGGGTTCTTTTGCGCCGGCATTTTCAGAGCTTGTTGCGCATGATAAATTAGGGCCGTCCGCCATTGTTCGCGGTCTTCGGCAAAGCTTGTGTCGCTGGTATAGCTCCAATACGATATTTCCGTAATCAGCGCAAGGGCCGTGGCGGCAACCTCCGCTTCCAACCGTTGAACACGGTGCTTAGCCGAAATTTTGCGTGTATCCGGTGTCGAAATGCCGCTTTTATTATAGTAAAAAGAAATCAGTTTGCCCGGCATACTGTTGTGGGCGACCGAAGCCGATGAATACCCCTGCAAAGCTTTTGTCGCAGAGGACAGAACAATGGCGGCCAGCTGTGAATCGATATTGTTGCGGACTAAAAAAATATAATACTGTATGAGGGCATAACCGGCACGGGTCTGATGAATGACGTTGTCCCAATGCGTATAATTGCCGGTAATAAAATCGTATTCATATTTGAAAAAGCCGTCAGGCTGCTGCTGATTAATAAGGAAATGAGCGGATAAAGCCAAATAATCCAATACCTTGTTCGGCTGTTGAATTTCCGGCAGAGACTGCTCTTCGTTATTTTTTGTTTTCTCTTTGAAACAGCCTGACATTGCCAGAACAAGTCCGCATAACATACCGGCGATTATTTTTCGGGTCATTTCTTTTTCCTTTGCAGCAAACCCTTATAGTGTAAAAGGGAATGGATTAAAGTCAAAATGAAAATAATATTTTTGATTATCTCTTGTTAATAAACATGTAGTAAGTTAAAAAATAAAACTGTCTGTTAACCGGAAACGATATACGTATGCATAAAAAAATACGGATTCTGAAAAAAATTGGCACAAACGGAATTGTTCAGACAATTCTGGGCTGGTTGCTGTATTTATACGTGCTTTTGGTCTATAAAACATCGCGCTGGACGATTGAGGGAGCGCGCGATGAATACGTCAAAGGTGATTTTTCTTATCTGATCACGTTTTGGCATGGCCGGGGAATATCGGATATTTTTTTGAAAATGCACGAAAAAGTAGAAAAGAAAGTTTCCGTTCTGATTTCTTTGCACCGCGATGGACGGATTATGGCGGCGGCGATGAATGGAGTCGGCATAGAAACAATAGACGGTTCCTCCAAGCGCGGCGGCGCTGTGGCGGCTCTGGATATTATTAAAGCCTTGAAACAGCCGGCCAATGTTATAGCTTTGGCTCCGGACGGGCGTAAACCCGGATATAAAATGACCGAGGGATTGATTACTTTGGCCAAAAAATCCCAAAGGCCGATAGTATTATCCGCTTTTTCGGTTAAAAGGGGAATGCTGCTGAAAACATGGGATCGATTTTTGCTTCCTTTTTTCTTTAACAAGGGAATCGTTTTGTTAAGCGAACCGATTTATATTCCGTCCGATTTAGATCAGGCGGGTATAGACAAATGGCGGCAGATTTTAGAGGACAGATTAATCGATTTAACGCAGGAAGCTGATCAGCGCATCGGTTTTAAAGGGCGAATTTCTTTGCGCATGGAAGGAAAATAAAATGAATTTAATGTCCGTTTCTTTGTATCAGGCGGCAACATACATGGGCTATCCTTTGATTGCGGCCTATTTGGCCGTGCGCAAATCCCGCGGCAAAGAGGATTTGGAACGCTTCGGAGAACGCATGGGGTTTGCTTCTATGCCCAGACCGGAGGGAAAGTTGGTTTGGCTGCATGGCGCCAGCGTCGGCGAAACGCTGTCAATGCTGCCTTTGATTCAAAAAATTCAGCAGCTTCACCCTTCTGTGCATATTTTAGTGACTTCCGGTACGGTCACGTCGGCGCAGCTAATGGAAAAACGGCTGTCCGGAACGGCTTTTCATCAGTATGTTCCGATTGACTGCATGCCGCAGGTGACGCGTTTCGTCGATCATTGGAAGCCCGATTTGGTCTTGTGGCTTGAATCCGAATTTTGGCCGAATATTCTGTCGGTGATTGCGCAACGTAAAATCCCTTTGATTTTGATTAACGGGCGCGTTTCGGATCGGTCTTTTGCGCGGTGGAAAAAAATGCCGAAATTCAGTCGTCAGCTGCAAAAAATGTTTGTTAAATCGTTTGGACAGACGCAGGAAGATGCCGACAGATTAAAAGCAATCGGAGCCGAAGACACAGCTTGTGTCGGCAATATTAAGTTTGCCGCGGCGCCGCTGCCGGTTGATGAGGAAGAATTGAAACGCATGCAAAAACAGATCGGAAAGCGGGCCTGCTGGACGGCGGGCAGCACGCATGCGGGGGAAGACGAAATTATCGCATATGCACATAAGGCGATTAAGGAAAAAATTCCCGATATTTTAACGATTGCCGCACCGCGTCATCCCAATCGCGCCGATGAAATCGAAGGGATTTTTAAAAAGGTCGGCCTGACGGTTTCCCGCCGGTCACGCAAAGAAGAAATTACCAAGCAGACGGATATCTATTTGGCAGACACGATCGGGGAAATGGGATTGTTCTATCGTTTGGGCGCAGTCGCTTTTGTCGGCGGATCGATGATTCCTTTCGGCGGTCAGAACATTATAGAGCCGGCGCGTTTGGAAAAAGCCGTTTTGTGCGGCCAATATATGATGAATTTCCGTGAAATTACAGCGCGGGCAAAAGAAGCGGAGGCCGTATTTGTCGCAGAAAATGAAACGGCGTTGGCGCAGGTCGTGATCAAATTGTTGACGGATAAAAAACTGCTGAACGAAAGGCAAAAAAACGCACGTGTTTTTGCCGAAGCGGAATCTAACGTTTTGGACCGTTTGATGCCTGAGCTGGAACCATACTTAACCGATTAAAAGCAGAGGGGGACTATGCCGATCAAGGCGCCAAATTTTTGGCAGAAAGAGAATACTTTTCTAAGCCGGCTGTTGTTGCCCTTAGGGCGGCTTTATGCTTGGGGGGTACGCCGTCGGATCAGGAAAACAAAACCATATGAATCAAAAATTCCCGTTGTTTGCGTCGGGAATTTGGTTATGGGAGGCGTAGGAAAAACGCCAATGGCGATTTCGATTGCCGAGTATTTTAAAATGAACGGCATGAAGCCGGTGTTTTTAACGCGCGGGTATGGCGGCGGGGCAAGCAATATTGTCGTTGATCCGGATAAGCATAAAGCGTCTCAAACCGGCGATGAAGCGCTGCTGCTGGCACGCGTGGCGCCGACGATTGTTGACGCAGACAGAGCGCGCGGTGCAAAAAAAGCGGAAAAAATGGGGGCGGACGTTATTATTATGGACGACGGTTTTCAAAATCCGCAGCTGATTAAAACGCTGTCTTTAGCCGTTTTTGACGGACGCTATGGGTTTGGCAACGGTCATGTTTTTCCGGCGGGGCCTTTGCGCGAGCCGCTTCGGGACGGTTTAAAGCGTGCCAATGCTTTTGTCGTGGTCGGCAAAGATAAGGCCGGCATTAAAAAATGGATCGGCGGGCAGTATGAAAACTTGCCCTTTATCGGCATGCATATTGAACAAGACGTTGCGAAAATTGAACAGCTGTCCGGGAAAAAAGTTTTCGCTTTTGCCGGCATAGGCTATCCGGAAAAGTTTTTTGATATGCTTAAGGAATACGGGTGTGATGTTGTGGAAACCAGATCTTTTTCGGATCACTATCCGTATACGGATCAGGATATGACAAGCATGATTGCCCAGGCGGACAAGCTTGACGCCGTTTTGGTGACAACGGCAAAGGATGGTGTGCGGATCGCGCCGCGTTTTCAGCAAAATATTCAGATTGTCGAAGCCTATATGGTATGGGATACGCCGGATACGATGTGCGCGCTTTTATCCGCGTTGCATAGATAAGGAAATGGTATGGCAAAAAAGAAGAGATCTTTAAAAAGGCGATTGAAACGGGCTTTTTATCTGTGCACGCGCTATCCTTTAGAGTTGGCGGGAACCATTTTCTTTTGTCTTGTCTTTCGTTTTCTGCCGTTGGATTGGGCGTCGGCTGTCGGCGGGTTTATAGGGCGGCATATCGGCCCGCATTTACGCGTTTCTTGGGTGGCGCGCTATAATTTAATGAAAGCGTTTCCGGAAAAAACGCCGGCGGAGATTGATGAAATCGTTGTGAAAATGTGGGATAATCTGGTTCGCACGTTTGTAGAATATCCACATTTGCGCTGGTTATGCGAACACTATGACGATCGGATCGAGTTTGTGAATTATGAACGGGCGGAAAAGCTGCGTGATGACGGCAAAGCGGGTATTTTCTTTTCCGCGCATATCGGCAATTGGGAGATTTCTTCTGTCGCAGGGGTAAAGTTGAATCTGCCTTTTCATCGAATTTACCGGTCGGCAAACAACCCCTATGTCGAATGGCTGTTTCGATATTTTCGTCAAAAAATACGGGGCGTATTGGTCCCTAAAGGCATGAGCGGTTTTCGTCAAATCGTTGATTTAATGCGCAAAGACGGTCATTTCGCGTTACTGATCGATCAAAAAATGAACGAAGGCATTCCGGTTGATTTTTTCGGTTATCCCGTTATGACAACGCCGTCTTTGGCTTCTTTGGTTTTAAAGCACGATTATCCGGCTTTGCCGGTGCGGTCTCAGCGTTTGAAAGGCGCGCATTACCGCCTTACGTTTGAAGAACCTCTCCGGATAGAAAAAACGGGCAATAATGAAGAGGATACCCGCCGTTTTATGGAAAAAGCGAATCAGGTTTTGGAACGTTGGATCAGAGACGATCCGGCGCAGTGGCTGTGGGTTCACAAGCGTTGGCCGGATTCCAAAACGATGTGGAAAGAACTGTATAAGCAGCGCCGCCTGTGGAAAAAAGGAATAAAGCCGGCAGATGTTTTTCAGGCGGCGATTCAGGGCCGGCGCGAATAAGTAAGAAAAGTATAAAAAAGTCTTTGACCTGACAGTATTGTTGGTGGTTAAAATTAAAGAATGATTTTTTAACCGTAAAGGAATCAAAATGAGTGAAGAACAGACGGCTCAGGCAATAGAAAAAATGAGCTATGAGGAAGCTTTAACCGCTTTAGAGGATATCGTTCGCCAAATGGAAACCGGCAAGGTCAAATTGGACGAAGCGATAGATTATTACGAACGCGGAATGCTTCTGCGGCGCCATTGCGAACAAAAGCTGTCTGCCGCTCGTTTGAAGATTGATCAGATTACGGCCTCTCTGAACGGACAGGCCATTGGTTTTACCCCCCGCTGCTATGGAGAAGAATAATGCCTAGTTTAACCGCTGCTATCAAAGAAACCTCTGCCGAAGTCAGAGCTGAGTTGGATCGATTGCTGCCGATTCCGAATACGCCGGAGCGCCGCGTGATTGAAGCGATGCGTTATTCCGTTTTGGCGGGCGGCAAATGTTTGCGGCCTTTTTTGGTTTTGCAGAGCGCTCAGTTGTTCGGCGTGGAAAAGGCCAGAGCGCTGCGGGTGGCGGTCGCTTTGGAAATGGTGCATTGTTATTCGCTGATTCATGACGATTTGCCGGCCATGGATAATGACGATATGCGCCGCGGTCAGCCGACCTGCCATAAACAATACGATGAAGCAACGGCGATTTTGGCGGGCGACGGGTTGCTGACCAGAGCTTTCGGCGTAATAGCGGCGGACGACTGCCTGTTTGAACCGGCAATCCGCTGCCAATTAATAGCCGAATTGTCCAAAGCGGCGGGCATGAACGGCATGATCGGTGGTCAAATGCTGGATATTCTGGCGGAAAACGAGGACGATATGGACATGCCGGGCATTATCCGGCTGCAGCAGATGAAAACGGGCCGCCTGTTTTCCTTTGCCTGTGAAGCGGGCGCAATTATGGGCAAAGGATCATATGAAGACCGACAGGCATTGAAAGATTATGCGCGCGATATCGGCCTGGCTTTCCAGATTGCCGACGATATTTTAGATGTGGAAGGGGACGCCGATTCAATGGGCAAGGCGGTGCGCAAGGATTTAGACGCACACAAAGCAACCTTTATTTCCTTGCTGGGATTGGAAAAGGCAAAAGAACAGGCTGACGCTTTGTCATATCAGGCAATTGCTTCTTTGGAATGTTTTGATGAAAAGGCGTATTATCTGCGTGATTTGGCGCGCTTTATCGTGGAACGCCGTTCATGAGCGAACAAAATCAGGCGGCGAAAGACAAGCCGCTGAAGACGATAGACTTTCCTTTGCTGGACGCGATTGATTCGCCGGCGGACCTGCGGTCTTTACCGATTGATGATCTGCCCTATTTGGCTGAAGAGATCCGGCAGGAAATTATACGCGTTGTTTCCTCTACGGGCGGGCACTTGGGGGCCAGTTTGGGCGTGGTCGAGCTGACGATCGCGCTGCATTACGTGTTTAACACGCCGCAGGACAAGCTGATTTGGGATGTCGGGCATCAATGCTATGCGCACAAGCTGTTAACGGGACGCAAGAAGCGTTTTTCGGCTTTGCGGCAGGCGGATGGGCTGTCCGGTTTTACAAAACGTTCGGAAAGCGAGTATGATCCGTTCGGAGCAGGGCACAGCTCAACATCGATTTCGGCGGTTGTCGGTATGGCGGCGGGCCGTGATCTGCTGGCCAAGAAAAACAATGTGATCGGCGTGATCGGCGACGGGTCGATGAGCGCTGGCATGGCGTTTGAAGCAATGAACAATGCGGGGTCGATGAATTCGCGCATGATCGTCGTTTTGAACGATAACGACATGTCGATTGCGCGTCCGGTCGGCGCATTGAGCCACCATTTGTCTCATCTGATTTCGTCAAAGCCGTATATGACCGTGCGCCAAGTCGTTTTGGATATGGCGGCCCGCTTTCCACAGTTTGTGAAAGATACGGCGCTGAAGGCGGAACGTCATGCAAAGGGCTTTGTTGCGGGCGGCACGCTGTTTGAGGAATTGGGATTTTACTATATCGGACCGATTGACGGGCACAGCTTTGAACAGTTGATTCCAATTTTGACAAACGTTCGTGATATGACAGAAGACTGCCCTGTTTTAGTGCACGTTGTGACGCACAAAGGGAAGGGGTACGGGCCGGCGGAAAAATGGCCGTCCAAGTATCACGGCGTATCGGGGTTTGACATCGAAACGGGCGAGTTTTCTCCGAAAAAAACGTCCCGCCCGACATTTACGCAGGTTTTTTCCGATACGATCGTGTCTTTGGCGCAAAAAGATCAAAAGATTGCGGCGATTACGGCGGCAATGCCATCAGGGACGGGGCTGGACGCTTTTGCGGAAAGGTATCCGCACCGCTTTTTTGACGTAGGGATAGCGGAACAACATGCGGTGACGTTTGCGGCGGGCCTGGCCTGCGAAGGGCTGAAGCCGTTTGTCGCGCTGTATTCCAGCTTTTTGCAAAGAGCGTATGACCAAGTGCTGCACGATGTGGCGTTGCAAAAGCTTCCGGTGCGGTTCGCGATTGATCGGGCGGGCTATGTCGGTGAAGACGGCGCAACGCACCATGGCGCGTTTGATTTGGCAATGCTGTGTCCCATTCCGAATATGATTGTTATGGCGCCGTCGGATCAGGCGGAGCTGCAAAGAATGCTGATGACTATGGCGGGGATTGACGATCTGCCGTCAGCGGTAAGGTATCCGCGCGGGGCAGGCGTTTTGCCCGATATGCCGGAGGAAACGGAGCCCCTGAAAATCGGGAAAGGACGGATTGTGCGCGAAGGCAACCGGGCGGCGATTTTAAGCTTGGGAACACGGCTGGAGGCCTGTTTGGCCGCGGCGGATCTTTTGGCGTTGGAGGGCATTTCGGCAACGGTCGCCGATGCGCGGTTTGCCAAACCTCTGGACGGGGAACTGCTGCGTGAATTGGCCGAAGGACACCAGGGACTGGTTGTTGTGGAAGAAGGTGTGCAGGGCGGATTCGGATCAATGGTCATGATGTGGCTGGCGAATAACGGCCTGCTGGAAAAAACAAAAGTGCGCCTGCTGACAATGCCGGATTCGTTTATCGAACAGGCGTCAATGGAACGGCAGTACCAATTGGCCGGATTGGACGCGCGCGCGATTGCGGACGCCGTAATGACGGCGGCAAAATAAAGCGATGAAAAAACAACGCGCGGATTTGCTGCTGGTGGAGCAGGGATTGGCGGAAAACGCGGCGAAAGCGCAGGCGCTGATCATGTCCGGCGTCGTTTTGTGCGGGACAAAACGCATTGATAAAGCGGGAGAAGTGTTGAAATCCGATTCGGTTTTAACCGTGAAGAGCAAAGCGTTTCCGTGGGTGTCGCGCGGAGGATTGAAACTGGTTAAGGGATTGGACGATTCGGGCATAGACCCGACGGGGCTGGTTTGCCTTGACGTCGGGTGTTCGACGGGCGGTTTTACGGACGTTTTGTTGACGCAGGGAGCCAAAAGGGTATATGCTGTAGACGTGGGATACGGTCAGCTGGCGCAGAAATTAAGGACTGATGACCGGGTTGTTGTTTTGGAACGCATGAACGCGCGGTATTTGACGCCGGAACATATTCCGGAGGAAATAGATTTGATTGTGTGTGACGCCAGCTTTATCCGTTTGGAAAACGTTTTGCCCAAACCGATGAGTTTTGCGAAGAAAACGGGCGCTTTTTTAATCGCGCTGATCAAGCCGCAATTCGAAGTCGAACGTCATCAGGTCGGTGAAAACGGGGTTGTTCGGGATCCCGAACTGCATGCGTCGGTGTGCGCGCATGTCCGGGAATGGATAGACGGTTTGCCCGGCTGGACGGTGAAAAGTCTGACCCCCAGCCCGATTAAGGGACCGGAAGGCAATATTGAATTTTTGATTTCAGCCGCGTTTTTTGACGGCTAAAAAAGTTAAAGCGAAAGTTTTTTTTAATCAATTTCTTTTAGGCTATAGGGTGCATACGTCTATAGAGGGTACCATGCAGTTGATTAAAAAGATACATTCCTATAAAACCCGATTAATGATATCGACGGCATTAACGGCGACCGTTTGGCTGATGCCTGCAAACCCGGCTTTGGCGGCGGCGTGTATTGACGGAGCAAATACGGGAACATGTGAAATTACAGACACTTTAACCGCGACCGGCGTTTTTTCCGCGGTAAATATTAACACCTCTTCCACACAGCAGGGAACGCTTGAAGTGCAAGACTCAGCCTCATTTGCCGGCAGCGTGTATTTAGATACTATAACGGGTACTATATATGACGATGAGGAGTATAATCCGTCTCTAACATTTTCCGGTTCAAGGACTTCTTCTGTAAATGAAATTGTCCTGAATGACGGGACATTAATTGTTAATAACGGACATTTATATGTTGGAAATATAGCTTCCGGTAAAGCCGTCGTTTTCGGAACGGGAACATTACATCAGGATGAAGGGTATATAGATTCAACCGGCGGCCACACATTGGCGAATTTAGTTGTTGGTTCTGAAGACGTGTCGGTTGCTTATACTGATGCCGGTACAAACATCACGAACGTCCGTTTTGCGTCTGCTGATAAAGGAACATTTCATATAAGCAATTACCAAGCAAACGTTGGAACTTTAACGGCAGGGTCTGGAAATAAGATTACGTTTAACGAAGGGGAGAATTCTACCTTACAGGTTAACACAATAACGGCGTATGATATTAATTCCACGCAGCGGGGAACGTTAAACATAACCGGAACGGGCACAAGCAGCTTGAATGGGAATGTGTATTTGAATACTTTGACTGCATCGAGCGGGACATTAAATATCGCATCAGGTAAAACGGTAACAACCGGATCGGCGACGCTGAGGAATGTCAACAGCGCAGAAAATCAGGTCGGATCGTTATATTTGACAAGCACATCAGACGCCTCCTTTTTTAACGGCAATGTTTACCTGAGCTCGTTGCATGTGGCGGGGCAATTGAACGTTAACGGGACAACCTATGTAGATTCGCTGTTTTTGGACAACAACGCTTTGATTACAAAGGAAAGCGGCGCGAAATTGTACGTAAATAACAGAGATACTGTGCTTGTTAATGATACGACGCTGATCCCGACAGGCGGAATTTCCGACGGAAGACTTTATATCCTTGGTCCGGCAGGCAGTGATGTAACAACAACGGGCATTCCTACAGCTTCGATACAGGGCGAGGCATATCTGGAACCTTCTACTGCTGATACCTATTCGGCAGGATACTATTCTTACGATTCATCGGGACTTAACATTGAAGCCCGCTCCGGAACGCCGGTCTTTGATTTTAACGGCGGAGTTCTATGGGATTATTCCGGCTATATCGGGGCTAAAGGTTCTTTTAATCCCGGGCTTAAAATAAATCAGGATTTTGAAGGTAACACTTTGAATGACCTAGTATCTTACTATTCTGAAGCATTCAGCAGCAATTTGGCGATCAGCAACGGAATTTTCTATGGTGCAATCAAGATCCGCAAGGGGAATCCTATCAGCACCTTTTATACATGCACCATATCAGAAAGCGGGTGTGACGGATCAAATAGAAATGATGTTTATACAGCGGGCAATATTAATATTTCCGGCGGGAATTTTTATATTTCTAAAGATTCGTCAATTTATATGTATTCGTCCAATTCCGGCAACATTAATATTTCCGGCGGAAACTGGTTTATCGGTCAGAATCAAAACGGCGACGGCGTAGATACCGGAACCAATGCCAATCTGTCGATTGAAGCACCGGAAAACACGATTAATATTATAGGCGGTCGCTTTACGATCGAGGAAGACAGAACATTAACATTACAGGGGAAAACCGGTTCGATTGAGGCTCAGTCGTCCACCTATGGCTTCAACGGCGGCGGAACACTGGCATTGTATTTTGCGGATAGTAGAGATCTCGGAACATTTACAATCAGTTCTGCTCTTACATGGAATGAGGGAAATATCCTGCTGCAATATGGGAGGCTGAACATTGATGCTCCGGTTACGGTTAAGGGCTTTATGCAGGAAAATGCTTCTTCAATTTTGAATATTTCCTCTACCCTATCGATTGAAAACAATATTAAATTAAGCGGCAGCCTGATCGGCAGCGGTGAATTAAAGTTGTCTGAAACGGCCAGTGCGGAATTCGGATCTTTGATTTCGTTTGGCACTATTTCTTTGGGACGTGGGTCTGTTACTTTTGCAACCGGCAATGTAACCGATACAACTTCTTTATCTGTTTTAAACGGTACAGCGGGATCCGGAGTAGGTGATCCGGGCGTGATTCGTATTACCGGGCGTACGCTTATTGACCAGGTTAATTTAAAGAACTCCACTTTGATCTTGGGTGCCGAACTGGTTGTTAAGGAATTAAACTTTGATGACGGTAAAATCATTTTTTACTCTGAACCGGTGGGATCTGATCATCCGTTAACGCTGACGGCATCTTCAACGATCTGGAATACGTCCCAAATCATTACCAGCGGTACGCAATCATGGTCCTATTATGATTTTGTTCAGGGGAAAATAGTCAGTTCGGGAGACAAAGATGTTCAGCCGGGGGTGTTGACAATCAAAGACGGCATGACGCTGACCTTTGCAGATAAAGACGTTTATGATGAAAACGGCGATCTGTTGGCGTTTGCAAGCGAACATCTGACGGTTAATGTCGAAAACGGCGCGGAGGCGTTGTTTGATTCACACAGTGTTTCGTTTAAAACGTTGAAAATGACGCAGGGTACAGCAACGGTTCAAAGTGGCGCGCTGTATGTTGATACAGTTGATTTCGGGAATGTTATTAACGCCAGCACATTTACAATTGATTCAAACGGGGCGGCTTTTGTGAAAGAATTAACGGCTTTTAAAGGATCTACAGTTGATGTCAATGGAACCCTGACAGTTGAGAATTTGGCAACAAAAGGGGATCAGGAAGCAATGGGGACCATTGAAGGGGCCGGAACATTGATCATTACAGGGAAAGCCGACTTTCAAGGCCGTATGAAAATGGACGGTGACAGTAGCAAGGTCATTGTTCGAGGCACAGCCGGCGACGGAAATGAAGTAACGGCGGATTTTAACAGTCAGACGGGATATGATGATATTATCGGCAATATGACGGTGGAATATGGTATCGTCAATTTGAAAAACGGTATGTTGACGTTAAACCGTTTGGAATTGAATAATGGTACAATTAATTTAGTCGGTGAAAATGCAATTTTAGCGTTGAAGCAAAATCCGGGAGAATTCAGCGGCACAGGCAATTCCATTTCGGGTCAGGGAATTTTGCGTCTGTTGGACGGGGTTGATATTAACTTTGGCGGCACAGGTGGCGCAGGCGAGGTCATCAAATATTTGGGCGGATTGCAGATCGGAACGGGAACCGCAACAATTACCAGCAATCTGGAATTGGGCAGTGTGGAATTTACTTCGTCTGAGGGCGGAACATTAGTCTTGACAGATAATGCAATTCTGACACTGACTGATGATCCGACAGATACAGATGAGTACGCCTGTACCAGAACAAACAACTGCTCGGTTCAATCATTGTCAAGCAATGTTATCAGCGGGCGGACCGAAGGCGAAACCGCCGGCGGCACGCTGAACCTGGTTGATGGGAACGGATCCTCTTTCGCCGGTCAGGTATTGTTAGATACATTGAATTTCGGAGGGTATCACGGTACTAGTTTCAAAGCTGGGACAATGACTTTCAGCTATACCGGCGAATCCAAAATCGATACATTTAATTTCGGGTATCAGGAAAAAGATGCGAGTGATATAACGGTAGGCAATTCAAAAGCGACCGTTATCGTAAATAAGGGAATGTTAACAATCGCCAATGCATTCGGAAATGATAAGACGCCGTATGTGTACGGCTCTGGCACGCTTAATTTGCAAGGTGGCGGCACAATTAAAAACGATTATGAAACCGATTCCGGTCATTATTTGGCTAACCTGATCACCGGCAGGGGGACGCTGAATATCGAAGGCGGATCCGGCTTTAGGAATATTTCTTTTTCTGATCAAAGTGGGACGCTTGATTTAAAAGGAAAAATTACCGTTCTAAATACCATTCGGGCGGATTATGCAGAGACGAAAATTACGGGAACTGCGGCTAATTCTGCTTTGATTTTGTCGGGCACGACGGCAAAAGGGTATTTTTCTTCCAGTCTGCAAGATTTGAATATGCTGACCGTTGAAGGCGGCGCTATGGCGTATATCAATACGGATACGCAGGTTGGCAGTTCGGGAACAGGGCTGACTTTAAAGGCCGGTTCAAACGGTGGGCAGAAATCGACTGTGAACATTGCTGACGGCAAAACGCTGACCGTCAGAAGCAATTTGGGACCAAGTTCAGAGACCTCCTCTCCGACAACTGTTGTTACCGGCAGCGGTACGTTGAATCTGGCAGAAAGTGACAGTATTAATATTTACAGCTCTTTGAGCAGTCTGAAAAATTTGACCGTAACTGACAGGGCAATTGCCACAATTATACATGATGCCGTTTTAACAGGAAATGTGACGGCTGAAGAATCAACCAAGCTGACCTTTAACGGCAATGCCGTCATTTCTGGAGACGTTACGGCTGAAAAAGCGGCGTTGCTGACCTTTAAGGGGAATACATCTGTTTCCGGAAACGTAACGGCTGAAGAATCAACGGAGCTGGCCTTTAACGGCAATGCGGCTATTTCCGGAAACGTTACGGCGAATGAAGGCAGTACAATCACGCTTTCAGGGGCTGGCAATACAATCGGCGGAACGATGACAATAGACGGAACAACAACAGGGAGCTCTTTGGTTTTAGCCAATGGCTCTGCAGATAATGTTCTGACAACGACTCTTTCCAAAGTGGTCTTTGACGGTAGTTCAGGTGGAACATTAACAATTGGCAATGAATATACTGTTTTGAATGTTTCTTCGGACATTATGGTTAACGGTGGCAATACATTGGCGGGGGGCGGAATTCTTAATTTGACCGGAACGGCAACGGGAACCTTCGCTATGTCCGATGCCGGCTTTGACGGAACGATCAAAATCGGACAGGGAAAAGCCAATATCAAAACAAACCAAGGAATTAAAGCGATCGGATTCTTGTCTTCGAATGGTGGGACGCTGAATATTGAAGAAGGTTATGTTCTGTCGGTCGGCCAGATCAATACGAACGG
The DNA here is from genome assembly GCA_017480385.1 of Alphaproteobacteria bacterium. Classification (GTDB taxonomy): domain Bacteria; phylum Pseudomonadota; class Alphaproteobacteria; order CAAGCB01; family CAG-977; genus UBA11549. The sequence continues at coordinate 2,829 of JAFVAT010000002.1, read as the reverse complement.
GACAAATGCCATTACGGGCAAAGGAACTCTGAACCTGATATATAAAGCGGACAGCGAAGGCAATCAGCTGGTTTCCTCGTTCAAGGCGCCGTTGAGCAATTTAGCTAAATTGAAAATATCGGGCGGAGCGGCAGAGTTGTATAACGCGATCAGCATCGATGCTTTGACTTTTGTAGATGGCGGATATATCAATTTGGCGAATCCCTCTGCCGTTTTAAGCGTTAAAACACTTGCTCAGACGTATACAGCAGGTCCCTCTGCCGTCGGAGCCGTTTACGGGGCCGGTTCTTTTGTCGCAATAGGCGATACCAATGACACTGTTCAATTTTCGACGGGCGGCAATGCATTGACCAGCGTTACGGTCGGAAAAGGTATGATTGACTTTGTCGGCAATTCGACTATTGGGACGTTGAAATATTCTTCGGCTGATGGGAGGATTAATATCCAAAATGGTGTGACGGTAACGGTCACTTCCGAATTTTCAGGGACTGGTCGATTAGACGGTAACGCAGGAGGGACTTTGTATCTGCAGGGCGATGCTAGCGCGCGGTTCAATTATGCCTCTGAATATTATGGAACGATTAAAGCCGATAGGGGCACATTAGTTTTTGGCAATACAACAACAAATTTTGATACTTTAGAATTGAATGAGGCAAAAACGTATTTTAATCAAAACTCTGCTATTAATGTCGTTTCGATTAAAAACGGTTTGGCTTCTTTCCGTGAAACTGCCAATATTAACTCGTTGACGGTTAGTGAAACTGGTGAAGTTTTATTCAGTGGCAGAGGAGCCGGTGCTGTAACAATCGGCAATTTCGAAGTTGCTCAAGGGAAACTTATCTTTGAAAAAGACGCGACAATCTCAAATGGCGGATCAATTAACGGAGGGACACTCAGCCTTGACACGCATGTTTTAACCGTTCAATCCGGTCGATTGACCTTTGATAATTCTTCTACGTTTGCGATGCGCATTTCCCGTAACGCCGTTGATGATGCCGGTGTTGTTCAAGATACAGGGTATGGTCGCATCATTTTGAAAAACAATGCAGAATTAGATATTCGAAACGATGTTGCGCTTGATTTGAAAATTGATTATGGCGTACGTACGACGGAAGAAGGAACTGTATTTCAAATTTCTAACGGAACAACAAATGGTGAATTCATATTCAGTAATAATCGTTATGACTTTAAAAAAGAAGGAGATACAAGCGACGGTTTGCGTTATCGGCTGAAACAGGTGTTCAGTGCCGGTGAATATGCAGAATCAGAAGCTGGGAATCAGAACCAAATCAATACGGCGGCGGCTTTCTTGGACGGCGAATTGTTTGATTTCGATACAAAAGCTTTCACGGTTGCGGAACATTTGGATGCTTTGTCACAAAACGGGACTTCGCGGTCTTATTTGAACGCTTTGACGGCTTTGGCACCGGATGTCACGAATGCGATGTCCCGTCAGCCGATTGCTTTGCAGTCTAAAATTTCCAACACTTTGTCAGGGCGTTTGAACAGATTGCTGGGCAATTTGGGCAATGCGTCCAGAACGTTCCAAGATATCCAAAAAATGTATGGCCGCGCGGGCGGTTCACCGTATAAAGCTCGTTTTATGCGTTCTTCGGATTATTACCGTCGCGCCGGGTATTATGATCAGGAAGATCAGCCCGTTACCAGAGCCAAACCGGCTTACCAGCGCCGTGTCATACCCGGTTCTCAGGAACAAATCGAAACGACGGCTGAACGCAAACGGTGGGCTAAAAAGAAAACTAATTATTCCAGCGCTAAGGAATTCGGTTTATGGGCTCAAACGTTCTATAACACTTCAGAATATTTGTCCTCCAGCAAACCGGAAGGCTTTTCCGGCGATACGACAGGCTTTGCGTTCGGCGCAGACGTTCAGCTGTTCGATGTTTTCGCTTTAGGCGCTGGATATGCTTCCACTTCTTCAAGCGTTGATACGCTGCAGCGTTCGACCGACGTGGACGGCAATTCATTCTTTGTGTACGGCATGTACAAGCCGTCGGATTGGTTCGTCAGTTCAGTATTGAACATGACTTCTATGAGCTATAAAGAAAACAAAAATATTTCCGGTATGACCATCGGTGATGAATATGACGGATCGTCTTTCGGCGCTTCCGTAATGGTCGGCAAAGAAATGCATTCTTTTACGCCGGCGGTCGGGCTGCGTTATGTTTCGTCCAAGCGCAAAGCACACCAAGATGAAATAGGGCAGGATATCGGGGCGATTTCGACTGATGTCATGACTTTGGTTGCCGAGGCCCGCATGAATAAGGATTGGTCAAAGACGGAAACATCTTCCTGGCACAGCGAATTTTCTGCGGTCGTTACTTACGACCTGACGGCTTCCAGCGAAGACGCGGTTGTAAACCTGCCGAACGGAAGCACTTATACGGTTACCGGCGATGACTTTAAAGCGATCGGAGCCGAATTGGGGGCTTCTATTTCTTGGCTGTATGGAGATCACGTCGATCTATCCGCCGGGTATAATTTGGAATGGAGGCCTGATTATTTATCGCATACGTTAATGGCGACTTTCAGGTATTCATTCTGATAAAAAGAAAGACTACTTATTAAGGTAGTCTTTTTTGTACTCTGAAGACCACGCGCTAGGCGCGTGGTTCCGGAAAGCTTATAGCTATGCACAAAAAAACTCCTTAGGTAAACTCAGACTGCGGTCTGGCAACTGCAACTAAGGAGTTTAACAATGAATGATGTAAAGACATTATCACATACAGCATGGAACTGCAAATATCACATAGTATTCGCGCCGAAATATCGCCGCAAAGTATTCTATGGGGAAAAACGCTACGAGAT
>JAFVAT010000017.1 GCA_017480385.1 Alphaproteobacteria bacterium | reverse complement strand
GAAGAAAAGGAAATGCAATACGCTTCCGTGTTGGGAACGCGCAAACGCGCCGTTGCCCAGCAAGAAATAACGGTCAAACCGGCGGACGATTCCGCCCAAGCCTTGCGCCACGCGGAATTTGTCGAGGAGTTTTTAAACCGCGACTGTCTTTCGGAAGAAATTTTTGACGTTATGGACGCGGTCGGCAAAGGCTTTTCGGTTTCGGAAATCATTTGGGACACGTCTTGCGGTCAATGGATGCCTCAACGCTTGGAGCTGATAGACCCGAAGTGGTTCACGTTCGACCGGAACGATATGCGGACGATTATGCTGAAAACCGAAGACGGGGCGCGACCGCTGACACCGTATAAGTATCTGACGGCGAAAATCAAAGCGAAATCCGGCATTCCCGTCCGGTGCGGATTGGCGCGTCTGGTCGCTTGGTTCTATCTGTTTAAGAATTTCAACGTCAAGAGCTGGGTGACGTTCCTTGAAGTTTACGGTCAGCCGATCAGAATAGGAAAATACGGCTCGTCTTCCACGGACGAAGACCGGAAAAAGCTGTTGAGAGCCGTTTATAACATCGGATCGGACGCGGCGGTCATCATTCCCGAAAGTATGGCAATCGACTTTATCAGTGAAACACAGCGGTCGAGTTCAACGGAAAGTTATGAGAAATTCGCCAATTATGTGGATCTGTCGATTTCAAAGGCGGTGCTGGGGCAAACGACAACGACGGACGCGGTTTCCGGCGGTCACGCGGTTTCAAAGGAACATAACGAAGTCCGGCACGACATTATGTGGTCGGACATCAAGCAGCTTCAGGCGGCGTTAAAGCGCGACATCGTCCGTCCGATGATCGACCTGAACTTCGGGACGCAGGACAAATATCCCGATATTGTCATCGGCAACGAAGAACGGGAGGACATTTCCGTTTTAGCCACGGTCATTAAAGACCTTGTTCCGCTGGGGCTGAAAGTTTCCGCCTCCGAAGTCCGGTCGAAGCTGGGCTTGCAAGCCCCGAAAGACGATGATGACGTTCTGGAATACACTCTGGCGGTCAATCCCGCTTTGAACGAAAGGGCGTTAAACGAGGCTTTAAACGACGGTTTAACGGCTCTTGAACCGGACGATATGGAGCTGGCGGCGCGGGAAATGGCGGCGGAATACGAAGAAACGCTTTCCGGCATTTTAACGCCGGTCGAAGAAGCGATAAAGAACTGCAACAGCTATGAGGAAGCGCGGCGGGTTTTGCTTGAAGTCTATCCCGATATGGACACGGACAGGCTGGAAACGGTGCTGACACAGGCTTTCTTTCGGGCGAACATAAACGGACGCGTCGGCTATGGCGAAAACTGATTTTACCCCGCTTGCGCCGACCGCCGCCATCAATTTTTTGAAGAAGAAAGGCTATAAGATCGGCTTTAATTGGACGGACGTGTGGAAACGCGAGCATCAAATCGCGTTCACGGTCGCCAAAGCGATGAAAACAGACCTTTTGCAAGACATAAAACAAAGCCTTGAGGACGCTTTGGAAAAAGGCGTTCCGTTTCAAAAATGGAAAGAAAACATCCAGCCGATACTTGAAAGAAAGGGCTGGTGGGGAAAAAAGGAGCTTGTCAATCCGCACACGGGCTTGAAAGAGGAAGTTCAACTTGGAAGCCCGCGCCGGTTGTCAATCATTTACGACACGAACGTCCGCATGGCGTATGCGGCGGGACATTGGGAGGCTTTCGAGGAAAACAAGAAAGCCGCGCCATTTTTGCGTTATGTCTGCGTTATGGACGGCAGGACGCGGGAAGAACACCGGCAATGGCACAATACGGTTTTACCGGTCGATCACCCGTTTTGGGAAACGCACTACCCGCCGAACGGGTGGCGGTGCCGCTGTTCCGTCATCTCTTATTCTCAATTCGACCTTGATAAAGAGGGATTGAGCGTTACCGCCGAACCGGATATGGACACGCGGGGAATTGCCGCCGGATTTGATTACAACGTCGGCAAGAACAGGGAAAGACATTTTTCTTTGACGCACGAAGAGGAACTGCCGCAGACGTTCCAGAACAGAGCTGAAGAACTGCCTCCTGTTCCCGCCGCTTCGCCGATGCCGAAAAACATTTTATTGCCGGACGATTTGCCGGAGATCGAATACGCCAAAGCGTTCCTGCGCGAGTTCGGGGCGGATATAAAAAAGCCGGTCATTTATGAAGATGTTACCGGCGAGCCGCTTGTCATTGACGAAGGACTGTTTATGAACAAGCGTTCTCAAACGTGGAAGGCTGATAAAAGAGGGCGCGGCAAGTTTATGGTTCTGATGGCACACGCTTTAAAAAATCCGGACGAAATCTGGTTGCGTTGGGAAAAAGAAAAATCGACGGACAAATATGTTTTGAAACGGCGGTACATCAAAATCTATGAAACGGAAGACGGAAGCCATTGCCTGACCGTTTTTGAAAAAGACCAAAAGACGTGGAAAGGCGCGACGACGTTTCCGGTAAAAACAGGAAAACCGGAAGAAACAAAAGAAAATTATATCAACCAATATCGGGACGGATTTCTTGCATATAAAAAACGCCAGTCGAATAGCAACTGACGTTTAGATGTGTTCCTACGATTCCGCTATTCGGAGCGTTGCACACCTTAATTATTAACAGTATGGCATCGGATAAAGGAAAAATCAAGGAAGAAAGAGAAAGGATGGAAAATGAGCCGAAACATCACAGCAAAAGTTGAAATAAAAGCGGAAATATCCCAATACGACCCGAAAAGATGTTCGCGTGATTGCCCCTTTTGCGAAAAGACGGGCGGGAATTATCGATGCTATTTAAGGAACATCTACGGCGCGACGGTCAATTATGACGAAATTGAAGGCTTTGACGGCTTCGATGATTTTGATGCGCCATATAGTGCGGACAGTTACGGTTTTAAACGGACGCCGCTATGTTTAAAAATTTTCGGCAATTCGGAAGCGGGAAAATGGTCAGACAAGTAAAGAACATCGGCGAGTTTCGGGCATCGACCGGCAAAGGCGCACCCAAGCGGCAAAAGACGTGCGCCGATTGCAAACACCGCGTTGTTCTGACCGAAACGGGGGACAGCGTTTGCGAAAAGTCGGGCAAGATGATTCACCCGCTCCGGTTGGAACGCGAGGTCTGCGTTCCGGGGCGAAGTCGAAAGAGAGGTTAAAAATGGAAAAATTAGCCGGAACAATAGCGGCTTGCGGGCTTTTGCTGGCGTTTGTCGGCTCGGCGGTCATTGTCGGGCTTTTGTTTTTGCCGGTCGTCGTTTTATGGACGCTCGGGTATTGCGTTTATGACCGGATGAAAAGGAAAGATTGAAATGATGCACGATATTGTCGCTGTTCTGGCGTTAAGCGTTCCTTTGTTCCTTGTTTGGAAGGAAGCCTATCTTCCGGCAGTTGCGTCGCTGTTTTTGATTTTGTCCTATATCGCGGAATGACAAGAGCTTTTGAATCGGAGGAGGAAATGGAAAAGAAATCAGCTTTAGCATCGATGATTGAAAAGGCGCAAAATAGCGATACTTTTTCGGCACAAAAAATAAGCGTTCAGTTTGCCCGTAATGTTGAAATCTTAATGTCAGAGAAAGGACTGAAACAAAAAGATTTGGCGGAAAGAATGAAAGTGCCGCCCGCTTGCGTGTCAAAAATTTTAAGCGGCGATATAAATATGACATTGGCGACAATGTCGAAAGTTGCCAATGCGTTGGAATGCGATTTTTATGTTTTTTTCAAAAACCGGTTTTAAAGCCCGTGTGTGCGCGGTGCGAAGAAAGAACGGATAAGGTTAGCCTTTTAAACCCAAAACGCACGCACCCCCGTTTAATACCCGTTTAATTTTGATGTTTTCTATTAAAATAAATACACGCGGGAGGGTTTCCGATTTTGCTTTGACATTTTCCGAAATCGGAGGAATATAGAAAAACGGAACGGAAACAGGGGCTTTGAGAGGAACTGTTCCGAATTATAAAGAAGCCGTGAACCGCCTATTCTGGCGGTATGAAAACACGAAATACACACATTGCAGTAAATGAAATCGGCTCGCAGGCGTTAAGCGTTGAAAGCGGCAGCGTTCCCGAAGTCATCACGTTAATGTCGGTCGGTCGGAACGACGGGCGCGACGGTCGTCTGTTTTTTGTGACGAACGCGGAAGACGTGATCCGGCAGACGGACGAATACCGGATCGGAGCGGATCTGCCGATTGATTACAACCACCAGAGCGAATATGCCCGTGAGAACGGACGACCGGCACCGGCTTCCGGCTGGATGAAGAGCTTTTTCATTCAGGACGGGTATATTTGCGCGCACGTTGAATGGACGCCGAAAGCCCGCGAGCAGATTAAAAACAGGGAATTCCGCTTTATCTCTCCGGTGTTCTTGCACAGGAACGGCGAAGTGATACGGATAGTGTCGGCGGCTTTAACCAATTCGCCGAATTTTGATTTAAAAGCACTCAATCAGCAGGAGAAAGAGATGGATACAGACGAACTTGCTCTGTGTCAGGCACTTGGCGTGACTGACAACAAAGCGGCTTTGCCCCGCATTACCGCGTTGCGGAATGCGGAACGGGCATTGAACGAAGTCGCGCAGGCTTTGAATTGCGAACAAACGGCAGAGGCGATTTTGACCGCCGCCCGCAACTTGGAACCGGACAAGGCGAAATATGTTCCCGCGTCCGATTATGTCAAAGCGTGCAACGAACTGGAAGCCTTGAAAAAGGAACAGGCGGACGAAAAGGCGGTCGCCGCCGTTGAAAAGGCTGTCAACGAAGGCAAATTGCCGCCCGCCGTCAAAGAAAACGCTGTGGCTTTGGTTAAAGCGCAGGGTGAAAAGGCTTTGAACGAATGGCTGGCGTTGCTGCCGTCGGTCGCCGGAAAGGAAGCTCCGTCCGCCGGAGCGAAAAAAAGCGGAAACGAACTGTCCGAAACGGACAAGACTGTCTGTCAGATTTTGAACCTGACGGACGAGGAATTTAAGAAAGGAATGTAAAAATGCCCGAAATCAACACAGAAGAAGTGCTTGGCGATGTATCCGTTTATCCGGTTGCCGCAAGCACGACGATTTACAAAGGGGAGATCGCTTGCATCAATTCTTCCGGTTATCTGGTGGCGGGAAGCAAAACGACCGGTTTGAAAGCGGTCGGCATTGCGCAGGAAACCGTGACCGCCGTTTCCGCCGGAGATGCTTCTTGCGAGGTCAAGCGGGGGACTTTCCTGCTGACGAACCTGTCAACGGACAAGGTTGACTTGGCGGATGTCGGCTCCGATTGCTACATCCACAATTCCAACACGGTCTGCGCGACCGAAACGGAAACGCCGAGCCATTCGGTCGCGGGCGTCGTCCAAAACATCATTGGCGGCAAAGTCGCCGTTAAGTTCAATTAAGGGAGGATTAAATGATTCTCAACAGAGATACACTTCATTCGTTGACCACGGGCTTTAAAGCGCATTTTCAGAACGCTTTCGCAGGATCGAAGCCGAACTATACGAAAATCGCGACCGTTGTCAATTCGACCAACTCAAAGGAAGACTACGGGTGGTTGTCGGCTGACGTGAAAATGCGCGAATGGCTGGGCGAACGTGTTGTTCAGAACATCAAAAACAAAAAATACACCATCGAAAACAAAGACTTTGAAATGACGGTCGGTGTTGAAAGAAACGCCATTGAAGACGACAACATCGGTCAATACGCGCCGTTGATGGCGAATATGGGCGATGCGGCGGCGATGTATCCCGACGAATTGGTCTTTGATTTGCTGAAAGCCGGAACGACAACCGAATGTTACGACGGTCAGTATTTCTTTGACACAGACCACCCCGTCAACGGTCGGAGCGTTTCCAATTACACGTCCGGCGCAAATGCCGCATGGTATTTGCTGGATTGTTCGCGTCCGATCAAACCGCTGATTTTCCAGAACCGCAAAAACCCGACCTTCGTTTTCAAAGACAAGGACGACGATGACAACGTGTTTATGAATAAAACATTCATTTACGGCGTTGACGCTCGCGGCGCGGCCGGTTACGGACTGTGGCAGATGGCGTATTGTTCCAAAGCCGATCTGACGACCGACAATTTTGACGCGGCGTATGCGGCGATGCGGAATTTCAAAGGGGAACACGGACGTTCTTTGGGCGTTCGCCCGACGCTGTTGGTCGTTCCGCCGTCCTTGCGCGGCAAAGCGGCGAAAGTCATCAAGTCCGAAAAACTGTCGGACAACACGGACAACCACAATTACAACATCGTGGAAATCCTTGAAGCCTCCGAACTGGGATAAGGAGGGGATAATGAATGCAAAGGTCAAAATTACTTCGATGGTTGACGGTTTTCGCCGGGGCGGTGTCGAGCATTCCGCTGTCGGTCGGATTTTCAACGTGTCAGACTTTACCAAAGAACAGCTGGAGCAGATCAAAGCGGAAAAGAAGCTGTCGGTCGTTTTCCTGCCGTCCGAACCGGATAAAACGGAAAATGCGCCGAAGAACAAAGGTAAAACGCTTGAAAAACCGGCGGTGACCAAAGACAAAAAGAATGCGTCGAATGAGGCGGCGACTCCCGCGCCTGCTGCCGACGGGAAATAACGGAGGAAAGAATGGCTTACGCGGACACGGACAGAATGGTTGAAGTTTTCGGCTTGGACGAAATGCTCCAACTGACAGATGCCGAAACGGACGCTTTATCCGAGACGGACGCGGCTAAAATCCGCACCGCTTTGGAAGATGCTTCCGCCCTCATCGACGGGTATGTCCGCGTTCGCTATTCCTTGCCGTTAAATCCGCCTCCCGCCTTGCTGGTGCGCGTCTGTTGCGATATTGCGCGGTTTTACCTTTACAGGGACAAGCCGACCGATACCGTCAAGGAAGCGTACCGGCAATGGCTGGATATTTTGAAGCAGATTTCAACGGGAACTTATCAGCTTTCAAACGAAGCGGGTCAAGTTCCGATGTCGGCGGGCGACGTTGTCCTGATGGGCGGCGAAGACCGGATTTACAACCATAAAAATCTGACGGGGTTCTGATGACGGCTCGGCTGGTATGGGACATTTCTTTGAAAGACGGAAAAGAAAGGTTTTCCAAACTGGAAACGCCTTTGAAAGTCTTAACCCGTGCGATTGCCGGACGGTTGGAAGCCTCGACGCATAAACGCTTTGAGAGGGAAACGGATCCCGAAGGAAAAGCGTGGAAAAAGTCGAAAAAGGAAAGCGGGAAGACGCTGACCGTTTCGGGGTTGCTCAATCAAAGCATTTCTTCCGCTTATGACGAAAAACAGGCGGTCGTCGGAACAAACCTTGTTTATGCCGCCATTCATCAATTCGGCGGAGTGATAAAGCCGAAAGCGAAACAGGCCTTATGCTTCAACATCAACGGTCAAACGGTTTTCGCCCGCAAGGTCGCGATGCCCGCCCGTCCGTTTTTGGGGATTTCCGATGATGACATCGACAGCGTTAAAGACATCGTTAAACGGTATTTAAACGGGGAATTGTGAAATGATCGGGGCAATCGAAACGGCAATCGTTGACAGACTGAAAGGCGCGGAACTCGGCTATAAGATGCTGGTTTCGACCTTTAAGGCGAACGATGACGAAGATATAGCGGTCGTCCTGAAGAACAGCCGCAACGCCGCGCTGGTCGTTTTCGCCGGAGAAAGCCTGACGGAAGACGACGGCGGTTACGGCGCGATAACGGCGGTCACTTTTGCCGTTTTGCTGTTCGCCCGCAACGTGCGCAACGAAAGAGCCTCCCGTTCCGGCGACGGCGGAGCGGTCGGCGCGTATCAGATGATCGAAGACGTGAAAGCCCTTTTGCACGGCAATGATTTGGGGCTTGACATCGTGCCGCTGAAACATCTCCGCACAAGCCCCCTGACAACCGAGAACGTCAAAGGATTTAACCATTCGGCGTGGTTGGTCGAGTTTTCGACGGCATACAGTTTTAAACCGTATTCCGCCGAGGGCGACGGCAATCTTGCGGAATTTATCCGGCTTCATACGGCGTGGGACTTGCCGGAGCCGAAGGGGACAACAACAGACTTAATTTTAAGAGAAGGAGTGACGAATGTTTAAAGTCAAACCAAAAGAAACAGGCGCAAAGGTTTTGAAACCGGACGGTGTTCTTTTAAATCCCGCCGGTGAGGACGTGGAGCCGACGACATATTGGGTGCGCCGTTTGCGCGACGGCGATGTCGTCAAAGTCGAAAACGGTGCCGCAGACAACGGCGCGAGAAATGAAACCAAGAAACAGGGAGGGAAATAATGCCGATCAGTTTTAACGAAATCCCCGATGTCAAAGAGCCTGGCATTTTTGCGGAAATCGACAATTCAAACGCTCTTTCGGGATTGCCGGGCAAGGAGTCCGTGATGTTGGTTATCGGTCGTATGTCGTCCGGTTCGACGGCGACGGCTGAAAAGCCGGTGGAAATCTCCGTCAAAGGCGAAGAGGCGGACACTCTTTTCGGCGCGGGTTCCGAATGCGCCAGAATGATTGCGAAAGTGCGCAAGAACAACACTTTCAACCGTTTGTTTTGCATTCCTTTGTCAAACGACAGCGGCACGGCGGCGGTCAAAACAATCACGCTGACGGCTTCAAGTCCGAAAGCCGGAGCCGTTTATCTGTATATTGCCGGTCGGCGTTTCGCGGTCGATGTCACGACTTCAAGCACGGCGGCGAGTTTGGCGACGGCGATTGCGGCGGCGATCAACGCCAAAACGGAAACGCCGGTGACGGCTTCCGCTTCCGAGGGCGTGGTGACTTGCACGGCGAAATGCAAGGGCTTGTCCGGCAACGACATTGATTACCGGTTGAATTATAACGCCGGAGAGGAAACGGCAAGCGGCGTGACCGTGACTTTCGCCGACAGCACCGCCGGAGCGAGCAATCCGGATCTGACTTCGGCAATCGCTGTCATGGCGGACACCTACTATACGGGAATTGTCTGTCCTTATACGGATACGGCGAACCTTGCCTTGATGCGGGCGGAGCTGGAACGCCGCTTCGGAGCGATGGTGCGGATTGAAAGCGTGTTGTATTCGGGCTTGAAAGGCACGATGTCCGCGATGCAGACGGCAAGCGCGGCAACGAACTGCCCGCATTTCTTCTACATTGAAACATACAAGTCGCCGGATGCGCCGGAAGAACGCGCCGCCGCTTTGATGGGCGTTGCGGAATACAACGCGCAGATCGATCCGGCGCGTCAGTTGAAGACGCTCGAACTCAAAGGGTGTCTGCCGCCGGAAACGGGCGACGGTCTGATTTACGAGGAAAGAAATCTGCTGATCAAGTCGGGGATTTCCACAACGACGGAGTCGGGCGGCAAGGTTCTGATTTCCCGCGTGGTTTCGGACTACACGAAAAACGCTTTCGGCTCGCCGGACGCTTCATATATGGACTGGACGACGATTAAGACGCTGACATATCTGCGCTTTTCCTATGTCGCACGCTTCGCCCAAAAGTTCCCGCGCCATAAGCTGGCGGACGACACCTACGTCGTCAAAGAGGGACAGGCGATTGTCACGCCGACGGTCGCGAAAGCGGAAGCCATTGCTTTGGCGCAGGATTGGCTTGACGCGGGATTGATTGAAAATCTGGACGATTTCAAAGCCAGCATCGTTTCCGAACGCAACGCAAACGACACGGAGCGTTTGGATCAGCTGTTGAAACCGGACATTATCAACAATCTGCGCGTTGTCGCCGGAAAAATTCAATTCAAGTTGTAAGGAGAATGAAAAATGGGAAATCCGCACAGATATTACGGTAAAGCGACGGTCAAGGCTGACGGACAGGCGTATGAGATGAAAGACGTCGAATTTACGCCCTCCGGCATCAAGCGCGAAGACGTTTTGGACGGCAAAGGTTTTTCCGAAACGGAGCAAGGCGGCTCCGTCAAAGGGAAGCTGATGCTGAAAGAAGGAACGGATCCCGACGCCATCAACAAAATGGACGACGTGACAATCGTCTTTGAAGCCGACACAGGACAGGCTTTTTCCTGCGCCCACGCTTGGCACACCGAACCGCAGGGAATAACGACGGACGGCATGGACGTTGAATTTCACTTTCCGAAATCGGAGAAAATCGGATGAACGCGATCACTTTAAAAGACGGCTTGCGCGTCGGCGACACCGTTCACAAAGAAGTCGAGTTCCGCGATTTGACGGCGGGCGACATTTTAGACGCGACCGAAGCGTCTGAAAGAATCGTCACGACACAGGACGGTCGTGTCGTCGCCGTCGTTTCCGATGCGCGGCTGGGTATGGAAATCCTGCGCCGCCGCATTTCAAAGTTCGGAACATTGCCCGTTCCGATTTCATTAACGGAAATAAAGCAGCTTTCCGAAGATGACATTGACGCTTTGCAAAATGCGGTTTTGGAGCTGGACACGACAAGAAGGCTGTCCGCGATGGGGCGAGATTAAACAGGTTTATCCGTTTTTCCTGAAATTGCAGGCGCAACTTCTAAAAAACGGAAAAGATTTTCGACTGCTGGAAATTCCTTTGTTCCGGCTGGCGAGAATGAGCGAGGGGACGGAAGATGACTGAATTTAAAAATCAGGTTAAAGTGAACGCGGTCGGCGACGTTGATAAAAAGGCGTCGCGCTGGGGGCGTGCGCTTGACCGGTTCAGTTCGATGGGAAAGCGCAGTTTATCTACGCTTTCCCGTTCTCTGCCTCACTTGTCCAGAGGATTTGACGCTTTAAGCAACCGTTATACGGCTTTGCTGACGGGCGGCGCGGCTTTCGCGGCTGTGAAGAACGCGGCGGCGATGGAAACGAGGCTGGCGCGTTTGGGCATTGCCGCCGACAAATCGAACGCGGAAATGCGGGCGTTAAACGAGGAAATCTATAAAACAGCCCAAAACCGGAGCATCAATGTATCCGCCGATGAAATTATGGCGGGGCTGGAGCGGATTGTCGCCAAGACGGGGGATTTTGACGCGGCGGCGGCGAACATTAAAAATTTAGGTATGGTCATATCGGCGACCGGCGCGTCAGGACAGGATGCCGGAGCGATGATTGCCGACTTGATTGAAAAATTCGGCATTAAAACGCCCGATGAACTCTTGCAAACATTGGATTTATTGGCAAGTCAAGGTAAAGAAGGCGCGTTTGAACTGGCGGATCTGGCGACGCAGGGCAACCGCGTGATGTCCGCTTATGCCGGAATAGGCAGAACGGGTAAAACAGCCGCCGCGGAACTCGGCGCATTGACGCAAATCATCAGAAAAGGTGTCGGTTCGTCCGAGCAGTCGGCAACGGCGTTGGAAGCGTATATGCGGGCGTTGAACGACGTTCAGACAAGAAAACGGCTTAAAAGCGTCGGCGTGTCTTTATTCGAGAAGGACGACCCGAAGAAAATGCGCTCTGCCGTCGATATTATGAAAGACGTTATTGTCAAAGCAAAAGGCGATGTGTCAAAGATCGGGCGCGTTTTTAAAAGCAATGAAGCGATGCGGGCTTTTTCCGCCGCCTCTCTGGAATACAAGGAAACGGGAGGTTTCGCCAGTCTTGATTCTTTTATGGGCGTTAAGGCGGACGGTTCAACGCTTGTCGGCGATTCGGAGCGAATGGCGGCGACGTTTGAAAGTTCTGTTTTGTCTTTAAAAACGGCGTTGGAACGCTTTTCAAATGCCGCGCTTGCGGAGCCGATTAAGAACTTGGCGGACGCATTGAACCGGATCGATCCTGAAAAGTTGCAGACGGCGATTAAAGCCGGAGCGGTCGGGATCGGGGCAATCGGGACAATGGTGGTCGCAAAGAAAGGCTTTGACATTGCCAAAGGCGCATACGGGATTTTCACGGATATTTTCGGCAAGGGCAAAGGAAACGGGATCGCCGGTGCGCTTTCCGGCGATGTTCAAAAGGTTTATGTCGTCAATATGCCAGGCGGAGGCTTCGGCGGGGCGGACGGCGGCGGTTTTTGGGGCGATGTCGGCGGCGCGGGCAAAAAGACGGGCAAAGCGGGAAAGATCGCAAAAGCCGGAAGGATAGCCAAAGCGGGAAAAGCCGGTAAAGCGGCAAAAAATCTGTCGCGTTTCGGGAAGATGAAGAACATTTTGGGCAAAGGCGGAAAGTTTTTAAGCAAAGCCGCCATGCCGTTAATGATTGCCGGAACGGTCGCCGATCTTGCGACGGCTGATGATAATTCGGAGCGCGGGAGTGCTTTGGGCGGTTTCGGCGGCACGCTCGGCGGCGCGAAAGCGGGTGCGCTTTTGGGGACGATGATTATGCCGGGCGTCGGCACGGCGGCGGGAAGTCTGATCGGCGGCGGTTTGGGATATTTAAGCGGTTCGTGGCTCGGAAAGAAGATCGGCGGCTGGTTTGACGGCGATAAAAAAGAGGAAAAAGCCGAAATTCAAAAGCCGGTCAAAGACGGAAAAATCCGCATTGTGTTTGATAACGCTCCGAAAGGAATGCGTATCGAAAACGAGCTTGATTTTGTGAAAATCGAAATCAACACGGGATTGACGGAGGCATAAGATGTCGAAGTATTATGAAAGAGGCTCTTTTCGCGGCGTTGAGTTCGATTATTTGAACGATGACTATATTTATCAGAAGAAAACGGCTGAAGACAATCTGTTTGCCGATGAAACGGACGAAGAGGAGCTTGGCGAGAAGCCCCGCGCCTTTACGCTGAAATGCTTTGTTTGCGGCAAGGAAGCGCGGAAGAAAAGAAACGATTTAATCACAGCTCTGGAAAAAACGGACGCGGGGATATTGGTGCATCCTCAATACGGGCGGATGAAAGTCAAGGTTCCGAAAGACGGCTTTGTCGTCCATTCGACCGCCGAACAGGGCAATTACTACGAATTTGAAATCAATTTCATCAAAGCGAACGACAAAATGACGTTGACCGTTTTGCCGGTCAAACCGTCAGCGGTCGAAAGCCTGAAAAGCGTTATTGCCAAAGCGGAGGAAACAATCGCCGCCGCCGTGGAGGAAAAAAACTGGTTTGACAAGGCGATGGATGCGGTTGACAGTTTTGCCGACGCCATCTCAATGTCCGGAATAGCCGCCGACATCGCCGAGTTCGCTTCAAATATCAGTAGCAAGATTTCCCGCCTGACTTCGCTTAAATTACTGCCGTTTGACGCGATTACGTCAATCACGGGTTCTTTGACGACATTGGGCAGATCCGCCGGAAGCATTTTGAATTATCCCGCGAAATTCGTATCCGACTGTCTTGGCGTTTTTTCCAACATTACCGGCACGTTTGATTTTTTCAAATCAATGGCGAAGATAAAAACGGATTTCTTGCCGAAAAAGAACAAATACGCCACGCCGTCCAACAAGGCGAAAGAAAAGGCGCAGACAGCGATTGTCAATTTGTTCAGTCAGGTCGGCACGATCAAGGCGGTCGAGTATGCCGCTTTGCAAGCTGAAACCGGAAGCGCGGGCAATGAGGCGGCGAGTTCGACCGAAACGGCCGAGAGCGCGGAGGAATACGGCGCATTGACCGAATTGACGGCGGCGGAGGTCAAGGAGCGCATCGAGGCGATAACGGAACTTGTCGAAGCGGTGGTCGATGACGAAGACAACGCCGATAATCCGGAAATTCAAGAAGTCTTTGAAGAGCTGCTTCAAAAGGCGGTCGCCGTTTTAAATGCGCGGCAAACGCTGAAGACGCGGCGCGTTTCCCGTGCGGTGTCCGTTCCCGCGTTGGTTTTGCTTTATGAGGAATGCGGACGCTCGGCGATTGACAAACTGCCGGACTTTACGAGCCGGAACGGGTTGAAAACGTCGTTGAGGATTGACGGCGGTCAAGTCGTGGAGGTCGTCGATGACTGATAAGATCACGCTGAAAACGGACGGTTATGAACTCTCCGGCTTTGATGATGTCAAAGTGAAAAACCGCATTGACTGGCTTGCCGGATATTTTGATTTGACGGCGACGAATAAAGCCTCCGCCGCTTTGAAAAAGGCGAAAGCGCATATTCGCAAAGGCGCGGACTGTTCTTTGACGGTTGACGGGAAAAAGGCTTTTACGGGCTACATAGACAAGGTCGTAAAAGGCTATCTGGGCGGCGTTCCTTATTTGCGGGTTGTCGGCTTTTCGCAAGCCGGAGATCTTATTGACAGCGACCTGACGGGCAAGACGTATAAGAACCAGTCGGCAAAACAGATTTTAACCGACATTTTAACGGGCTTTAAAGTGTCGTTAAAAGGGGATTTAACGGGGGAACCGCTGGACGTTTTTACGGTTAATCCGGCGGAAAAGTGCGTTTCTGCGATTGGGCGGCTGTTGGACAGGATAAACGGGGTGCTGTTTTCTCAAAAGGACGGCTCGCTGTGTTTAACCGGCAGGGATAAATCCGTTCCGGCGAATGTTCAAATCATTACAGGCAAAAGCGATGTTGTCGCCGCTTCGCGCATCGATGACGACGCGGGGGATTTTTCAAAGATTGTCTTGATCGGTCAGAACGGACTGGAAGACGAACACGATATTATGTCGATCTGCGCGCCGGTTTTGGAAAAGTCTGTTTTTTCCAAGCGGAACAAGCAGAAAGTCGTCTTTACCGATAACGTCACCCAAGCGCGGCTGGACAAGGAATTTGCGAAGTGCGGCAAAGCGGAAAAGAAAATCTCAATCAGCGTCAAAGGCTGGCAGAACGTGGCTTTAAACAGCCTCGTGACGGTTATTGATGACTGGCTGGATTTAAGGGGGAGCTACCGCGTGGCGGGGATTTGCCTGTCCTATGACGAAAAAGGCGGACACCGGACGGACTTTGAATTGGAGGCGGCGGATGTTTGAAAAGCTGAAATCATTTATCGGATCGGTCAAGCTGGTTAAAAGCACCGGCAATACGCAGACGGTTCAAGTCGCTTTGACAAAGGACTTTATCATTGACGACGTGCCGCATATCGAACCTTACGGCTTTACATCGCACCCGAAATCAAACGCCGAATGCCTTGTCGTCAATACGGGCGGGAACGGCGAACGCCCCGTTGCCGTCATTATCGGCGGTCGCGCTTTCCGGCTTCAGGGATTGGAGGAAGGCGAAGTCGCCCTTTATACGGATGAAGGAGACCACTTGATTTTCAAACGCGGCAAGATTGTTGAATTGCAGACGGAAACGCTGAACATCAACGCGAAAACGGTTTCCATCGAAGGAGAAACGGTATCAATCAGCGGGGCTTTGAACGTCACGGGCGACATAACGGGCGCGAGCGAAGTGGCGGACAAGACAAGCACGCTTTCCGTTATCCGTTCGACGTATAACGCGCACAAACACACGGGCAACGCGGGGTATCCGACTTCAACGCCCGATTCAACGATGGGGGCTTAAATGGGGATAAAGACTTTTACGGCAATGCCTGATTTAAGCAAGGTTGAAAACGCTCTGGAACGTGCGGTTCTGATTTGCCTGTTTACGGACAAGCGCGTTGAAACGGAGGATCTGCCGTATCAGATGGACACAAACGGCGGCTGGTGGGGTGACGGCTTGCCTTTACCGGCTCAAGACGTTTTCGACGATGCGTATTCGTGGGGATCGCGGCTTTGGCTTTTGGAGCGCGCCAAGATCGACGACACGACAGAAAAAGAGATGGAAGAAATGATCCGCGAGGCTTTAACGCCTTTGATGAACGCGGGGATAATCGACGGCATTCAAACGAAAGTCAATCGTTCCGATATAGAAAGTCTTTCTTTTGAACTGACGGTTTTTAAGCATAACGGTCAAAGTGAAACATTCGTTTTTAAGAGTATGGGGGGATAAATGGCAAGCATTCCGACAGTTAAGGAACTGACCGAAAAGTATGAGGCTTCTTATAACGCCAGAACATCGGCGGAAGAAAGAATGCCGGTCGACAAGCTCCATGCTGATGCGCGGGCGACGGCGGCAGTGTTGCAGGGAGTGTATCAATTCGGCAAATGGGTTTTGAAACAGCAAACGCCGCAGACGGCTGACGAAGAATATCTTTTGCGGCACGCCGGGCAAAAAGGAATTATTCGTAAAGCCGCCGCAAAAGCAAACGGAACGGCTGTTGTTACAGGAACTGTCGGATCATCGGTTTTGTCCGGCAAGAAACTGACCTTTTCCGATGGAACGGAATATGAAGTAACGTCAGGTGTCGTTTTAACGCAAACAACGGGAACAATCACCTTGGCAGCTATCGAAGCCGGAACTTCCGGCAATCGTAACGAAGGCGATTTTTTGACGTTTGTCGAAGCCATATCCGGCATCAATAGTACAGCGACGGTCGTTTCTTTGAACGGAGGAACGGAACAGGAAACGACAGAGTCTGTTCTTTATCGGTTGCTTGAAAAAGAACAGAACTCTCCTCAAGGCGGCGATGCTGACGACTGGAAACAATGGGCTTTATCCGTTCAAGGCATTACACAGGCGTGGGTTTATCCCCATGAAAGCGGCGCGGGAACCGTGACGGTTCGTGTTATGTCCGATAGTGATACCGTCGATGGCATACCTACCGAAGCGATTTTAGAGCGTTGCCGCAATTACTTAGATTCAGTCCGGCCGGTCACGGTTAAAAGGTTCTTTGTTTTAGCACCGGAATTTCAAGAACAGAACCTAACAATAAAAGTTTATCCGGATACGGCAGATGTTCGTATCGCGGTGGAAGAGGAATTAAGAGATTTCTTTATCAAAAAACGACAACCGGGCGGCAAGATCTTTTTAAGCCAGCTTAATGCGGCAATCTCTTCGGCAACAGGTGAAGAAGATCATACATTGCTTTTCCCGACCGAAGACATACAAGCCGGAGTCAACAAAATCATCACATTGGGAGAAATTGAATGGAGCGAATAAATAATGTGTTTATTAAGCAGGCTTTAGAACAACTTTATCCAAAAGGAAAAATTTGGGAAAGCACTCTAAAAAAAGATGTTTCTTTCGATGTTCGGACAGAACGATTTGCCGAACTTTATGAACTTCTGGAAAGTTTTTTGGACGAAACGGATATTCGGACATCCTCTTTGAAGCTGAAAGACTATGCCGAAGAATACGATGTTGATATTACCGGTTTATCTGTTGTCGATGCACGCGCTGCAATCGGTTTAAAAATGAACGCTTGTGGCGGTCAGTCTGTTTCTTACTTTGAAAATTTGCTGAAAGGGTACGGTGCAAAAGGCTTTGTCGAAGAATGCACTCCGTTCGTTTGCGGGTTATCACAAACCGGCTCAGCCGATCAATGCGGCGATGAAGACACCACTTATATGTGGTTTGTCGAAATTACGGAAAACGGAAGCAATATCAAAGCGTTGACGAACTTTCTTTTAAAGTATGCGCCAGCTCATACAGTTTTAACAGTCATCCAAAATCAAGGAGGTTGAAATGCAATACACAAAACCGTTGAATGAAACAAATTTGAACGCCAGATATAAGGACGCCGTTCCCGCACAGGGAATAAAAGGTTCGACTGTTCCCGCTTTGGCGATAGAAGCCCCTCAAAGGGAAATTGTAAATCTCATTACTTCCGCTGGTTTGCCTCCTTCTGCGGAAGACAACACGCAGTTGACGCAGGCGGTAGAGCGGAAAATCAAGACGTTTGTTCAAGAAATAGTGCCGATTGAAGCGACTTCCGGCACGGTAGCTTTAGCGGCGAACACAATATATCAGATGACGATTTCGGCGGCGACAACGTTTTCTTTACCGTCGGAAGTCGACGCCTCTGTGCATAATCAGATCAAGATTTTGTTGAATTTGGCAACGGTCGCGGCGGTTAATGTCGGCACCGACCGGTATTTTAACTGTGAAGCGCCAGATATGAGTTCCGCCGATTATTACGATCTTTATTTTGATTTCGACCCGAATCAGGGCGTGTGGGTTGCAGGCGCTTTAAAGAAAGGGATTGCCTCATGAGGAAATGTCTTTCCGAAAAAATGTTAATGTTTGTTCCCGTAATTGATCTGCATTTAAAAAAAACGTTCACGGCCAGTGGCAGCATAACTTTTCCTTCAAGTGCGAAAAACATAGTCGTGACGATTGTCGGCGCAGGCGGTTGCGGCGGGCCGTGGGTGTTGTACAAGGGAGACGGATACGGCGGCGGTGGAGGTGGCGGCGGGGCTTATTCGCGCAAGAATTACGGCGCCGCTTTAGCCGGTGCAACGGTTTCTTTTGTGGTTGGTCAAGCTCAATCTACGGTCAGCGCGGACGGCGGCGACAGTTCTTTTTTGGGCATGAAGGCCACGGGCGGGAAAGGTTCTTCCGCTTGGAACAACGGCGGCACGGGAGGAACGGCGACCGGCGGCGATACAAATACTGCGGGACGAGCCGGAACAGCCGGAGGATGGGGCGCGTTCGGCACAGGCGGCACGGGCTTTACGGTCAACGGCGCCGTTTACGGCACGGGCGCCACGCCAAACGCTTATAACACAACATCGGCAATCGTTAACGGGATTAAAAGCGGCTGTGTTTTTATCGAGTACGATTATAAAGCCAAAAAGAACGGAACGGCGATTTAAAAGGAAAAGAGGGAAACATGCAAAGATACGCGAAAATTATAAACGAAGACAGGATTATATACGCGCCTAAAAACAGGGGTGCTTGGCTGAACTATGACAAAAACGTTTCCTTGCTGACAGCGGACGGTTATTTGCCGGTTATCGTTTTGGAAAAACCGGCGGAAGACAAGCCTTTGAGAAAATATCGCGAAGCAAACGGACAAATTGAACAATATGCGGCAGCTCTGCCCGCGCCGACAAAAGAAGGGCAATCGGCCAAAAGAGCAGCAGCCTATCTGGTTGAAATCGATCCGATCACCGCTCAGATTCAGCGGTTGCGGGACGAAACGGAATCGGACGAAGAAAAGATAGCGGCCTTAATCGCCGAACGGGCCGCCAAAGTCGCGGAGATCAAAGCCTTGTACCCGTATCCGACTGAACCGGCTGAAAGCGAGGCTGAAAATGCCTAAATATGCATTCGGCAGAAAATCTGAAAAGTGCCTAAAAGAGCTTGATCCGCGTTTGCAGGATTTGGCGCGTTTGATGATGTCCAAGCAAGAAATGGACTTCGCGATTGTTTGCGGGCATCGGAACGAATCCGAACAGAATGCCGCGTTTGCCGCCGGTGCTTCAAAAGTCAAATTCCCCGACAGCAAACACAACACCTTACCGGCGCGGGCTTATGACCGCGTGCCGTATCCCATTCCCCTGAACGCCGCCGGAGAATGGGACGATAAGTCCCCGTTATGGGGGCGTTTGGCGGCGTTGGAACGGCGATGCGCCGCTGAACTCGGCATTGAAATCATCAATACAATTCCGTGGGACAGGCCGCATTGCGAACTGAAAGATTAGGAGAAAAACATGGCTGAAAATAAAAAAGCGTCAATCGTCAGTCCGACGCTAATCACGGCTGTCGTTTGCGTCTTGGCTTCCGTTGTCGGAGCTTTGGGCGTTGACGTTACGGCGACCGAACAGGCGGAAATCGTCGGCTATACGACTTCGGCGATTACGGGCGTTTCCGGCTTGGTCATCATCGGACGCAATCTCTACAGCAAATATAAAGCGAAACACACATGACGCTTTATATCCTCGCTTTTGCCGGAGCGGTTGTCGTTACCGCTCTGGCTTATAAAATCGGTCAATTACAGGAACGGCTGAAAAATGAACAGTCTAAAACAGAAAAACTGGCGGAAATACGGAAGATGCGGGATTCTTTACGGGATCCTTCTGTTGCCGACGGCCTGCATGAAAAATATAAACGGTGACTTTTGCGCCGTTTATGAACCGGTCTATTTGGATTATGCGAATGATACGCCGGAAACCATTCGGCAAGTCGACAGAAACAATATCGTTTATGATCATTGTCTAAAATAGACGGGAGTTCGGACGAACCCACCGCCCGAAGCCGCGAGAGACAACCTCGCACGGATAAACCGCCCCGTCACCTCTGCAGAGGCGGGGCTAAAATACGGAATAACTATTATGGAGTCAATACGGTGCTTAAAATGTAACAAACTTTTGTTTAAAGCCAATTCGGCGGAGGTCGAAATCAAATGTCCCCGATGCGGAACTTTAAACACAATCACGGTCAAGAACCGAAATAACCAAGAAAGCCAAGAGCCTCCTTTTAATAAGGAGAAGCTTTATGAAAAACATAACTGAATTATCAGAAAAAACAAAGAAAACGGTCCCCGCACGGGTAGTGCCGCTTGCCCCCTATCTTGGGGGTAAGTTTCGTCTTTCTAAAAGAATCGTGGCTAAAATCGAACAAACGCCGCATAAAATCTACGCCGAGCCTTTTGTCGGTATGGGCGGCATTTTCCTGCGGCGGACGCAGATCCCGAAAGCCGAAATCATCAACGACATCAACGGCGAACTTGTCAATTTATACCGCATCGTGCGAAAGCATCCCGAAGAACTCTGCCGCTGTGTCGAGTTCCGGCTGGCGGCGCGGCAAGAGTTTTACCGGTTGAAACAAACGCCGGCTGAAACGCTGACGGAAATCGAACGCGCCGTTCGCTTTCTCTATCTGCAAAGTGTGGCTTTCGGCGGGAAATTGACGCATCAGGCTTTCGGTGTTTCAATCGACCGTCCGGCACGGTTCAACTTCGTCAAGATAAAAGATCGACTCCGTGCGGTCGCTGAACGGCTGGCAAGCGTCACGATAGAACAGGAAGATTTTGAAGCGTTTATCCGGCACTACGATACAAAAGACACGCTGTTTTATCTTGACCCGCCTTATTGGGGAAATGAAACAGACTACGGCAAAGGCATCTTTCGCCGTTCAGATTTTGAACGCTTAAAGGACGTTTTAACCGGTATTAAAGGGCGGTTTATCCTGTCTTTAAACGATGTGCCGCAAGTTCGAGAATTGTTCAAAGCCTTTACCATCGAGCAAGCCGATGTGACGTATAGCATCAACAACGAAAGCGCAAAACACACGTCGGAATTGATTATTTCCAACTAAAATAGACACCCACGCGCCTAGCGCGCGGTTTTCGATTTACAAGAAAAGGCGGTCTTTATCGACCGCCTTTTTTCAACTGTCCGAGGATTTCTAATTTAAGTTTGTTTCCGTTATAAAAAGAGGCTTTCCATTGTTCCAGATCCCGCTGGTTAAAAAGACGTTCAAACTTGATTAAATAAATAGGCTTATCGTTTAAGAAGAAGTCTCCGGTGTTGATTTCTGCGTAAGAAATTAAAGAAGAAAGAGTGTTCTTTATAAGACGTTCAAATGTATCGGTTAAATTATTTGTTTCTTCAACGCTTAATCCAAAGTTTTTAAGGTGGATTATATCGACCGGTTTAAATTGTCTTGTTTTCATAGTATGCGTCCTTTTATCGTTTTGTTAAAAACATTGACGCTCCATTCAAAGAGGAAGTCCAGTCATTTCGATAGGAAAACGCAGGATAATTTTAAATTAAATCTATCCTGCGTTTTGATAAAAGAGCCGGTTCAAAAAAGTTAAAACTAAGTCGCGTTCCGGTTAAAATCATCTTGCGCGCTACATTAGCGAAAGGCGCAAGCGCATTGCGCGCGCGATATCGTCGTTTCTTAAACGACGCGTCCCTCTGGACCTACCAAAATAAAAGCCTCCCTTCGGGGAGGTTTTTATTTGGGTAATTTACATAGAGCGGGACTTGAACCCTAAGAGAGCTTGAGCGTTAAGAAAACAGTCCAGTGGACTGTTTTTAGCGAAAGGCGCAAGCGCATTGCGCGCGCGATATCGTCGTTTCTTAAACGGCGCGTCCCTCTGGACCTACCAAAATAAAAGCCTCCCTTCGGGGAGGTTTTTATTTGGGTAATTTACATAGAGCGGGACTTGAACCCTAAGAGGGCTTGAGCGTTAAGAAAACAGTCCGGCGGACTGTTTTCAGCGAAAGGCGCAAGCGCATTGCGCGCGCGGTATCGTCGTTTTCAAACGACGCGTCCCTCTGATTCTACCAAAATAAAAGCCTCCCTTCGGGGAGGTTTTTATTTGGGTAATTTAAGGGAAATATCTACATAAAAGCCGTTGTTTCCCCTTTGAAGCGGTTCAACAAGAACCTTGTCAAAAAATTATTTCGCAGCCGCGCTTCCTCCGAAAGGACTGGCCGCTTTCAAAAATATTGTCAGATCTTCTTCTTTCGTTTCTGGTTCAGGTTCATTTTCCTGCTGTGCCAACGATAATAAAATAATGCTGATCCGGCGATTTTGAGGCGCCTCCGGATTTTTTTTCAAATAGAGCTGCGTCGAAGCTTTGCCGACAACGCGCGTAATCCGTTTATCTGCTATGCCCAATTTTATCAGCATACGTCTGAAAGCCAGTGCGCGGTCAGAAGACAGCTCCCAATTTGAATAATCTTTTTTCTCTTTGAACAAAACGGCGTCCGTATGGCCTTCAACGGCTAAATTATGCGGCAATTTCTTTAAAATTCGAGCCAGCAAATTGGTCAGACGGATTCCGCTGGGCGTCAAATCATCGGAACCGCTGTTAAAAATCGATCGGTTCAGCTGATCTATCAACTGGATTTGCAGCCCCTCTTTTGTTTCCGACACAACCAAACTGTCATGCAGTTCCATTAAAGCGGGATCCGAACGCATGGCTTCTTCCAAAGCGATCCGCGCCCGATCAAACATATCTTTTTCCTGTTGGATCAAGCGCTCTCTTTGCGGCGCCAGTTCCGGAAATTCGTTAGACCCGTCAAAACCGGCAAAAGGCAGAGCCTGCATGGCTTCCGTTGTTTCCAGAGTTTCCATGCCGCCGGTCAGAATTGTTTCCCCGCCGGCGGTCGCCGAATCCATAATGGAACCCGTTGTAAAGTACTGCGCAATGCCGGCACGCTGTTCTTTCGTTGTCGTCTGCAATATCCACATAAGCAAAAAGAAAGCCATCATTGCCGTCATAAAGTCGGCATAGGCCACTTTCCACGATCCGCCGTGCGGTGCATGGGATCCCTTTTTAACCCGTTTAACGACGACAGGGCGCTCCAGATCAGACATACTCCCCTCCTTCGTTACAGTTTTTCACACATGGCGTCAATTTCCGCAAAGCTTGGCCGAACATCAGGCGGCAGAGATTTGCGCGCAAATTCAACGGAAACCTGAGGAGCATAGCCCTGAATATGTCCCAACAAAGCCGCTTTGATCAAATTCAGATACTCCAGTTCCGGATTCAGCGTATTAGCCACGGCAGCGGATAAAGGCGCCACAAAGCCATAGGCCATCAGCACCCCGAAAAAGGTTCCTACCAAAGCCGCGCCGATCAGGCCGCCCAAAACTTCCGGCGGTTCATTCAGCGCGCCCATTGTGTGGATCACCCCCAGCACCGCCGCCACAATTCCCAAACCGGGCAAGGCATCGGCTACGCGGTTCAGTCCGGCGGAAAGCGCCTCTTTTTCATGCATAATTCCTTCCATTTCCGCATCGATCACGGCCTCCGCTTCATGCGGTGCTAAAGTACCGAAAGTCAGCAGCCGCATATATCCCGTCATAAAATCCATTGCCTCGTGATCTTTCATAATCAACGGGAATTTTTTAAAGATATCGCTGTTCTCCGGTTTTTCAACATGAGCTTCCAACGCCATATTTCCTTTTGACTTGGCCAAACGAAAGAAAACGTAAAACATACCCAGAGCTTCCGCAAAACTCTTTTTAGTATAGCGCGGTCCCTTAAAAATACGCGGCAAAGTTTTAAATGTCGCAAAAACAACGCTGGGAGGGTTGGAAATCAAAAAAGCACCAAAAGCTGCCCCTCCGATAATTAAAAACTCACCTGGCTGCCATAAAACATTGAAATGGCCGCCGCCCCATAAATAGCCGCCCGCAACACTGCCGATCACAACGCATAAACCGATCAAAGGAAACATGCTTTATTCTCCTTTATTTTTTTGATGCTTTATAAAAAATTTGCATTACGCCTTATTTTCTTAAAGCATTTTTTTGCAAAATTATTTTTAATATATAGGGAAACCGTTAAAAAAGATGAAAGGCATCATGATGAACGCACAAAAGCAGACCGACGAGTTATTTTTTGCTCATATGGATAAAGAACAGACCATTAAAACAGTCCGAGATGCTTTATACGGCTGTCATGACGGCGAGTTGTTTATGGAGCACCGTTTTTCAGAACGGATCACTCTTGATGACGGCCGCATTAAAACATCTTCGTTTGATGCCTCTGCCGGTTTCGGATTAAGAGCCGTCTATGATGATACTTATGCCTATGCCATTTCCAATAATCTGTCGCTTTCCGCTTTGCGGCAGGCGGCTCAAAGCGTTCAGCCGATCAAATCAAATCATACCGACGCCGTTTTGTTTATCCCTTCTCTTTTGCCGGCAAAAGCTTTGTATACGGACAGGAATCCCCTGCCTTTGATTCCGTTTGAAGAAAAAGTCGCCTTGATGAAAAACATAGATTACTACCTGCGTTCGAAAGATCCCAAGGTCACACAGGTTTCCGCCTCCCTGTCCGGTGAATGGCAGGCTGTCAAAATCATCGGCGCCGATGGACGGGAAACAGCGGATATCCGGCCTTTGGTTTTATTGAACATTTCGGTCATAGTCAAAAACGGCGATAAAATGGAAAGCGGTGCTTTCGGCATGGGCGGGCGGTACACATATGACCGTATTGTCAGTGAAACCGTATGGAAAGAAGCCGCTGATGAGGCGCTGCGCACGGCTTTGGTCAATCTTGATTCCGTTCCTGCCCCTGCCGGAGAAATGCCCGTTGTTTTAGGTCCCGGCTGGTGCGGCGTTTTATTGCACGAAGCTGTCGGTCATGGTTTGGAGGGAGACTTCAACCGCAAGGGTTCTTCTGTTTTCACCGGAAAAATCGGTGAACAGGTGGCGGCAAAAGGCATTACCGTCATTGATGACGGTACGCTGCCCGATCGGCGCGGGTCTCTCAGCATTGATGATGAAGGCACAGCATCTCAGCGAACTGTTTTAATCGAGGACGGCATTTTAAAAAACTATATGCTGGACCGCATGAATGCCCGCCTGATGAACCGACAGCCAACCGGCAACGGACGCCGGGAATCATTTTCCTGCGCCCCGCAGGTTCGCATGACAAATACGTTTATGACAGCCGGCGACAAAGAACCGCAGGAATTGATTGCTTCTGTTAAAAAAGGCGTTTATGCAAAGTCTTTTCACGGCGGACAGGTCGATATTACCTCCGGCAAATTTGTTTTTACGTCTTCCGAGGCCTATTTAATCGAAAACGGCAAATTAACCGCCCCGATTAAAGATGCCACACTGATCGGCAGCGGCATTGAAGTTATGAACAGCATTGATATGATTGCAAAAGATTCTTGCTTGGACAACGGCATCGGTTCCTGCGGCAAAGGCGGACAAATGGTCCCCGTCGGCGTCGGCCAGCCGTCTGTACGCATTGCTAAAATTACGGTTGGCGGCGCCGGATAACCGGCTTTTATTGACGTTTGGCCTTTTTTTACATATCCTCTGAGAAAAATAATAAAAAGGATAAAAGGCCGATGTATGCTTTTTACAAAAAATATGAATATCCGTTAACAGCTCTTTTTGTTTTAATTACTCAACTGATTGTCCTGCCCGAAATAAGCCCTCTTTATCCGGATACGGACAATTATACGCATGCCAGACGTGTTTTAGACCTGATCCAATCGAAAAATTGGGCGGAAATACCTTATATGCATACAAACTATCCCTTTGGCGAAATTTTGCATTTTACGCGCATTACCGATATATTCTGGCTGCTTTTTTCTCTGCCCGCATTTTTATTTTTTCCGCTCAAAGAAGCCGTTTATTGGGGCGGCTATATCTATCAGGTCGGTATTTTAGTCCTGTCCGCGCTGGCTTTGGTTTGGGCCCTGAAGCCGGTTGCTTCGCCTTTTTTGCGCCTGATCGGTTTATGCTTATTTTTCATTCAGCCTTCGGTATCAGAAACATATATCCTGATCAAACCGGATCACCATGTGGTAACGGCTCTGTTTGCATTTATTTTGATTGGCGGCTTGCTGCATTATTTGGAAAAAAGAGAAATTAAATACCTGCACATCGCCGGCATCAGCGCAGGATTGTGCCTTTGGACCTCTGTCGAGGGATTATTGATTTCCTACGCGCTGCTGACAGGACTGATTCTATTGTTTTTAATGAACAAAGAAAGCGTAAAAACCTGCACCGTTTACTATTTTTACTATTTTATCAGCGCACTGGTCTGTTTGATTATAAATCCGCCGTACGAAGGCTTCTTTTTTCCGGATAACGGTCGCCTTTCTTTTTTGCTGGTTTTGGTGATCGGTTTGACAACGGCGGCGATGGCAATTCTCGAAAAAGCTGAAGCGAAACAAAGACTGTCGAATTTCTGGCGCAAAAGCGCGGTCCTGCTGCTGCTGACAGTTTTTTTCATCGCTCTGTTGCTGATCATTTATCCGCTGCCGATTGTCCTCAAACCTTACTTTCCTTCCCATATTCGGGAAATTTGGGCCGATAATGTCGTCGAATTGCAGTCAGGATTAAAAAATAAAGTCATTTTCTTCTTAGGGACTTGGCCCTCCCTTTTCAGCGCGCTCATCGCTTTGATTATTTTCAAGTTCTGCAATGCATATCAACGATCTGTTTTAATCCTGACGTTTATTCCTTTGGCCTTTTTAACGGGATTAACGATAGAATCGGTCAGATTTTCCCGCTTATCTTCTTTATTTGTGCCATTCCCGTTAGTTTTGGCTTTTGCGCTGCGTTTAAAGCGATTTGGGCTGTCAGAAAGGAAACAAGGCTGGATCATTCTTGTTTTATACGTTTGTTTTGCAGCTTATTTGGGCATTAATTACATTTCGGTCAACCGATCACTACTCCACAGCCGGCGCCCGTCAATGGCTTCTCTTAAACCTTATATGCCAAACGGAGAAGGCAGTGTGTTATCAACCACTTTTTTAGGACCGGAAATTGTTTGGACGCTTGAAGAAAAAGCAATCGGGTCCCCTTATCACAGAAATATCGAAGGAATTTGGGATGGCTTTTGGATCCTTTACGACCGCGATTACCGGCAAGCACTCAGATTAATGAAAAAACATCGAGTCAAAGCGATCCTGCTGCATTTAAAAATATCAACGCGTCCAAGCATTTTTTACAATATGAACATGCGTTCATCCCTTTTGGGAATTCCGAAAAATGCCGATTTTCTGTACCGCCGTCTGGTTTTGGAATCAGACCTTCCCTGCGGCATCACGCAAAACAGAAACGTACCTCCCCCCTATTTGCTGTATTATGTTGATTTTTCAAAATGTTCCGATTCCGCGGCAGAGGAGGAACAAAAGCCTCCTCTTTTTATCCGGAAATGACAGATTTGCGCTGACAGGTTCTTTTTACATTTTGTCTACCCTTCAACGTCTTCAAAAAAGGAACTGTTCTTTTTTGTTTGAAAAGCAAAACAGCCTTAAAAAAAAGAGCGAAAAATCATTCTTTCATGAAAAAGCTCTCTTTTTCCGTCTATAGACAAAAAAGTTCTTTTCTTTTTTCATCAACTTTGTTATAAAAAGGGTAATCGATATTCATTAAAGGGGTACTTTATTATGTCTGATAAAAAACCGATCAGTTTGGTCGTCAGTGATATTGACAATACAATCGCGGATAAATTCGGCGCTTGGGGCAATGCGTTGGACGTTGCCATGGACAAACTGGCCGCTTTGTACGGTCGTGAACGCGCCGATCTTGAACAGGATTTATTAGCGCACGTTCCCGACAGCATGAAACACATTTCCGGCCCTTATATCGGCAAGGATTTGCGTTTGGACGTGCAATGCACGCCGTCTTTAAAGCCGACATCTCCTGAAATGGAAAAGAATCTGGAAAAGATTTTCCACGAATGGGATAAGGACAAAAGCAAAGCTGAATTATATGAAGGCGTTGCCGCAACAATCAATAAAATCAAGGCGTCCGGAGCAAAATTCGTTCTTTATACGGATTCGCGCGAATCGGTTTGCGTTCCCCGCTTGGCTAAAATGGGCATTACGGCGGATATGATTGATGGTCTGTATGTTTTGCCCGACCTGAAGGACGGACAGATCATTCATAAACCGGTAAAGGGCAAGGCGGAAGAACTGCGCAATGCGTTAGGCGACAAACTTGTCATTCTGGAACCGAAGACTAACAAGCCAAATCCGAAAAATATGCAGCGCATTTTGGACGATATGGGGGTAAAAGATCCGTCTACGGCGGTCATGGTTGGTGACAATATTCGTTCTGACGGAACGGCGGCTATTACGCTGGGCATGAATTATGCGTGGCAGAAGGGCGGCACGGTTATTGACGATGCGACAAACCGTTGCTACAGGACCTTCTGTCAGGATCCGAATTACAAGCTGACAACAGCAGAACATCTGGAACAAATGAACGACACGAACCGCCCGACAGAAGTTTTGGAAGGATTTAAGGATTTAAGCAAACATTATCGCTTCATGCCGCAGGAAAAGGCTTTAGAGGCAAAGGCACAGACTCAAACAAAGAAGCCTGCGGAAAAAGTCAGTCCGGCAGTAATGAAACATTTAGCGGCTAAAAAATCCAGATAAAGCCTATTTTGAATAACAGAAAGTCCCCTGTAAAACGGGGACTTTTTTTTGTCATCAGAAAATCACGTACCAAACCCGCGGTTCCGGAAGCTTGACGGCAATGTTCGGGAAAAATCCTTTTGCTGCAATATAGGGAGAGGAGATTAAAGTCAAAGAAGTATCATAATAAATGATATGCATATACTGTCATATTTGACATGGAATTATAAAAAATCAAGTGGTATTTACTCTAAAAAATCGACGCAAAATATTCTATAAAAAAGTTAGAAGTAAAAATACTTAGATTTTTTTGCAATATTTCCCTAATATTTCTAAAATTTTCAGATTCATGACAATAAAGGCGATTTTATTTCAAAAAAAAAGGAGCTCTTCCATGCCGCGAAGTTTTTGCAAAACTTCATTATATTATTCATCTTTTTATTGTTTTTTTTGCTACTCTTGATAAAATTTTCAGAAGTATTCTTCTACAAACACATTTAAAATATTTAATAAACTTAAAATAAATATATTTATCTTATTTTTACAAAAAACAAGATAATATAACCAATACATAAAATAATATATTATATTTTTTATAAAATTAAAAAATATAAAAAAATTATTTATTACCCCCCCCCCCCCCCTATTTATACTTTATAACTATTTTTAAAAAACGATTTTTTTATATAAAATATTGTATCTAATTCTGATTATGATTGACATAATATATTTTCTCATTTATCCTATTTACCTAATAGGGAGGGGAAGGAAAATTTAAGATGACAAGAGTCATTTTATAGGATTTTTCCTTGTTTGTTTTTTATATCGGGGAACATGTACTATGGGTGGATTGATTATCGCTGGCTTAGCCGCTCTTATTTTATTTTTATTTTTAAAAACAAAAGTTTCTGTTTCCGATGAAGAAATAGCGGAACTTAGGGCCGCTGAAGAGGCTAAAAAACCGTCCCTTGAAGAAGAGCAGAAGCAAGCAAACAAGCGTACGCTCAGAACTGATAAAACAACGGAATTATTGGTTCAGGTTATGGAAGACGGATCCGTCGATGAAATTCGGCAGGCAATGGCCAACGGCATTAATATCCAGCAAAAACTGCAGGACGGTCAAACGCTTTTAATGATTGCCGTTAAAAACAATCCCAATCCTGAAGTCGTTCATTTTCTGCTGGATCAGGGAATTGAAGTCAATGCTGTTGATGACAATGGCCAGACCGCTTTAATTTTAGCTACGGCTTTTAACCCCAATCCGGAAATTATCACGACACTGCTGGACAGCGGTGCGGATAAGACGATCAAAGATAAAATGAATAAAATTGCGGCGGATTATATTTCTTTAAATTCAAGCCTTTCTAACACGGACATTCCCGCTTTGCTAAAAGTGGATTAGGTGCGTTAACGGCATCAGGCAAATTCCTGTGAAAGTTGCCCAAAGGGCTTCCCGATCATGTCCGTATTGTCGGGAGGACGGAATTAACTCTTCCACAGTGACATAGATCATGATTCCGGCGACAAAAGCGAAAACCGCCCCTAAAACAGTATCATTTATGAACGGATACAAAACCCCGAAAGCGGCCAATGCGCCCAAGGGTTCGGCTATTCCGCAAAGAGCCGTATATAAAACGGCTTTTGACCTGCTGGCTGTCGCATAATAGATCGGCATGGCCACGGCAATTCCTTCCGGAATATTATGCAGAGCGACAGCCGCCGCAAGAGAAACACCCAAAGAAAGACTTTTATATCCGGCCATAAAAGTGGCAATCCCTTCCGGAAAGTTATGCAGGCCGATAACGATCACAGACAGCATGCCGGTTCGATACAAATTTTTATGAGCCGCCTCACCTGTTTGCGGATCATATGCTTCATGAGGCACGAATTTATCCGCTGCCGCCGCTCCGAATATACCGCTTAACAATCCGGAAACAGCTGCCAAAACGGATACCTTTTCAGAAAAAAATGTCCGGAATAAGTTTTCCGCCTGAGGGTATAAATCCAAAAAAGAAACGCTGAGCATAACGCCGGCGGCCAATCCCAGCGCAACAGAAAGCAGCCGTTCGTTTTTTCCCGGAGCAAAGAAAATCAGAACGCAGCCTAAAACAGTCGTCAAGCCTGCCGCCAAGGAAAGCAATAACGCTTGAACGGCAGGCTGTGAAAACATTTTTACCTCATTTTATCTATCCGCAGGGACACGTTTTTACCGGCGCTTTTTTAACCGGAACCGCTGCTTTTTTGGCAGCCGGAGCAGCCTTTTTTGCTGCCGGTTTCGGCGCCGCCGCCGGACAGGGCGAAGCCGGCGCACTCAGGCATTTTTGGATACATTTTGCCGCCGCTTCATTCGGCTTGGCGTCTCCGCCGGTCATGCCGATTTTAGCATATGTCAGTTTTTCAATAGCCGCCTTTTCCTTTTTGGCCTCTTCCGGCGTAATCAAACCGATATTCTGCAGCATTTCAATGCGCCGTAAAGCCGTTGCACCTTCTAAAATATCGCGCGGAACCGGCGCCGCGTCCATACGGTAAAACGGATTAGAGGGCAATAAAGCCTCCAGGATAATTTCGCGTTCGGCAGCATGTTCGCGCGGTGTAATCGCCCTCATTTCCAAGGCCTCCCGCAGCGCATTCAGCCGACCGACAATAACGTCTCCCGTCGGTGCGGGCAGATCCAATCCTTTGCCTGCCGGCGTCAGCGTATAGGGCAAAAGCCCGCCTAAATTTACGGAACGGCGTGACAGCCATTCGTCCGGCGTTACATACTTTTCATCGCGCAGACGCGTAAAAGTCAAAAAACGCAAAACAACATTGCGATCCCCTTCCTCCAACATATCTAATCCACCCTTAATTGCCTCCTGCTTTTGAGCAGCCTTTTCTTCTTTTTGAGGATCTTCCGGCCGGGAAGGAAAGCCCGCCGGCGTAAAGACAGCCTTTTTCGACTGAGGATCGATAATTGCCAACGGTGTTTGCGGCAAACTTAAAGCCGCCAATCTGGCTTCGGCAGTTTTCTTTAACTCCTCCGGCGGCAGATTGCGCATGGCGCCGAACACGCCGATGTCCGCATTATCAACGGCGGCAGCCTGTTCATACAAGGCCTTCGCACGATTGGGATAGCCTAAGCTTTCATAAGACAAACCGGCGACCATCATCGCATAAACATCTTCAGGATTATCCTGCAGGGCTTGCTGCGCATAATGAACGGCCTCTTCATGTTTTCCTGTGGACCAATTTAAAATCGCTTGTTCCGTCTGCGTTTTAAACAAAGATTCTCCGGGCGTTGAGCACCCGCAAATTAAAGGAAATACGGTTAAAACGGCGGTTCTGACCGTTCCTGATAACTTTTGGCGTGTTTTCATGATCTCCCCCATTTTTTCCGTAGATTAGCTTTATTCATCATAAACCATTGCATCGCAATGATCGTTAAGGCGTTGTTGAATTTGCCCTCTGTCATTCTTTTTTCCGCTTCCTCGGCAGACATCACAACAACGCGGATATCCTCATCTTCCGACTGCAATCCTGCAAAATCGGCGACCTGATCCGCATGAACATGACCGCAGAACAGGAAAATTTTTTCAGAAAGCCCGCCGGGTGAGGAAAAATATTCTATAATCGGCTCTATCTCTAAAACTTCAGCGCCGGCTTCTTCCCTGGCTTCACGGCACACAACCTGTTCCGGCGTTTCCCCCGGATCGACTATTCCCGCAGCGCATTCCAATATCCAGGGGTGCTCGTTGGCAATAAAGACTCCGACGCGCATTTGTTCAACAAAAACAAGCTGATCGCGGTCCGGATCGTACATTAAAATGCCTGCAGCGTTTCCGCGCTCCATAACTTCTCTGGACACAACGCCGCTCATTTCGCCGTTATAGTGCGGATATTTAAAAAAGTATTCGTCCACCCTGAAAAACCGTTGATACAAAGGTTCTTTGCCGATGACCTCTATGTTTTCTAACGTTCTGCCGACCATACTTTAAAATTCTCCTTTGACTAAAATGGGTGTAGTATAGAGAATAAAGATTAATAAACCTCAAACATTCCGGGAGCATCACCCTATGGAAATTTTGACCGCCGATCAAATGTACCGCGCAGACAAAGAAACTCATGCAAAAATCATGCCGGAAATACAACTCATGGAAAACGCAGGTTTTGCCGCGGCCTGCCAAATTACAAAAAATTATCATAAATGTCCGGTATTGGTCCTGTGCGGCACGGGCAACAACGGCGGAGACGGCTTTGTGACCGCGCGCCTTTTGCACCAATGGGGCTGGCCGGTTGAAGCGGCTCTGATCGGTCCGGAAGAAAAGCTGCCCCCTGCCGCCCGGCAAAACGCGGAAAAATTTCACGGTCCTAAGAAACAACTTTCTTTCAAACGGTTAAAGCAGCTGGAACAAACCGGGGGATTAATCATTGACGCTGTATTCGGCATTGGCCTGTCTAAACCGGTTCAAAATGATGTAGCTGATTTCTTCAATGCGGTCAATGAAAGCGCCCTGCCCTGCATTGCTTTGGATATCCCCAGCGGAATTCAGGCTGATACGGGGGAAATTCTGGGAACAGCTTTGTTTTGTGAGATGACGATCACTTTTTGCCGACCGAAAATAGGCCACTTTCTATACCCCGGCAAAGAACGCATCGGGCGATTGGTTGTCTGTCCGATCGGGATCCCCGATGCAATTGTCGCCGCCGCCGAACCTGCTTTTTATGAAAATACGCCGGAGCTTTTTTCCCTGCCTGAAGCAACGCCTTATGATCACAAATACACACGCGGAACAGTGTTGGTTCGCGCCGGGAAAATGACCGGAGCCGCCCGATTGGCCGCTCTGGCCGGCAGACGGTCGGGCGCCGGCTTGGTCGCTGTTTCCTGTCCAACACAGTCTTATCCGATTTTTGCGACCGATCTGCCAGGAACAGTCATTTATCCGGCGGACACGCCCGACGAATTTGCCAACCAGATCAAAGCATCAAAGACATCTGCGGCTGTCATCGGCATGGGCGCTTTTAAAGAGAACGACATCAAGGCCTTCCTTCATCTGATTGCGGATTCTGAAAAGCCCTTTGTCGCCGACGCGGGCGCCCTTCCCTTTATTAAAAGCGTCAAAAAACGCTCCCATGCTGTCATTACGCCGCATGCCGGCGAATTTATCCGCTTATTTCCGGAACTGAAAGGGCAGAACAAGCTGACACAAGCCCTTACCGCCGCGGAAATTTTAGACTGCACCGTCGTCTTAAAAGGAGCCGATACCATTATTGCTTCCCCGAAAGGAAAAGCGGCTCTTAATGCAACGGACTGCTTTGATTTGGCCACAGCAGGCAGCGGCGATGTTTTAGACGGCATTATTGGCGCAATGCTGGCACGGGGTCTGCCCCCGTTTGAAGCCGCCTGCGCCGGCGTATGGCTTCATTCCCGCGCGGCTGAAAAAGCCGGAAAAAATCTGATTGCAGAGGATATCATTGCCTGTTTAAAATAAGCTTATGTACATTTTTTATTTATTGCGGCACAAATTCTGGGTAATGTATTACTGCTTTAAACATGGGCTGTTTTGGCGGGGAATTATTCATGATTGGGACAAGCTGCTGCTGCCATCCATGCTGTTTGTTTACGCGAAATATTATCCGCGAATCCGGGAAATCAGAAATACGGACGGATATTATAATCCCTGCTCTGCTCCGCCGGATTATCAACGGGCTATTTTGGCACATTTCAACCGCTCCCGTCATCATTGGCAGTATTGGATTATGGCCGACGGAACGTCTTTTACCGCGTTGGACATGACGGAAACAGACGTGCGCGAAATGATCTGCGATTGGGCGGGCGCAGGACGGACACGACAAAAAAAGAAATGGACAAAGGCCAGCGTGCGTACCTTTTTTAACAAAACACGCGATAAAATGGTGTTATCCGAAAACACGATTCGACTGATTGAAAAAAATTTGGATTCCATGGGCTGGTAATCTTTTTATGAAATGGAACTGAAATGTTCCCTCTGCTGCAGAAACAATTCTTCACCCATAACTGATAAATTCCTTCAGTCCAAAAATGCCTTTTGAAAAAGGAAGCTTTTTTATATTTTTTATTAAATGATCTCCCCATCAAAAAAAACTATTTTGTTTTTTATATATAACATACATTAATTTTTCTGCATTTTTATATAATAATTAAAAATATATTTACTTTTATTTCTTTAATAAAAAGAGTCATAAAAACGGCCGCAACTCTTGTTTTATTTATGACACTTTTGTTAAAAATATACCCCCCCCCCCCCCATATATTTATTGAGACGCATTTTTATTTGAATAAGAATGTTTTCGAATTATTTTTTATACAATTAGAGGAGGATTTAATGAAAAAATATTTTAAAATACTGTTCTTTCTGGGCTGCCTACTGCCTTTAACGGTTCAGGCGGCAGGAGAGTTAAATTCGCAAGACAGTTTTCAAGTTGCTAAAGCATTTAAATTGGGACGTGATGTACAAAATCTGTCTTCGGTATCTGCAGAATCGCGTACTGTCAGTTCAAAAAACTCACGAACGGTCTGTACGTCGTCTCAATATATAAAAGACGGCGAATGCGTCAGCTGTCCAAGCAATGCCAAATGCAACGGCCATATATTCACATGCAAAAAAGGATATACCAAAGCATCAGACGGGAAATCTTGCATTACGGCAACAACCTATTGTTCCAGTTCAATGATCCCTGATTACAACTGTTATACTATTGATGAAAATCAATATACTAAATGGGCCGGAGAGATCGGGGAAGAATTATGCGAGTACATCTATAAAAATAGCGGTACAATGTTTTCTTTTGTAGCTGAAGATCCAACTGGCTCTGTTCGTAGTAACCACTCTTGCAGCGTGAATTGTAGCAGTGGCTATTATAAAGTAAGTAATCCGACAATGGCTACCGCCGATGCCGTTCAAAGCGCATACTTAGCGGGTTTGGGATACTCTTCAAGCGAAGCCGGCAGAATTGTAACCGCGTACCTTGCCGGAGATGAAGCAATCTGCCTTCCTTGTCCGAACAATGCGACATGCAATGGACAAACGTTGATGTGCAATGATAAATACACAACGGCGTATTCCGGCACGGCTTGTGAACCGGAACCCATTGTTAGCTCGTGCGCAAGCGGATTTTACCTATGGAACAACCCGACCATGAATACGGTACAAAATCTGCAAGACGCCTATTTAGCCAGCCTCATCAATTCTATGGCTGACGTACAAAGAGCACAGGACGCTTATTTTGAAGGAAACAATGTCTGTCTCTCCTGTCCGAACAATGCGACATGCGCGGGCGGGACTGCGTCCTTCGTCTGTGACAGCGGATATCAGAAAAATTCAATCGGCGTAGGCTGTGAAGCAAAAGCGATTACCTGCAATGCGGGCTATTACAACAATAACGGCACATGTACGGCTTGTCCGAAAGGAACTTATGCCTCTTCTGCCGGAAGTTCCTCTTGTACGCCTTGTCCGGCAGGCACTTATTATAACTGGACCGGTGGTACTGCCTGCAAGCCTTGTCCGAGGGGAATGCAGGCTCCTTCCGAGGGTATGAGCGTTTGCCAAGACTGTCCGAAGGGAACTTATGCTTCCACAACCGGCAACGCTTCCTGTACGGCTTGTCCGAGGGGAATGCAGGCTCCTTCCGAGGGTATGAGCGTTTGCCAAGACTGTCCGAAGGGAACTTATGCTTCCACAACCGGCAACGCTTCCTGTACGGCTTGTCCGAAAGGAACTTATGTCTCTTCTGCCGGAAATTCCTCTTGTACGGCTTGCCCCGACGGTGAAACAACCGGCAGCACGGGCAATAAGAGCGCTTCGGCCTGCTATTCAGATAATGATGAAGCCCTCGATTCCGGCAATTTAACCCGCTCCGGCAAATGCCCCGGCACCGGCCTCACGTATGTGGCGGGTCGAGGCTGCTGTACTGCTGCGGCATTAGCGGATCCACAACAGCAATGCTTCCAGGAGGCAACAGACACGATGCTGGCAGAATAATAACACTTTTACATCACTCCCTCCGTGATGTAATTCGGAAGCGGCGGACAGTTGGATCCTCTCCGCCGTTTCTTTTGCGCTTAAAACAAAAGGCCCTTGCCCGAAAAGCAAAAAAGATCCCCGTCTTTTTCACAGGCGGGGATTTTTCGATCTTTAAAAAAATTCAGATGACGGCTCTGTTCGTCAGATTAGCGGCCAATGCCCTGATAATCAAAGCCCTGCTGTTCAGCTTCACTTTTATCCAATAAATTACGCAGATCAACGATTTTCGGCGATTTTAAAGCCGCTTTGATTTTCGCTAAATCCAGCGACTTGAAATCAACCCACTCGGTCAAAACCGCCAATACATCAGCCCCCTTTGCCGCTTCATAAGCGTCTGCCGCATACTCGATCTGATCGCCGACCAGCTTTTTGGCCGTATCCATTGCTTTTGGATCATAAGCCGTAATCGAAACCTTATGCTTAAGCAGAGCGGCAATAATTTCCATGGCGGGGCTTTCGCGGCAATCGTCCGTACCGCCCTTAAACGCAAGCCCTAAAACAGCAATTTTCGGGTTTTCGATTCCTTCTGTCGCCTTTAAGATCCGTTCGGCCATTTCGACCTTGCGGGCATCGTTTTTCCGGATTGTCGTTTCGATCAGCGACATTTCCACTCCGTATCCTTTCGCCATGTATGCCATTGCGTTTGTATCTTTGGGAAAACAAGACCCGCCATATCCCGGCCCCGGATTTAAAAACTTAGCCCCAATTCGCGTATCCAGCCCCATACCTTGAGCAACTTCATACACATCGGCGCCTGATTTTTCGCAGAAATTCGCCATTTCATTGATATAATGAATCTTCATCGCCAAAAATGCATTGGAAGCATACTTGATTGTCTCAGAGGACCGGCGCTTGACAAACAGCATATGCGCTTTTTCCCCAAAGGGAGCATACAGCGCTTTAATCACATTTGCCGCTTTTTCAGTATTTGCGCCGACAATAATGCGGTCCGGATTAAAAAAGTCATGCACGGCAAAGCCTTCGCGCAAAAATTCCGGCAAAGACACAACGTCAAAATCAGCCGCCGGATTGACCTCACGGATAATCTTTTCCACCGCATCTCCCGTCCCGACGGGCACGGTAGATTTATTGGCAACCACCGTATAACCGGTCAAATGCAACGCCAATTCACGCGCTGCCGCATGAACGTACCTCATATCGGCCTCTTTTGTCACAGGGTGCGGCGGCGTGCCGACAGCCAAAATAACAACATCGGCATTTTGGACGCCCTCTTTCATATCAGAAGTAAAGCGTAGTTTGCCCGAAGCCGCATTTTTATGGAACAATTCCTCCAATCCCTCTTCAAACAAGGTGATTTTTCCGGCCTTTAAAGCAGCAATTTTTTCCTCGACAGCATCAATGCAAACAACATCATGTCCTAATTCAGCCAAACCAACACCCGTCGGCAGTCCGACATATCCCGTTCCAATAATTCCGACTTTCATAATCTTTCCTTACGTTAGTCAAGTTCCTGTTAGATTAGGTTATACGTTTTTCCGCGCCCGCGTGCAAACTTTTTTATATGTCCCGTTTCATGCATATGGAAAAGATAATTCTTGCACAAACAAAGGCGCCCTCTTAAAATAAATAAAATTTTAACTTTTTGCAGGGGGAAACGCCTTGTCAGTAAAACGATTTCTTTTGTTCTTCGGCGCTGTCTGCCTGACGGCCCGCACAGCTTTGGCGGCGGCAACCGTTGTTTCGCCGGATTCCACCAAATCTTTAAACGTCACTGTTTATAATAATGGCTTGGGATTAATCAAAGATACCCGCTCCATTTCTTTCAAACAGGGGGAAAACGCCCTTTCTTTCCAAGGCGTTTCCGCCCAAATTCAGCCCGAAACGGCCTTGTTTGACGCGGCGGGCGTAAAAGTGCTGGAGCAAAATTTTTATTTCGATTTATTGTCCCGCGATTCTTTGCTGCGCAAGTTCTTGGGCAAAAATATCCAAGTGATCGAAACGCATTACATCAGCGGCAAAAAAACAATCGAAAATGCAAAAGTATTGTCCGTAGACGCAGGATTGGTCCTGCAAATCGGGGACAGAATTGAAACGGAATATACCGGTCGTCTGATTTTCCCCGACGTTCCCGCCGACTTGTATGATCAGCCAACACTCACCTTTAACGTAATGGCGGATCAGGACGGTACGCAGGAGGTAGAACTCAGCTATTTAACGAACGGCCTGACCTGGCGTGCGGATTATGTTGCCGAATTAAATGATACGGAAGACAAAATCAACTTAAACGGCTGGGTAACTCTGACAAACACCTCCGGCATCGCTTATAAAAATGCCAATATTCAATTTGTTGCCGGTTCGGTTAACCGTATCCGTCCCGTTCAGCCGCGGCCTATGATGATGAAAGCGGCCCGATCCATGGCGATGATGGACAATGCCGCCGTTGCTGAAGGCATGACGGAAGAACAGCTCATGGACTATCATTTATATTCGCTGGGACGCATGACGGATATTGCTTCCAATCAAACAAAGCAGCTGGCTTTGCTGTCCGCTTCCGGAGCAAAGGTTCAAAAAGAATATAAGTTTGTCAACATTGTCCCGACATACAGAAGCCGCGGTAATTTTGGAGAATTTCCGACACGAAATGCGGAAGTCGTTTTAAAATTGGATAACGATAAGGCTTCTAATTTAGGATTGTCCCTGCCTGGCGGCATCATTCGCGTTTACAAAGCCGATGCGAAACATAATACTTTCTTTGTCGGCGAAGACAGGATTCCCCACACGCCTGAAAACGGCAAAATCAAGCTGAATCTGGGCAGCGCTTTTGACGTGACGGTTCAGGGCAAGGAAACAGCTTATACCGCTTTTTCAGACAAAGCGTATGAAGCCGGCTATTCCTTAACGTTTAAAAACGCGACGGACAAACCGGTCAAAGTCACCTATCAGCAGGATTTCCCGAACCAGTGGTCCATTACGGATTCCCCCATTCCTTACCGAACCTCTTCTTCCCGGCAGGCGGAATGGACGGTCGAGATTCCGGCCAAAGGACAAAATACACTAAACTATATGGTACGGGTCAAAAGCCCTTAGTTAAGATATGCTCAGACTGCTTTGCTTACTTGCTTTACTGTCATGGCCGGTCGCGGCTCAGGAACGTTTGAACTGGCAACCGCTGGAAGTAACGGTTGTCGAAGAAGAAGAGGACGAGAAAATTTCTGCTTCGTCTTTTCAACAAGCGGATCAGCGTTTTAAAAGCTTGATGACCGATCTGAAGGCCAGCTTGGATCAAAAATCGGTCCAAAAGAAGAAAAACCGCAAAGTTGAAGCAATCAATCAGGAAACCGTTTATTCGGCTATTGTCGAAATGATCGAAACGTCTTATCCCGGCGGATTGGAGGCCATGGTTCAGGCCAATGAAAAGCTGGAGGACGACATTTACCGTCTGATTCTGACGCTGCCGAAGTACGCTTATCAGTATATCGGACCCTTTATTCATGAAATGCCGTATGTTTCGGACCGTATCTTAAATATCCCCGGCATCAAAGAAACAAAGGGAAAATTCCCGACGCGCATTGCGCCGCAAATGCAGGAATACGCAAAAAAGTACGGCAAATACATGTCTACCCACCTGTATATTTACCTGATGCCGGAAGCATGGGCCCTGCCCGAACGCGAAAAATCAACGTTTAAAGGATATAATAAAATCATTTCCATTGATGAAGACGGAAAGCCTGATGGCTTGTTTGATGTAAATAACAGGTCTCTGCTGACCAAATTCAAGATGCCGGATCCGGCAAAATATCAATCAGGCGAGGCTTTGGAAAAAATTGTCCGTCCGCAGACGCCGGCTGATCAGGTCACGCAAACTTCTCCGTTAACAGAAGGAGACGTGGAAGCGGCGCTGGCATCTTTTAAAAATATCGAACTTGCTTTCGGAACAAACCGGTTCGATGATTTTCATACGGCCCTGCGGGACATGTCGCTCAGTGACAATAATCTTATGGGAGAAATGTTAAACCCAATGCAGGTTTTAGTCGATAAAATCAGTCGG
This sequence comes from Alphaproteobacteria bacterium, assembly GCA_017480385.1. GTDB lineage: Bacteria > Pseudomonadota > Alphaproteobacteria > CAAGCB01 > CAG-977 > UBA11549. Next base: position 52,958 of record JAFVAT010000017.1, on the reverse strand, counting down.
CTGCCGGAAAAAGACAAATTTGCCAAAACGGTCGCAAAAAGCGGCTTTACTCCGGAAAGCTGGGGCATTACTGTTGATAAAATCATCAAAGCGCGCCGAGTCGCTAATATGTCTCCGGCTATTGCCCTGAATTTGGCCGCATGGAGAAAGCTGAAAAAACCGCCAAAATCTTTTGACGTTTTAACCCCTCACGACCGGCAGGTTTCTTGGGATAGCATACAGCTTTTCCTAGGCATGTATTCGTCAACGCGAGAAAACCTGCTTGCAGTCAAAAATTATGGTGATAATATCCGAAAGGTTTTTGCAACCAGGGATATGATGTTTATAGAAACGCCCGTTTACGGCATTTATTAGCAAAGGATATACTAATGGGTTGGACAGATGAACAAGTCGAAGAACTGAAACGCCTTTGGGATAAGGGATTAACGACAGGTGAAATCGGAAAGGCCTTGGGCGTATCTAAAAACGCCGTTGTCGGCAAAGCGCACCGCTTGGGATTGAATGGCCGCCCGTCCCCGATCCGCCGCGGCGAAGATGAAACGGCAGCCGCAGACGGTACGGGAAATACCGGTGAAAAAAAGAAAACGGCGAAGGCCGCCGCTGTCCAAAAAGCTGTAGAAAAAGAAAAGAAAAAGCTGTTTACCGTTAACGACTTAACTTCAACCTCTTGCCGTTGGCCGATCGGCGATCCGAAAGATGAGGATTTTCATTTCTGCGGCAAAGAAACTTTACCGGACAAGCCATATTGCGCGGAACATGCGGCAATCGCTTATGTATCGGCGAAAACACTGCGATAAGCACCGGCCTTTTATATTATAAAAGCACTCGTGCAGCGGACAGCATCTTTTTTTAAAGACGTTCCTTAACTGTCATTTCAGCAAAAAAAACGAAGAGGGCTTGTGCGTAAAGTGCTCTTTTTAACATGCGCGAGGGCAGTTCTGTACCGGTAGCCTCTAAAAGGTATGCGCGGGGCCGGTCTTTTATTGGCAGCATCCGAAGGGTATGCATGGGTCCGGCCTTTTATTGGCAGCATCCGAAGGGTATGCAGCGATTCGGCACTTCTGACAAATCGACATGCATTGTTGAAAAAAATACTCACGGGCATTGCTGGAAGGAGGGAGACGCTGCAGAAAGTAACGTCAGATCAAGGCCAGCCCCGGAACTCTGAATTTACCTGTCAGATGACGACAGTGAGCGGACCGATACCGGATCAATCTTGCTTCGGGTCCCGGATATTCACCTGTCAGAGCTGCTTCAGCTGTCAGGGCGGCAGAGAGGGTGAACCGGAAAGTCGGATCAGGGCCCCACCCCGGAGCCGTGAGACCTCAATAATGTCCGATATGGTCATGTCCCGATTGCACCTCGTACTTTTACGGAATCATTCTTTACATCTGCCTCCCCCTCCCTTTCGAACAAAATACCGGTCATTTCGAAACACACCTTATAAGTGCAAATGATTTTTATAATCTCTTTTATCTTCAAATGTATCGCTCTGTTTTTTTGGCTCTCTTTTTCTCCTTTAAAATTTATGCGACTCATTTAAATAAAAGAGATTTAGAAAATGAAAAAGAAGAGCGATAAAAGCATTAAAAAAAAACACACTTATCACAAAATGTTTTTCATCTAAAACGTGTTAAAAAAAATAGCAATTTTTTCTCATCGAGTCGTTTTTCCGAGTCGTTTTGATAAAAAATACCATAAAAACAATATATAACAAATTGTTATTTCCCAATAAAAGGCGGCAAAGAGTATTTTTAATTTTTTTCGACTCGGCAGAAACGCTATATTTTTTACAAAAAACAACGACCACACAAAAATGTCTGCATAAAACAATCGGTTTTTGCACAGATAAAAATACTTCGCCGCAAAGCAGAGTGAAATTCAGCTCAACGGCCCTATCCAATAGAATCAATCATTTTCTTTTAAAAATATTGTTTAACAATTTTTGATTAGAACAAATAGCTATTTTGTTCTGTAAAGGATTGTTTTTTAAATAAACACATTTTTGTTTTTCTATTTCAATATCTGCAATACGATTAATATTTACAATAAAAATTTCTTGAACAAGATTATGATCGATAATGTTTTTTCTTTGTTTGACAAAGAACTGATCTGCAAAATCTAAATAGATCGTTTTTTGTATCGGATTAAGTAAGGCGTTTATTATCGGAGCATTTGTGCGTTCGGCAAATTTAGCTGCAAAATAAGAATTTGGACTCCCGGCGGTTAAGATCAGCGCATTTTTAGGAAAAACTGCATTATTAGGAACACTAGATCGGTAATACACTCCCCACCGGTGTGAAAAAAATGGAGAAGTCAGTAAAATAAAAAAGAACAGGCAAACAAAAACGCCAGCTGCAGTTTGTTTAAATAATGATTTTGGCAGAGAATACAAGGATAACACTTTAATGAATATAATGCCGAACAGCATTTCTATGGGAACAGTAAAACGAATATTTTGAGAAGAAAAAAGCCATACCAGATAAGATAAAACCATAAAAGATATTATAAAAAAAGTCCGTCTGGAAACAGAATGGCGAAAAGCACTATTCAGCAATTTTATAGAAAATGCACAAAGTAACAGAAAGCCAAACATCCAACGGGCGTCGGAAAAAGTAATGCCTGCAACTAAATATTTTTCACGTACCTCCCCTGGATTATAAATATTGCCTGAAAAAATTAAAAAAGGCAAAAACAGCAGTTTTTTCCAATCATAGGACAAATGCAGGTCATCAACATAGTTGACATCAAAAAAATAAGGCGATTTAAAAATCCTGTTCCAAAACGGAAAAAACGGATTTTGAAAGTTCTTCCATAATATTCCCATCCAAAAGCCGTCTATAGCCAAAAAACCGGTTAATCCGCCAAAGATGAACAAACTGATAAACGTTTTGGGTTTTACCAATGTCTTATAAAACAAAATCAAAGTTATTCCCGTCGAAATGCAATACAGAGCCGCTGTCAGCTTAAATCCGGCGGCAGCCCCCAGCAGCGCGCCGGCAATAAAATACCAAATGGGTTTTATCGGATTTTTCAATAAAATATAAACCGCCCCAAGGACGAAACATGCCAGCGTGATTTCATGCGTACATGTGCCGATTTGCCGAAAAAAAGCAAACCCTGTCAAGGAAATCAACAGGCTTACCGGAATCCATATTTTTTTATGATCGTCAAAAAACAAATCGGCAATTTTATAAATGATGAACAAAGCCAACCCTGCCGGCAATCCCATAACGAACAGAAAAGGATTTTTTGAAAATGTGTTGTCCAGAATGTATAAAACGGCATCTAACAGTGGATTGTAATACGTAGCGATCTGTGCAGGAGCAATATCAAGCGTTAGGCGATTATTTAAAAAAGCAAAACCGTTATAGTAATGGTACATTAAAAAGTCATGCGTCAGATCTTGAGCCAGCCAGACGGACAATAATCCCGCTCCGATCAAGAAAAGCACCAAAAGAGCCGTATCTTTGGAGAAAATTTTTTTGATATACGATAAAAGAAAAGACAGACTTATTTTATTTTGCATATATAATTCCGTATCCGATCAGGAAAAGCGTCAAAACAAATGCATTTACAAATAAAGAGTGGGGAAAAATTCCCCACTCTTTATGTTTGCAGATAATTATTTATAGAAAAACACTACTGTAGAAACACTCGCATCCCCACATCCCGTAGATGCTGAAGCATAAGGCATCGGATTTTCCGCTGTTTTGTCTGCCGTTACCATAGTTCCTGCCGTTGTTGTAGCGGTAGGAGCCGACGTAGGTGTCAATGCAGTAGATGCAGTTTGAATAGCGACCAAACCTGAAGAAGCATCACCCCAGGACTGTGTCGCCAAAGAAACACAAGCACTATTGGGCAACCCTTGGTAAGCAACGTAAAACGCCTTTTTATCACCAGACTTAATATCATAAGTAGCGATTTTAATATCGCCGCCATACGGATTGACCATATTTGTCGTAGAGCAAGTCGTAGACGAACACATTTCATCTGTTAATGCACCCATTTTCTGTAAAATATCCGGTTTATTAACCAGGTCATAATTCCTCTGAGAAGCCGTGAGCGTACGAATATTTGTAATCAGAGTTTGGATTTGGTCTGTTGTTTTGGTGACCTTAAATTTGTTCATCGCCTGGGAATAGCCCGCGATACCGCCGACCGACAACACGCCGATAATTGCCAGAACGCCCAGCATTTCGATCATGGAACGACCGGATTCTTGTGAATGAATATTTTTCATAACAATTCTCCCTGTTTTATTCTTTTCCTATTTTCAGTATCCTGCCAAATCCAAAATGAAACAATTCTGCAAAACTTCATACCACCTATGACAAAGGTCATATGCTTTTTTTCAACACATTGATTTTTTTATATTTATTTTTTTACAAAAAATCAGAAAAAAGCTCTTTTTTTCTAAAATTATTCTTAAAACAAAAGAAGGATAACCCCTTTTGTCAGCATAAAATTTTCCAAAATTAAATTCTGATCGATGTTTTTTATCATTTTTTCACTATATCAACATGGTTGAAGGGAGGGAGCATCTCATACACCCCGAATATTCCTCTTTTTGCAAAAAAGTTTCTTATCCTGCCTGCCATTTTTACTCCCTTTTTCTTGATTTCCCTAAAAAACTGCTGATATTTTACAAGAACTGCCGTCCCTTCTTTCTTTTCCGATTTTTTCTAAAAATTTTTACGCGCAGCCCTCTTTCCTTTGTTTTTTATCGATTCTAAAAAGCAAACAAGAACAAAAAAATAAATAAAACAAATTGTTACAAACCATATAAGCCTATGATTGCATACATTTTGTTCAAAGCAAGAAAGGACCGTTTTCTGTATTTTTTTCAAACCAATGGCATATTTATTTAAAAAGGCCAGACTGACGACAAAAAGCAAAGTTTGCGCGATCAATGTTTCATTTTCTGTTAAAGTTTTTGCTTTTTATGCAATCCGCCAGTATCTTATGCAGATTGAAAGGAGCTTTTCATGACACAGGCAGATTTATTCCGCAAAGCTTTTTTTCCGCACGTTTCCACGGCTGAATGGCGCGATTGGCGCTGGCAATTGGCGAACCGTCTGACAACAGCGGAGCAGATCTCCCGCATATTAACATTGACGAAAGACGAACAAAACGCTTTACAGCAGGCGAACGTTTTCCCAACAGCGATCACGCCTTATTATGCCTCATTGCTGGAGCGCTCCCCTTTGCGCAAAACGATGCTGCCGTCAACAATGGAAAAAACGCTTTCCGTCGGAGAAACAGACGATCCGTTGGGCGAAGAGCCGTGCATGGTCGCTACGGGATTAGTTCATCGCTATCCGGACAGAGTCTTGTTTTTAACGACAGAATATTGTTCTGCGTATTGTCGTTACTGCACGCGCTCAAGGCTGGTTGGCCGTCATGCGGCAAACTGCAGCGGCAATGGATTGAAACAACGCTGGCGGGCTGCCTTTGAGTATATTCGTGCCCATAAAGAGGTGCGGGACGTTCTTGTTTCCGGCGGCGATCCGCTGACAATGAGTGATGAGCTTCTGGACTATTTACTTGCCTCTTTACGGGCGATTAAACACGTCGAAATGATCCGGATCGGATCAAAAGTGCCGGCCGTTTTGCCGATGCGAATCACGCCGGCCTTAATGAAAGTTATCCGCCGGCATCACCCTGTTTATTTCAGTCTGCATTTCACGCACCCGGATGAAATGACGCCGGAAACGGTCCGTGCCTGCGAACGCATTGCGAACGCGGGGATTCCCTCCGGTTCTCAGACGGTTTTGCTGCAAGGCATCAACGATGATGCCGAAACGCTGAAAGGGCTAATGCATGCTCTTTTAAAGGCGCGCGTGCGTCCCTATTATTTGTTTCAATGTGATCCGATCGCCGGATCAATGCATTTTCGTGTTCCCGTCGCCAAAGGAATAGAGCTGATCAATGCGCTGCGGGGACACACTTCCGGTTATGCCGTACCGACGTATGCGATAGATATTCCCGGCGGCGGTGGAAAAATTATTATTAATGATCAGCGTTGCGTCGGACGAGACGGCGACTTTCTGTTATTAAAAAACTTTGAAAACAACATTTATCGCTATCCGGACCCGCTGACCGACCAGAAATAAAACCGTATTTCCCTTAATCAACGATGACTGATCAGTTGACTTCTTTGATATCCGTCACCAATGGCAATTTAGATACGTGACGGACAGAAGCCATATATTCCCGCACAATTCCTTTAGTCGGGTTTTCATCTGTAGGATCCGAAAATTCAGCCACCAAAACAGAAGAAACCTCTTTCAGCAAAGGGCAAACTTCCGGGTGAATATAATCCAGAACAATCATCTGATCAGCCGTGCGATAAAACAGGGCATGATCCTTGCCGTTAAACAAAATCTGAGGACGATCCGGACTGCCTTCGCGAGCCTTCAAACAGAACAACAATTCGCCATCTGCATTGGCTAAAATATCATAATAAGCTTCTGTTTCTACAGCTGTATTCGTCATTTCAATTCTCCGTTTTGCCTTGCTGTCCGGGGCAATATTGAGTTATACAACTATCCCCTCTCCATATCAAGAAAAAACCGTTACGGCTTAGCCGGCACAACAGACGCTATGGCCGTTTTTTTCTTGGTATTATAGCGGCAGGTATACATGATTTTCGTCCTTGTCCCGTCGTTAGCAATCAGTTGCGCGCGGTCCCCGAACAATGTAATCTCATCTTTCAGCACATCGACTTCATACTTATTAAACTTATAATCCTTAGCGGAAACAGTCCATTCAAAACGTCCGGAGATTTCTTTGGCCGTTGCGTTCTCACACAGATCCTGAGCCGTTTCCTCGTATTGAGCATAGTATGAATTCTTTTTCATGTTCATTTTGCGGCATTCTTCTTCAGAAGAGCAGACCTTTGTTGACGCATTGTTGCGCTGCATCTGCTCGGCATCGCGCAAACGACGAAGTTCCGAACGCTTCTGCGCCATTTCGATTTCAGAATCAATGCTGAACTGAATCGCCGCCACCTGCAAAGACAGCAAGAAAGATGCCGCTGTCAACGAAACCAATATAATCTGGCGCATGGAAAAACCAAAATCCGCCGCCCTTTGGCGAACCGTATAAACACCGCCGCCGATACCGCCTAAGATCAAAAGCATTAACAGTTTCGATAAAAGAGAACCCTGAGAGGAAATCCCTGAAAACATTGATAATGTTATTAATCCGAAAACGCAGGTCCAAAAATAAAAGCAAATCGGATACTGTGTGATTTTTAACAAATTGCTTTTAAACAAAAAACAAAGGGCCCCTACGGCTCCAAAAAACAGCAGCGTCAGAAAAACTTTCCCAAAGGCGCCAAAAACTGAAAAAAGAGATAAAAACAATAGGATACAGATCAATCCGCAGCCAAAAGCAATGCCGACCCGAACAGCCGCTTCCTTATTTTGAACAAACAGCGTCTTAAAATCCCCATTCAGCAATGGTTCAACATCTTCGTCAGATAACAGGAGCTTGGCTTTTATTGTTTCCTGTAAATTTTCCATAAGCTTAATCCTCCGGCAGGCTGATTTCTGTTAAGAAAACCACAAAAAGATTGAAATTGCAAAACAATAAATCATCCGCCTTTTAATAACCGGCGTTTTTCACGGTCCCAATCGCGTTTTTTAATGTCCTCCCGCCGATCAATCGTGTTTTTGCCGACTCCGAGGCCGATTTTAACCTTGGCGATTCCGCGGGCATTAAAGTACAGCTCCAGGGGAATTAATGTATAGCCTTTGCGGGCAACGGCACCGATCAGGCGCTTCAATTCCTTCTTATGCAACAGCAGTTTGCGAGGTCGAGCCGCCGTATGTTTCATATAGCCGATTGATCCGTACTCTAAAATATTGGCGTTGATTAAAAATAAATTGCCGTCCTGTGCCGCGGCATAAGCTTCGTTAATGCTGGCCCGGCCCAAACGCAGGGATTTAACTTCGGCTCCGGTTAAAATAATTCCGGCCTCGACAGTTTCCTCTATGGAATAGTTAAAATGCGCCTTTCTGTTTTTGGCAACCGTGCCCGCAGTGATCATTATTGACTTTTTAGAAACAGACATCGTCTACCCCATAATGCCGACAGAGTGCAAAACGGCCTGCACGGCTTCCTTGGAATGTTCGGAAAGCGTGCATAACGGCAAACGAACAGTCCCGTCCCCATATCCCAGCAAAGAAGCGGCATACTTGACCGGACTAGGATTCGTTTCAATAAACATGACCTCATGCAGCGGCCATAACAAATCGCGCAGACGTTCTACCTCCGCCCAATTTTTATCCTGCCAAGCGCGGTGCAGACCGGCACACAAAGCCGGTGCAATATTCGCGCTGACAGAAATGCACCCGTCACCGCCGTGCGCTAAAAACGCAATGATTGAAGCGTCTTCTCCGGATAAAACGGCAAAATCCTGTTTTTCAACAGCAGTCCTGATTTTCAGCGGGCGCATAATATCCGGCACAGCATCTTTAATTCCGACAATCCGAGGCAGCTGCGCCAGCTGCGCTATTGTTTCCACGCTTAAATTAACCCCCGTACGCCCCGGCACATTATATAAAATGATCGGCAGACTGCATGCCTCATGAACGGTCCGGTAATGTTCAAACAACCCCTGCTGCATCGGTTTATTATAATAAGGTGTAACAATCAGAGCCGCATCAGCCCCCATTTTTTGAGCCAGCTGCGTATTTTCAATAACACGCGCCGTATTGTTTCCGCCCGTTCCCACAATTACGGGCACGCGACCGGCTGCCGTCTGCAGACACAATTCAATTGTCCGCCCGTATTCTTCAGCCGTCATAACGGCGCTTTCCCCTGTTGTTCCACAAACAACCAATCCATTTACGCCCGCTGCAATCTGAAATTCGATCAGGCGGCAAAATGCTTCCGCATCAATTTCGCCCTGATTAAACGGTGTGATTAAAGCGGTATAAAGTCCTTTGAACATCAGCTCTCCTGAAAATAACTTTTTAAATTAACCGTATCTTAAAAGAAATCTCTCAAAAATAAAAGAAGTATCATATCACGGGCGAAAGGAAAATGAAGTGAAACACCGCGTTTTGCTGTTAGGCTGTTTATCGGCTTGTTTTTTCCTGATGCCCTGCCATTTTGCGACCGGCATGTTATCGTCCCAAGCCCGCAGCAAAGCAATCAAGGCTTCCGTGTCCCAGGATTATGCCGCGGCTCTGGCCGCTGCCAAAAAAGCCGGAGATACTCTTTTAATTAAATTGGTCACTTGGTACCAACTGACAGATACAAAACAAACTGTTAATTTCCGACAGGCCGAAAATTTCATAAAACGAAATCCGGAATGGCCGCGCGTTTATTTAATTCGGAGAAACGCCGAACTTTCTTTGATCGCCGAGGGCTCAAAAAAAGAAAAAGAAGCATGGTTCAAACAGCACCGCCCCATATCAGCCCGGGCCGTGCTTGCTTATGCCGATCTTTTAATGGAAAAAAAAGAATGGGAAAAAGCCATTCCTCTGCTGCATGATTTATGGAACCAAGGCGATTTAACCGAAGATGAAACAGCTCTGATCAGAGAAAAGCTGCCTTTTTTATTGGACGAACGCGATTTTCAGAACAGGACGAAAAAGCTGTTGGACGACCGCAAAACGGCACAGGCAAAGCGGCTTTTTCCTTTGATCGGCAAAGATGCCCGGCAATTGGCCCAAGTGCGTGCCGAATTGATCACAAATGCTCCCGACGCAAAAAAAAGCCTGAAAGAGCTGTCCGATCCCCAACAAAAAGACACCGGGCTTTTATTTGATCAGGTCCGGTGGCTACGTCTTAATAAAAAGTATGCCGCAGCCGCAAAATTATTGGAAAAAATACCGCCGGAAAAACAGAATACGTCCCGTTGGTGGGCTGAAAAATCCGCCCTGATCCGCCAATTTCTGATAGACGGAGAATATCAAACGGCTTATACGCTTGCCAAAAATCACTATTTAACGACAGGTGCCGATTTTGCTGATGCGGAATGGACCGCCGGCTGGATTGCCCTGCGCAATCTGAAGAAAAGAAAAAATGCCGCGGAACATTTTGAAAAAATGCTTCAAAATGTATCCTCTCCCCTCAGCGTCGCGCGCGGAGAATATTGGCTGGGACGCACATACGAGGAAATGAATGACAGCGTCCGTGCGGCAATACATTATGAAAAAGCCGCCGAAAAACAAACGACAATTTATGGACAGCTGGCCGCCGAAAAGTTAAACCGCCCGTTCTCTGCCGTTCCGTTAAATACGGAAAAAGACCCGGACCCGAAAATCGTTGAACAATTAAGAAAATCCGAATTGTTTCAAGTCATGAAAATGCTGGAAGAAGCGGACCAACATGAAACCGCGGATTTGTTTGCAACCAGACTGTTTTTAAATGCGGCAACTCCGGAAGACGTAACGGCTTTGGCTTATGCTGCCGCGACAGATTTGAAACGCGAAGATATTGCAGTAACAATCGCCAGACGGGCCCGTCAAAACGGCATAGATATCGTGTCTTTGGGGTATCCGATTTGGGATTTAAAGCACGATGAACGCACAGAATCAGCCTTAATCCTGTCCATCATTCGTCAGGAAAGCAGTTTTTCCCCTTATGCCGTTTCTCCGGCCGGAGCCCGCGGATTAATGCAGATCATGCCCGCTACGGCCAAGCAAATAGCGCAAAAGAAACGCAAAGCCTTCTCCATTCAAAAATTAAACTCGAATCCGGATTTTAATGTTGAGTTGGGCAGCACTTATTTTGCCGATTTATTAAAGCGTTTCAAAGGGTCCTATATCCTGGCCATTGCCGCATATAATGCCGGACCGACAAATGTCAACAAGTGGCTGAAATCAATCGGAAATCCGCAGGAAAATGTAGATCCGATCGATTGGATCGAACGGATTCCCTTCGGCGAAACAAGAAATTATGTTCAGCGCGTTTTGGAAAATCTGCATATTTACAGACGCCATTTGAATTATCCTGAAACAGAACTGTCCGGCTGGGTTCAAAAAGAAAACTAAAGCCCTTCTTCTTTAACCGGCTTCAGATAATGCTTGGAAATTTTCCACTTTTTAACCGCTTCCCTAACAGTCGGATCCGAAACGTCTTGAAAACGCCAGCCCTTTTTCAGCAATCGTTCAACCGCCCATTGGTCGCCCTTGATCGACAGTAAAATAACAAGGCCTATCAACAGATAACCGACAGCGCTTTCTATCGGATCAGCCGTTCTTTGCATAGCGGCTTCGTATTCCGCAACAGTCGTCGCAGACAAAACTGCCTTTATCTGCTGATAAAAAAACAAAAACTGTACGGCTGACAAAATAAACAGCCCCCAAGCCCATACCCAAAGCCGTTTAAAAAATAACGGCAGACCAAACAAACTTCCCAATAATAAAATTTGCAGGTTAAATCCCGTCGTCATTTCTTTTTTTTCGCCCGTCGCCGGATTAAACATATTCAGTTTGGGCGTTTTGGTTACTCCGAAAAAAATCAGCTTCAAAAAATCTTTCATTTATACCGCCGTTGATCTAGATAAACCACTTTGACTGTTATATCCCGAAAAAACAAATGGCTCAAATTATCTTTTTACATTTTTTCCCGATCATAAAAGGCGGCCAGCAGATCCAACATTTTGTTCAACGCCAGATAAACCATTTGATATGTTCGTTTGGAACCATGATTTAAGACAGGGTATTTTGCAATAAAAGATCTGACATTTTGTTCGTCACGCAAAAAATGAAGCGCATAAACACTATAGGCGCCGACCGATTTGAGCGCCCGCAAATACCGATCCGCCGCGTCGCAGCGAAAATCAGCCTCTCTGTTTCCTCTGCCCCCGTTAATAATAAACAATTTGTCATAATTTCTTGTCGTTCTTGGTGAAAAAACGGACATTTGGAAATCTTTCATAAACAAAAGTCCTGCCCTTAATCTGTTTTCTGCCTCAGGAAATTTTCCAAGCTGCCCCTTTTCATACATTTTCACCAAAATAGAGGCACTTTCCCTTTCTTTTTTAACCGCCGCCGACCGCATTATTTTTTCCTTTCTTTCGATTATTTTGTTTTTTCAAACGCCCCTGTTTTATCACAATAAGTTTATATAATCAATAACAAATAGTTAATTTTATTTCGTGATAAACTATGCCAGTATAAGATTGAGTTTATTCAGGAAAATATGAGGACTTGCTATGATTGGAGAACGCTTAAATCAAAGAATTTCCGAATTAGGATTAACTCAGCAACGAGCAGCGGATCAGCTTGAAATCAGTCAGAGCAGATTGAACCAGTATTTAAAAAACAAGCGCGAACCCGATGCGCAAATGTTTTGCAAAATTTGCCATACATTTGCCGTTTCCCCCAATTGGCTGTACGGATTTGAAGACAAATCTCCGGCAGATTTACCGAAAATCGATAAGATGGCCTTAGAAACCGCTGTTTTATTTTTAAAAAAATACGAAGAAAGCCATCATAAATCTTTTTCAGCCGAAAAATCAGCGCGCATCATTACCGTTGTTTATGATATTATCGTGTCAGAATCGGCGGAAAATGCACAAAAAGCTATTGATTGGGTAATTGAGGCCGCTGCATGATAAAACAAGATAATCGACCACATTCGGATACCTTTGAAAAACGATTGGATATTTTGACCGACCTGCTGCACGAAGATCAAACGCCGGAACAAGAAGAAAATACGTCTGATCCGGCAGAAGCCTTAAAAAGAGAAAAATTCATTTTTATTTCCGTTAACGGAAACAACAATGTCATTTCGACCGAAAAATCGCAGTATACCGGCTGGAACAACGGAAAAAAAGCCACTTTTGCCGCAGCGGCCTTCCTTTGTGTGCTCTTTTTTTAAGTCACTGCTCTATCCATAATTTTAAAGAAATAAAAAACACAACCAAAAGTTGTATACCCTCTTTTCCGGAAGTGGATATTTTACGGGAACAGGTCAAACTTTTAGCGCAAAAACAAAATCGTCACCCTAACTCTGTTTGGGCTGAATTCAAAAGAAAATATGGTTTTCATTCTTATAAAAACATTGACTGCCAAACAATAGAAAACATAAAAAGAGAGATTTATATTCAAACGATTTATAATAAGACAGATACATTAAAATAATATGAAACAAATCTATACATTATATAATAAATGATATCATGACAAATCTATGAAAAATTGTAACATAGTCGCTCATAAAGAATATCTCAAATAAAGATAATTCTTTGTTTACATATATATGTATATAAAACAGTAAAGGAGAATACTATGTTGCTAAAAAAAGTACTTTTGGGAACCGTCGCTTCTGCATTGGCCTTGTCTGCATTTGTTTCAACAGCTAAAGCACAGACACCCTGCGGCGACCGTCCTTATGTGGCTGTCAGAACAGGGCTGGCCATGTTAAAAAACCACATCGATAAAAACGCATGGGAAGGCGGCGCAGCGGTTGGCATGCAGTTAAATGAATTCCGCGCCGAATTGGAATATACCTATCGTGACGGCATTGAAGGCGACTATATCGGCGCAAAGCACAAAGTAGATACGATGAGTCTGATGGTCAACGGATACTATGATATTCAAACCGGTTCCGCTTTGCACCCCTTTGTTAATTTAGGAATCGGCGCTTCCAGAATAAAAATAAAAGATGTCGGCATATCTTCAGATTCCTATAATAAATTTTCTTGGGGAGGCGGCGTTGGCGTCGGCTACGATTTATCAAAAAATATTACCTTTGATTTAGGTTACCGTTTCTTAGATTTAGGCAAAGAAATAAAATCAAATGAATTTTACGGCGGATTACGTTTTGCTTTCTAAGCTGTCTCTTTAACCTTTAAAAAGCCGGAGGCCCTTTGCTTCCGGCTTTTTTATATTCTATCCGCCACTCCTATCATTTGAACACATACTCTCTCTGCATAGAAAAATTCTTTACCGAAACGCCACAGGTTCAACAAAAAATAAAAATATAATAAAAAAACTATGAGATACAGAAAATATAAAAAAGATGTTTTTATAAACATATAAAGAATATTTTTATCTCTATTTATCTTTGGCGCCTTTTCAAAAAGTTATATACAGTTCCATAGCTGACGTTCAGTCTTTCAGCTATACTCTTTTTGCCCCCCCCCCCCTTTTTCAACAGCGAAAGCAGACGCCTTTCCTGCCCGTCTAAAATATGGTTTTTGTTTTCCCCCTCCCCTTTGAACGTCCCAAATGTTTCCCCTGCGCTTTAATGCGTTTTAAAGCCTCTCTTGTCCTCTGACGGATCAAGGCACGTTCAGCCTCTGCCACCATGGAAAAAGTAAAAGCCAGCACCTGAGACTGCAAATCATTTCCCAAACGGTAGTTTTCCTTGACGGTATAAACATCAGTCCTTTTTGTCATGCAGATATTTAAAATTGTCATAATATCCAGTATATTGCGGCCTAGACGCGATAATTCCGAACAAACTAAAATATCATTTTTTTCAATCGACGCATAATGTCGCCGATTTTTCGTTTTTCAAAAGGAACCATTCCGGAAATTGTCTCATTAATCCAAACATCCGCCCCAAGCACCTGCTTGTTCAGATAATTTTCAACCTCGTAGCGTTGATTTTCTGTCGTCTGCCGATCTGTCAACACACGAATATAACCGTATATTGTCATTCAAATTTTTCTTTTATTCCCCCTCCTGCTTTTTATACAAAGTGATCCCCGCGCATTTGGCGGAAAGTCTCACACTGCGGACATAGCCTTGAGGTCGTCGGCAACACCTAAACGGCGTTCAACGATCTGGTCGGCGCATTTCTGCCATCGGTAAATGCGTCGGACTTGTTTCAATTAGCTCATCTGACAACGCGTCTTCTTTTAATGGATCCTGTATATATTCCGCAATCTTATGAGCCTCTTGCCCGCAGGAAACGCATAATTCCTCCTGTGCCAAAATTCTCCGCCGCGATATGTGAACTTAATATCGCTCTGCTTTCCCTCTTAAAAAGCCCGCAAACATTGATGCGCTTGTTTGCAGCCGGCTATCTATCAACATAGACATAGGATCGGAAGATACTCCCGCTTTCAGTTACTCCTTTTCAATCGCACAAATCCTTAAGTATTTTTCTTCTGTCCTAAAATTTCCCTATATAGAATACATTACGGCGATCCTTCTGCGCAAATATTATGTGCTGTCTGCCGCTCACGGTCGAATGCGGCAGCACATGAACATCATTGCGAAACAACAAGCTATTCGCCCTTCCCGCCATGCTTCGCCCGCAGTTTTCGTATTACAAAAACCGCGGCAAAAAAACTCCTTGCCGCGGGTGAATAAAAAAAAGAAAATGTTATGCGTTTTGGCGCGTTTCCAACAGCTTGATTTTAGGGAAATCCTCCGCTGTCTTATTTAAATGCCAGCCGTTGCGCGCTAAAAACACCCATTCGCCGTCATGATCTGTTGCCAAAGCAGCCTTATTGGCTTTCACAAAAGCCTCCAGATCAGCCGGAGTTTCCGCCTGAACCCAACGGGCCGTATAAAGAGCTGTCGGTTCAAAAATAACCGGGATTTCATATTCCGTGCGAATACGGTCAGCCAAAACATCAAACTGCAAAGCCCCGACAACGCCGACAATCCAATCCGTTCCCATGGTCGGTTTAAAAACGCTTGCCCCGCCTTCTTCGGCGATCTGTTGCAAAGCTTTGCCCAGATGTTTGGCCTTCAGCGGATCGGTTGAGCGGATTTTTTGCAGCAGTTCCGGCGCAAAGGACGGAATGCCCGTAAACGTCAGCTGTTCCCCTTCGCTTAAAGCATCGCCAATCCGCAAATTCCCGTGATTTGGCAGGCCAATAATATCTCCTGGCAGGGCCTCATCGGCCAGTTCCCGTTCCTGCGCCAAGAACATAATCGGATTATGCATCGGCAGATACTTGCCGCTGCGCACGTGCAGCAGCTTCATGCCGCGCTGAAAATGCCCTGAACACAGCCGAACAAAGGCGATGCGATCACGATGTTTCGGATCCATGTTGGCCTGAATCTTAAATACAAAACCGGTGACTTTTTCCTCTGCCGGATCGATCTTGCGTCCGACTGCCGGCTGAAAACGCGGAGACGGCGCATAATCCACCAAGCCGTTAATCAATTCCCGCACACCAAAGTTATTAATCGCCGAACCGAAAAAGACAGGCGTTTGTACTCCTTCCAAATAAGATTTACGGTCAAACGCCGGACAAACGCCGCGCACCATTTCCACGTCTTCACGCAGTTTAGCAACCAAATCCGCCGGTAACAAAGCGTCCAGCTTCGGATCGTCCAAGCCGTTACAGACTTCTGCTTCAGCTGTTTCGCCGCGCTCTATCAGCACTAAACGGTCATTCAACAGGTCATAGCACCCTTTAAAATCCCTGCCCGATCCGATCGGCCAAGTCACCGGCGCCACCTCTAAAGCCAGCGTATCTTCAATTTCAGACAACAGAGCAAACGGATCCTGAGAATCACGATCCATTTTATTGATAAAAGTAATAATCGGCACGTCCCGCAAACGGCAAATTTCAAACAGCTTGCGCGTCCTGGCCTCAATCCCTTTTGCCGCGTCAATCACCATTACGGCAGAATCCACCGCGGTTAAAACACGGTAAGTATCTTCGGAAAAGTCTTCGTGTCCCGGCGTATCCAATAAATTAAACGTGCAGTCCCGATATTCATATGTCATGACGGAAGAGGCAACGGAAATACCGCGTTCCCGTTCTACTTTCATCCAATCGGACCGTGCCCGGCGCTGTTCCCCTCTGGCTTTGACCGCCCCCGCCATTTGTATGGCTCCTCCGAACAGCAGCAGTTTTTCCGTCAAAGTTGTTTTGCCTGCGTCCGGGTGAGAAATAATCGCAAAAGTTCTGCGATGCGCTGTTTGTTCTGTTAAAGACATCATGTTTGCCTCTGTATAAAAAATGATTTCGTTTGTACCTTATCCTGTTTAAAAAGAAAACAGAAAAGCAGGGAAAATCCTTTCCCTGCCCCTTAAAACAAAAAACACGCTAATCTTTCGCTTCTTTCCGTTTAGAAACAATTCCCAAAGAAATGACCATTTTTAATCCGTCTTCCACGGAAATATCCAACGGAATAACATCTTTTTTATGATACAGACTCCAATAGCCGGAAGTCGGGTTCGGCGTCGTCGGCACATAAACGGATACCAAATCATCGTCTTTCAAAGCGTTGGAAAGCATATACGGCACATCTGAAGTCACAAAAGCTACCGTCCAGGCGTCTTTTCTGGGAAATTCAACCATGACAACCTGACGGAAAGCATTCGATTTTTGGGAAAAAACCGTTTCAAAAAGCTGTTTAAACGTCGAATAAACACCTGAAACAAAAGGTATCTTTTCCCACATATGTTCCCAAATACGGACCAGCAAACGCCCCAAATAACCGGTTGTGAAAGCCCCTAATAAAATCAAAAAAACAATAACAACAATAACGCCCAAACCAGGAATGGCAAAAGGCAAATATTGTTCCGGATTATACTCTTCCGGGATTAAATGACGCACTTTGCTGTCAATAAAATTAACAAATAAAACCGCCAAGTAGACAGTCAGTGCCGGAGGAGCCGTTACCAGCAATCCCGTTAAAAAATAATTGCGCAGCCGCATTACCAGCGTTTTTTTTCCGGTTTCCTTTGATATTTCCGGCACAGATGAATCAGACATAAAAATCCTCGATAAAACTCAAGCCAGCTGCAAAATGCCCTTTTCAATGGCCTTCAGCATAACGGCAATATCCCGCCAGCCGGGAACGGGTTTTCCGTCATCTTGAAACAGGTCCACCCCTTTACGAAAACAATACTCATACACTTCTTCCGGATCGGCGTCCAACACTTCGTCCCACAGCATTTCCATTTCGGGATTGTCATAATCCGGTATATCGCCAAAAATGCCATACAAAACAGTTTCACGATCATCTGAATAAAGCAAAGCTGACAACGGATCTGCCGCGGCGCTTATATCCGCCTGCTGCTGTTCCCGTTCCTGCTGAGAAGGCAGAAATGAGGCGGCACGGATTAGATTTTCTTCCGTATATTGATTAGACAAGATTAATTCCTTTCATCAAACAAACAGAGTGCTGTTTTTCTATAGATTGCTAGATTCTCGCTGATCAGTCAAGAGCCGGTTAGTGAAAAAAATCTCTTTTTAACAAGCTCTTTTTTCTGACCTGCATACTTGTCCAAATCGCTGTCCGCAAATTGAATTTTGTTTATCCGGCAAATTAAAAAAATAAGGAGGAAAGGGTATTCCTTCCTCCTTAAACATAAATAACGGCAGAAGGTTTTTAGCGACCGCCGACACGACGGGCAACAACGGCAGCCTGAACAGCCGTATTCGTGGCTTCCATTGCTTTGGCTTGAGCTTTAGCCCTTTCAGCAGACTGAAAACGATAATACTTGTTCAGATCTTTGAAACCGCCTTCCAAAGTGACCATTTTTTCTTGGTACTGCCTGCCTAAAGCCGGATCGGCCTTAGACATCTTATCCAACATATCCAAATGGGCCTGAGCACCGATTTTGTAATCGGTCATTTCATTAATCTTGGAATACATTGTCTGCGCTTCAGGACAAACTTCAGAGCCTTCTTTCTGCCAGGCAAAATGACAGCCCAAACGAACAACTCCGCCGTCGGATTTAATATTGTCGCCGACCATAACGGTCTGATCTGGCGTTGCGCCATGGCGGTCCATAATTCCCTGCATCACTTCCATGTTCGGCTTCCAAACATCGCCGGCATTCATAACCAGTTTGTCGCCCAGCTTTTCTACCAAAGCATCACGATAACCGCTGAAACAGCCGCCGGTGACCTGCATCGGAGCTTTCTTAAATTGAATCTTGCCGTCCACTTCTTCCGTTGTGCTGTCGGCACGGCAAACAACGCCGTCCACCAAATCGAGCGGGAACTGCATATCCGCCATACGGGCAATCAGGCCGGAAGCAGGCGAATCCGAATACAAAACAAACTGAGCCCCCATAGCCTTCGCTTTGCGAATCGTTGCGATCACACCCTCATACATGGTGTTGCCTTCGTGATACTGCTTGGCAACCTCATGGCAGATTTTCGCATCATTTTTTTCCAAACGAGCGCGTTCCTCCGCGGACTTGCCCTCCAAGCTTAAAGATGGCGTTTCCTTCAACAGGTCCGGAAAATTATGAAAACGAGCATAACCGCCTGCATTGTTACGGATATCTTCGTACAGCTTATCCTTTTCCATACCGCGGCTTTCCGCCAGCTTTTCAATTCCTTTATCCCAAGCCAAGCCCCAGTTGTTAAAATAATCTGAAATTGTATTGTCAACATCACTGACAATCAAACTTACCGGTTTCTTTTCGCTCATAAGAACCTCTCATAAAAAAATCTTCCTTAATCTTTTTTATACCGAAGCTTTTTTCTTTTTTCAAGGATATTTTGTCCATAATTCTCTTTTTTTCTTCCTGCTTTGGTAAATTTTAAAAAATCATCATAAAAATCAATGTATTATATAATAATTTCCTTCTTATCAATCCCTTGAAACGCCAGAAAGCATTTTCGGTCTTTTCCAAAAATATACAACAAAACAAAACAAATAACAGCAAAATAGACAAAATATAAAAAAGGAGTCGTTTCAAAATCTGTTGTCAAAAAAAAGATCTGCTCTAATATAGTCGCCTATGATGCAAAAAACAAAGATAAACCCATGCACAACCGACAAAAAGGATAAAAAATGACCGGGGACAGAAAAGACTCCTTAAACTCTCTTTTAGAAATTATGGCGCGTCTGCGCGACCCGGAAAAAGGGTGCCCATGGGACCGCAGTCAAACGGCTGAAAGCATTTCGGGATTTACGCTGGAAGAAGCCTATGAGGTTTATGATGCGGTTGCCCTGAATGACATGAACGCTTTGCGTGAAGAATTGGGGGATTTATTGTTCCATATTGTTTTTTATGCACAAATTGCCAAAGAACAGGGGCTTTTTGACTTTTTCGATATTGCCCAAACCGCCTGCGATAAAATGATCCGCCGTCACCCTCATATTTTCGGAAAAGCCGAAACAGCTCCGGATTGGGAGGAAATGAAACGCCAGGAAAGGTCTGATCATCATCAAACCGGCATTTTGTCGGGTATTGCAAAAGCTTTACCCGCTGCGACAAGGGCTTACAAGCTGCAAAGCCGAGCGGCACGAGTCGGATTCGATTGGGACAAGCCCGATTTGGTATTGGATAAAATCGTTGAGGAAAGCGCCGAACTGCGCGCTGAAATCGCTCAAAAAGAACACATTTCAGAACGTGAAGACGAAATGGGGGATTTGTTGTTTGCCTGTGTCAATCTGGCGCGCAAATTGAATATAGATCCGGAAAAGGCTCTTAAGCGGACAAATGCTAAGTTTGAACGCCGCTTTTCGCATATCGAAGAAGTATTAAAAAGCCGCTGCCAGCCTTTTGAACAAACAAATCTGGAAGAAATGGAAGCTCTATGGACAGAGGCCAAGCATATGGAAAAAAAGCATTCGGCTTAGAATAAAGTTCCGATCAGTTATCCCATAAATTGGTATAGCTTTGTTCTTTGCGGATACGAACGCCGCGACCGAATTTTCCCGTATTCAAAAAACTGTGCGTCATTTCAATCAATTTATCATCTTGATGCAGGAAAAAATGCGTTTTATTCAACGCCATAAACTCTTCCCGCGCCTTTTCGCAGCGACCGTCTTTGACCGGCAAAATGCCGTCATTATCTTCTTTAAAAAAGGGAAGAAAGCCCTTGCCGTCGTCCTTGCCAGCAAGAATAACGCCAAAATCTCCGCCCATTGGGAACAGCTCTTTTGCTGTTTCCGGCAAAATATTTTTTCCCGCTTCTCCCAACAGCTTTTGATACCACTTCCTGTCTTTCCATTTTTGTGCCCAAACATAACCGTTATTGGGCACGGCAAGAAAAACGCTGCGTCCGATCTTTTCAAGCCAAGCCGGATTCAACATCAGTGCCTGGCGTAAAATCAGCCCACCCATACCATAGGCAACAAAGTTCACTTGCTTTAAATCCTGCCGGCGGTCCAACATGGCATTTAAAGCCATTGCCGATTTTACCAAACTGAATCGGAACATCGGATAGCTGAATATAATCGGCTCAAAGTTTTTTTGCAGATGATGCGCCATTTTTTCAAAAGAAGAAGGGCGCTGAAACAAACCATGGATTAATACAACTCCTTTTTTTACCTGCGTATCCGCTTCCCATGCCCGCAGAAAATACAACAGCGTATCATAGCACAGCTCAAAAGACCCGGCAGCCCGTTTAATATTAAACGGGTCCAACAGACGGCACCGGCGCGTCCATATGGATTCTTGGATCCGCCACCCGGAATAACTGTACCGGTCAACCCAATAAAACCAACCGCCGCACGTAAAAAAAGGAAAAGACATTCTGGATACTCGAATTTGTTTTTTTTGATCATATCAAGTCTGTTTGACAAAAAGCAAGCTGATAACGTTTCTTTATTTTAATCTCTCGACATTTTTTCCATAACATGTCAAATTACGCCGTATGAAACAAATTACCATATTCACGGACGGTGCGTGCAGTGGCAATCCCGGCTTGGGCGGCTGGGGAGCGGTTCTGCGCTATAAAACCGTTGAAAAGGAAATCAGCGGATCGCAAGAAGCGACTACAAACAACCGCATGGAACTGATGGCGGTTCTGCAAGCGTTGTTGTCATTGAAAGAGCCCTGCGAAATCGAGATTTACACGGACAGTCAATACGTCATGAAAGGCGCGGAAGAATGGCTGACCGGCTGGGTAAAAAACGGTTGGAGGACGGCAGATAAAAAGCCTGTTAAAAACAGCGATTTATGGCAGGAACTCTACCGTTTATCCAAAACGCACCAGCTGCATTGGCATTGGGTCAAAGGGCATGCCGGACACCCTGAAAACGAGCGCTGCGATTTATTGGCGCGCAATGCGATTGAAGCTTTGCGGGAAGCGCTGAAATAAAATTCTAACGCGTTATGGTGTTTTTGATCAGCTTTAATCCGAAAACAAAATAGTTTTTCAATACCTTCGGACGGAAAACGGCATACTTCAGCTTGCGCAGAATGTACGAAGGGCGCAGATGATACTTTAAAATCGTCTTTTTCCGGAACGCTTCGATTTCCCCGATTGACAAATACTTTGTTCCGATCGTCGGCGCGTTAAAATAGTCTTTGCCCAAAACGCTTTCATCAATCAGTCCGGCTTCTTTGGCCATTTCATACAGCCCTGTGCCGTAAAACGGCGTGGCAATATGCAATTCGATAAAATCCGCGTCAATGTCAAAGATCAGCTTTCGGGTTGCCTCCAGATGTTCCTGTGTTTCCCACGGAAAACCGATCAAATAAAACCCATAAACCATTAATCCCGCTTTTTTGGCCATTTCTGCCGCCGCTTTGTTTTGTTCGACTGTCGCTCCTTTTCTGGCCTTTTCAAGCGTGTCCGAGCTGCCCGATTCAAATCCGAACGCGACAAGCCAGCAGCCCGCCTGCTTCATTTTAACCAGAGTTTCCTGATCAATCGGATTAACGCGGGAATTGGCCACCCATTCGATTTTTCCTTTCAAAGGCGAGGACAGAATCAAATCACACAATGCCACCGTCCAAGCCTTATTTATGGTAAACGTGTCCGATTTGAAAAAGAAATTCCGGATTCCGAATTTTTCATAACATTCGGTAATTTCCGCAAAGATATTTTCCGGTGACCGCAGACGCAGCCTTTTCCCTGAAATATGCGGCGTCAGGCAAAAAATACAATTCGACGGACAGCCGCGCGAAGTTGCGATTGTCGCTTGTTTTTCCTGAGTATCCGGCCGCAGATACAGCGCATTGTTCATTAAAGACCGATCCGGAAAAGGAAGCGCGTCCAAATCCTCGTGCCAATGCGCAAAATCGGTCCTTTTCCACTGCCCGTTTTCACGATATAAAATCCCGCCGATCGCAGACAATTTCGATTGATCATTAAAATGCGCCCATGCCAGATCGCCGATAATAAAATCGGATTCACCGCCGATCAAATAATCTGTCAGGCTTAAATCCAGCTGATTCAGCAGGCCGTCTTCCGGATCGAAAAAGACGGCGCCTTTTAAAACAACACATATTTTATCAAACGCCGCTTTCAGCCGTTTCACGATTTCCAAATCTGTAAAAATCGTTGCGTTTGTAGTGCTCATCATCAACATGTCGGGCGGATTTTGTTCCAAATCGGAAAGCAGATCGTCAAAAGTCAATCCCTCCGTTTGATAATCTTTCAAAAAAACGTCAAACCCTTTCTGTTTCAAAGCCGCCGCCGCATACCCCAAGTCATTGCAGGCCCGCATGGATGTTGCCGTTGACGAAGCGATATTAGACTGGCATCTGTCTTCCCCGCGCTGGAACAAAAGACCGGGCGGATAAATTAAAGCAACAACGGGCATGATTTTCTCCTTTGAACAGAACGGGTATGCTTTCTTTAAAATAAACCGCATGCTTTCAAACGGCAACCATTTCATTTCGGCAAAAAGAAATCCCCCGGCAAACGGGGGAATTTATGGTGCGGCCAAGAAGACTTGAACTTCCACTGCGGTTAAGCAACAAGCACCTCAAGCTTGCGTGTCTACCAATTCCACCATGGCCGCGTATCAGTTAAGGTTAATAGCAGATTGATCTCCTCTGCGCAACCGAAAAGTTTTCTTTAACCGCATTATCCCTCCTGCGGGTGACGTTCCAGATACGAAACGACATAAGGACATACCGGCACGATTTTATAACCGTTTGCCTTTGCATAGGCCAATCCCTCTTTGACCAAAGCGGCGGCAATGCCCTTTCCCCGATGTTCCGGCGCGGTAAAAGTATGCGTAAACAGCATTTCTTTCTCTTGTCCGTTTTCCCGAAGCTCATACTTTAAAAAAGCTCCCTGCGCTTCAAAAACGCCTTTTTCAGGAATATGCTGAATTTCCATTTATACCGTCCTTTTCTGTTCAAAAACACCGTCAATAATTTCTTCCATAGGAGCGTCGGGGGCGATTTGGTATTCAACTTTAGTTACAAAAGCTCTGGGCGATCCCCGCTTGCATGCGTTGAACATATCGGCAATGACATCTGTTTCCCCTTTAAACACGGCCTCTACAGTGCCGTCAATGCGGTTGCGCACCCAGCCGGACAATCCGCGGGCACGTGCTTCTGTCATCGTCCATTGACGATAAAATACTCCCTGCACACGCCCATGAATACGAATATGAACAATTTCCTGCGCCATTTATTTTCCTTTCAATTTTTCAGCCGCTTCCAATACGGCTTGTCTGCGGCTGTTCCGGGAAGCCAGAGCGTCCGGCTCCTCCGGCCAAAATCGGTTCTGAAAGCGTTCTTCCAGCACGGACAGATCAAAAGCCTGCTCCGCCGACAGAAACCCTTCCGAAACGGCCAGCGCCAGAATAACGGAACGACAGCTGCCCGAAACAGCGCAAAAAGCCAAAAAGGCGTCTTCGGACAAAGCGTTCAGCCTCTTTTGCAAAAAGTCTTGTGTTCGATCGGACAAAGGCGGAACTTTTAATCCCAAAACCGGTTTAAAATCACATCCCAGACCGTTCACCCAATCAATGACCGGCAGCCACTCCTGTTCCTGCAAACACCGCAAATCTTCCGGATATGGCGCAAAAAAGCAAACCGTATCCGCGGCGGCAAAAGCCAGCTGCTCTTGTGTCCTTTTTAAACGATCAACTTTTTTCATTGCGCTGCCGCGGTCAAAGCCTCCTGACAAACATGCTGCAGTTTCTTTTGATTCATATATTCCTGCGCCGCCTGCCTGCCGCCTGTCAGAAAAGCCATGCCGATATATAACGCATTATCAATCGCCTTGTCCGTATTGAGTTTTACCACCGGATCCGCCAGCGTACCATCAACGGAAGCTGAATTAAACACGGCTTTAAGCATGCCCTGCGAAGACGGTTCGACATCGATCTTCATCTGAACGTTTTCATCGGCCAAATTGATCTTGCCGTTTATCTGCATATTCAGCATACTGCTTTCCATACCGATTTTATTTTGTGAAGAAATCACTCCGTTTTTCACCGGCACATTGACAACGGCACAAGGAATGGAGAGGGGTTGCCTGTCATCAAACGGTGACAGGAAAGACAGGGCCTCCGGCAAGGATATCAGCTGATAAGAACTGACATAAACATCTTGCAGATCAACGAATATTCTGCCGTTCAGGGACGCCGCTATTTCCGATTCCGAATTGCCCTGCCCGCCAAGCTGAATCATGCCATCAGCGGTTCCGCGCTCAACATTGTTTTGGGCTAAAAACAATGAAAGAGGAAGCTTGTTCATTTTCAAACCGGCTTTTATTTCCGCAGGACGCTTCGAAGTGTCAAATCTGCCTTGAAGCAGGGCGTAATCAGCCAAATTCAAAGCAGGCAAATCAAAAACACCCTCGTGCATTGCGGCCCTTAAATTCACCTTGCCCAATGTCTGACCGTTTGCCGCCGTTAGGGAATCTATGGCATAATCAACATCAATCTCTGCCGCGGAAAGCGTCTCAAACGGCAGGGGATCGGACGAAAAGACTTTGCCACTGTTATTTAAATTTGATGCGGGCAAAGCCGCCGCTTTTTTCCGACCGAAAGACGAATAGTTTTTCCCAAAAAAATCTGCCAAATGAAGCTGACGGGAATGCAATTGAGTCTGTATAAAAACGTTTGGTTCCGTCCTAAACACGATTCTGCCGGACAGATCCGAAGCACCGATAGCCAGCTGTATATTATTCAAAGATAAACTGCCGTCTTCCAACTCGACATATCCGGCTGCTTTTGTTGCCGGCAAAGCAGGCAATCCTTGAACCGCCTGCATATTCGGCGCATCGATCCGCGCCTGAAAACGCACGGACAAAGGCGAAAAAGAATCCGCCGTTCCTTCTGCTTCAACAGAAATTGTTTCCGTTGTTCCTGCCGTGATTTTAAAGCTTGGCACAGACAAGCCGTCCGGACCGTCATCAATACGCGCCGTCACAGAAACATTCGACAATGCCGGAACGGAAATCCCCAGTTCTTCATTCAGCAAAGAAGCCTGTGCCATTTGCAGATCTATATCCGCCTTTATTTGTCTGTCTGACAGAGGATCAGTCGCACGGCCTTCAATGCGAGCCGTTATTCCTGTGCCCGAAACATGCATCAGGAAATCATATGCCGTTTGTTCAAAAGACTGTCCCTTCTGATTTTTTGCATCAAGTTTTACGGTAAAAGTCTCCTGTCCTGCGGCCCACTGAGAATCAATGCTCAGCCCATTTTGAGTTAAGTTCAAAGCCAACGCCTTAATCTGCGCTTCGGTTGTTTTTTCTTTCTGCCGGTCTTTAAAAAGCAGCCGAACATTCTCAAACGTTATATTGTCCGCGATAAAAGAATAAGACTTCTTTTCCGTTTCCGACGCCTTCTTTTCCGCTGAAGAGTCCGCATTATTCAAAGGAAAAATCCAGTTTTTCTGTCCTTTCGAATCAACTTCGAAATCAAGCTGAACATCTTTTAAATCCAAATGTGTCACCTCTGCTTTGCGATGAAACAACGGCAGTAGTTTTATTTGCAGCTCCAAACTGCCGATTTGTGCCATATACGCTTCTTCCGCCCAAGGTGCATTGGTCAATTTAATATCATTGATCCGCACAGAAGGAGACAAAGAAAAATGTGCTTTGATCTCGCCGTCAATGACAACGGACCGCCCTGTTTTTTCAGATACGCGCGCCGTGATTTCAGAACACAGCTTTTGATTAAAATCTTTCAAGGTCCAAACGGCGACCAATGCACATAAAAAAACAAAAACCAAAATGGCCGAAAAGACTTTTTTCATAATCTGTCTCCTTCTTGATTTATATTAATGGAAATTTCTTAAACGGATTTTCGGGCTTTTTATACGAAAAGCCGAAAAAATCAAAACTGTCTGCCATTTTATCGGACAACGGCGCATAAACTTCCAGCATTTTGCCACTTGGCAAGGGCATGCGCAGCGCACGGGCATGCAAATGCAGATCCCGTCCATACTTCAAATAATCTGCCGCAGGGAAATCCCCCTTATATTTGCCGTCTCCGACAATCGGGTGCCCCATATATTGGCAATGCACGCGCAGCTGATGCGTCCGTCCTGTCAAAGGCATCAATTCCAGCCAGGCCGCCTTTTTGTACGCTTCGTCCACAACACGGTAAAGCGTCGCCGCTTTTTGCCCGTTTTTTTCATCAACACGAACGGATTCACCGCCCTGCTCGCCGGAACATTTCAGCAGCTTAGCGCTGATTTTACCCTCTTTGATTTCGGGAACGCCGAACACCAGAGCCCAATAAACCTTCTTGGCCTCACGCGAACGAAACGCCTCTGCCAGTTTGGCCGCCGCGGCGGGAGTACGCCCCAGCACCAGCACACCGCTGGTATCCTTGTCCAGTCGGTGGACCAAGCGCGGATTTTCGTCCTTTTCAAAACGCAGTGCCGACAGCATGCCATCCAGGTGACGCGTGATCCCCGTTCCGCCCTGCACCGCCAATCCCGCGGGTTTGTTCAAAACAAGCACATCTTTATCTTTGTAAATCACAAGGCTTTGCACAAACGCCGCGTCCTGATCCGACACAACGGCACTGTCGCGGCGGATTTTAGCCTGAAGCATCGGCGATCCCTGTTCCGGCAGAGGCGGCACCCGAACAGTCTGCCCCTCTATCAAATGCTGTGAAGCCTCGGCCTTTTTGCCGTCGACCTTGATTTGCTTTGTGCGCAAAAGCTTTTGCAGCTGCCCCTGCGTCAACTGCGGATAGTGCCTCTTGAACCAGCGGTCCAGCCGAACTTCCCCGTCATCGGCGGAAACGGTGACCAGATTAACGCCGCCCATTTTCAATTTCCTTTCTTAATTTGTCCCAATACGCGATGCGCTTGACGATTTCGCGTTCAAAGCCGCGTTCGATCGGGTGATAGATTTTTTGCCGTCCCATTTCTTTCGGAAAATAATTCGCGCCTGAAAAACCGTTCGCCGTATCGGGATCATATTCGTACCCGTCGCTGTATCCCAATTCTTTCATCAACTTTGTCGGCGCGTTCAAGATGTTCATCGGCGGCATTAAAGAACCCGTTTCCTTTGCCAGACGCACCGCCGTATTCCACCCCTTATAAACACTGATCGACTTCGGTGCGGTCGCCAAATAAACGACCAGCTGCGCCAACGCCAAATCCCCTTCCGGAGAGCCGAGCCGCTCATACGCCTGCCATGCAGACACCGCCTGCAGCAAAGCGTTCGGATCGGCCAGTCCGACATCTTCGACGGCAAAACGAGTCAAACGGCGGAAAATGTATTTCGGGTCTTCGCCTGCCGTCATCATGCGCGCGACCCAATACAGCCCCGCATCGGGATCCGAACCGCGCAAAGATTTGTGCACCGCGCTGATCAGATTATAGTGCCCTTCCCTGTCCTTGTCATAAACGGCGGGACGGCGGGCAACAATGGTCATCATCTTTTCAACCGACAGAGGCCCGTTCGCCAGATCCCGATCCGGCAAGTCAAACAATGCCTCCAACATATTGGACAAATAACGTCCATCCCCGTCCGCCATTGCTTTCAGCTGTTCCCTTGCCTGTTCCACAACCGGCAAAGTCCGCCCCGTCAGTTTTTCGGCACGCGCAATGATCGCCTCCAAAGCATCTTCAGACAAACGTTTCAGCACAAAGACTTTGCACCGCGACAGCAAAGCCGCATTCAGCTCGAAAGACGGATTTTCTGTTGTTGCGCCGACTAAAACGACAGTACCGTCTTCCACATACGGCAGAAAGCCGTCCTGCTGGGAACGGTTAAAGCGGTGGATTTCATCAACAAACAAGACCGTCGCCCGCCCCGTTTGCCGTCTCTGCTTGGCCGTTTCAAAGATTTTGCGCAGGTCGGCAACGCCTGAAAACACGGCAGAGATCGGCTCGAACGCCATATCGGTATGGTGTGCTAACAATCGCGCGATCGTCGTTTTGCCGCACCCCGGCGGTCCCCATAAAATAAATGAAGACACTTTGCCCGTAATCAGCATACGTCCCAACGGCGCATCTGCGGATAGCAGATGATCCTGTCCGACGACTTCCTCTATCGTCTGCGGACGCAATCTGTCCGCCAAAGGCTGGGCTACGGTAGAATCAAATAAAGACGGCACGCGTTAATCCTTCGTTAATATATTTTTCTGTTGTAGCAGATTAACGCCGCCTTTTCATCAGTTCTTTTTATTCGTCAGCCGATTTTTCCAAACAACGCCGGCGATATAAATCGCACTCAATCCCGCCGCCAGTCCGTAAGACACCGTATCAGACAGCCCGAACCCGATTTCCTGATGAAAAATATAGCTGGAAATCACGAACAGATAAAATGTTCCGGGGATCAGAATAAATAAAATCGTTTTGCGCTGCTCAATCAGATACAATGCGATAATTGTAAACGTGAATACGGCAAGGGTCTGATTGCTCCACGCAAAATACCGCCACAGTTTTGTAAACTGATCGCCGTTTGCTTTGGCAAAGTAAAGCAGGAATGCGACTCCGGCCAGCATAATCAACGTAATGGCCAAACGGTTCTTCTTTGGCTTTTGGTCAATGTTCAGGTTTTCGGCGATGATCAGCCGCATCGCCCTTAATGCCGTATCTCCGGACGTAATCGGCAGAATAATCATGCCAAAAATCGCAATCATGCCGGCAGAAACGCCTAACAAATCCTTGGATACCAGCCCGACGAC
Organism: Alphaproteobacteria bacterium; assembly: GCA_017480385.1. Classification (GTDB taxonomy): domain Bacteria; phylum Pseudomonadota; class Alphaproteobacteria; order CAAGCB01; family CAG-977; genus UBA11549. The sequence goes on along the minus strand of JAFVAT010000017.1, from coordinate 23,256 downwards.
CGACGGCTTGCCGACATGGACGGGATCGATCCCCTTGTTATACAGCCCCATGGCCGCCGCCGCCCAAATCATCGCAACCAGCCCTTCCGCGACCATCATGCCGTAAAAAACAAACCTCCCCTGCCGCTCGGATTCAAGCGTTCTGGAAATCAAAGTTGTCTGACTGGCGTGAAATCCGGACACAATCCCGCAAGCCACCGTTACAAAGAACATTGGGACAAGCGCGTCTCCGTTCGGATATAAGCCTTTCCAATTGGAAAAGTTCAGCTCATCCAGCGGATAGCCTTCAATAAACAGACATACGCCGATCGCGGCGGAAGAAATTAACAGCAAACCGCCGAAAAACGGGTACAGTTTCCCGATGATCTTGTCGATCGGAAACAACATCGCGATCATATAATAAAAGAAAATGACACCGTACACGATCCATAGCAGCGGTTCGGAAACGGACGCTTTTTTACCGGCGATCTGTTCGACAAAAAGATCCCCCGGCAGATACAGAAACACCGCGGCAACAAGAAACAGAGCCAAACACAAAAAGATGTTATAAACTCTATACGTCTTTGTTCCCAAATACCGTTTCACCAGCTGCGGCATCTGTTCGCCGTTATGGCGCATGGAAATCATACCGCAAAAATAATCATGGACGGCTCCGGCAAAAATATTGCCGATCGGAATTAAAATAAAAGCGACAGGTCCGAATAAAATCCCCAAAATCGGTCCCAAAATCGGCCCTGTTCCGGCAATGTTTAAGAACTGAATCAAAGCGTTTTGCTTCTCACTCATCGGTACGAAATCAACACCGTTTTCCAAAGCGTACGCTGGCGTTTTCCGATCATCTGGTCCGAATATCCGATCAACGCGGCGGGAATAAAAGAATCCGCCGACAAATAAAACAATCAAACCGATACAAAACGTAATCATTTTCCCCCGCCCTTTAACCGATAGTTTTTCTAACGGTTTAGCGCAACAAAGAATACTTTTCAATACGGCAAATTGTTTTTTCTCATACAAAAAAGTCCTCCGATTTTCATCAGAGGACTTTTCTTAAAAAAATTTTCTAACGGCCTTGATTTCTCAACTTAGCCGCCGCGATCGGCGCTTGAACCAATCCGCCGCTCGGCTGACCGTAGCCCGCTGCAAACAGCTTTTTGACATCTTCTTTATAAGCGTCGATCTTCTCCGCCCGTTTGACATCACGATCATAGGATTCTTTAAATCCAATCTCGCGCTTTAACTGTTTCAAAGCCAACTGAGCATGCTTTAAATCCGTATAATCTTCAATCTTTTTAGCCTGCGCATCGTCTTTCGGCAAACTGGCACAGCGAACGACCGTTTCCACCGCCAAAGCCGCATAACCGGCTAAAACAACGGGCGTTCCCAAGTCAGGATCCAATGCTGCGCCGCCCAATCCCAGAACGGTTAACCCCGCCGCTTTCAAACCGATCATTTCAAAGGCGGTCTCTTCTTTCGCCTTTGTATTCGAAGCATAATTCAACCGTTCTTTAAAGCCATAGCCTCTTATCTCTTTAGCCACCTGCTTTTCCATTAACTTGACATCTTCTGTCGTCAGGCTGTCAGCCTTTCCGGATTTAAAGAAATCGGAGGCATACTTTTCCGCCTTCCAATAAGCTTCGTTTTTATCAACAAAGCCTATTTCCTTTTTAGCGCCGGCCATATAACCGTCCAACAGCTTCTTCGTCTCCGGACTAAGAGTTTTTTCTTTTGAAGAAAAAAGCAGTTCTAATCCCATTTTATTTATCCCCCTCTCTAATATTTCTTATTTTAACGACCGGCTTTCTGTCTTTTCAGCATTGCTGCCTGAACAAAACCACCGCTCGGCTGGCCATAGCCCGCCGCAAAAAGCTGAGACACTTCCTTTTTGTATTCGGCCCGTTCAGCCGCTTTAAATTCGCGTTTCAGCTGTTTTAAAGCCAATTGAGCATGTTTTAATTCCGTATATTCATCGACTTTTTTGCTTTGTTCTTCCGTATTAGGTAAACCGGCATACACTATCGCCGCTTTTGTTGCTGCCGCAATAACCCCGACACCGACCACTCCTAGCGCAATGCCATACTGACCGTCTGCTGCAGCAGAAGCAGCTGTTGATGCCGCTAACAACCCGATCCCCGCATCTTTCAAAAGAGCCGGCAACGGATTTTCTTCTTTCGCGCGCAGATTCGCCGCATAATTGATATGTTCCTGAACACCATATTGCTTTAATTCCTTATTGACCTGCTTTTCCATGATCTTAACATCGGATTTTGTCAATCCTTCGGCCTTTCCCGAATGATAAAAATCCATGGCATACAAAACAGATTTTTCTTCCGCTTTACTTTTGGAAACAAAGCCGATTTCCTTTTTGGCACCGGCCATATAGCTGTTCAATAATTCTTTAGCCTCTGGACTTAAAGTGCTTTTTTGAGAAGAACGAAGAAAATTCAGAGCCATTTTTCTATCTCCATAAATCAATAAAAAACTATTAAGAAAATTATAACGAAAAAAGATGTCTTTTCAATAATTTTTTTCATTTTTAGACAAAAATTTCCAAGCTCTTTTTCTGCATTAAGTCTCTGAAGAAATTTTCGATTCTTTGTCGGGCAGAATAACACGCACGGTTCATTTGTTATGATGATTCATTTAATACGCCTCTCGTCGGACTAGTCATATGTAACAAAGAAGTCCTTTTCTGCGTACAGCTTATAAATTTCCGGAACCATACGCCCAACATAGTTCTTTCTAATAACAAAACGGCTTCTGCATAATCAGAAGCCGCTGTTTCTTAAATCAATAAAAACTACCTCGCCTTTGCCGCCGCAACTTTGGCAGACAACATATTTTCCAATCCAACATTGCGCGCCTCTGCCGGTTTTGCCTGAGACTTTATTTCCTTCTTCAGCTTCTTCAAAGCCCAGTCAATACGTTTCAATTCCCCATATTGTTTGACATCCGCCGCCTCTTTTTCATTGGAGGAAACAACTGCATATCTGAGCGCGGTTTTAAGCAGATCATTTGCCAACATCGCCCCGCCAACAACTTTACCTGCATCATTATTAAAGACGGAAACCGCAACCCCCGTACAAAATCCCGGAGCAATCGTTACAAACGCTTCAGCAAAAAGACGTTGCGCCGTTGTAGTTCCTTTCAAGGCCCGTTCCATGCCGTCCGCATTCAAACGTTCATTCAATTTAGTTTTGAGACCGTATCCCTTCATTTCCTTACGAACCTGAGCGGAGGCCTGTTCTACGGTATCCTTGCTGATTTTACCGGCATATGCAGCCGTAACCGAATCAATTTTTTCCTGATCTTCCTGATTCATCAGACTAATGGAATGCCCCAGATAGTTTTTCAGGTTTTTCTGTTCCTGAATTTCCTTTTCCGTTCCTTTCGGCTGTTTCAATCCTGTCCACATCAATGTCACAGACATAGCGTTCCTCCTAATTTTTCTATCAAAAATATATCCCCGACATATCCGAATTTCAACAAAAATCTTTTTGTCTAAAATTCCCTACTTTGATCTTACCCTCTTGTTCATAGATCAAAAAAAACTGTTTTTCCCTATAAAACACTTCGGAGGCAAGCGCCGGTTGATTTTTTTTACAATTCCATATCGAATGCAACAGCGTATGCATATCATTCATATTGATTACTCTTTTGACTTCAAAGCTCGTCGGTTCACCAGACCTCCTGCATTGTAGCAAAGGAGTTTTTTTTCTGCGCATAGCTATAAGCTTTTCTGAACCACGTGCCTAGCGCGTGGTTTTCGAGTTACAAAAAAAGAAACGGCCCCTTGCGAAGCCGTTTCTCTGTGAAGTCAAAAAACACACGTTATTTCGCTTCTTCCGCTTCCTCAGCGACTTGAACCGGACCGGAATCCAGACCTTTGGCATTGACATCGCGGTCAACCAATTCAATAAACGCCATTGGGGCGCAGTCGCCGTAACGCAGACCGGCTTTCAAAACGCGGACATAGCCGCCGTGACGGTCTTTGTAACGCGGAGCCAACGTCGCAATCAGCTTTTCCACCATTTTTTCATCACGTAGGAAAGAAATTAGCTGACGACGCTTGTGCAAATCACCGACTTTGGCAGCAGTGATAAGCTTTTCAAAGACAGGACGCAGTTCCTTGGCTTTGGGCAGCGTGGTTTTAATTTGTTCATGCTTGATCAGCGCATTGGCCATATTGGCAAACATCGCGCGGCGGTGTGTAATAGATTTATTCAGCTTACGCTTACTGTTACGATGATTCATTTTATCCTCCAATCATGGTTTCGCGCACGAAACCGATAATTCCTTCCGCAGCACCGTATCCTCTGAGCCCACCGTGAACATCAGAAAGCTCCGTATGCCGCAGCCCTGTTCTCCCGAACAGGAATTTGTTTAAAACGGTTCTTCCAAGCCCTTGGACAGCGTTTCGATATTTTCAGGCGGCCAACCGACCACTTCCATACCGAGATGTAATCCCATCTGAGCCAGAACCTCTTTGATTTCATTCAAAGACTTGCGTCCGAAATTCGGCGTACGCAACATTTCGGCTTCGGTCTTTTGAACTAAATCACCGATATAGACAATGCTGTCGTTCTTCAGGCAATTCGCCGAACGAACGGACAATTCCAATTCGTCCACTTTACGCAGCAAATTGCGGTTAAACGGCAATTCGTCTTTCTTTTCGGCCTCTACGTCTTCTTCCGGTTCTTCGAAGTTGACAAACAGTTTCAGCTGTTCCTGCAGAATACGAGCTGCCAAAGCAACCGCATCTTCCGGAGAAACAGTACCGTTTGTTTCGACTGTCAAAGACAGCTTGTCGTAGTTCGTAATCTGACCGACACGAGCGTTATCAATCTGATAAACGGCACGCGTAATCGGGCTGAAAATCGAATCCACCGGAATCAAGCCGATCGGGCAGTCTTCAGGTCTGTTTGCAGAAGCCGGAACATATCCTTTGCCTGTGCCGACCGTCAGTTCCATATTCAAAACAGCGTCCTTGTCCAAAGTGCAGATCACCAGATCCGGATTCATGATTTCAACATCATGTCCCGTTTCGATCATGGCAGCCGTTACTTCGCACGGGCCGGTTGCTTTCAAAGTCATACGACGCGTTCCTTCGCCGTCATAGCGCAAAGCCAGCATTTTGATATTCAAAATAATATCGGAAACGTCTTCACGCACGCCAGGAATGGAAGAAAATTCATGCAGCACGCCGTCAATATGGATTGCCGTTACGGCAGCCCCCTGCAAAGACGACAGCAAAACACGACGCAAAGCATTGCCTAACGTCATGCCGAATCCGCGTTCCAGCGGTTCAACGACAATTGTAGCTTTGCGCGCGGCACCATCGGCATGTTCAATTTCGATAGTGCTCGGCTTAATCAAGTCTTGCCAATTTTTTTGAATCACGAGTATTCTCCTGCTTTTAAAAGTAATGTGTCCGAAGACACGACCAAAACGACCGGCACACAGCCGGCTGTGTCATTCCCTTAAACGCGGCGGCGTTTGCGGGGACGGCAACCGTTATGGGGAACAGCGGTCACATCGCGAATCGCCGTAATAACGAAACCGACGGACTGTAAAGCGCGCAGAGCGGATTCACGACCGGCTCCGGGCCCTTTGACCCATACTTCCAAAGTTTTCATACCGTGTTCAGCAGCTTTTTTGCCAGCATCTTCGGCCGTTACCTGCGCCGCATACGGCGTGGACTTACGGGACCCTTTGAAGCCGTGAGCTCCTGAAGAAGACCAGGAAATAGCATTTCCCTGAGCATCTGTAATGGTAACCTTCGTATTGTTGAATGTCGAATTGACATGAGCAACACCGGAGGTGATATTTTTACGTTCGCGTTTCTTTGTACGAACAGTTGTTGTTTTAGCCATGAATAATCGCCTTTCCTAACTAAACAGCTTTTTTCTTGCCTGCGATCGGTTTCGCGGGCCCTTTGCGCGTACGAGCATTCGTATGCGTTCTCTGGCCGCGGCAGGGCAGACCTTTACGATGACGCAGGCCACGGTAGCAGCCCAAGTCCATCAAGCGTTTGATGTTAACACCGACTTCACGGCGAAGTTCGCCTTCGACATGATATTCATGGTCAATCAATTCACGCAATTTCAAAACTTCATCATCAGACAGTTCGCTTACGCGGCGAGCGTCTTCGATGCTTAACTTCCCGCAAATTTCGCGGGCTAAAGTCCGACCGATGCCGTGGATATACGTCAAAGCGATCACCACGCGCTTGTTCGTCGGAATATTCACACCAGCAATACGTGCCAAGTTTTATCTCCTAAAACAAATTAAAACCTGCCTGAATCCCTGAAGAATACAGGCACACCAAACCATAAGGCGTTTTACTGCGGACACCCTACAGAGGGGTTCAAAGTATACTCACCCGCTTGAAGAGTCAATAGGTTGAGAAGTTTTTTTTCATTTTTTTATTGCCGGCAGAATCAAAATTTAACAACAACCGTATTCCTGATCACTTTGATTGAAGCATAATCCGGATAATGCGGTATTTCCTGAACTTCGGGCAGATTTTCGAAATCCTCGCTTCTGGCAAAATCCGGACTGTAAGCACACCAGTTGGAAACAAATTCCTTCCACATATAATCGTTAACAAGCCACACTATTCCATAATAAGGGTTAAATGGTTGCCTTCGAGAACTGTCCATAACTTCTGTCAAGAAAAATATCAAAAGCAATGTTATCGTTACCGGTAAAAAGACTTGATAAATACTGAGCAACAGAATGATAGAAAAAACGTCGGCTATCTTGTTATTTCAATTCCATTTCTTTTTTAACCAACCGCCCAAGGGCTTTTCAATATATTGATGCACAAACAGCCCCAAAATATAGCTTAGAACAACGGCTATGACGATGACGGCGGCAAGATGATCCTGCAAAAACGCACTTCTTTTATACCAGCGCAGAACCACGTCCATAAGCAGGATCCAATGTGTCATATAAACCGCGAATGAACAGGCGGAAAGTCTGGCAAAAAACGGTTTTTCAAACAAACGGGATATCCCTCCCCGTTTCAAAGAAAACAATAAAATCAAAGAGGCAAAAGCGACCGCCGCAACAATTTTATTCTCGGGACATAACGGATTGAAAAAGACCAATCCCGCGCAATAAAACAGCAGAATGCTTTCCATAATGGAAAAAAATAATTTTCCGGACAAAGGCTTGTTCTGTAAACTTTGATAAAAAAGCGCCGTAAAATACCCCAGACCGATGCCGGCGACGCCTCTTAACAGACGCACGCTGACAATACCTCCGATCAGCGGCGTTTCTCCCCAACCATAATGTCGGCAGGCGCTGTACGCAAAAAATGTCAGAAGCGCAAAAATGGCTTTGTTTGATTTCGCAGAACAGATTTTCATCATATAAAAATAAAAAAGGCCGACCCAGAATAAAACTGCCAAAAACCATGCCTGAGGCGGCGTCACTTCGTCCGATAATTCCGGACACTGCAAAAACAAAACGTTCGACAAAACGGCGATGATTTTAGCTTTTCCGAACAGACTGCATAATAACAACAGCGGCGTAAAATGAATTATTTTCGACTTTACAAAAGACGGCACCGACCGTTCCGGATTAAACGTCAGTGTCAAAAAGAATCCGGACAGAATAAAGAAAAATTCCACACCCAACCATCCCTCCGTCGTCATATCCAGCCTTTCTGACAAATGATACACGACTATGCCGATCGTAAAAATCAGCCGCAGGAACTCAAGGTTCATCATAGACGGTATTTTATCATCAAAAAGAAAGGCCCGGCTCAAAAGAGAATCAAGGACCGCATAGAACAAGAACGCCGCAATGACAAATATTTTAAAATCAAAATGCCGTTTCGCTTTTAATGACAAATTTTCAAAATCATACCGTTCTTTCACGTCCAAAACCGTTGTTTTGCTTCCCTCTATTTTTATATTCAGAACCTTCATACCCGTTGGAACGAACAATTTTAAAGCGGTCAGGCTGTCAGCATAAATCCGGACCGAAGCCCGTTGTTCTTTGGTGATCCGCATCTTGGTGCGAACGGCCTTCTTTGCAAAAACATACTCCATTTCAAATGTTCCGGCGGACTTGTCCGTTTGGATCGTCACTTTGAACAACGCGTCCGAATATAAAAATTTCGTCAGGAACAAAAGAAGCGCCGTCAGAATTAAAATACCGGCTTTGACTTTCTTTTTTCGCATTCCGAAGACCTTTCGTGAAATTTCAATATAAATTTATTGCATATACACCATAAGTTTATATTGTTTTTGCACAATCGAGTCAAAGCAAAATTTATTGTAGATTCCCAATATCGAACAGGGAATCAAAGATGCTGACAGAAGATGAATTCACAAGCGGGTTAGGCGTTCTTATCAGGAAACTGCGTTTGCGCAAAAATGCGACGATCAACGAACTGGCTCTGAACTGCGGCGTGGATTATTCCACGGCAGCTTTAATCGAAACCGGAAAGCAAAATCCCCGCGCCTATACTTTGTATAAAATTCTGACGGAATTAGATGTTGATCTTGATTCGCTGCTGAAAGAAAAACGGCCGGAGCAAAGGGAGTTGGAAGACGTCCTCATTCAAAAAATCCGCCTGTTTGATGACGAAAAGAAAAAAGCGCTGATTTCTTTTTTAAACCATTTTGAAATTGCGGAAAAATAAATCCGCGCCAAAAGAGCCGACGGAATTTCTTTCCAAGCTTACAAAACACCGTACGTCCGGCACCCGCTTTATAAAAAAGAGGAGCCGAAGCCCCTCTTTTCCGCATTGTTTTCCGGTTACATCTGAAAAGCCTGACTGACTTTTTCCAACTGTTCCCTGATTGCGATATGCTGCGGGCAGACTTTTTCGCATTTGCCGCATTTGACACATTCGTTGGCCCGATTTTTGCCGTGCATGCCGACCAGCCAGCTTTCCTGATGCGCCGCCGCCTCTTTGTCCCTGTACAGCGTCAGATAGTTCATCGCCGTAAAGGAACCGGATATGCCGATATTCTTCGGACAGACCTTAGCGCAATAATTACAGGTCGTGCATGGAATAATCGGATAGCGGTTGATTTCGTCCTGCGCCGTTTTCAATGTCACGGCCTGTTTTTCCGTCAAACCGGCAAAATCCTTCATATAAGAAAGATTATCGTCCATTTGCGCTAAATTACTCATGCCGGACAGCACCGCGATCACGCCGTCCAAATTCGCAGCAAAACGGATTGCCCAAGACGCAATGGAAGAGTCCGGCTCAGCCTCTTTAAGAATTTTAACAACACTTTCGGGCGGCGTTGCCAACATACCGCCTTTAACCGGTTCCATAATAATGACGGGCTTTCCGTGTTTGCGCGCCGTTTCATAGCACCGCCGCGACTGAATCGCCGGATTATCCCAGTCCGCATAGTTAATCTGCAGCTGCACAAATTCCATTTCAGGGTGCGCCGTTAAAATCGCGTCCAATTCTTCAGGCGTGGAATGAAAAGAAAATCCTGCATGTTTGATCACGCCTTGCGCTTTCTTTTCCAAAATCCAGTCCCACAGCCCAAAATCATCAAAGACTTTCGTGCGCGCTTCTCCCAGATTATGCAATAAGTAGAAATCAATATATCCGGCGCCGGTCTGTTTTAAAGACACCTCCAGCTGATTTTTGGCTTCGTCTGCCGTCTTTGCACCGATCCAAGCCGCGTTTTTTGTTGCCAATTGAAAGCTTTCGCGCGGGTAACGCTCGACTAAAGCCTGCCGGATCGCATCTTCCGATCCCGGATAAGCCCATGCCGTATCAAAGTATGTAAATCCCGCCGCCAAGAAATGATCAACCATTTCTTTAACCTGTTCAACGTCGATCACGCCGTCTTTTTGCGGCAGACGCATCAATCCAAAACCTAATTTCTTTATATTTTTGCCTAATTCCGACATTTTTCCCCCTTATTCAATTTCATGCAAAATCCGTTTCCGCCCATATCATTCAACTCATTGTGCATATTCACTTTTGCAGGTAGGGAACGTTTGCTCTTTTTAATATCATAGCCCTCTCAGGGTGGCATTTTTTATCTTTCAGATACCTGAAAGATAAAAACACTGAAATTATCCGATTTTTTTAGAGAAGCCCTTTTCCAGAACAGTTCTAAAAGAGAAAAGTCCCTTATTTATTTCTTTAAATAAATGATATCAGACCGCTCTCTTCCCTCCCTGTTCCAAACGGCCCTATATGATTTTCGGAAACATTAACAACGGCTAGAATCAAGAAAAGCCTCCATTCTGCACAACGTTTTGCTAAAACAGGCGGTTTAAATTTTTTATACGAAAAGAAAGCTTTTCCCCCTCTCCTTCCGACAAATGTTTAGACTTTATGCCCGTCCCTTTAACTGGGCAGCAGCCATTCTGGTCTGCACCGAGATACGGGTCTCGATCTTTTCCCCTTGCATCAACAAAGCGCCTTTCAACGCCTCATCTTTCAATGCCGGATTTAACAGAACCATTTTTTTATAGTCGTCCCGAACCGTTCCCAATCGCATTGCATTTTCAAAAGCAACCGTATATCCCGCCGATTTTAAAGCCGTCAGCTTTTTGCGGTTTTCCGGATCGGCACATAAATCGTTGACCAGATGATTGATCCGACGAATATCCAGAGAAGAGCCTTCTTTCTTTAAGCCGATTTCCTCGCTCTTATCGCGGGAAAATGTCTTTCTGTAATCGGAAGAAAAAGCCCGTTTTAAATCATCGACTGAATTTTTAAATCCGCGAGAACCGTTTCTGACCTTTAAAGCTTCATACGTCCCGTCTGCAGGCATGCCCGTTCTTTGTTCGCGCAATATAAAAAATTTATCAAATGCTTTGAGCGTTTCCGCACTGATTGCACATCGATCACGATCCGCCAAAATATCTTTGTCGTTTTCAAAGTAACAAGAACCGTCTGCCGCTTTGCATAAATCCGTCACGATCTGTGCCGAAGACAATGGCTTATCAAACGGCGTCTTAGAATAATCCCCTTTTTCCGAGGCATAATTCATCTGCGCAACTTGATAACACCGCTCATACGTTTCCGTAATAGATTCGTTGTTATACCAACCTTTGAAAGCCTCCTGCAACATCTTGGTCGTCACGGGAGAATTCCTATCCGCTGCCGCATTATTTAACGGACCGACAATATGCGAATCACATTGGTACATCTCGGCCAAAGGTCCTGCATTGCCCGTATTCGCACGGATTTCAAAGCAGGCCGCCGCTGCAATCGCCTGAGCGTCCGCTTCTTTAGCACGCGCCAGCATCAACTCTGTTTCTATTGTAAAAGCACCGCGTTCACCCGTCCATGTCGCGTTCATATCCTGTTCCGCGTGACGTGCCTCGTGCACCATAGAAGAAATCAACATATCTTCCGAAAAAGCGGGATTAAGAATGATCCTTTTATTCTGACTGCAACAGGCCGCCGCGGCTCCTGATATATAATCCATATGAATCGTATATCCGTTCTCTGCCGCTTTTTCCAAAACAGTTTTACCGATTTTTGATCCCTTAGCGATCGTATTGATAATATGGAAAGCTTGCGCCCGTTCAAAATCCGTACCGTTGATTTCCTTAAAGGCGATCAGAGGCTCTTCCCACTTGATTTCACCCCGATTTATCTCGTTCATAGCGGCATTTAACATTCCCATGGCACACCCCCGTTATTCAGTATCAAAACCCGATAATCTTTTTCAGCTTCTCTGCAACTTCTTCCACACCGCCGGTTCCGTCAATTGTTTCCAAAAGCCCCTCATGCTGGAAATACGGTAAAACGGGCGTTGTCATCATACGATACGTTTTCAACCGATCGACAACTGTTTGCCAATTATCGTCCTGACGGCGTAGAAAATTCGACCCGCCACAGTCATCACACTTTCCAAATACTTTAGTCGGTTTCAGCGTATCATGATACATCGCACCGCAGTCAGCACATGAAAAGCGCCCGATAATGCGCTGAATAATCATATCGTCCGGCACTTGAATTTCAATCACATGATCCAACCGCCGTCCTTTTTCAAACAACAATTCGTCCAACGCCTTCGCTTGAGGCAACGTTCTGGGAAAGCCGTCCAAAATAAAGCCTTCCTTGCAATCCGGTTCGTCCAAGCGCTCAGAAATAATAGAAATAATCATCTCATCAGGAACAAAGTTGCCTTTATCGATCAAAGCCTTTGCCTGCAAACCTATTTCTGTACCGGCTCTCCCTGCGTTGCGCAGCATTTCCCCTGTTGATAAATGAGGTATATGTAAACGATCACGCAGCAAACGCGCCTGTGTCCCTTTGCCGCCTCCCGGAGGAGCCATTAAAACAAGGTGTTTGCCGTTGCTGATCACTTCAGGCGTCCTTTAAGTTTCGCTTTTTTCATCAAACCCTCATACTGATGCGCGATCAGATGAGATTGAATTTGCGTTGCAAACTCCATTGTCACGGAAACCACAATCAACAAGGTCGTCCCACCCAATACAAACGGAACGGAATATTTTGCCATCATAATTTCAGGAAAACAGCAAATCGCCGCTAAATATAAAGATCCGACAACAGTCAAACGCGTCAGCACATAATCTAAATATTCTGCTGTACTCTTTCCCGGACGGATACCGGCAATAAAACCACCATGACGCTTTAAATTATCCGCTGTGTCTTCCGGATTAAAAACAACCGCCGTATAAAAGAATGTAAAGAAAATAATCAGGGCAGCATATAAAGCCAAATAAACCGGCTGTCCATGTGCTAAAACAGAAGATAGCGTTACTATCCAATCAGGACTGTTGCCGCTTTTAACGGAAAAATTAACGATCGTCATAGGCAATAACAGCAAAGAACTGGCAAAAATCGGCGGAATAACCCCTGTCGGATTCAACTTCAATGGCAAATGAGAGCTTTCACTGTTCATCATACGACCGCCCATTTGACGTTTCGGATACTGGATCAGAATACGACGTTGAGCCCGTTCTATAAACACAACGAAATAGACCAAAGCCAAAGCGGTAAATAAAACGGCAAACAAACCAACCGTTGACATGGAACCGGCCCTTGCCAATTCAAACGTCTGCGCTAATCCCATAGGAATCCCGGCCATAATACCGGCTGTAATAATCAAAGAAGAACCATTGCCTACACCGCGTGCCGTAATTTGATCACCCAGCCATACAATAAACATTGTTCCGCCCAACAGAGAAACAACAGTTGTAAAGCGGAACCAATGGCCCGGATTAACAACAGCTGAAGTTCCCGCAGATCCGACCATTGCCTCTAAGCCGACGGCCAAACCGTAGGCCTGAACAATCGTAATCAGAACTGTTAAGTAACGCGTATATTGATTCATTTTGCGCTGTCCGGCTTCGCCTTCTTTTTTCAAAGCGATTAAAGACGGCAGAACAGACCCGGCCAGCTGCACGATAATCGACGCCGAAATATACGGCATAATATTTAAGGCGAAGAGCGTCATACGAGACAGCGCGCCGCCGGTAAACATATTAAACATTCCTAAAATACCGCCGGCCTGTCTGGTAAAAATATCTTCCAGAACAAAAGAATTAATCCCCGGCAAAGGAATAAAAGTACCTAAACGATAAACAATCATAGCCCCCAATGTAAAAAGAAGACGTTTTTGAAGGTCTGTCGCTTTAGCAAAAGTTTCCCAACCTAATCCGGTCGCCATTTTATCTATTTGAGAAGCCATCTTTTTTCTTTCAATAAAATTTATAAATTCCAGACACACGAAAGAGGGGAAAGCCCCTCTTTCATATTTTTAATAAATGATTACTCGGCTATAACAACCTGACCGCCGGCCTTTTCAACAGCCGCTTTTGCCGCTGCCGTAGAGCCAGCAACCTTGATTGTTACTTTTGCCTTCAGCTCACCATTGCCCAGCAAACGTACTCCATCATAAGTCTGTTTCAGGACACCGGCTTTGCACAAAACTTCAGCATCAATTTCTTTAGCCGCATCAACAACGCCTTTATCGATCGCTGCCTGCAAACGCCCTAAACTGATTTCCGCATACTTGTTTGCGAAAATATTGTTAAAGCCGCGTTTCGGCAAACGACGGTAAAGAGGCATTTGACCGCCTTCAAAACCGTTAATAGCCACGCCTGTACGAGCTGTCTGACCTTTTCCGCCGCGTCCGCCGGTCTTACCTTTGCCGCTTCCGATACCGCGGCAAATGCGCATACGGCCTTTACGGGCGCCGTCATTATCACGAATTTCATTCAGTTTCATTTTCTTAACTCGCTTTATTTCAATCAATGCGCGCTGTCCGAAAATCAAACAGCGCGCAAGCTGCTTATTCTTCAACCACAGTTACCAAATGGGCAACCTTCGTGATCATGCCGCGAACAGCAGGAGTATCCTCCAAAACTTTTTCGGCATTCATCTTCTTCAGGCCCAGTCCCAGCATCGTCGCGCGCTGAACTTTCGTCGCGCCGATAACACTGCCAGTTTGCTTAACCTTAATTGTTTTCGCTGTCTTAGCCATTAGCTTACTCCTTTACAGCAACTGCGTTCGCACCGTCACGGGCAGCGACAACATCACTGACCTTTTTACCGCGCTTGGCAGCAATCATACGAGGAGAGTTAACGGTCTTCAAAGCCGCGAACGTTGCCTTGATCATGTTATGCGGGTTCTGAGAACCAATCGATTTCGCGACGATGTCCTGAATGCCCATCGTTTCGAAAACCGCGCGCATCGGACCGCCGGCAATGATTCCCGTACCAGCAGGAGCCGTTCTTAAAACAACTTCCCCGGCGCCAAATCTACCGCGCACGTCATGATGCAATGTCCGCCCCTCACGCAAAGGAATACGGATCATTTCACGCTTGGCTTTTTCGGTCGCTTTGCGAATTGCTTCGGGAACTTCACGCGCCTTGCCGGAAGCAAATCCGACTCGACCGCGCTGGTCGCCGACAACCACTAAAGCAGCAAAAGCCATACGGCGACCGCCCTTAACGGTTTTCGCAACACGATTGACATAAACAAGCTTGTCAACAATTTCGTCCATATCATGATCACGGTCCGCGCGCAAATCAACGCGCTGATCGTTTTCACGTTCTTTATCGCCGCCGCGGCGGCGTTCTGTATTAGGTGTGCGTGCCATAATTACCTTTTCCTCTAGAATGACAAACCAGCTTCACGAGCCGCTTCCGCCAAAGCTTTGACGCGACCGTGATAAACATATCCGCCGCGGTCAAAGCAAACCTCTTTGACTCCGGCTTTCAGAGCACGTTCCGCGACCAGCTTGCCGACTACAGCAGCGGCAGCAACCGTGGCACCATTTTTCACAGAAGCCTTGACTTCCTTTTCCACCGTAGAAGCGGCGGCCAAAGTCTTGCCTTCCTTATCGTCAATAACCTGCCCGTAAATATGCTGTCCCGAACGGAATACGGATAAACGCAGACGTCCGGCGGATTTACGCCGCAGGGAAGCACGGGTACGGATACGACGGCTTTCAAATTGAACTCTTGCCTTACTCATTTTCGTTCCCCTTTACTTCTTCTTACCTTCTTTACGCAGGATATACTCACCCTCGTATTTAATGCCTTTTCCCTTGTATGGTTCGGGCGGACGCTTTGCACGAATAACCGCAGCAAATTGACCGACCTGCTGCTTGTCAATGCCGGAAATTTCAACATTCGTCGGCGATGCGCAAGCAACTTTCAACCCAGCAGGAATTTCAAAATCAACATCATGGCTGAAACCAAGGCTCATCTTCAGGATTTTGCCCTGAACCTGCGCCTTGTAACCAACGCCATTGATTTCCAATTTCTTCGAAAATCCGTCATGAACTCCCTTGACCAGATTGTTTAAACGGGCACGGGTCGTTCCCCAAGAGGCACGATTGATGCCGGTTTCGGATTTCCGCGGAGCAACCCACAGTTTATTATCTTCCAGCTTCAGATCAACATCATCTGCTGCCGTATATTCTAATTCACCCAATTTTCCCTTAACCTTAACATGCTGACCTTTCAGATCAACCGTAACGCCTGCGGGAACAATGACAGGGTACTTACCAACACGTGACATGTTTTATTCCCCCTTCATTAGAACACTTTGCACAAAACTTCGCCGCCGACATTGGCTGCGCGAGCTTCGTGATCAGACATGACGCCTTGCGGCGTGGACAATACTGAAATACCTAAGCCGTTATAGAACTTCTGCAAGTCCTTAACACGGGAATAGACACGGCGCCCCGGCGTAGAAACGCGGGCGATTTCGCTGATGACCGGACGGCCTTCATAATATTTCAGCTCAACTTTAATTTCGTCAATGCCTTTGCGAACGTTAATCCGGGAATAACCGCGGATAAAGCCCTCACGCTTTAAAACATCCAAGACGTTTTCACGGAGCTTGGAAGCCGGCACTGTAATGTCGCTCTTACGAGCCTGCTGACCGTTACGAATACGGGTCAGCATATCTCCCAACGGATCGGAAAATGACATGGTAGTATCTCCTTACCTAACTTAACTGTTACCAACTAGACTTAACCATGCCGGGAATCTGACCGGAAGAGGCCAAATCCCGCAACACAACACGCGACAGTTTGAACTTGCGGTAATTACCGCGAGAACGGCCTGTCAGTTCACAACGCAAATGAACACGCGTGAAGGAAGAATTGCGCGGCAATTCAGCTAACTTCAGCACGGCATCAAAGCGTTCTTCTTCAGAAACAGAGCGGTCTTTGATCTTTGCTTTAAGAGCGTCACGGCGGGCCTTATATTGTTTAGCCAAACGTTCACGTTTCTTATTGCGTTCAACAGCACTTGTCTTTGCCATATTTCTTTACTCCAATCGCTCTAGTTCTTTGCAAACGGCATATCAAATCCGGCTAAAAGCGCTTTCGCTTCCTTGTCGGTTTTGGCCGATGTGCAGAATACTATATCCAAACCACGAATTTTATCAACAGAATCATAATCAATTTCTAAGAAAACGATCTGTTCCTTCAAACCCATAGCATAGTTTCCCTTGCCATCAAAGCTTTTATTTGAAATTCCGCGGAAGTCGCGCACACGCGGCAGAGCCATCGTGACCAAACGATCCAGAAATTCATACATACGTTCACGGCGCAGCGTCACTTTGCAACCGATTGGCATGCCTTCACGCAGCTTGAAAGCAGCAATGGACTTTTTTGCATACGTTACAACGGGTTTCTGACCGGCAATCGCCGTCAGATCACGTACAGCCGCATCAACCGCCTTGCGGTCTTCCACAGCGTCACGTCCAACGCCCATATTAATAACGATTTTTTCCAAACGAGGAATTTCTAACTGATTTTTATAACCAAATTCCTTTTCCAGTTTGGGACGGATTACTTTTTTATAATGATCATAAAGTCTTGCCATATTCCCTACTCCTATTTCTTCACGGGGATAACTTTGCCGGACTTTTTCGCAACGCGGACTTTTTCACCGTCAACAACTTTAAAACCAACGCGTGTCGGCTTGCCTGTTTCCGGATCAATTAAAGCAACGTTGGAAACGTCAATCGGAGCTTCCTTGGAAATAATGCCGCCGGCATTCGTCTGGGAAGGACGAGTATGACGCTTGACCATATTCACGCCTTGAACAACGACTTTGTTGTCCTTCGGCATAGCGCGCAGGACTTCGCCCTGCTTGCCTTTATCACGACCGGTCGTCACAATGACCTGATCACCTTTTCTGATTTTCATTTTGACCCTCTAATTAAATTACTTCAGGCGCCAAAGAAATAATCTTCATATATTTCTTTGCACGCAATTCTCTTGTCACCGGGCCAAAAATACGCGTACCGATTGGTTCACCGTCTTTGTTGATCAGAACAGCGGCGTTGGAATCAAATCTGATTGCGCTGCCGTCTGCACGACGGATTTCTTTTTTAGTACGCACGATTACTGCGCGGTGAACATCACCCTTTTTGACACGTCCGCGCGGTATCGCTTCCTTAATAGAAACAACAATAACGTCGCCGACAGATGCCGTCTTACGTTTGGATCCACCTAATACCTTTACGCACTGTACTTTGCGTGCGCCCGAGTTATCAGCGACATCCAGGTTGCTTTGCATTTGAATCATGGGATAAATCCTTTACTTTCCCGATTAACCGGCATCAACCAGTACTTCCCAAGTTTTCGTCTTGGAAAAGGGAACACTTTCGCGAATGCGAACGATGTCACCTACTTTGAACTGATTGAGCTCATCATGAGCGGCGTACTTTTTGGAACGCCGGATAAATTTTTTATAAATCGGGTGCATAACGCGGCGTTCGACTTTGACGACAACCGTCTTATCCATCTTATCGCTGACGACCACACCCTGTAAAATACGTTTGGGCATCTTTATTTCTCCTTAGACCCCGTTTTGCGCTCAGTCAAAAGCGTTTTGATCTGAGCCACTTCGCGTTTCACCTGACGCATACGAGCCGTATTTGTCAACTGACCGCTTGTCTGCTGAAAGCGCAGATTCATGCTTTCTTTCTTTAAAGCAATAATCTGTTCGTTCAGCTCATCATCTGTTTTTGCACGCAAATCTTTAATTTTAGCCATAGCCTATGCCTCCTCAACCACGCTGCGGGAAACGAAACGAGCCTTGATCGGCAGTTTAGCGGCAGCTAATTCAAAAGCCTCACGTGCAGTTTTTTCGGAAACACCGTCAACTTCAAACATGATGCGGCCCGGTTTAACACGACATACCCAAAATTCAGGATTACCTTTACCTTTACCCTGACGAACTTCAGGCGGTTTCTTTGAAACGGGAACGTCCGGGAACATACGCAGCCAGAAACGTCCTTGACGTTTCATATGACGTACGATCGCACGGCGCGCCGCTTCGATTTGACGAGCCGTCACACGTTCCGGCTCCAATGCTTTCAGACCGAAAGATCCGAAAGCCAAAGTCGTTCCGCCCTTAGCAATACCGTGAATACGGCCTTTAAACTGCTTGCGGAATTTTGTTCTTTTAGGACTTAACATCTCTTACTTGTCCTTTCTTAACGTTGAGCGTCCGACAGACGTTTATCCTGCGCCATCGGGTCATGAGCCAGAATTTCACCCTTGAAAATCCAGACCTTGACACCGCACGCACCGTATGTCGTATGCGCGGTCGAAGTTCCATAATCTACATCAGCACGAAGCGTATGTAAAGGAACTCTTCCTTCTCTGTACCATTCAACGCGGGCAATTTCAGCACCACCCAGACGACCGCCGCAGTTAATGCGGATACCTTCCGCGCCCTGACGCATAGCCGACTGAACGGAACGTTTCATCGCACGACGGAAGGAAACACGACGTTCCAACTGCTGCGCAATGCTTTCGGCGACCAACTGAGCATCGAGTTCCGGCTTGCGGACTTCAACAATGTTCAGATGAACCTCACCGCCCGTCATCTTCTGCAATTCGTTCTTTAAAGCGTCAATATCCTGTCCTTTTTTACCGATAACAACGCCGGGACGCGCAGAATGAATCGTAATGCGAGCCTTTTTCGCGGGACGTTCAACAATCACGCGGCTGATTCCGGCAATAGCCAGCTTTTTCTTCAAAAATTCACGAATTTTGAAGTCTTCATGCAGCTGCTTTGCATAATCAGCATCAGCAAACCAACGGGAATCCCATGTACGGTTAATTCCCAAACGTAAACCAATCGGGTTAACTTTCTGCCCCATTTTAACGGTTCTCCTCGTTTTCACGTACAACAACTGTCAGGTTGGAAAACATTTTCTTAATACGACCGGCACGACCGCGAGCACGGGCTTGCCAACGTTTCATCACCAACGCCTTGCCGACATAAGCTTCGGCAACGATCAGTTTATCAACGTCCATATTATGATTGTTTTCAGCATTAGCAATCGCCGACTGTAATACCTTTTTCACTTCACCTGCCACACGGCGCGGAGAAAAGCTTAACTGATTTAATGCTTTTCCGACTTCCATGCCGCGAATCGAAGCAGCTACAAGATTTAACTTGCGCGTGCTGCTGCGGATTGCACTGCCGCAGGCCATTGCTTTTTTCATATTTTTTTTATCTGCCATCTTCTTAGCCCTTCTTGGCTTTGTTATCGCCTGCATGGCCGAAGAATGTGCGGGTCGGAGCGAATTCGCCCATTTTGTGCCCGATCATGTTTTCGGTAACCAGAACAGGAATAAACTTTTTACCGTTATATACGCCAAAAGTCAAACCCACAAATTGCGGAAGAATGGTTGAACGGCGCGACCAAGTCTTGATGACTTCATTTCGACCCGCGTTGCGTACCTTTTCAGCTTTTTTGAGAAGGTAGCCATCAACAAAGGGGCCTTTCCAAACGGAACGAGACATAATCTACTACCTCCTCTTAAGCTTTCTTCTTAGAAGCATGACGACTGCGCATAATAAAGACATTGGTCTTCTTGTTTGTGCGAGTCTTCTTGCCCTTTGTGCATTTACCCCACGGGGTGACCGGGTGACGACCGCCAGAACTGCGTCCTTCACCACCGCCCAACGGGTGATCAACCGGGTTCATCGCCACACCGCGAACGGAAGGACGAATGCCCAACCAACGGGAACGACCGGCTTTACCGCTGTTTTCATTCTGTTTGTCCGGATTGGAAACCGCACCGACAGAAGCCAAACATTCACCGCGGACCAAACGCAGTTCTCCGGAATTCAGACGCAGCTGAGCATAACCGGCATCTTTACCGATAAGCTGAGCATAGCAGCCGGCAGAACGAGCTACCTGACCGCCGCGACCGGGGTTCAGCTCAATGTTATGAACCACCGTTCCGACGGGCATATTCTTTAACGGCATCGCATTGCCCGGCTTGATATCGACCTTTTCTCCCGAAATGATCGTATCACCAACCTGCAAACGCTGCGGCGCCAGAATATAGGACTGCTCACCGTCTTCATACTTGATCAAAGCAATAAATGCTGTACGGTTCGGATCGTATTCCAAACGTTCTACCGTTGCAGAAACGTCAAACTTATTGCGTCTGAAATCAATGAAACGATAGCGGCGTTTATGACCGCCGCCCATACGACGGCTGGTAATACGGCCCTGATTGTTGCGACCGCCGGTCTTGCTCAGACCTTCGGTCAATTCTTTAACGGGACCACCTTTATACAGATCACTGCGTTCAACTAAAACGAGGTGTCTACGGCTGGGTGTTACCGCTTTAAACGATTTTAACGCCATTTCTTAAACTCCCGTCGTAAAATCAATATTGTTGCCTTCAGCCAAGGTAACAATCGCTTTTTTGAAATCGCTGCGTTTGCCGATTTGACCGCGGAAACGCTTTGTTTTCCCAGCGATGCGAACCGTATTCACAGCCTTAACCTTAACGCCGAACAAAGCTTCTACAGCCGCTTTGACATCGGTTTTTGTTGCCGTTAACGGAACACGGAAAGTAACCTGACCATTTTCAGAGACTTTCATCGCCTTTTCCGTAATGACGGGACGCAGCAGCGTATCGTACATTTTTTCCGTTATCTTCACTTCTGGCTTACTCATTTCAGTCGAGCCTCCAAATTCTCTGCCGCTTCTTTGGTCAGAACCAACGTGTCGCGACGCAAAATATCATAAACATTCGCACCCTGCTGAGGCAAAACGTCAATGCCGACAATGTTGCGGGCGGACAAAGAGAAATTATTGTCCAATTCGGCGCCGCCGATGAATAAAGCGGAAGTCAGTCCCAGCTTGTCCATTTTGGACAACAGCTCTTTCGTTTTGACTTCAGACATTTTCAGAGCATCGACAACAACCAGCTTGCCCTCTTTGGCCTTAGCGGACAAAGCGCAGCGCATACCCAAACGACGAATCTTTTTCGGCAGATCCTGCGCATGAGAGCGCACGACCGGACCAAAGCTGATGCCGCCGCCGCGGAACTGTGTTGCACGCAAGGAACCCTGACGCGCATTCCCTGTTCCCTTCTGCTTATACGGCTTTTTGGTTGTACCGCTGACTTCAGCGATTGTTTTCGTTTTGTGCGTTCCCGCACGGCGATTGGCCAACTGCCAGTTCACGACACGGCTCAGAATATCCTGACGGACTTCAGCGCCAAAAACGCTGTCCGCCAATTCCATAGAACCGACGTTCTGGTTATCTAAATTGACGATATCGTGTTTCATCGCCATTATTCCTTCACTTCTTCAGGAGCCGCAACAGCCTCTTCCTTGACTGCAGCCTTGGCCTTTAAACCGGCCGGCATCGGCACATCTTTCGGAAGAGCTTTCTTTACAGCATCCTTAATCAAAACATACGCACCCTCAAAGCCCGGAACAGCGCCTTTGACCATGATCAAACCACGATCAGCGTCTGTTGCAACGACTTTCAGGTTCTGGACGGTAACCCTTTCAGCGCCCAGATGTCCGGCCATTTTTTTGCCCTTGAAGACACGGCCCGGATCCTGACGGTTACCCGTAGAACCTAAAGAACGGTGAGAAATAGACACACCGTGTGTAGCTTCAAGACCGGCGAAATTATGCCGTTTCATACCGCCGGCATATCCTTTACCAATCGAGGTGCCGACGACATCGACAAACTGACCGGCAATAAAATGAGTGGCGGACAGTTCATCGCCGGGGTTAAGGACACAATCCTCACTAACCCGGAATTCAACTAATTTGCGCTTCAGCTCAACATTAGCTTTGGCAAAGTGGCCACGAACCGATTTAGAAATACGGTTTGCCTTTGTTTTACCAAAACCCAGCTGCAGCGCGGTATAGCCGTCCTTGTCCTGTGTACGGACAGAAACGACTTCGCATCCCTCAACCTTCAGCACGGTGACGGGAACGTGCGTCCCGTCTTCCGTAAAGAGGCGAGTCATGCCCATTTTTTCTGCGATAAGACCACTACGCATGGCTCTTTTATCCTTTAAAGTTTAATTTCAACGTCAACACCGGCAGCCAAATCAAGCTTCATCAAAGCATCAACCGTCTGCGGCGTCGGGTCGATAATGTCAAGTACTCTTTTATGAGTACGGATTTCAAACTGTTCACGCGACTTCTTATCCACGTGCGGTGAACGGTTTACTGTAAACTTTTCTATGCGAGTTGGCAAGGGGATAGGACCACAAATTTGCGCTCCCGTGCGCTTTGCCGTATTTACAATCTCGCGAGTCGACTGATCTAGCAACCGATGATCGAAAGCTTTCAGGCGAATTCTAATATTTTGACCTTCCATGATCAATATCCTCTATTACTCAATAATTTTGGAAACGACGCCAGCACCGACGGTACGACCGCCTTCACGAATAGCGAAACGCAAGCCTTCGTCCATTGCAATCGGCGTAATCAGGCTGACTTTGATCTTCACATTGTCGCCAGGCATTACCATT
>JAFVAT010000001.1 GCA_017480385.1 Alphaproteobacteria bacterium | reverse complement strand
TTCTTCTTTAGCCGCGCGGCTGGAGGAAAAATGCGGCGGCAGATCAAGCTCGTGTTTTTCTCCGGCCAGCTGTACAGTATAAAAAGAAGTGCCTCTTCTTCTGTAATGTTTTGCAATCCGTGCATATTGAACGCGGGAAATATCATACGTTTTGGCCGGTCGCATTTTTTTGTTGAACTCTGTCGTATGAAAATAAGAACAGGTCATCGTTTTCTGCCTGCATTCCAAAAAGACGGTTCTGTCTTCAAAGAAAAACTGCCATCCGGTCAGAACCCCCATGAGAATGACATAAGCAATTGCGCATTCTTTAATTTCCTTATTTAAATTGGCCGTTTGTTCTGTTTTTTCCCGGCGAATATATAAGTAAAAGGAAAGGTCAATGAATAAGAAAACGGCAAAAATTTTAAAAACAAGAACATAAAAATCGTTCATGGAAGAAATCCTTTAAAAAAGGTTGTTTCTTCTTATAATAGCTGTATTTGGACTGGCCTGTCGACAAGAAATGATTGAATTTTTCCTCAAATTGTTTGGCTTCTTCGCAGGGCAGGGTAAAGGGCAGGGACGCCGTGCTCCATTTTTGCCTTTTTTAAACAAAAAGATTTGGTAGGAAGAAACGCCCTTTTGCCCGATATTCATTTTTGAAACATATGAAATATGGTTTATATCATATGTCTTGACCCAGCGCAGACTTTTCTTTCCTCTGGTTGCACGGGAATAAATGCAGGTCATCTTTTCTTTGGTACATTCAAATAAAATAACGCGGATATCAATGTACAAATACAGGTAAAAAAAGGCCGAAAGCCAATATTAACCAAAGGGTTAAAAATAAAATTAAAAGAATTGCAGAGTGTTTTTGATAATTTTCGGGGTCTTTTTTTAAAAAAGATGTGTCAGAAGGAAATTAAAAAAACGATAACGAAAAAAAATAAAATAAACATCTTATGCATTTTATATCATTTCGTTAAGCGGTGATATAAAATTATAGCTTATTTTTTTATGGAAAAATAGTTTTTAGTAATTGATATTTAAAAATTACTTTTTTATTTGACTTTATATTTTATTTTTTTTGTTCTTTTTCTGAAGAATGTTTTTTATCTTCGGGCTTTTTAAACAAAATATTTAACAAAAGGCATATATGAATAAAAACGACAATAATGAACAGAACGGAGCCAAGCATTAAAAAGCTTTGTGCTGCCGAAATGTCGGGCGGCGGTTCGGAAAAGAGATAGCTTTTCTGTTTAGAAGAGAGGAAATGATTAAAACGGCTGGCTTCTTTTTTTGCATCATGATTTGACGGAAAATGTTTCGGCAAAGTGAAAAGGGTTTCATTGCCGTCGCACAGAATGACGGTGAAATACGAATTGCCCCGTTTGAATTTATGGCGCTCTGTCTTGGCCTGCCTGACAGGGGATAAATCGTAAACAGCTAAGGGCCGTATCGTTTTGTTGTATTCCGTTGCATAAGAGTGTGTGCAGGTCATTGTTTTTTTGGAACATTCAAAGGAAGTGTACCATGCCTGGAAAAAATAAAGATATACGCTGACCAGAAACGGAATGCTGACAAGCAGGAGGATTCCCGTTTTTATAGGCTTTTTGTATTGCCCGTCTTGTTTTTTGGTCATCAGAAAAAGAATGAAATCAATACAGCTCAAAACTGCGGCAATGATAAATGAATAAAACAAAACGCTCATTTTTTCTTTAAGAGTTGGAAGAAACTATAAAACGGCCTGTGACAGTAAATATGATTAAATTTCCCGATTACGTTGAATGACATCGTTTTCTTTCGCATTTTGAACAGCTTTTACAAAATTATCGGCATCTTCGTTGAGTTCTTTCAGAAAAGCGTCTATTTCTTCGTCCGACATACCTTCCTCTTTTAAATCTTTCCGGATTTCTTCGTCCGTTTGTTCGGGCTGTTTCGTGGTAAGGAAAAGCCGCGGAAAACAGGTAAACAAAAGCATTATAAAAAGAATTGAAGCGACGAGGAAAAAAGAGCCGTTGGACATAATGTTCTCCTAGCTAACGATAAATAATTATACAAAAATCTCTTTAAAGACAAAAGATTAATTTTTGAAACGGGAATTAGAATGACGAGCTGATTTTTTTACTTTGGAATATCTTTATCCCTATGGTTAAAACTCCGATCATCGCAAAGATCATCGATATGGACAATCCGATGACAACAATCAAATTTTTCTCCGATCCGTCGGACACGGTTTCTTTGAAAACATATCGGGGGCTGATTCCTGTCTGCACAAAGGAAACAGCACGGGCGGCCTGTTTTTGGGCGTCTTCTTTGAGGAAATCTTTCGGCATTTCAAATCCGCCGTCTTTTCCGGAAAACCTGATCCGATAAACTGTCTTAGTGGTATATTTCCCGTTCCGGCGTTTGTGCGTTTTGATTTCGACGGCATTGATTCCCGTTAAATCGTAGGATTGAGCAAGACGCAGTTTTTTGTTGTAAATCGTGGAATGATAGTAATCACAGCGCCGCGTTTCTTTGCGGCAGTCGAAAATGAAATTGACATCTTCAAAAAAAACGAACCAGCCGAATACGCCAAGAAAAACCAGCAGTAAAAGAAGGAAGCTTTTCTTTTCTTCTCTGGTAAAAGTCAGCCCTTTTTTTCGGGCATAAATCAGAAGCAGGACAAAGATGCCCCAAATGGCGGCGACGGGCTGAAGAAACATAAGAAAGAAGCCGTTCATGCGTTTATTCCTTATTTCAAGTCAGAAGCCGATTGTTCAATAATTTTTTATCAAGCAGGAACAGACACCCCGCGAAAGCGAACGCCGCCGAAAGCATAAGGCTGAATATGACAAGCATTCCTTCGGGGTCACCGTCCTTTTGCGTATAAGTAAAATCGGAAGCGTCCGTTTGCAGAAAAGAAACGGCGCGGGCGGCCTGTTCTTGGGCGGCTTCTCTGAAATCGAAATCCTTCGGCATTTCAAATCCGCCGTCTTTTCCGGAAAATCTGATCCGATAAACCGTTTTAGTGGTATATCTCCCGTCCTGGCGTTTATGCGTTTTGATTTCGACGGCGTTAATTCCCGTTAAATCGTACAATTTGGCAAGACGCAGCTGCCTGTCGGAAAGCGTCGCGATGTAATAGGCGCAGCGCATCGTTTGTTTTTGGCATTTAAAAACGACCTCCGTTTCGTTGAAAAAGTAAATGTATCCGATGAAACCGGCCAGAAAAAGAAAGATTCCGACCGCTCCCGCTTTTTCTTTGCGGGAGAAGACAGCTCCCTTTTTTCGGGCATAAATCAATAAAAGAATAAGGGCGCTCCAACCGGCGGCGGCGAAAGTTGAAAATATGGTAATAAACTCGTTCATCGGTCTCCTTTCCGGTCACCATATCGCTGCGGATTATGAATTTTGTTTCAGCGCTTTCTTTTTATCGATTAGAAAGGCGCTGCCGAATAAAGCCAAACCCGCCGAGATAAAGAGCGCGAATATTATAAACGATTCATCAGAATCGTCCAACGATTCACGATACGTATATTGCGGCAAATCCGTTTTTAAAAAGGAGATGATTTGAGACGCCAGACTTCCGGCTTCCTTCTGTTTGAAAGATTTCGGTATCCTGAAGCTCTTATTTTTTTCGACGAACGTAATGTCATAATACTCCGGTGCCAATAAGCGTTTTCTTCTGCGCCAAAAGCTTTTCTGTCTTTGTACGGTTATATCGGTCGTTTCCGAGAAGTCGAAAGAATGCGTCAGGTGCAGTCGTTTGTTATAAAGCGTCGCGTGATAATATTCGCAGCGCATCGTTTGTTTTTGGCACTCAAAAACGACTTCCGTTTCGTTGAAAAAGTAAACGTATCCCAAAAATCCGACAAAAAAACAAAGCCCCCCGCTATTTTTAACAGATCGGCGGACGTGAATACGACGCCTTTCTTCCTGACGTAAATCAGAACAAGCGCAAAAACCGTCCATAACACAAGATTAATTATGATAAAAATAGAAAGATCGTCCATATTATTTAACCTTTGACTCTTGATATAAACGAAAGCCGAAAAGGACAGATCCGGCAACGGCTATGATTTCGGCGAAAAATCCGAGCATAAAATACAATAAAAAGTTTCCTTCCTCCGACCTTATCCGTTCATAATGATATACGTCTTGATTTTTTGTCAAAAAGGCGCTGATTTTTGCGGCCTCGTCCCTTGCGTTATCGCGGAATGAAAAGTCATACGGCATTTCAAATTCGTCGTTGGAAGAAACGAAGGCGATTTTATAAAAATAGTCTTTATAGCCCGATTTCCGACGGCGATAGTGTTCTTTGATTTCGATATTTGTGACGTCGGATATGTCATAAGTTCCGGCTAACCTAAGTTTTTTATTTGCCATTGTCGAATGGTAATATTCGCATTTTTGCGTGTCGTGCCGGCAATCGAAAATAAAATCCTGATCTTTGAAAAAGAAGAAAAATCCGAAAACCAGCGCAACGGAAATAATCAGTCCTTTAAAACGCCAACTTTGTTTTTCATTCAGACGCAACCCTTTCTTTTTAAACAAAACAAACAGAGTAATAAAAAGGATCCAGGAAACAATCAACGGAACGGTAAATATCGTTAAAATGAAAAAAGGCATAAGAAAAAGCTCCTTACTTTTTCGCCCGCGGGTGAGCGCTTGTATAAACGTCCATCATGCGATCGGCGTCGATACCGGTATATTTTTGCGTTGTGGATAAGGAAGAATGTCCCAGCAGCTCCTGTATCGTGCGCAAATCGCTGCCGCCGGACAACAAGTGAGTGGCAAAGCTGTGGCGCAGCGCATGCGGCGTCGCTGTTTCCGGCAATCCGAGCATATCCCTGATTTTGCGCATTTGGCGCTGCATCACGCCGGGGTTGACACGATCGCCTCTGACTCCGATAAACAAAGGGGAATTGGCCGGCGCGCCGTCAGGCCGTTCCTTCAGATATTCTTCAATCGCCGTGCGCACCAACGGCAGAACGGGCACGGCGCGTTCCTTTTTTCCTTTGCCGTAAATCGTCATCATATCGGATTTCGGCCTGTCTTTTACGTCTAAAGAAAGCGCTTCGCTGATCCGCAGACCGCAGCCATACAGTAGAATCACAAACGCCATATCCCGCTTTTTTAGCCAAAATTCTTCCTGCAGTTCGCCGGCAGTTTGAATGACGTTCAGAGCTTGTTCTCTGGTCAGCGGTTTCGGCAGAGTCTTCGGTGCAGCCGGCGAGTGAATCACGCCGATCGCCGGATTGGATAGCAGCGCGTTCCTTTCCAGAAATTTAAAGAAGCTGCGCAGCGTGGACATGCTGCGCGCCAAAGACGTGCGACCGATTCCCTCCTGTGTTCTGGCAGCCAGATAAGCGCGGAAATCGGTTACTTCCATTTTTTGCAAAACAGCGAAAGAGGGCGTTTGTTCCGTATAGTTTTGGATAAAGTTCAAGAAGGCTGCCAAATCCCGCCCGTACGCCGCCGCCGTATGAGCGGAACTGCGCCGTTCAAACTTCAGCCACCTTTGCCATTCTTCAATCGCCGTCATCAGCCGGTCATCTGCCGCATAATGAATATTGGCGTTTTCGGGGCCATATAATTCTGTCATGAATCAAACCTAAAAAAATCCGAGGAATCTCTTCCTCGGATTTTAAAGGATCGGATAATAACAATCCACAATTTTATTATAAAACGGACGGACTGGATTATAAAATGGACTGACCAGTCTTGGCCCAGTCTTCCGCAAATGTTTTCAAACCGGAATCCGTCAGCGGGTGATGATAGAGCTGGCGAATCACTTTCGGAGGAGCCGTAATCACATCGGCGCCGATTCTGCCGGCGTTGATGATGTGTTCCGGACTGCGGACGGAAGCAACCAAAATCTGAGTCTTGAAGGAATCGTAGTTATCATAAACCATGCGGATATCTTCAATCAGCTGCATGCCGTTAACGCCCAAATCGTCCAGACGACCGACGAACGGAGAAACGAATGTCGCGCCGGCTTTTGCCGCCAAAATTGCCTGACCGCAGGTAAAGCACAAGGTCACGTTGACCATTGTTCCTTCGGAAGACAGAGCGCGGCAAACTTTCAGACCGTCCTGAGTCAAAGGAACCTTAATTGTGATATTGCGCGCGATTTTGCGCAGCACTTCGGCTTCTTTCATCATTGTATCGTAATCCAAAGCGGTCACTTCGGCGGAAACGGGACCGGAAACGACTTTACAGACTTCCGCGATCAATTCCTTAAAGTTCATGCCCTGTTTGGCCGCCAAAGACGGGTTTGTCGTTACGCCGTCAACCATGCCGGTAGCCGCCAAGTCCTTAATTTCATTTAAATCTGCTGTATCAACAAAAAATTTCATTTGAGTATCTCACCCTAAAGTTAGTAAATTGAAGCTAATTAAAGAGTGTAAGGAAATGTCGGCAAAGAATCAATCAAATAAAAACCGGATACATGTTTTGCTGCCTTTGCCGTTGGCGGGGCCGTTTGATTATGCCGTTCCCGAAAGCCTTGAAAGGCCCGATCCCGGAACGTTTGTGCGCGTGCCGTTCGGTTCACGGGTCATGACGGGAGTTGTTTGGGATAAAGGGGAAAATGCCGATATTGACGATTCGCGGGTGAAAAATATCCTCAGCCTTTACGATCTGCCCGTTTTGACGGCAGCAAACAGAAGGCTGATCGACTGGGTGGCCGATTATACGCTTTTTGCGCCGGGAGCCGTTTTGAAAATGGCGATGAGCGTCGACGATGTTTTTCACGGGGTAGGGGAGGCGTTCGGCTTTGTTAAAACTGTTCTTCCGGAAAAATTAAAGATGACTCCGGCACGCAAAAAAGTGCTGGAATACGTCACGGATATGCCCGAAACGGCGGCGGAAATCGCCCGTCAAACCGGCGTTTCATCGGGCGTTGTGACCGGCTTGGCCGAGGCGGGCGCTTTGGCTCGTCAAAAGATCAGGCCATTGACCTTTGCCGTTCCCCGTATTGATTTAAAAAGCGTTTCCCTTTCCGCGGAGCAGCAAAAAGTTGCCGACCGTCTGTCGGACATGGCGGGACGGGGCTTTGATGTCTGCGTTTTAAACGGCGTGACCGGTTCGGGAAAGACAGAGGTCTATTTTGACGTGATCGCCCGTGCTTTAAGTCAGGGCAAACAGGCTTTGATTTTGCTGCCCGAAATCGGGCTGACGGGGCAGTGGCTGGAACGCTTTGAGCGCCGTTTCGGCACAAAGCCGGCGGTCTGGAATTCCGGTTTAAGCCAACGGGTGCGCCGCGAAACGTGGAAAGCCGTTTTAACCGGTGAGGTGCGTGTGTTGGCCGGCGCCCGATCAGCTTTGTTTCTGCCGTTTTCAGAGCTGGGCGCGATCATTGTTGATGAAGAACACGATCCTTCTTACAAGCAGGAGGACGGAGTCGTCTATCAGGCGCGGGATATGGCGGTTGTGCGGGCAAAGCTGGAAAATATTCCGATTGTGCTGTCTTCCGCAACGCCGTCTTTGGAAACGCGGGTCAACGTCAGGTCCGGCAAATATAAAGAAGTCGTTTTGCCCGATCGTTTCGGTGCCGCTGTTCTGCCCGACATTCGTCTGATCGATATGCGCCGCGATCCGCCTGAAAATAAAGGAGAATTGAAAAGTTTTCTGTCGCCGGTTTTGCTAAAAGAAATGGACGCAGTGCTGTCAAAAGGCGAACAGACGCTTTTGTTTTTAAACAGAAGAGGGTATGCGCCGTTGGTACTGTGCCGCAAATGCGGTTATCGTTTTCAATGCCCGCACTGTGATGCGTGGTTGGTGGAACACAGAAACGGCAGTCGGCTGGAATGTCATCATTGCGGGTATTCCGTGCCAGTTCCCGAAGCTTGTCCCGTTTGCGGAGAATCGGAGCTGGCCTCTTGCGGGCCGGGGGTTGAACGGATCAATGAAGAAGTCACGCTGCGTTTCCCCGATGCCAGACAGCTGGTCGTGACAAGCGATCTGAACGCGACGGCGGCGGAAATGGCGGAGCTGATGCGGCAGATTCGCGACAAGGAAGCCGATATTATCATCGGGACGCAGATTTTAACGAAAGGTCACCATTTCCCTAGCCTGACTCTGGTTGGCGTCGTTGATGCGGATTTGGGGCTGACCGGCGGGGATTTAAGGGCGGGAGAGCGCACTTTTCAAATGCTGCATCAGGTTGCGGGCCGAGCCGGTCGAGCTGAAAAAAAAGGCTTGGTGTTGCTGCAGACGTTTGATCCCGAAAACCGGATTATGCAGGCGATGAAGACGGGCAGCGCGGATCAGTTCCTGTCGGCGGAAGCTCAAAGCCGCGAGCTGTTGAAAATGCCGCCGTTCGGGCGCTTGGCCGGCATTATTGTCAGCGGTTCTTCCCAAGCTCAGGCGCAGCAGGCAGCCGCTTTGTTGGGACGGGCAGCGCCGTCGGGAAACGGTATCCGTGTTTTGGGGCCCGCGCCGGCGCCCATGGCTTTGCTGCGGGGAAAATACCGTTACCGGCTGTTGCTGCAGACGGAAAAACAAATTAAAATTCAAGAGGTTATGCGTCGCTGGCTTTCGGCGGTTTCCCTGCCGTCCTCTGTTCGGGTACAAACGGATATCGATCCGTACAGCTTTTTTTAAAAAAAGACTATACACGGCACGGAAAAATCTACTACATTAAAGTGATTTTTTAATGGGGGAGAGCGTGGATAAAAAAGGGGACAAATTTAAAGGCAGACATCGTTTTTCTGCCGCCAAAAACGCAAAATACGCTCAACCCGTTTTTGCCGCGATTGATTTGGGAACGACGAACTGTCGGCTGCTGATTGCAACGCCGACGCCGACAGGGTTCGCGGTGAAAGAGACCTTTTCCCGAATCACCCGATTGGGCGAAGGGTTGGTCAGTGACGGTGTTTTGTCTGAACGCGCGATTAAAAGAACGATCTTCGCGCTGAAACTATGCGTTAAAAAGTTGGAAAAGTACAAAACGGTCCGGACGCGCTTTGTTGCGACAGAGGCCTGCCGCCGCGCAAAAAACGGTGCCGAATTTATCGAACGCGTGAAAAGGGAAACCGGTTTGACGCTCGAAATCATTTCTTTTGAAGAAGAATGCCGGCTGGGCGTTTCGGGGTGCGTTCCTTTGATTAATCGCAATATCCGTTATGCTGTTGTCTTTGATATCGGCGGCGGATCGACAGAGGTTTCCTGCGCTAAAATCGATAAAAACAATCATGTGAAAATAGAGGGGTTTCTTTCTTTTCCGTTGGGGGTGATTACCGTTTCCGAAGCCTTTACGGGCAAGGATTTATCTTCGGCGGCGTATCGTGCCGTTGTGAAAAAGGTTCTTTCCTATTTACAGCCGTTTGAGGACCGGTACGGCATCATGCGCCTGATTGAACAGGGCGATGTGCAGATGATTGCAATGTCGGGAACGGTGACGACGATCGGCGCTTTTCATTTGGGACTGCCGGTTTATAATCGGGCCGTGGTTGACGGCATGGCGCTCAGTTATGATGATCTGACCAAAGCGAAAAGAAAGCTTGAAAAAATGACCTATGCGGAAAAGGAAGCCCACCCGTGCATCGGCATGCAGAGGGCGGATCTGTCTTTGCCGGGGTGCGCGATTTTGCAGGGCATTTGCGAAATGTGGCCGATCGGAGAAATCACGATCGCCGACCGCGGACTGCGCGAAGGAATCGTGCTGGACTTAATCCGTCAGGAAAATATGCAGACGGGGAAAAAATGAAAAAGCTTGCCGCTCATATGTTGGCCACACGCGTTAAAACGGCCAAAAAACGTTCCTCGGCTTCGACCCAATGGCTGCAGCGTCAGCTGAACGATCCTTATGTTGCTATGGCTAAACAAGAGGGATACCGCGCCCGTTCCGCTTTTAAACTGATCGAGCTGGACGATAAATTTCATTTTCTGTCCGCCGGAAAGCGTGTTGTCGATTTGGGCGCGGCGCCGGGCGGGTGGACTCAAATCGCTGTCAAACGGGTCAAATCTTCGCCGGAAAATCCTCTGGTCGTCGGCTTGGATTTATTGGAAATGGCGCCGATCGCCGGAGCCAAAACGACGCAGCTGGACTTTTTGGACGACAGTGCTCCCGATGTTTTAAAGGAAATGCTGGGCGGACATAAAGCCGATGTCGTGCTGAGCGATATGGCGCCGAATACGACGGGAATGAAAGACATTGACCATTTGCGGATTATGGGATTGTTGGAAACGGCTTATGCTTTCGCGTGCGAGATCCTGAACCCGAACGGTGTTTTTGTGGCCAAGATTTTTCAGGGCGGAACAGAGCAGAACCTGTTAAATGAAATGAAGCGGAAATTTAGAACGGTTAAGCACGCCAAGCCGCCTGCCAGCCGCAAGGAATCTTCGGAATTTTACGTTGTCGCAATGGGATTTAAGGGCGAAGAATGAAAGACGAAGCCAGACTGCAGGCGGCGATAGAGCTGACGGATATCCTGTTTTCGTTCGAACAGCCGGCGGACAATACAATCAACGCTTATTTCAGAACGCACCGCTATATCGGCAGTCGGGACCGCCGTGCGATCGCCGATCAGGTTTGGCAGGTTCTGCGCCATTACGGGCGGCTTTCCGCGCTGTTTTCGGAAAAATTAACGGGCAGGACGGCGGCGGCGGTTCTGCTGCATTATCAAAACAGACCGGCATTGTCTTTGTTTAACGGCGGTCAGTATGCTCCCGAACCGCTGTCGGAACAGGAAAAAGAAGTCCTGAACAATTTGCCGGACGCTTTGCCGGCAGCCGTTTCGGAATGTCCCGATTGGCTGAAAAACAGACTTGAATCTGCCGATGTTGAAGCAATGACTTTCCCGGCATCGACGGATCTGCGCGTCAATACGCTGAAAACGGACAGGGAAACGGTTTTAAAACGGCTGGAGCAAGACGGAATAAAGGCGCAAAAAACGCCCTTTTCTCCGTGGGGCATTCGGTTATCGGAACGGGTTAATATTACGGCTCACCCGTTGTTTCAGGAGGGGCTGATTGAAGTTCAGGACGAAGGTTCGCAGTTGGTTTCCCTGTTAACGCAAGCGCAGGCCGGACAGACGGTCATCGATTGGTGCGCGGGTGCCGGCGGCAAAACACTGGCTTTATCCGCCATGATGCAGGCCAAAGGGACGCTGTATGCGGCGGACGCTTTTCCGAAACGGCTGCGCGATCTGCCGGAACGGGCGTGCCGGGCCGGCGCGGCGAATGTTATTTTATTAAACGATTATAAGAACCTGAAAACGTATGATTTGGTGCTGATCGACGCGCCCTGCACGGGAACTGGGACATGGCGGCGGTCTCCCGATGCCAAATGGAGAATAACACCGGCGGAATCCGCCTTAATCATAAAAACGCAGGCCGGCATTTTGGACAAGGCGGCGCTTCACGTTAAAAAAGGCGGGCGGCTGTTTTACATTACCTGTTCTTTGGATCAGGCGGAAAACGAAGATCAGGCAGACGCTTTTTTAAAACGGCATACCGATTTTGAAATCGAAAATTTAGGTCCCGCTTTCAACCGTCTGACACACCAAAACATAACATCTAAAACCGTTCGGCTCAGTCCGGCAAAGCTGCACACGGACGGATTTTTTGCCGCCTCATTTTTGAAAAAATAAAAGAGGGAAAATAATATTTCCCTCTCTTTTTGCGGAAATAATAAGGATTATTTGTTTGAACCGGTTTTAAGCAGACCGTTCAGAATAGAGGACGCCATGGATTGATTGGCTTCCGTATCCAAACCGGCTGACTGCAAAGCCAGTTTTTTAATGCAGGTATTTGTTATTTCGTCCGCGGTGTCACTAATGCCGGCGGCCATTAAAGTACCGGCTTGGAATTTTGCATTGGCTTCATTGAGCATGCAGGCACGCAGTCTGACTTTGATCGGATCGTCTTTGCTGGCAGTGGTATATTGGGACAGATCTGTACTGCTGCAGGCGGTTAAAACAGAAGCAACGGCCAAAATGCTGATCAGTTTTTTCATCGTCTTCTCCTTAAATTACAAACAAGTTGGATTTAATCACAAAAAAAATCGCCGTCAACAGCATTGTTGATCAAAAAAAACCTCACCCTTATTTCTATTGATAAGGAATTGAAAAAATCGATATTTTTTTAATTCATTCGATTTGGGCAAATTATGGAATACTTGCAGAAACTTTTTAACAAAAATGCAGCGACGGAACAACGGCGGGAAATACCGGAAAAATTGCTGATAGATTTTAATATCAGCCATTGTTTTGCGGAAATGAGAGCGCGGGCCGTTCATATTATCAATACTATTGCCGAATATTCTCAAACGGGCAGAAAACTGCTGCGGCAGGCGCATAAAGACGGCTATCGTTTGATCATGACGGCGGCGGCAGGCTGGGCGGGTCAGGTGGACGCCGATCATAAATGTATCTGCCTGAACGCTTGTGAGACGGATTCGCATTTAATTGAAACGCTGGCGCACGAATGCCGCCATATTCAGCAGTTTTCCCGCGGCGTCGATTACGGATGCGGCGCGTATAACATTAAGGACGCCATTCTGCTTCATCGGTGCAAAGAGGCTGATGCCGAAGCCTTTGCCGCGGCGGTCTGTCATGAAATCCGCCTGCATTCGGGCAATGAAGAGCCGTGGAAAGCTTTTGCGGCAGGGCGTCCTTTTGTTGCTGCCGGACTGGAAAAAGCGCGGCGGAATAACGCAAAGCCGACGGTCACGCCAGCGATGCTGAGAAGCGCTTTCAACGGGTGGTATGAGGACGACAAGCTGATGCGCGTTTATGAGGAAAACTATATCGTTGACGGCATTTTAAAGGAATGTTCGGCGCCTCGGGCCGAAATAAAAGATTTTTTTCATAAAAAGACGACCTCGGCTGAAATCGTTTCTCAGGTCTGTATCGATACGGCGGGGGCCTGTTATTGGGCGCATGAGCCGTCTGTTTTAGACGAACGGCATCGGCTGCTTGTTAACGATGAAACGCTTAATCGTGCGCGGGAGGTGCTGACCGATATAGAAAAAAGAACGGGAATCAGGCAGAATCATTCGTATCGCAGTTTGCCGCGCCGACCAGTTAAAGCGCTGCAATAATTTCGGGCAGATCGGCAAAATGGTCCGTCAACGCGTCCGGCTTGATTTTCTCGTAAGGGATATGTGTGTATCCGTAGCTTAATAAAATGACGGGAATGCCGGCGGCACGGGCAGTCTGCGCGTCCGTTTCGCTGTCGCCGATCATAACGGCCTGATCATTCGTTCCGCCCATGCGCCTGACCGCTTCCCATAACGGTTCGGGGCGGGGCTTGCGTTCGGGCAGAGCGTCCGCATCTAAAATCACATCAAAGTGCTTTTTTAAATCAAGCTTGGTTAGAATGGCCTCTGTCGGGGCGTGCGGTTTGTTTGTGCAAATCGCCAGATAACAGCCGCTTTTCTTTAATTTTTTCAGCGTTTCGACAACATCGGGATAAGGGCATGTTTGCGCCATTTCCGCTTTGCCGTACTGATCCAGCCAAGCCGCCAGAAGCGCCGGCATTTCATCGTCTTTAATCGGATCGCCGGTCAGAGCAAAGGCTCCCTTCAGCAAAACGGGCGCCCCGTTGCCGATAACGGAAACTGTTTCCGCTTCGGTTAAACCGCGGCGGCCATGCGCGTTTAAAAATACGCTGATTTCCCGACACATATCGGGAATGCTGTTGATCAGCGTGCCGTCCAAATCAAAGATAATGTATTTTTTTACCATTTTTTAAGCTTCTGTAACAAAATGTTGTCATAATTTATTTTAACTTTCAGGCTAAGTATGCCAAATTACGTTTAAAATTACAAAGAAAAGGATTCTTTTTATGTCTGAAAATAAACTTATTGCCGTTGTTTTGGCCGCTGGGCAGGGAACCAGAATGAAATCCGCTCTGCCCAAAGTGCTGCATAAGGTCGCGGGACGGGCGATGATTAACCACTTGCTGGCGACAGTTGACGCTTTGAACGCGGATAAAGCGGTTGTCGTGATTTCCGAGGGAATGAAGGACAGCGTTGCCAAAGCCGTCGCGCCGCATTCCGTTGCCGTTCAGCATGAACAGCTGGGCACCGGCGATGCGGTCAAGGCCGCTTTGCCCGAATTTGAAAATACGGCGGGCGATGTCTTGGTGCTGTACGGTGATACGCCTTTGATCGGGCAAGAGACACTGGAAAAGATGCTGAAAGCCAGACGGGACGGCGCGGACGTTGTTGTCTTGGGCTTTACGCCGGACGATCCGAAACGCTATGGCAGATTGATTTTGGACGATAAAGGCGAGCTGGCGGAAATCATTGAATACAAAGAAGCGACAGAGGAACAAAAGGCCGTCCGGTTCTGCAATTCGGGCATTTTATGCTTTGATGCGCAGAAGCTGTGCGGGTGGCTGAAAAAGCTGAAAAAACAGCCGGGATCTGGGGAATATTACTTAACCGAAACGATTGCTCTGGCACGGGCGGACGGTTGCCGCGCCGTGGCGGTTGAAGGCGATGAAGAGGAAATGCTGGGCGTCAATTCCCGTGAAGAACTGGCGGTTATGGAAAAAATCATTCAACGCCGTCTGCGGACAAAATTCTTGGAACAAGGCGTGACGATGACCGATCCCGAAACGGTTTACTTTTCGTATGACACCGTTTTGGGAAAAGATGTGACGATTGAGCCGAACGTGATTTTTGAACCCGGCTGTATTGTCGAGGATAACGTTGAAATCAAGGGCTTTTGCCATTTCGAGGGAACGCATATTCATCAAAATGCCAAAGTCGGCCCGTTTGCCCGTCTGCGTCCCGGAGCACAGATCGGCGCGGAATGTCATATCGGCGATTTTGTGGAAATCAAAAACGCGACCATTGAAACCGGCGCGAAAGTCAACCATTTGTCTTATATCGGGGACGCTCGGATCGGGGCGAAAACGAATATCGGCGCGGGGACGATCACGTGCAATTACGACGGCTTTTTTAAGTCGAAAACGGATATCGGCGCGGGCGCTTTCATCGGTTCGGATACGGTGATTGTCGCTCCCTGCACGATCGGAGACGGCGCGATGACGGCGGCGGGATCGGTTATTACAAAGGACGTTGCGGCCAATGCGATGGCTGTCGCCCGCGGCAAGCAGACGGCTTTGGATGGGTGGGCGGAAAAATTCCGCGCTCAGAAAAAAGCGTTAAAGGAACAGGCGAAGAAGTAAAGGATTAAAGACTATGTGCGGTATTGTCGGCATTATTTCCCACAGACAAGTGACTCCTCTTTTGATTGACGGATTAAAGCGGCTGGAATACCGCGGTTATGACTCCGCCGGCGTGGCAACGCTGATTGACGGGCGGATTGAACGGCGCAGAGCCAAAGGAAAAATCGTCAATCTGGAAAACAAAATTGCGAAATCTCCTCTGCCGGGAACGGTCGGAATCGGGCATACGCGCTGGGCGACGCACGGCGTGCCGAACGAAACGAACGCGCACCCGCACGCGACAAAGCATGTCGCTGTCGTGCATAACGGGATTATCGAAAACTACCGCGAACTGCGTGATGAATTAAAGGCTTTGGGGCACGTTTTTGAAAGCGAAACGGATACGGAAGTCGTTGTGCATCTGATTTCCCAGAAAATCGAAGAGGGCGCCGATCCGCAAACCGCCGTGGCGCAGTCTTTGAAGCGGCTGAAGGGCGCTTTTGCTCTGGCGATTATTTTTGCGGGCCGCGAAGATCTGATTATCGGGGCGCGCAAAGGGTCGCCCTTGGCGGTCGGTTTCGGCGATAATGAAATGTTTTTGGGGTCTGACGCTCTGGCTTTGGCGCCATTGACGCAAAGACTGATGTATCTGGAGGAAGGCGATTACGCCGTTCTGACTCATACAGAGGCCAAAGTCTTTGATGCGGACGATCGCCCGGTTGAACGCAAAGTTGTTCTTTCCGCAACGTCCGGGGCGATGATCGGGAAAGGCGGATACCGTCACTTTATGCTTAAAGAAATTTATGAACAGCCGCAAGTAATCGGCGATACGCTGAATACGATGATCAATCAGGATATGGACACGATTACCCTGCCGAACGTGCCGTTTGATTTAAAGGACGTGCCGCGGCTGACGATTGTTGCGTGCGGAACGTCCTATTATGCGGGATTGGTCGGCAAATATTGGATTGAATCTGTTGCCCGCGTGCCGGTCGATATAGATGTGGCCTCCGAATTCAGATACCGTGCTCCGGTTTTGGAAAAGGGCGGCTTGGCTTTGTTTATTTCCCAGTCGGGCGAAACGGCGGACACGCTGGCGGCTCTGCGCTATTGCAAAGAGCAGGGGCAAAAAATCGTGTCGATCGTCAATGTGGCGGAAAGCACAATGGCGCGGGAATCCGACTGCGTGTTAAGGACGCTGGCGGGACCTGAAATCGGTGTCGCTTCGACAAAAGCTTTTACGACGCAGCTGACGCTGCTTGCGTGCTTTGCGATCGCTTTGGGGCGGGCAAAAGGCACGTTGTCCAAGGAAGAGGAGGGCCGTTTGTCTCATGCTTTGGTCGAAGTGCCGTCCCGCGCGGCGGAAGTGCTGAACAATGACAAAGCGATTGCCAAAATCGCGCAGACGTTGTTTGTGGAATCCCGTGATGTGCTGTATCTGGGACGCGGCAGCAGTTTCCCGATCGCGCTGGAGGGGGCTTTGAAGCTCAAGGAAATTTCCTACATTCATGCGGAAGGTTATGCGGCGGGCGAAATGAAGCATGGCCCGATCGCTTTGATTGATGAAACGGTGCCGGTCGTTGTCGTCGCGCCGTCGGATTCTTTGTTTGACAAGACTGTTTCCAATATGCAGGAGGTCTTGGCGCGCGGCGGAAAAGTCGTTTTCTTCGGTGATGCGGAGGGTATGGCGTCTGTGAAGGACCGTTCCGCGGCGGCGATTGTCCTGCCGAAAGTCGATCCGTTCGTTGCGCCGATTCTGTATGCGATTCCGGTACAGCTGCTGGCCTATCATACGGCGGTTGCAAAAGGCACGGACGTTGACCAGCCGCGCAATCTGGCCAAAAGCGTAACGGTGGAATAATCAATGATGATCAGGGAAAAAGCGAAACGGCTGTTCCGGCGGATCAAACGTAATTGGCGACCGGCGTTATTGCTGTGGCTGCCGGCGGGGATTGTTGTTCTTTTTTTGGGAATAGTTTTCTTTTCGGTTGCTTTTTCCGAAGATGCTTCTTTTCATGCCTGTACGCGGCAGCTGCCGGTCTGTGTCGGGGAAAATCCGAAATTTTCACGGATATTGAGCTGTTCTTACCAAACGGCCTGGTGCGATGTTAAAATTATTTGGGATAAAGCGAACGGCAGAAACATTCCTTTGGATTTGCCGGGCTTGCCGCCCATAGATGAAAAAGCGGATCAGGAATTGTTTGAAAAGCTGACTTCAGACGAATTTTTGGAAAAAAGATTTGAGGAATTTCAGCGCGAAGAAAAGGACGCGGAAGCTTTGTCATCCAAGGAATATCCTCAAAGAGAAAATTTAAAGGAATATATGGAAGAGCTGCGTGCCAAACGTATTTCATTTGAAAAGGAAATGGCTGAAAAAAGAGCGCGTGTATTACAGGAAGAGACAGCAGAAATTCCTAAAGACGATAATTTGTCTGGTCAAATGGAAAAATAAAGTTTATAAGAAGGCCAGTTTATTTTAAGGCTAGCAAAAATGGAAGAATGGTTGCCCGATTCATGGCGGTCAAAACCGGCAGCGCATTTGCCGGAATACGCAGATCAGGAAGAATTGCAGACCGTTGAAGGAAAACTGCGCAAATATCCGCCTTTGGTGTTCGCGGAGGAGGCTTTTCGATTAAAAAAATCGTTGGGCGATGTCGCTAACGGCAAGGCTTTTTTGCTTCAGGGCGGCGATTGCGCGGAAAGTTTCGCCGATTTCGGAGCAGGCAATATCCGCGACATGTTTCGCATTTTGCTGCAAATGGCCGTCGTTCTGATGTTTGGGGCGTCCCGGCCCGTTGTTAAAGTCGGGCGTATGGCCGGCCAGTTTGCAAAGCCGCGTTCCTCGCCCTATGAAACAATTAACGGAATTACTTTGCCATCTTATAAGGGCGATAATATCAACGGGATCGAATTTACGCCGCAGTCCCGCGCGGCCCAGCCGGATCGTATGCTGCAGGCCTATCATCATGCTTCGGCGACGCTGAATTTACTCAGAGCCTTTTCTCAGGGCGGATTTGCGGATTTGAATAAGGTTCAGGAATGGAACTTGGGATTTGTGGCAAATTCTTTGCAGGGCGAACAGTACCGCCGTTTTGCCGATCGGATCAGCGAAACGCTTGATTTCATGGCGGCCTGCGGTATTTCCGCAGATTCCGTGCCGCTGGTGCGCGAAACGCCCTTTTATACATCGCATGAGGCTCTGCTGCTGCCATTTGAAGAGGCAATGACCCGTGTCGATACATCTTCAGGCGATTGGTACGACTGTTCGGCGCATATGTTATGGATCGGGGAAAGAACACGCGATCCAAAAGGGGCACATGTCGAATTTGCCCGCGGCATCTGCAATCCGATCGGCGTTAAAGTCGGACCGAAAACCAACGGCGATGATCTGCTGCGTTTATGCGATATTCTTAATCCGTTGAATGAAGCCGGACGGTTAACTTTTATCGTGCGCATGGGAGTGAACAGCATTGAAGAAAACCTGCCGCCTTTAATCCGCGCCGTTGAACGCGAAGGGTATCGTGTGGTTTGGTCCTGCGATCCGATGCATGCGAATACGCAGGTGGCATCCAACGGCTATAAGACGCGCGATTTTCAGGCGATTTTGCGGGAAGTGAAGTCATTCTTTGCCGTTCATCGGGCAGAGGGCACGTATGCGGGCGGGCTGCATTTCGAAATGACCGGACAAAATGTGACGGAATGTGTCGGCGGTTCGCAGAAAATCACCGAAGAAAATTTGGCGGAGCATTACAGCACATTATGTGATCCACGTTTAAATGCGAATCAATCTTTGGAATTGGCCTTTTTGGTTGCGGAAATCTTGAAAAAGGATATGACGTTCAGGCCGTCTTCGGCGATGTTGGCAGAATAGCCGTCGGGTCTAGGGGCGTTTAAGAAAACCGTCCCGCAGCGATTTTGTTTTTTGGGACCCTTTCCCCAGCTGCGTTCTCCAAAAGCTTTCGCAGCCTTTTATTTTTCCGTCGCTGAGCGGGAGCTGTTTTTGGAAAGTCAGATTTTTTTTGCCTGCAAAAGGATCTATATACAGGCTTCTGCCGCCGAAACACTGCACATATCCGTCCGGTACGCTGCGCTCATGGCCGAACAGGCGGCGGTTAGGAAATTTGAAATCCGCCATAGCCGCTATTTTATTGTTTTGTCCGGATAAATCGATAATGATGACTTCCGGCAAAGTCCAGCCTGGAACGCCGATAAAATCCCATGCGAACAAATGATTGGCCGCTTTGGGAATACGGCTTCCCTCTTCGCGGTCGGGAAAGGATCTTAGTAATTCCTCTGTCAAAACCTTGTGTTCCTGATGCCGCAGACCAATGCCCTGATAGATCAGTTTTTTCTGCGCTTCGTCCCACTGCTTCGTAAAAAAGGAAAACCAGCCCGCTTTCCCGGAAACGGGACGGTACAAAAAGGTCGTTTCCCGACGTGTTTCAAGATGCTTGGTCATAGATCTGTGTGTCATGGGAATGGCGGTTGAAATCAAAATATAAAGCACAACAATGGCGGATACGGAGGACACTTTGCCGACAATGTTTTCCGCCAGTATTGTTATGCCGGCCAGAGTACATAAAGGAATAAAGAAGCTCAAAGGACGGTATTCCAAACTGTCTCCGCCCATAATGAACAGATAAAAACCGATGTAGGCGGCAAAAGTCAGCATGGTCAGGAATAAGCCGGTAAAGCCCTTTTGCCGTTGAAGCATAAATTTGAAAATGACCCAGATCAAAAAGAAAAACACCCAAAAATAAAGCGCATATTCTAAAATAAAAGACAAAAGGTAATCACGGCCAAAATCAGGGAAAAGGGAACGATAGGCGGATGAAAAAGAATGAGGAATAAAACTGCCGTATACGTTATTCAGCCAAACATAATATAAGCCGATCGAACCCAGCAAAAATAAAGACAGAATACATTTGACCTTGGAGCGTCCCTGAAACATGAACAGGACAAGAAAAAAAGCGGAAGCCGGAATGAAAATAATTCCTTCCGTGCGGCAAAGGGCCAATAAAACGGCTGCAACGGAAAGAGAAAAAAAACCGTCTTTTTTGTTCGACAGGGCCGCGAATGCCCACCAGAGCACCAAAAAATTAAATAAAGCCGCTTCCGTACCGGAGGTGATAAAGGCTAAAAAAGTTCTGTTTGTTAATAGGACCAGACACAGAAGCAGAAATAAGTACAGACTTTTTGCTTGCATATTTTGTTGAATGGACGCGCGGCGCAAAAACAAAAAGCATAAAACAATCTGCCCCATTGAAAAAACAAAGGTCAGAAAATTGGCGCTTTGCGGCGGTTCAAAGCCGACCGCCCATAAGGCGCGCAAAACGGCAAGCCATAAAAAGCTGGTATATCCGCTGATCGGTTCGAACGGCGGCGGATTGAACGTATAGCCCCACCCTTTGACGGCGTTTGATACATAGCGGAAAGAAATAAAGGCGTCATTCGCCGTGAAGGCATATCTGGCCGATGCGATATAAAAAATCAAGGAAAGCGAACCGAACAATAACAGGTAGCGTAGAAAGCCCGTAAATGTTTTGAAAGTCCATTCTTTTAAATTTAGCGGCGTTTGAAAAATTAAGGGCCGTATTCCGAGAAACAGTCCGCGCAAAAAGTCTTTGACTTGTTCCGCATCTGTCGATTTAATTTTATTCCATGCCGCGGGCAGAGCCGCTTTTGCCTTTAATTTAATATCTGTTATTTTCAGTTTGAGCTTGAAAAAACGGTCCCTTAAAGCCATTTTATTTTCCTGTATAAATTGTTTCCGGTGCTTTTTCCAATCTTTTTGCAAATTGCTTAACGCCCAGCATGTCGATTAACAAGTCCCATGATGCCATGCATTCCGAATTATCAT
This sequence comes from Alphaproteobacteria bacterium, assembly GCA_017480385.1. GTDB lineage: Bacteria > Pseudomonadota > Alphaproteobacteria > CAAGCB01 > CAG-977 > UBA11549. Next base: position 7,429 of record JAFVAT010000001.1, on the reverse strand, counting down.
GACAGATATAGATCAAAAAAGATGATATCGGTTCAATCGTTCTGATTTGTTCTTGGACAGTCTTTTTCACAGCCATGGCCGACTTCAATTTGGGATAGACGGCGGCCATGATGTGAACGGGGGATTGAGAAATCATTTGGTCCGTATTAACAGGGGTTAAACCAAGGCGTTTTAACAGTGTTTGAGATAACAGTGACGCCGAAGTTCTGTTGAAAAATGTTTTATAGGGCATTTGAAGAATTTCGGAAATTTTTTGTTCATCTGTTTCTCCGGCCCAGTCGGCAATCATATTTTTGACCAGATTATGATGCATGTCCAACGTTTCAAAGGTAATGCCGTCTGCGGAAATCAAATAGGAATTTAAAGACGGCTTTTGTTTTGCCGCCGTTGTAAAATCAGACAAAATACCCGATCCGTGTAAAATGACAGAAGGGACGGAAACTTTTTGTTGAGGCGTTGAAATGCCGGAAAATTCCAAAACAGGGCGATCCGTTCCGCCTAAAGATAAAACAGGAGCCTCCGCATCTTTTTCAGCTGAAACCAAATCTGTTATTTTCGTTTGAATTGCCGTGAATTTTTCGGGCTTAAAAAGGTAAAAATAACAAAAAACGATTAAGCTTAAAGACAGAACGACTTTCAGCAGGCCGCCGAAACAGCCTCCCTTCGGAACAGCGGGCGAATGAGGGCGCTTTTCCCGTTGGGCAGAGGGGGAGGGCTGCGTGTCGGCAAATTCGTCGTCCGGGCCTAAATCCAAATCTGCGTCTTCTTCTTCATAAACGGCGTTGGGATCATGGTCGAATTGATCTTCAAAGCTTTTGGAGTCTGCCATTGTTATTTTTTCCTTAATTGCTTGTTTTTGAAAAATAGTATCTCTTTGTTGTATGAAATGCAAAGTAAAATCCCGGCTTGCCGTTGTCAGTTGAGTTTGTTATCCTTCCAAAACAGATGCCGCGAAAGGAATGTTAAAATGATTTTAGTGTTTGGTTCTCTCAATGCTGACTTTTTTCTGCCGGTGCAGGCATTTCCTTTGCCCGGAGAAACGATTTTAACGCCGCAGGCTTTTATTAAAGCCGGCGGAAAAGGGGCCAATCAGGCAGCTGCGGCGGCAAAAGCCGGCGGATTGGTGAAAATGATCGGAGCCGTCGGAATGGACGAGGTGGCAAAGGTCCCCGTTACGGCATTGAAAGCATTGGGCGTTGACTGCAGCGGTATACAGACCAGCGCTTTGGCAACAGGCATGGCGATGATTATGGTGGACGCGAACGGGGAAAACTCGATTGTTGTGGCCAGCGGGGCAAACATGGCTGTTTCAGCTCAGGCCGTTAATGATGCGATGATCGGGGAAGATACGCTTTTGGTCATGCAGATGGAGGTGCCGGCTGAAGAAAACTTCAAGCTTTTGAAACGGGCGAAAGCCAAAGGAGCCCGTTCCATTTTAAACCTTGCGCCGGCAGGTCCCGTTGCGGCAGAGGATTTGGCTTTAACAGATTATTTGATTCTGAATGAAATAGAAGCTGATACGGTATACAGCTCTTTGTTTGAAAAAACATTTTTGGGAACGGAGGAAAAAGCTCTGGCCATTTCTGAAAAAACAGGCGGCGTTTGCCTGATTACGCTGGGAGCCCGCGGGGCGGTCATCGCGGAAAAAGGCCGGTTGAGCAGAATTTCTTCTTTGGCAATAGAGCCTGTTGACACAACTGGGGCCGGAGACGCTTTTGTCGGGATATTCGCCGCAATGCTGGACAGCGGCGCTGATACGCTTCAAGCTGCAAAATACGCTTGCGCCGGTGCAGGATTGGCTTGTTTGAAAATGGGAGCACAGGAGGCGCTGCCCTCTCTTAAAGAAATAGAGGCTCATGCGGAAGAAATTTAATTAATCTAGGTTTTTTTATGGCATTGTGCTTCAAACAGTTATAAACTGATGCAAATATTTTAAATACAGAGGTTTTTTTATGCTGATTGCACAACTTAATCCAATTCCCGCAGATTTGGACGGCAATCTGAAGTTGATTCATTGGGCTGCCGAACAATGTCCGCACTGCCGGGGGGAAACGCTTATTTTACCTGCTTATGCATTGACAGGCTGGCCTTTGGGGGATTTAGCCTATTCAAAATCGTTTATGGCGGAAGTCCATAAAAAATTAGCTCAGATCTATCATAACGGGCGTGAAATCCTGACGGCTATTCCCGACGGCGCCGGCGGCGCTACGCCTGTTTTACTGAATGAAAAGGGCGTCCATTACGGCAATCGTTTTACAATAGATGGGCGCACGGCAGCCGTTTCTGTCGGTTTTGAACCCGTCAATTGCGAAGGTTCCGATCGTCTGATTGTTTTGGACGCCAGACCGTTCCGCAGCGGATCGGTGACGGAAACACTGGAACATTCCAGAACGTTTGCGAGTCGTATTCGGCTGCCGATTGTTTATACGAATTTGGTGGGCGGCAACGACAGTACCGTTTTCCCCGGCGGCTCTTTCATGCTGGATCAGGACGGCGGTTTTATTGAGTGCCTGCCGTTATGGGAAACGGCTGTGGCTGGCGTGGACGAAATTCATTGGCCATGGCCTTCAGAGCCGGAAAATACGTGGCGCGCTTTAACTATGGGCGTGGGCGACTTTGTGCGCAAAAACGGCTTTAAGGGAGTCATTTTGGGACTGTCCGGCGGTTTTGACAGCGCGATGTGCGCTGCGATCGCCGTTGATGCTTTGGGCGCGGATAAAGTGCGGGCAGTCATGATGCCTTCCGAATATACGTCCAGAGAAAGTTTGGCCGATGCTGAAGATACCGCCAAAATGCTTGGGATCAGGTATGATATTTTGCCGATTGTCGAACCGGTATCATGCTATGGAAAGCTTTTGGAGCCAATGTTTAAAGGTTTGAATGCCGATACGACGGAGGAAAATCTGCAGGCTCGTCTGCGCGGTGTATTACTAATGGCTCTGTCAAACAAATTCGGCGATTTGCTTTTGTCTACGGGCAACAAATCGGAAACGGCGGTCGGTTATGCGACGTTATACGGCGATATGTGCGGCGGATATGCTCCGATTAATGATTTGTATAAAACAGATGCCTATGCCTTGGCGCGTTGGCGCAACGTCAATCACCCGGTTTGGATTAAAAATGAGATTCGTCAGATTATGCCCGAACGCGTGATTACTAAAGCGCCGACTGCGGAATTAAGACCGGGACAAAAAGACGAAGATTCTCTGCCGGCCTATGAAACGTTGGACGCTGTTTTGAAAATGCTGGTGGAAAATGATGCCGGTATTGACGAAGTTGTCGCAGCGGGATATGACGAAGCCGTTGTAAAGAAAGTTTATGCTTTGCTTCATCGTGCTGAATTTAAGCGCAAGCAGGGAACACCCGGCGTTAAACTGTCTCGCCGTTCGTTTAACGGCGATTGGTCTTATCCGATAACCAGAAAGGTTTAAAAACGTGATTACAGTTCGTTTTGCTCCCAGTCCGACGGGATATATGCATATCGGCAATCTGCGTACGGCTTTGTTGAATTATTTGTTCGCTCTGAGTGCGCACCGGCAAACGGGAGAGGCTTTCTCTTTTGTTTTGCGCATGGACGATACGGATACGGAACGCTCCAAACCGGAATATGAGCAGGCTGTATACGAAGATATGCGCTGGCTGGGCATTCCTTGGGACAGGCTGGAACATCAGTCCGGACGTTTGGCACGCTATCATGAGGTGTTGGAAGAGCTGAAGCAGCGCGGATTGGTTTATGCCTGCTATGAAACGGCAGAGGAATTGGAATACAAACGCCGCCGCCAACGTGCCAGAGGGCTGCCCCCGGTTTATGACCGCGCGGGGCTGCGTCTGACTGCAGAAGAAAGAGCAAAGCTGGAATCGGAAGGCCGCCGTCCTCATTACCGTTTCATGCTTGAACATAGGGAGACATCGTGGGACGATATTGTCCGGGGCCGTTGTTCATATAACGGAGCGCATTTAAGCGATCCGATCATTGTGCGTGAAGACGGAACTTTTCCGTATATGCTGCCTTCAGTGATTGACGATATGGATTTCGGCATTACGCATATTATCCGCGGTGAGGATCATGTGACTAATACAGCCGTTCAAATCCAGATGTTTGAAGTGTTGGGCGGTAAAGTTCCCGTATTTGGTCATCCGCCTTTGTTGACAGGGCGTGAAGGAAAGCTGTCCAAGCGTGTCGGCTCTTTAAGTTCACGGGAACTGCGCGAACAGGGCATTGAGCCGATGACAATTGCCAGTTTGCTGGCCCGGTTGGGAACGTCTGAACCGGTCATTGCCTGTCAGACATGGGAGGAATTGGCTCAGCACTTTGACTTGACGCGTTTCGGACGGGCTCAGCCGCATTTCGATACGGATGATTTGTTCAAGCTTAACCCGCGGGTTGTGCGGTCTATGCCGTTGGATCAGGTCAATGCCCGTTTAAAAGAACGCGGTGAAAAGGAAATTTCTGAAGCTTTTTGGGAAACGATCAGTCCCAATATTAATAAAATTACCGATATCGCCCAATGGGAACGCATCTGTTTTTCAGATGAAACTTTTTCTTTGACGGAAGAAGACAGAAATTTTTGCCGTCAAACCGTTGATTTGTTGCCGAACGGAACGTTTGATCACGAAACTTTTGGCGTTTGGACCGGCATAGTTAAAGAAAAAACCGGCAGAAAAGGCCGGGAATTATTTCACCCGATCCGGCTGGCTTTGACCGGCTGCGAACAAGGACCGGAATTAAAGATGTTATTGCCTGTTTTAGGACGGGAAAAAACGATAATGCGTTTGCAGGGATAAAAAAAATGACTTTGACTGTATTTAATACGTTGACTCGCAGAAAAGAAGAATTCGTGCCGTTAGATAAAAGCAATGTACGTATGTATGTGTGTGGGCCGACAGTATATGACCGTGCTCATATCGGCAATGCGCGACCGATCATTGTTTTTGATACATTGTACCGACTGTTGAAACATTTGTATCCGAAAGTGACATATGTGCGCAACATCACGGACGTTGACGATAAAATTATTAAAAAATCTCAGGAAATCGGTGAGCCGATTGACGTGATTACGCAGAAAACCTCTCGTTTCTTTCATGAAGATATTGCCGAATTAAATGCTTTGCCGCCGGATATAGAGCCGAGAGCGACTCAGCATATTGCCGAAATGATAGATTTGGTCAAGCGCTTGGTTGATAACGGCTATGCTTATGAAGCGCAGGGACACGTTTTGTTCAGCGTTTCCAAAATGAAAAACTACGGCGCTTTGTCGGGGCGGTCAATGGACGAAATGATCGCTGGAGCGCGCGTGGAGGTAGCTCCGTATAAAAAGGAACCGGGCGATTTTATTTTGTGGAAACCTTCTGATGCTGCGCAGCCGGGGTGGGACAGCCCGTGGGGCTTCGGCAGGCCGGGGTGGCATTTGGAATGTTCCGCGATGAGCAGCAAATATTTGGGCGAGACTTTTGATATTCACGGCGGCGGTCAGGATTTGATTTTTCCGCATCATGAAAACGAAATTGCACAGTCTTGCTGTGCTTTCGGGCATGATTTCTATGCGAAATATTGGATTCATAACGGCCATTTGATGGTGAATGGCGAAAAGATGTCAAAGTCTTTGGGCAATTTCTTTACCATTCGGGAAATTTTGAATCAAGTGCCCGGAGAAGCTTTCCGTCTGTATACGCTCGGCACGCATTATCACCAGCCATTGAATTGGCTGCCGGAAGGATTAAAACAGGCCAAGCAGACAATGGACCGTTTTTACACGGCTCTGCGCGGTGCACCTGAGGTCGATTTAACGGAAACTGTTCCTGAAAAAGAAGTGGTTGCGGCGCTTGAAGACGATTTAAACACGCCGAAAGCGATTGCCGTCCTGCATGCGCTGGCGACGGCTTTGAATAAGGCGGAAACTGAACAGGAAAAGACAGAGCTGAAAGGAAAGCTTTTGGCTTCGGCGCATTTGCTGGGACTGTTGTATCAAAATCCGGAAGAATGGTTCCGCAGCAAAGCCGGTACGGCATCGGACGGGCTGAGCGAGTCGGAAATCGAGGCTCTTATTCAAAAACGGGCCGAAGCGCGAAAAGCAAAAGATTTTGCAACGGCTGATGCTGTTCGAAAAGAATTGGCGGATAAGGGAATTATTATTGAAGACACGCCGACCGGAACGCAGTGGAAACGGTCGTAGGGATATGTAACACATTGATATAAAAATATTTTTCCGCTTTTTTATGAAAAATGACAAGGTGACATATATTTGTAACTATTCCTTTTTTTAAAAAAAGCGTATTCTATAAGTAAAGAAGATTTTTACCGGCGAGGGCGCAATGAAAAAGACACATTCTCAAACAGCATGGCGTTTAACGACCGCAGTTTCTTTGGCGGTTATTTTAACAGCTTCTTATGCTCAGGCAGATACTCTGCCGACGGATCCGTGGGCTGTGGCGACGCAGACTCAGGCTCCTGCCGCAGAAACACAGGTTCAAACCGGCACAACACAGGCGACGGTTGTGCAGGTGCAGCAGGTTGGTCCCGTTGTCTATGGTTCTCAGCCATATCAGCCGACGTATGCAGGCGGCAGCGATAATATCTGGAACACTAAAATGCCTGAATTTACAGGGGAAATGACGACGTGGGGCGATTCTGCAAATGCAAAATATAATGCGCCGGAAGTTAATACGCATAATATTCTGTCTATTACGCAGCATTTGCGGAATATGGGATATAAGATCCCGGATTCTTTTGAAAATAAGGTTAAGAATGCACCTGCGGCTACCAAACGCCGTATTCTTAATGCAATGAAAGAGATGGCAAGCGCAAACGATCCTTTTTCTAAGGGAACACGTTTTGCATTGAAAGCGTTTGAAAAAGAAACGGGGCTATCATATGAAAATTTAGTGGGAAATTCACTGAATTTGATTTCATCGAAATAAATCAGAACACAATGATAAAACACCGCTGCTTTGTTAAGGGCGGTGTTTTTTTGTAACCCGAAAACCACGCGCTAGGCGCGTGGTTCCGGAAAGCTTATAGCTATGCACAAAAAAAACTCCTTAGGTAAACTCAGACTGCGGTCTGGCAACTGCAGCTGAAACTAAGGAGTTTAACAATGAATGATGTAAAGACATTATCACATACAGCATGGAACTGCAAATATCACATAGTATTCGCGCCGGAATATCGCCGCCAAGTATTCTATGGGGAAAAACGCTACGAGATAGGAAAGATACTCAGAGAGCTGTGCGGCTGGAAAGGAATAACAATAATAGAAGCGGAGGTATGTCCGGATCATGTGCATATGCTGGTAGAGATACCGCCGAAAATGAGAGTGTCGAGTTTTGTATGTTTTCTGAAAGGAAAAAGCAGTTTGATGGTTTACGAGCGGTGGAGCAACATAAAGTTCAAATATCGCAACAGAGAATTCTGGTGCAAGGGATACTATGT
>JAFVAT010000016.1 GCA_017480385.1 Alphaproteobacteria bacterium | reverse complement strand
GGGTCTGTACAGAACCTAGAAAAGGAGATTTTTATTATGACAAACAAAATAGCTCTTACAGCATCAATGCGTTCCAACCTGTTGAGCCTGAAGAATACACAAAGCCTGCTCGACAAGACACAGGATCGTCTGTCCACCGGATACAAGGTGAACAGCGCGATGGACAATCCGTCGTCTTATTTTACGGCACAAGCTTTGAATTCCCGCGCAGATGATTTGTCCACATTGTTGGACAGCATCGGTCAGGCGATTTCGACATTGGAAACGGCAGATCAAGGCATTACGACACTGCAGGAATTTGTGGAACAGGCGAAGTCAGTAGCGAATTCCGCGCGTGATACGTCGAATGTATCGGCGAGTGTATCTTCCAACATCAAATTTGATTTGGACGCGCTGCGTTCCGAATTGGTCACAGACGTTGTCAACGGATTAACGGCAGGTACGTCTTCCATGACGATCCGTGTTGGTGATTCGACGTCATTGACGGGAACAACGAACGTTCGCGACACAACGGAAATCGGCGCGAACGGACTGAACTTAGATACGACGGCAGCCGCCTTCAGCGCCACGGGCGTATGGAATGCGGGCGGTGTCGGATCAATCAGCATTGACGGTGTTGAATACATCATTGACGCGTCCGGCACAACTGAACAAATGGATGTCACCACGTCTTATGCAACAGGTGTAACATTCGAGATTACGGATTACACTGCGGCCAATGCGGCAACCGGTACGCCTGCAATGGCGACTTTCACGGATGCGGATGGTAATGTGTATAAGAACGTTGACATAACTGCGGCTACCGGTGTGACGCAGAACGGTTATGCGACGACAAGCGGGGCGTTTACGATCACGCAGACGGTCACTTCCGACGGTAAAACCGTTTATACTGCCGGTGCGGCCGTAGCGGACGACTCCACAGCGACGGCGGCGACTGGTTCTTTAGATTATACGAGTGGTCCGGTTATTTTCGTCAACAACCAAGGGACCGTTGGCGACATGGCTGATACAATCCAGAACATGATCGGCAATACGAAGGTCAGCGTTTACGTTGAAGACAGCAATCTGCAAATTAAAACGTTGGATACAACCTCCGTTGAAGTGACCGATGCGACCGGTGCGACCAACGCCACTTTTGCGACGGCGTTCGGTTTGGATGTCGGCACGACGATCACTTTGGACGCGACGGATACAGCTGAATCCCTGCGTCAAAAGATTGCGGGCATTGACGGCGTCACCGCCGAATTTGACAAGACCGGTCATATGGTCGTCAAATCTGCCGAAGGCGATGACTTGGTCATTTCCGGCGAATTGGCTGACAAACTGGGCGTTACCGGTGCTGCTACAAACGGCAGCAACGAACGCGCTGCGTATGCTTCTCAGTTCAATGGCATTCTGACGCAGATTGACGAGCTGGTGAATGACACGTCCTATAAGGGCATCAACCTGCTCAACGGTGACAGCCTGACGGTGAACTTCAACGAAAGCCGTACCAGCACACTGGAACTGAAAGGCGTCACGTTTGACTCAGTCGGCTTAGGCTTTACAGCCGCAGTCAATGACTGGATCGACAATGACAGCATTGACAAAGCTTTGAACCAAATCACGAAAGCGACCTCGATGCTGCGTGCACAGGCTTCCGAATTCGGTCAGAACCTGTCCACGGTTCAGATCCGTGAAGACTTCACGCAGAACATGATCAACAACCTGCAATCCGGCGCCGACAAACTGACGCTGGCCGACATGAACGAAGAAGCGGCGAACATGCTGGCTCTTCAGACACGTCAGCAGCTGGGGATCAATTCCTTGTCGTTGGCTTCGCAGGCGTCTCAGAGCGTGCTGCAGTTGTTCTAATTGCTTACAGAGCTTATTCAAAAAAGCAAAGGCGGAGATCTTTCTCCGCCTTTGTTGTTTTTGCAACAGCCTCTCTTCGCCTTGTCATCAGTCCAGATAAAAAAGATTATACTTATAGCGCCACCCACCCCTGTCCGGGTACTAGCCGCACGGGCGCCAGTTTTTTATATCGTGCCAACTGGCAGGACCTAATCTTTGTCCGGAGAACGTTTTGCCCGTGGCGGTACTAGCCGTACGGGCGCCAGTTTTTTATATCGTGCCAACTGACAGGACCTAATCTTTGTCCGGAGAACGTTTTACCCGTGGCGGTACTAGCCGTACGGGCGCCAGTTTTTTTATATCGTGCCAACTGGCAGGACCTAATCTTTGTTGTTCATGGCCGTTCCTCTTGTTTTGGGAACAGTTTAACTGTCCAAATTTAAATGGATCTTCCCTGCACGAAATTTAATGGATCGTCACATTTCTCAAAATCTCTCTTCCTTTATCAAAGCAAACAGATTACATTAAAAGAAATACCGGCAGGAGACTTTCTATGAACACAGAAACGCTTGATCTTTTCAATGAACCCGACCATACGAAAGAACTGGGGCGGTTAAACCGAATCCTAGGGCAAATTGAAGGAATAAAAAAAATGATCATTGAGCATCGGGACTGCGCCGATATTATGTCACAGCTGCGTGCTGCCCGTTCTGCGATCCGCGCCGTGGAAGCCAATGTTTTAAAAACGCATCTTCAGCATTGCGTCGTTCAAAGTTTTAATTCCGAACAGGAACGTCAGCAGAAAATTGATGAATTGCGCGAATTGTTCAACAACTATCATGAATAAAGAGGCTTTTTAAATGAAGGTTCTTGTCGGTCTCAGCGGCGGAGTCGATTCTGCCGCAGCGGCTTATTTGATGAAACAAGCCGGACATGATGTCATTGGGGCAACAATGTCTATTTGGGAAAAAGGACGCCCTTTTTCCGGCAAAACAACAACAGATGCTTGTTTTTCTCCTCATGAAGAACAGGATATCGAGGCCGCGCGTGAAATCTGCAAAATATTGGAAATCCCTTACTATACTATTGACTGTACCGCAATTTATAAACAAACTGTTCTGGTCAATTTTAAACAGGAATATCTCTTAGGACGGACGCCTAATCCCTGCGTATGGTGCAATGCAAAAATCAAATTTCAAGCCCTGCCTGACGCCGCCCGTCAGGCCGGAATTGCTTTTGATAAATTTGTTACCGGACATTATGCCCGCATTCTTTTTGATACGGAAACAAACCGATATCGCTTATATCGCGGTGTCGATCCTAAAAAGGATCAATCTTATTTCCTCTACCGTTTAAATCAGGAACAGCTGGCGCATATTTTGCTGCCTCTGGGCGACAAAACCAAAGCCGAAATCCGTAATATAGCCCGTTGTGCCGGCCTGCCGGTCAGCGACAAGCCTGATAGTCAGGACTTTTATTCCGGAGACATCAATGATATTTTGCAGACCGACCCCAAACCCGGTCTCTTTATCACAAAAGACGGCAAAATTATGGGAACACATAACGGTTTTTGGAATTACACAATCGGCCAGCGCAAAGGATTAGGGATCAGCGCGGCAGCTCCTCTTTACGTTATTGGCTTTGATAAAGACAAAAACAATGTCATTGTCGGGTTTGAAGGCGAAAACGTCTGTCATGGTTTAATTGTTTCCAATTTATGCTGGTCCGCCATTGAACCGCCGACAGCCCCTTTTGCCGCCTATGCAAAGATTCGATCGTCCCAGCCTCCCACCCCTGTTTTGGTTACGCCTGTGTCCGCAGATGAAATCAAAATTGACTTCGAGCTTAATCAGCGCGGCGCGGCTCCCGGTCAGTCCGTTGTCTTATACGATAACGATTTAATCCTCGGCGGCGGCATTATCCGCTGTCAATCATAAAGGAGTGTCGTATCGCAGCACCCCCTAAAAAAGAAGGCATAAGAATAGTCCGATTGAGACAATTTACCCCCTCTCCATGCGCCGACAGCAACTGCCGGCCTTTATTTTCGGGAGCGTTTTAAATCAGCCCCCCCCCCTGAAATTGATGAAATTTGTCTTAAAAAAACGTATCTGTTATAGCGACCAGCCTATTTTTTTATTCAAAAAATGTTCTCATCAAAAAATTCCGACAGCCTCTTATAAAAAACAGGGAAAATTTTTTGACTAAGAAAAAGATCACAAAACGGATTCCTTTTTTAATCGCGTAAAGATTAGAATATAAAAAGAGCGCCTTGCGGCGCTCTTTCTGTTTAACCTGCAGATTAGTGAGTTCTCTGCATTTTCTGCATCAGCATCGGAGACATATCGCGATGTCCCTTATTGCCTTTTTTCTTGCCGCCATGGCCTTTACCGCCTTTGCCGCCCTTACCGTCTTTCTTACGATCATTTTTGGATACCAAAATCTTTTCGTAATCAATCTGTTTGACATCTTCCCATTTTTTGGAAACGGGGTTGAAAGCCTGCTTGATATAGCGGAAATCCGGATCCATAAAGTTATCGTTGTCATCAATAACAGCGATACGGCTGGCTTTGCCAATCGTCGGAGAAACCTGAACTTCACCTTTGGAAACGACAACTTTCTGAGCATTCGTGATATGTTCCACTTTCTGCCCTTTGTCCTTAAAGATTTCTTCCGTAGCCTTTGTCTGTACCTCATCGCCATGAATGCCGATAAAGGTGCAGGCACGGCCCGCCGGCTGGTTATGCGCGGCAATATCAGCAACCTTTTCCATATCACCGGCACGGCCATGACCGGAAACATAGTAGGTTTCGCCCTCTACGAACGGAGCACCGCGTTCCGGAATCATCGTCTTCCAACCTTGACGGCGCAAAGCTTCCATCATTTCATCAACAATGGCCTGATTGTCGCCTGACGGAATGACCGCCTGCTGGTTGACGCACAAATTCGGGCAGGTTCTGGACGGACGGATATTTCTGTTTTCACCACGGGAAACGCGCGCCATAGAAGCCAATTCTTCACCCTGGGTCCCCGTTACCATATAAATACGTTCCTGAGGCGGAATTGTACGCGCTTCCGGAGACTTCGCGTCAATAATTTTCACACGGACGCCCGTGCGTTCATAGCATGCTTTTTCCATGCTCATATCGGATTTGTTCAGCGCGTTGTTGACCTGAACCAAAGAGGCGCCGTCCAAAATAAACGTACGGGGCTTTGTGCCGGTTTCCTTGGCATATTCGGCAACAGCGATCACGTCAGCCATCATCTGCTGAGCAGAGCGGGCAATCGTGCCAACCATCATCTGCGCATCGGGATTGTCATACAGAATCTTCTTGAAGCCTTTTGTAACAGCCTCATAAGGCGGCGTGACTTCCTTAGAAGTCGTAGACGTTGAATCACAGAAACAAACGTCAATTCCTTTGGCGAAGACTTCTGCCATACGGGCATCTTCCCAACCTTTGCCCAATTCAACCGGTGTTGTTTTAAAATCGCCCATATCCATTAAACGGGTACCGTCCGGAGATTCAACGACAAAGGCAATGGCGCCCGGCGCGGAGTGCGTTACAGGAACAGGTTCGACCTCAAAACCGTTTACCATGAATTTTTCGCCGTCTTTGACATCATGGAATTTCGGCATATTGTCCAACGGAAGTCCCTGCTTGGTCATTTCGGCCAACATGAACTGATGCGTGAACTTATCTGCATAAATATTCAGCGGGCGTTCCGGATTCATCTGGATATGGTGGATAATGCCGGCAATGTGGTCAGCATGAGCATGAGTGATCAGCAGATCATCACATTCTAAAGGAGCGATATAGTTATCCACGCCTGTAAGAGCTTTATCAGAAAACTTCATACCGCAGTCGATTTGAATCGACTTTTTGCTTCCGTCTTCGGCAGTATATGTGATTTTCTTGGCGTTTCCGCCGATACCGTCCAAGTTATTACCGCCGAGGGACTCGAACTCTGTTCTTTTTTCAGCCATAACTATACCTTTCCTTATCAAAAAATTTTGTTAGTCTTCGGGATACGCGACATAAACCCAGCGATTCCAAATCGCGCTCAGAACCGTTTCGTCCGGTTCGCCGGCATCATCAAAATCCGGCAGCGTTTTCACCAAGCGAATCAATTCCTCATCTTTCATATCGGTCAAAGCCTTATCAGGATAAGCCTCGTTCAAAGCATCTGCGATATCGCAATAATCCTTCCAAAGTAACGCCATAACTTATTCTCCTTTATCTAAGACTTTGTTTCCCAAGTCTGTTTAAACACATATTACACCTATTTTTTTACCTTTTGCAAATACTTTTTCGACAATTTTTCAATTTTTTTTGACAAAAAACAAAAAATTTTCAAAAGCCTTGAAAACCGTTTTATTCCCGTATGATTATGGGGGTTCAACAAGCCTGTTCAACCCCCAAAATCTTATCCTTTTTCGCAAATATTTAATATTAAAGCCTGAAAACCTACTGCACCGGAGGAATATTCAGCAGCGCAATATATCCCGGAGGAATCCGCATCGTTGCATAACGAATATTTGCCGTTTCAATCTGGAACTTCGGTATATTTAAAATATCCGCCGCCATTGTAAAAAAGTCACGCCCTTCTACTTCGCGGCGCTGCGAATTCATAATGTATAAAACGCACCCCTGTCCTTTCTGTGCAATCCCACAGCGCGGGCGCCCTTTGGGAATTTCCATATTACGGACAACACCGGGCATTTCGCCGCCTCCTTTTTGCTGTAGCATGCTGCCCATGTATCCCAGCGCAGCACCGAAAACAATAAAGAAAAGGAATAACGGCAATAAAAGTTTTGTTTTGACAAAAACCGGAGGCAGTCCGAAATCAGCTGCCATATTATCCTCATAAAGGCCTGTTCCCGCCGGTTCACTATCTTCTTCTTCCGATTCGGGTTCAGGAGAATCGTCCTCTAAATCATCTATGAAGCCATTTTCGTCAACATCGGGTTCCGAAACGCTGTCAATTTCGCCCCATTCTTCATCAATCTCCGTATCTGCAGGCACCGGAAGCTGTGTTTCGGAAAGAGGAGACTGGGGAACAGCGACAGGACCGGGCGGCGGCATACCCATGGGCGGAACACCGACCGGACGCGGCGGCATTTTAACACCGGCAGGCATGGGATATCCCATTGGACGCGGCGGCATTTTAACGCCGGCAGGCATTTTAATACCGGGCGGATACGGCGGAACGCCGGTCGGACGCGGCGGCTGAGGAACACCTCCCTGCTGCGGATAAGGCGGAGCCGGCGGATAAGGCGGACGCTGCTGCTGATCTGACATCTATGCCTCCTTTAATTGAATTCTTTAACCAACTTGATCACACTGGGCGTTAAAATAACAACCGTCTCATACCCGTTCAGAGAATCACTGAAAGAAGCAGACGGAATCCCGATCAAAACAATATTGTCACCCAAGCGGCTCTTCGCAGAAAAGGCCGTAACTTCCCCCTGATCGGAATCTAATGTAATATCCGTGTTCATGCGCCGTTCGCCATACAACTCCGTTTGAGCCATAATTGATAGTTGAGCTTCCGGCATGGACATATAGCCGCATCGCCCGACATCAAAACGTGCCCGCCACTTATTCGCCGCAATGAACATGCCTTCAGACACCTGCGTAACGGAACCGCGAGCGTTTAAGAAATTCCGCAGGCTTTTCGGATTAATGTCATAGTCCGTAACCAAAGCCCGTCCCATAACGCCTTTCAGCATGAATTTAATCCGATCCGCGCCAAAAATATCAACCAATTCCTGCCAAACGATTTCTTTTGCCGCGCCGTACGGCTTAACACGCAAAACCTGTGCATTAAAGACGATCAGTTTCGGTTCCGTATCAAACAGCTCGATCAGCTTTTTGACTTTATCCTCGATTTTTTTATCCCCGATAAAAGAAATAACGCTTTCTTCCCAGTTCACGATCAAATCATGCATACCGGATCCGCGCAAAGAATCCAAAACCGCAATCATGACCTCTCGTTTATCGGGAACGTACAAATTCCAACTGACCTCGCGGCTAACAATCAAAACCTTTTGCTGATCGTTGTAACGATAATAAACATCAGCGGCATTAGCGATCATATCCATAACTTCGGACAGTTCGCCCGTAATATTTTCCGCCGCCAATTCGGGAAAAGGACCGCCCTCGCCGACAACTTTAATTTTGGCTTCACTTAAAAGTTTATAAAAAACACGTTCCGCCGATTGACCGTCAAAAGAAAATCCCGTGACCTCATAACGCGGCAAAGGATCGCTTTTCTGCGCACGCTCCAATTTAAAAGCTTCCTGTTTAAAGGGAATAACAGTCATAATATTCTGCTGCGTTTCCTGCACGGTACAACGCATGGGCGATTCCAGACTGACCATTTCCGCAGATCGAGTCGTTTTCGGTTCTGTCGGCAAAGATGTCGGACGCACCATTTGAACCATTGGCCGCCCTGCACGGATATCACTGCCACAGGAAATCAAAAGACACCCGCTGCCCAGTATCACTGCGGATAAAACATATTTTTTGATGTATTGAAAAAACATTCGTCTGTTATCCTCAATTTTTAGCCTGCCGGAACCGGACGTTTCACCGGCATCTTAGCCTGTACCGGCGCTTTCACCGGCATTTTTTGCGGTGCTTTCACCATTGGCTGCTTGACAGCACCGCCGGCGGGCTGAGCCTGCTGATGAACAGCGGTCTCTTCAGGTGCCTCAAAGCCATCGGGCGCCGGTCCGATATCTTCTTCCACTTCGTTCTTATCTGCCAAAGATCCCAAACGATTTTTAATATCGTCCATCGTTTCTTCATCTTCCAACATTTCCGGAGGCGCATTGCTGTCAAATTCCGCTTTATATTCCATTAAAACCTTTTTCAATGCGGCTTCCCCACCTTTGTAGCGTTCCCGAACAATCTGCGCATACGGCGGCGTAATGATTTCCATGCCAAAGGTCAGAATCTCATCTAATAAATCAAGGATATACCCGAAATAGGGATACTGGCTCAGTTCCAATCCGCCCAAATGAACGCATCTGGCGCTGGTACGCGATATCGTTTGATCGTAATACGTTTTCAAGCGCATAAAATGATCAAAATTCCATAATTGTTCAACCGTCAACCCGTATGTGTTCGCTGTGACGGAACTGCCCATCGACGGATTCGCTTCGGTTTGTGCGATTTTATCCTGCAGTTTAGCCAGCAAGTCCTGACCGGCCTTTCCAAAAATGGACAGCCACCGTTGCATTTCAGGAATCTGAGCCTTGACCTGAGCAGCATCAATCTGCCGTCTGGGATCAAGCATGCGGGAAACCTCTGTCCATATGGAGGCCGCCTTTTCATATGTCAAAGCCCGATCTATATTTGTTTTTACTTGTTGCTGAAGATCGTCCGGACAATCCGCTATAATACCCGGCAACTGCGCACGCCAACTTTCTCCGAACATGGACTGCGCCACTGAACGAACACGCCCCAAGCCTTCCTGCGTATCCTGATACGCCAGAACAGCTTCAAACAGTGATGACAGAGCCTCCGGTATTTCTTTTTCAGCCATTTCCTTTTCCGCGTCTTAGAGTCTTTATTTTATTATATATTATGTTTTAGTCTAAAAAAGCAACATTATCCTTTGAAATAAGGATCTTCATTTTCTTTAATTAATGAAACCACCACATTATCCAATGGCGCCGACGGTTCTTTTTCAGCAATATTCGGGCGGAAATGAACCGCCGGACCAAAAACAAACGGAACAGTTGAAATCAAAATTTCCTTGTACGGTTTTTCCGCTGCGGAACCTTCGAAACGCAACAAAGAACGAATATCTGAACTATCCTGCTTTAAAACAGAACTATCCTGCGCTTGTATCAGCGGCGCTATTGATTCCTGCTCCTCCTCTTCCGCAAGAAGTTCGGGCTCAGCTTCCAGAGGCGGCTCCTCCTCTTCTGCAGGCAGTTCAGTCTCAGTTTCCAGAGGCGGCTCCTCCTCTTCTGCAGGCAGTTCGGGCTCAGCTTCCAGAGGAGGCTCCTCCTCTTCCGTAGGCAGTTCAGTCTCAGTTTCCAGAGGCGGCTCCTCCTCTTCTGCAGGCAGTTCAGTCTCAGCTTCCAGAGGCGGCTCCTCCTCTTCTGCAGGCAGTTCAGTCTCAGTTTCCAGAGGCGGCTCCTCCTCTTCTGCAGGCAGTTCGGGCTCAGCTTCCAGAGGAGGCTCCTCTTTTATTGGAAGTTCAGCATTTTCTTCGGTCTGTCTTGTATAAAAGACCTGTTCACCTTCCGGAGTTATATAATAAGGCTCTCCGTCTTCACTAACATAATAAGCATTGCCTAACCCGTCCGAATAATACGTTTTTCCTTCTGCATCGACATAATACGGATTCCCGTTTTCGTCTAAGTAATATGGAGTCCCGTTTTCATCTGTATAATATGCCGGTTCTTCCTGCTCTGTCTCCGCTGCCTCAGCAACAGGTTCCGGCGTCTCATCAGGCAGAACCTCCTCTGCCGCGGTTACCGTTTCCGGAGTGTTTTCTTCAAAAGCAGAATTTGAGTCAAAGTAAACGGCCTGTCCGTTTTCATCTACGTAGTAGGCCTGTCCGTTTTCATCGACATAATACGGATTCCCGTTTTCGTCTAAGTAATATGGAGTCCCGTTTTCATCTGTATAATATGCCGGTTCTTCCTGCTCTGTCTCCGCCGCTTCAGCAACAGGTTCCTGCGGCTCATCAGTCGGAACCTCCTCTGCCGCGGCTGCCGTTTCCGGAGCGTTTTCTTCAAAAGCGGCATTGGAGTCAAAGTAAACAGCCTGACCGTTTTCATCTACGTAGTAAGCCTGACCATTCTCATCGACATAATATGGATTTCCGTTCCCGTCCAAATAATACGGCGTTCCGTTCGCGTCTAAGTAATATGGTGTCCCGTTTTCGTCCGTATAATATGCCGGTTCTTCCGGCTCTGTCTCCGCTGCCTCAGCAACAGGTTCCTGCGGCTCATCTGTCGGAGTTTCCTCTGCCGCGGCTGTCGTTTCCGGAGCGTTTTCTTCAAAAGCGGCATTGGAGTCAAAGTAAACGGCCTGACCGTTTTCATCTACGTAGTAAGCCTGACCATTCTCATCGACATAATACGGATTTCCGTTCTCGTCCAAGTAATACGGCGTTCCATTCGCATCTAAATAATATGGGTTTCCGTTTTCATCCGTATAATATGGGGCCGCTGTCTGAGTCTGATCTTCGCTGATCGCATTCGGGTCAAAGTAAACCGCCTGACCGTTTTCATCTACGTAGTAAGCTTGGCCGTTTTCATCGACATAATACGGATTCCCATTTGCATCTAAATAATATGGGTTCCCGTTCTCGTCTGTATAATACGAAGCTGCCGCCTGAGTCTGATCTTCGCTGATCGCATTCGGGTCAAAATAAACGGCCTGACCGTTTTCATCAACATAGTAAGCCTGGCCATTTTCATCGACATAATACGGATTCCCGTTTGTATCCAGATAATATGGATTGCCGTCTTCATCTGTATAATAATATGCCCCGTAATTACCTGCAGCAACGTATCCGTAAAGGCCCTGATCCTCCTGAGGATAATCGTAATACGCCTGATCGCCTTCATAACCTTCCGCATCTTGGTAATTATACTCTTCCGTTTCATCAAGATTGGAATAATCAATTGCTTCACTGGAAGCATCGGCATAACCGTATCCCCAATTATCATCTAAATCGTACCCGGCTTCAGCTGCCGCCTGCTGAGACAAAGAGATCGCTTCGTCAAGATTGGCATTCCAATCGGACAAATCCATTTTTGGCAGCTCACGCGTCTTCTTTTTCGACTGTTCTTCTTCCGGTTCAAGCTGCTGCTGAACAGTTTCAACGCTTTCTTCCTCATAACCGGAAGTATATGGCGTATCGTAATAATCATGCGCCGGCTGGACGGGCTGAATGCCGCCCGAAGGCATGCCGTCCTGCGACCAGGTGTGAATCACTTCCTGTGTTTTGGCTTGCTGCTTGGCCAAAGCTGAAGCCAAAGCCGAGGTTTGATCCATTTGCTTTTGGCTGATCAATTCCACCGTTTCCGACAAAGAAGCATTCTGCTGCTGTGCCATAGCCTCAGCCACAACACGCGCCTGTTCGGCCAAAGCGTCTGTCTGCATACTTGCCTGAGACTCTGACATGGCTTCCGCGACAACACGCGCTTGCTCTGCCAAAGCGTCCCGCTGGATTGACTGCTGCGTCTCTGCAATAACACGAGCCTGTTCGGCCAAAGCGTCGCGCTGGATCGACGTCTGTGTTTCCGCTATGACGCGCGCCTGCTCTGCTAAAGCGTCCCGCTGGATCGACGTCTGTGTTTCCGCTATGACGCGCGCTTGTTCCGCTAAAGCGTCCCGCTGAATTGACTGCTGCGTTTCCGCAATAACGCGCGCCTGCTCTGCCAAAACTTCTTTCTGCACTGCGCCCTGAGACTCGGCGACCGCCGCCGCAACGACACGTGCTTGTGTCGCCAATGCTTCCGCTTGAACACTTGCTTGAGAAGCTGACATAGCCTCGGCCACAACACGCGCCTGCTCTGCCAAAACATCGCGCTGAACACTAGATTGAGACTCTGCAACAGCCTCGGCCACAACACGCGCCTGTGTCGCCAATGCCTCGGCCTGCAGCGCATTTTGAGACTCCGACATTGCCGTTGCAATAGCTTTGGCCTGCGCCGTAATCGTTTCCGACTGTGTGGCCGACTGAGCCCTGATCATGGCCTGAGCAACAGCCTGAGCCTGCGTCGCCAACGTATCATTTCGAACCGCTTTTTGAGCATTGGATAAGGCCAACGCTATTTCCTGCGTTTGTTTAGAAAAAGCCTCGGCCATTAATGTTGCCTGGAAACGTTGGGATTCTTCCTGCCGATGCATCATTTGACCCATTGTTTCCGTCAAAACAGCGCTTTGTGTTTGCGCAACGACATCGGCAATCATCTTTGCCTGTTCCGCAGCGGACATTCCGCCGCCGCCTCCACCGCCGCTGCCGCCGCCATTGCCAACATTAAACGCCATGGCTTGTTTCTGCATTTCCAGAATTTCTTTTTGCGCTTCAACCTGCGCCTGAACCATCATCTTGATTTGTTCGGCATAGGAAGCACTTTGAGCAACAGAAGCCGCCGAATTATTATTTTCAATGACAATCTGCGGCGTTTGCGCCTGCGGCAGCGTCCCCCCTTTTTGAATGGAGGAAAATAAAGCCGCTAAAGTTTCATTAGCGTTTCTTTGAGAATCTGCAATCGCCTTTGCAATTAAATTTCCTTGAACCTCAGCCGCATTCTGCTGCGATTTGGAAAAGGCTTCGGCCATAGCGCGCGCTGTCATTTCCTGACTTTGAGAAAAAATCTTCGCCATTGTTTCTGATTGCGCTTTTGCCTGCAGCTCGGCCGATTTTACCTGCGCCTCCGTCAAGGCATTCACTAAAGCATCCAACCCCTGCGATCCCGCCTGCGACAGATTTTCCAAGCCGCTTTGTATACCGTAATTCATCGGCATTGGCATCAGCTGCTGCTGCGACTGCATAGCCTGAGCTGCATACTGCGCTCTTAATTTCGATTGAACGCTTTCTATTTCTCCGGCGGTCTCATCACCTATTTGATGCGAATAAGTGGAATATTCCTGCTGTGCCGACTGCAAGGCTTGGGACAGCTGAACCGCTTCCGCTTTTCGGGAAGGATCCTGTTTGGCCTCGGACAAAGTTTTTGCCAGCATTTCCATATTACGCCGCGCTTCTTCCTGAGCCTGCTGCATAACCGCCATTTGGTTTTGATTCATTTTTTCCTGAGCAGAAGACAAAGCATCGGCAATTGCTTTCGCTTTTGCCTTTTCTTCACGAGAAACAAACTCGTCATCGTCTTCTTCCGAAACATAATCGTCACCGTATTTCTGCTGTTCCAAATACGTCAGATAATCCCGTACGTCTCTGCCGCCCGGAATATCCACTAAAGTCGAACGCGCGTCCGCATCAATATCCAGCAGCATTTCATTATATCGGGAAACTAAATCCTCGCGCAAAACATGCAATTGACGATAAACATTAACAAAGCGCTGCGCTGTAACATACGGATCCTCTTCCCCGTCGGCGGCTGCACCGGGAAATTTCGGTTTCCACTTTTTAGTGTCCTTTTTTGGCGGGCTCATTTCTTCTCCACGCAGGCAAAAGCATACATATCCTTACGGCATACAAGGATACTCAGCATGATACTACGATACCGCAGATTAATATATCTTTAATCTGCGGTATTTTTATTTTTGAATTTCTGTTTACGGCAGTTGAATTTGAACGACACGATGCAGGGCCGACGCCTTATCTTCGGAAATTTCGATTTTTTCTTCCGGATTCCACAAAACACCGAACAGCTTGCCGTCAATGTCTTCACGGACGCTGATTAAACGGGCTTCTGTATCATTCATATACATAACGGCAATATCTCCCAATCCAACCATTTTTGTCGGATCAACTATAAGAATGGAGCGTGCCGGCAATAAATTTCCCAAACGACGCGTACAAAGCGATACAGCATAAGACGACATCGGATTTACCGCTCCGGCAGAACAATTAACCGTTCCTAACGGCGTCTGACGGTCAATAATAACAGAACCATTCTCACCCGCCTGACCATAGACCTGCAAAACAACGTCCTGCCGCTCTTGCTTCAATCCGGCAGCTTTGGACACTGGCAATTCCGGATACCCCGTTTTGACACCGGCAACCGTACGATAACGCGCATCGTTTCTCTGAATAAATTCTTCCAGCGCGCCGGCCTTATCCAAATCATAAATCTGCTTCTGCAGCTCATCATTTGTATATCCCAAAGCACGGGCTATTCTGGAAATTTCATCTTCGGAAACCTCGCGCTGTCCCATTTCAATCCGATGATACACAGAAAGGGTCAAATCGGACCCGTCGGCCACATCTGCCAAAGTCAGATTTTTCTGACCGCGAATATAACGCAGCCCTGCCCCCAGCATTTTTAAACCACAGCGCTCATTCACACGGTTACGGCGTTCCTGTTCCCGACGCCAAGCCTGAACAACATCGGGCTGAGAGCTGGCTTCGTTCACAAAAATTTCCTGCAAAGGACAATCCAAAAATTCAGCAATACGAACCAACTGTTCCTGATCTATGCGCCTGTAGCCCTTTTCGATTTTACTGACAGCAGAAAGACTGACCCCTAAAAAATCAGCCAATTCCTGCATAGAGCGACCGCGCACGCGACGATACATACGAATCTGATTCGGAAAGATAATCTCTTCCATTCACATTATCCTTTAACTGTCAACAACAAGCCGAGAAAATCACCAGCCTTTCTTTTTATAGCTGTTTTCAAAAAAAATTACAACACCCGGCATGCAAAAATAAAAACCAATAAAAAAACTCCGCCCTAAGACGGAGTTTTTTATCATCAGTAAACGGAAACAACATTTACCCGCCAATCTTATCAGTAGCATCATGTACTCCCTTTTGCACTTTTTTCATTTTATCCTGTATTTTCCGCATCTTTTGCAACTTTTTACGCGTTTCTTTAATCTTTTGCTCTATTTCCCTAAGCTTTTGAACTTTATCCAAGGCATCCGCCATTGTTCTGGCAACCTTGAAGAAATACATACAGGCGCCCATTCCCATGGTAACAATCGTTAAAACAAACATAACAGCGTCTATAATAAAATTAATCAACTTCTTAATCGCTTTTATCGCAACACTGGAAGAAAACGACCCGCCAACAAATTTTTTGGCTGTTTCATCTGATTTAGGAGCCATAAGCCACCCCCACCATGCGACAGCACTTACCAACAATAGTGTTCCCAGTCCCGCTACAAAACCCTGCTCAAATAACTGTTCCCACGCATCAGTATAATGACTCGCCTTCATCTCTGCCATAAAAGATGACGTTTCGCCGGGATTAATATCCCACGCATTTTCCACCAAAACAACAATGAATGATGCCGTCAGTCCCGTCACAAAAAACACCATAACAGTGTTTAAAAACATTTTCCATGCCGATTGAGCGAATTGAGACGTTATCGGGAACACCCATGCCGCAATGAAAATCGGCAGCATACTGACCAATAATCCGATACGGAAAATAACGTCCAGCATTGCGAAACAGAACATTACGGAGATACCCCAAAACACACACCCCAGCCACATTCCAACGAAAGCCATTAACGGATTAGGAAAAAACCATTCAATAAAATACAGATCCACGTGCCAATAAAAAGCCGCGCCACACCGCAATCCCTGAGCAATTGCCTGTGCTTGAGCCATGCCGGAAGCCATTGCGGCAATCATTTGTTTCAATGCGCTTCTGACCCCGTCCCCCATAGGTCCGGAAATTGCCGCGGAGGGAGCGTTTCCAAAAATCGGCGCCGTTGCCGCAGCCGCAAATTTGGCCGCGATAGAATCCGCGTCCTTTTCTTTCCACTCTTTCATTTTATTGTACATATCCGTTGCCGGACTTGCCACATCATTAGGCAATGTAACAGGCAGGTGACCGCTGGCATTTAAAGCTATATTTGCCAATTTTGCTCCACTGGTTAAAACAGGGCTGATAATATAATCAAAGGCCATAGAAGCCCCGCCGGATAAAAATACGCCGGCAATGCCAATGCGAAGCATAATAGAACCGATCTTCGTTAAATATTCCATTGGATCCGAAAGACCGCCGACATTACTGAAGAACATCAAGGTATAAAATGCAAACCATAATCCTCCCCCTACCGCAACAATACCTTTAGCACCATCACCTAAAGCACTGTTCGTCAAGCCCGCAACCATATTCGCCGAATCAAACAACAAAACGAATATTTCACAGGACCAACAATGTTCCTGCCCCGAATAATCCTCAATATTAACATCCCATGTATCACAATATTTATCTATTGCGTCTTGCTGAGCTGAAGCAAAAACGGATGAAGAGGAAACAAAGAAAAGGCCGACAACAAGCAACAGTCGTATATATAGTTGTTTTGAAAATAGCTTCTTCATGCGTCAGCTCCTCTTTTATTTACAGGATCCTTATATCCTCTTTTTCTTTTTTTTGTTGTCCGTACAGTTATCAATACTGCGATCACCAATAAACACCCGATTATTCCCAACATAACGTTTAAAAAGGAAGCCGACTGCAACAAATGTCCGAGTGATGTAAATTGGACCAAAAAAACGATGACACCGAACAGAAGATATTGCTGCAGCCTCGACATTTCATTTACCTCCGCCCATTACTTCTCCGGCAAAACGACATCAGGATTAAAATCCCCTTCCTTCAAAACATTCTTATTGGGATTGTCTGCGTCGTAAGCAGCATCACGTGAACTCAAAACATTTTCGGGATTACCTCCATCATCAATTCCATGTCTATGGCGGGCAGCGCTTTGCTCCATCGCGGATTCAGAGTAATCTTGTTTCAAGTTTTCCAATCCCATGGCCAACCGTTTAATGCCCTTAAACGGTCCTGTCGGGCGTCTCATCAACTGATCATAAGCCTGAGTTGCATGCATTTTGCCATCAGCGCCCTGAGCCAAGTAACCACGATCCTGCAAGCGTTCTGCCGCACGCATATACTTCTTGCCTTCATCGCTTAATTCATGATAACTGGGAGGATTACTGTTTCCATTACTGTTGTTGCTTCCAGCATTATTTGATGAATCATTTCCGTTGTTCGAGTCAGCCCCGGAAGAGTTATTGCCACCATTGTTGCCGCCGGAATTGTTACTGTTATTGCTGTTGCCGGAATTATCACCGGAACCATTAGCGTCCTGATTTAAATAACCACGATCCTGTAAGCGCCCTGCCGCCGCTTCGGCAGAGTTGGATGCACCACCGGAATTACCGTCGGAACTATTACTGTTATTGCTGTTGCCGGAATTACCGCCGGAATTATTGCTGTTATTGCTGTTGCCGGAATTACCGCCGGAATTATTGCTGTTATTGCTGTTGCCGGAATTGCCGCCGGAAGCATTGCTGTTATTGCTGTTGCCGGAATTGCCGCCGGAAGCATTGCTGTTATTGCTGTTGCCGGAATTATTGCTGTTATTGGTGTTGTTTCCGGAATTACCGCCGGAAGCATTGCTGTTATTGCTGTTGCCGGAATTGCCGCCGGAAGCATTGCTGTTATTGCTGTTGCCGGAACCATTGCCACTGGCATTCTGTAGAGTACCGCTATTCGTATTACCACCGCCATTATGCTTTGCGACATCAGCATTATATGCCGCCTGATGTTTGGCCATATCTCTAGCAGCGCGACGGTCTTTCATGCGTTGGACTCTATTAATGCCAAAATTCGCAATTTTCTTAGCACCGTTCTTTGTGGCCTTAAGGCCGGCTACTGCTCCTCGGACTCCACCGCCTATTCCTCCAACTCCTCCCGAAAGGGCGTTCATGAAATCAAAAATAACCTCAGCAAATAAAATCAAGAAAAAGGAGAGGAACAACAGTCCCGTAATGCCCGGACCGCATAAAACCTGTTCTAAAGCTTCCAGATTCGTTAAAAAGAACAGAGGATTTTGAACGAATGGAAGGAAACGATCAATGTATGCCCCCATAATTTGAACAGAGCATGCAGAGAAAGCACACATTCCCATTACGGCAAAGCCTATTTCCATAAACGCTGTAGCAACTTTTCCGGTAAAATTCCGTGTCGGTTTAAAAACGTATGCCGTAACCGCCAAAGGCAGCATACTGACAGCCATTCCATATCTGAAAACGCAGTCCAAAAGTAAAATCGGGAACCAAACCATCATAATCGTTGAAACGATAAAAACGATCAATGCAACAAAAATCGCAATAAAACCGGTAGGGGACATTATCGCCAACAAAGAAATTCCTGTGCCAAAATTCAATTTTTCCTGCAGTGCCCGAACCAAACAAAGCATACTGGTTTCAGCATTTCCCGTCGGTCCGCAAGGAATATTCGTACCGGAAGACGATACAACCGTTAACCCGGCATCAACAAACCCTGTAAAAACCGGTTCCGCAAAAGAAGTTAAAGCAGATCCTAATCCACCGCCGGCCAAATCCCGCAGCAAAGCCGCCCCCATCGCCGCCCAAAATGATTGCACAGCCAGAGCTTTCCAAAACTCCCCTGCATCAGGTTCCTGCATAGAACTGATCTGCTTTAAAATAAAAATTGCCAACCACAATCCATATCCGACAGCCACCAAAGACACAGCACTTCTGGCTACAGTGGGAACAATCGTCCGAGTCATATTATTGGCCGCCTCAAAAGCTGTCTGGAACATAGAACATGTCCAGCACCCCTTTAAGGACTGTTCCGCCGCTGCAGCTTCAGAACCATCACCATCTATTTCCACATCTTCATTATGGCACCCGGTCAAAGCCGCGACAGAAAACACGAGCAAAAGCATACACACAATTCGTGTGATCTTAAATCGTTTTAAAAATGAGATGTATGCTTTTACCATCTTCGTATTCCCAAGTTATTTGTTATATCTTTTTCAACTTTCTTCATCTTTCCCGAAGAACGTTTCAATAAAAAACGTTCTTTATGATTTTTAGCGTTTCTTTGCTTTCTATATATCTTTTGCCCTTTTCTTAATCAGTTCAGATAAAGAATACAGTTTTAACTCATCACATTACGGAGTTATTATCGGATTTCCGTCTTTAAATTGTGTCTGAGAAGTTATTCTGCCATCTTTACTAGTCTTTGTAACACTTTGTCTCTGACCATTGCGATCCATTACAGTCCTGGTATTTTCTCCCGTTTTCTTATCCGTATAAGAGGTCGCCCAAGTTTGATCTTTTGGATTGTATACCGCAGAGGCAGGCATTCCTTTAGGTCTGTTGCCATTTCCATCAACCATCAGCGTTGCCCCTTCCTCTCCTTTTGAGTTGGTAACCGTTTTCAACCCGGCCGCTCTCTTGCCATCAGCATCATGCTGCCAATCCGTCCGCTCAGACGAACCATCCGGATTTTCTTTTACAGTAGTACTTTCGACCAGCTTACCATTATTCCCACGCGTAAAGGTATCCGTTGTTTTGGTTCCATCACGATCTACCGTTTCTTTACGCGACACCTGTTCTTTTTCATCAAAGTCCATGGTTGTCTTTTTTCCGCCGGCGGAAATAGACTGGCGTATCTTTTTACCGTCTTTATTATAGCTTGTATCAGTCTCCGTTCCTTTTGCATGGTCTTTGACTTTCTCACGCGTCATCTGACCATCTTTAAACGTCCTTTGAGTAGACCCGCTTTTATCAAACTGATATTCACTCGTTTTCTGCCCCTTGGAATCATACGTTGCTTCATAATGACCGGACTGATTGCCTTTTGAATCGAATTGATCACGTGAAGTTACTTGTCCTGCGGCATTTCGTTTAGTCACGCTGGTCCGTTGCCCCTGATCATTCATACGGGTCTCCACAGAGCTGCCATCTTTGTTCGTATGCGTGGAAACCCAATCATTGGTTTTCGGATCTCTTTTAGCATTCGGCGTAGGAGGCTGAGAAGAAGCCGAATTACTATTATTGCTACTAAAACGATCTTTAAATCTTTGTTTTACATTATTGCTGAATTGCTTAACATCGCTTTTCGCTTTATTCTGCAACTGTTGAGCACGGCCTTTTATTCTATTGCCCGCTTTTTTAAAGGGACGGGCAATCGCACGGCCAGCAGCCTGAAATGGCTTGGCAGCAATAGCCCCTACTTTATTGGCCGCCTTACCAACCGCTTTTCCGACCATTGTTTTGCCTAAAGCGCTTTTCGTGTCATGAGCCATATTGATGCCCGTATTCGCGAAGTTGATCGGAGCTGTCATACCGCCTTTAGCCGCCTGGAACGCCGTATCATTGCTAAACGAGGTGTCCGAGAAATAGTTCGCCAATGTATTAGCCGCTTCACGCATCAAATAAATACCATATGCAGTACAAACAGCACAGATAAATATAAGCGTTATACCCCCGTGTTCCTTATCAGCCGGACTGCACGAATCATCAGACCCACCGAAGTGATAAGAACGGAAAGTACAAACAAAATGCGTCGGATCATCCGGTTGTCCATTATTCAACTGATCAAGTCCCGTAGCTCCTTTCACTAATTCAACCGCAAATTTTGATGAAAGTTTTATCATCATAAAAACAAATGCAATATTTAAAACTGCGTTCACGCCTTTTTTTGTATAATCGCGGGTTGACTGAAACACCCAAGCCGCGATAAACAGAGGGCATAAAGCCGCCGTAATTCCCAAACGGAACCCCGCATCCATGAGCAAAATAGGAAAAGCTATTATCAAAAGCCAGCCGACAACCAAAAAGGCGCAACCGGCAGACCAAGCCCCGGGATCCTGGAAAGTCAATAAATATTTACCTATTATAGGCACACTAAGCTCATGGATTTGAGACAAACACTGCAAATAATCACCGCCGGCTTGTATCGGCACTATCGTATCATGAATATCAATAGCCATTCCCTTTAGCGTGCTAGCCGCTCCGCTAAGACCGCCAGCCACACTCACAGCATTGCCGCTGTCCACAAATCCGGCGCCCGCCTCAATGATCGGCGAAAGGAAATACCCAAAGAAAAACGATCTGTTTTTCAGCAAGGCCGCAGCAATCCCTATTCGAAGCATTAACCCGCCGACTTTTGTCAGATTTTCCAGCGGATCGGATTCTACCATACCTCCCAGAACTTTTATCGAAAAAACGGCGAGCCACAAACCACCGCCCACACAGACCAGCCCCACAACACTGGAACCTATACTGTCAAAGACCGAGTCTCCGACTTGGACAGAAGTATCCAAAACCGCATCTAAAGGCTTTTTCCACCATTGCTTTGCCCGGTACTTGCCAACATCATACTCGCAATTAATGTCTTCTTCTTCCCCTTGACCGGCATACGTTATGGTTTCCAACATTGCTGCCGAAGCAGACCGAGGCAAGACCGAAAAAATGCATACCGCCAAAAGCAGCCATAAAAGAGATAATTGAACTCTGTGCCCATACTTTTTCATGTTAATATCCTTTCAGGCCAAGCCTTAAAATGCCCCAGATATGGAAAGCCGATAAAAATTCTATTCTTTTAGGATAATACAAAATCGTTATTCTGAATATGACAGTTTTTTGATTTTTAATCATACATCAAAAAATCAAAATAACCGCATAAGTTTTTGACTTCGTCCTTTTATTCCTTTAAGCTTAAAACAGTTTTAAAAAAATTTGCAGGAAAAGAATAAAGCTATGGATTCACAACAATCATCCGCCCCTCAGCCCATGGTCAAAAAGGTTCTTGTCAAACGTGTAAAGGTTCTGGTTAAACGTCCCGTCGCAGCACCGACAGCAGCAGCTCCCGCGCCGCAACCTTCTTTCCCCGTTAAAGCGCCCACCCAAAACAGAATCATGCCGACAACACCGGCTTTTACACAAACGACTCCTATTCCCTCCGCGCCAGCGTCCGGCGCTTCATCTTTTCAACAAACTCCTGCCGTACCAGAAAAAAAGCCGCCTCTTTTTAAGCTCCCTGATGATATTCTTGGCGCTGTTGAACGGCAAAGGAAGATCCCCAAAAAGGCTTTTTTACTTTATATATATGCGCGGACATATGCCGAACAGGTCGCGGAAGAAGAAGGATATGATTTTCCGCCCATGTTGATAGAATTACCGAGAGACATTTCGGAAGTCGAAGATTTTATCAACGATGCTGACAGCGAAAATTTTTTCGACGCCATTTTAAGCGATTTAGCGGAACTATCCCCCTTTATCGACGGAATGGAAGAAATTGTGAAGACAACAGCGCCCTTGGAAAAAATTGTTCAATCAGAGCTTCAACGTATTCAAGACAAAGACCTGACGACCGCAGATCAAATTATTCTTGCTTTTTTAAACTTACTGCTTGATATGGCAAAAGTGCGTGAAAAACTGGAACTGCTAAAAACAGAAAAAGAAATGAATAACATCATCAATGATATTAAAGAAATAGATGAAGAGGAAAAAGACACTAAAAAGTTATTCATTGATGCAATAAACCGCAAACATTTTCCTGTCGATGCCACAAAATTAGTCAATAATTATTTCAACTTGGCCAAAAAAGATCCGGACAAAGCTTATGAAACATTAATTACAAATCCATTGTTTTTCTCTCCCATTCAAATGGAACGCATGCCCAAAAAGTTTTTCGGATTAGTCAAACCGTCCGCAAAAGACGCTATCGCAGTTAACAAGCAATTAGCCTCTTTTTTCAAGCACTTAAAAGTATAGTTGCCCCTTTTTATGAACTTTTAATGACGGTGATAGACAAAAAAGCTCTTTTGAAATATACTAAATTTTAAGTGTATAAGAGTTTCCTCATGTTTAAGGAGAATACCGATGACTGAAATGACCGCTTCTGAAACTGAACAATCTGTCCCTCAAATGGAGGCAGAAGGAAGGGATACCGCCGGTGAAGGAAACCTTGAAGGCTCAGCTCCCTCACCTGAAAAGGAAGGAAAAGTCGGGACTTTTACGGGAAAACAAAAGGAAGAGGTGGAAAAAAAGGGATTCCCAAGGCAGGGTATGCTTCAGATACAATCGGATAACATAGCGGATTTTTTGGTCACTGAAGTTATGTCGGGAGCTTTCTTTGATCAGCTTCTGCAACAGGTTATCGATAAGGTAAATCTTATTGACTACGGGCTAAATAAGCTCTTTGTCAGAAATAAGGATAAGGATAAAGATAAGGACAAAAACGGCAACGATACCGAGAAGAACAAAGGCTCATTAACACGGAGCGATGTTGAGAACAAGCGTTCGAATCAACCGTCGTCAAATCAGCCGCCCTCAAATGCGCCCTCTCCCAATCAGCCGTCTCCGAATTCGCAGCAGACTTCGAATGAGCCTCCTGCCCCACCGCCAACGCCACGGACGCAAGATCAGCCTTCGCCGTCTCCAGCAAATCCGCAGACGAATCAGTCGCCTCAGGAGCAGCAGCAGCCTCAGACGCGTACTAATGATAGTAATCAGCGAAGCAGCGAGCAGCCTAAGAAAAAGAAAAGTAAAAAGAAAACAAAGAAGAAGAATAAAGATAAGAAAAAGAATAAAGCTAAAAACAAGAGTAAAGGTAAAAATAAAGCTGGAAAACAAACTGCTCAGCAGCACGGGAAGGGCTCACAGAACAGAACTAAAGCAAAAGCCAATCGGGCCAGAGCAGGACAGCAGGTTAGTCAGAAGAGAGCTAAGCATAAACAGAACATTAAAAACATGTCTTCTATGCAAAAAGCCATCAAGCGGGCAAGCAGAGGACAGAACAGAGCTCGGAATCGTACAAATGTGCGTCAAGGAGGAAGGAACGGAAGCAGATAAAAGCATTCCGTTCAAAGACAGGGAGCCTTCAGCTCCCTTTCTTTTTGACATTTGCCGAAATCGTTTTATATTATGTTGTTATAACAGAATAGGAATGCTTTATGAAAAAAGGAAAAATACATCTTCTTCCTCTTCTTTTTTCTGCTGCGGTGGCAGCGGTTCTTTTTTATTTCCTTGCCAGAGAACTTTTCTCGTTTTTCTGGCATTTTGATCTGCTCTCTGAACGGCACTGGCAGCACATTATAACAAAATGGAAAGACGGCTGGGTTCTGCGAAAACCGAAAGAAGTTTTCTTTTTTATCGCTCTCCTTGCTATTATTCCCGGCTATTTGGGCACATGGTGGCTTGTTCATGTTTTTCCTTGGAAGAAAGTTTTATTTTTCCCGAAAATATATTTGGATAATAAGAAAAAGGCTAAACTTCAAGCGCAGTCTTTAGCCGCAGCTCTGGGGCCGGCGAATCGACAGGAAGCTTTATTAACGAAAAAAGAGCCCGAAAAGGTCATCAAAATTTCATCTCAAAAGCTGCATCATATTGATCAGCTGCGCGGCAAAGGATCTTCAGCGTCACATTCTTCCCATACCGGAAATGCCGTTCAAGGGCAGGCGACTCCTGCGAATGCGGGACTTGATCGTTTTACTTTATGGGAAAACCTGGCAAAAGGGTTGGAAGCAGAAAAGATTTTTACTTTACGTCAAATGAAAATACGTTCTTTTCCTGTCAATTTGTTTGCCATTACTCAAGACAGTCTGTTTTTGTTATGTGAAGGCCCCGAACAAGGAAATGTTTGGGAAACAGAAGACGAAGCTTCCCCCGCCGTATGGAAAACAGAAACCGGAGAAAAAATCTCTTCCCCGCTTCAAGACATGGTTAATGCACGGAGCGTGATGCAAAAATACATCAAAGATAAAATACCCCAGCATGCCAAATTGGGTATAAACTGTTGTATGATTTTAGACCATGGTGACATTTCAAACACAGATAAGATGTTGACATTCTTAGACAAGTGGGATATTTCCGTTTTAAGAATGGGGACATGCAAAACATCGGCCTTGCCGGATACGAACGCCTTAATAGAATATATTAAGTCTCAGCCGGCTTCTTCACAGGAGTTAAACGATGCAATAGCTGTCGCTATCTTAGATTTAATGGAAATAGAAAATGGCGAATAAGTTTTTCGGGGGATTTTTTTAGTGAAAATAATTTTTGCCATTTCACGAATCTTTTTCATCTTATTTATTTGGACAATCGGATATTTCTTTTGGTTCCAAAGGCTGATGATTGCCATGTGGGGGTTCAACCCCATGTCCAGGCAGCATTGGCTGTACATATGGAATGAATGGCAAAACGGTTGGGTCATTCAGGCTGCTCGTGAATGGCTATTTGTCTTTGCCCTTTTTGCTATGATCCCTATTTGGCTGACCGGAGCCGCTGCTCTTTGTACTGTTCCGTGGATTAAGTGGTTCAAAATTATTCTGTTATTCCCCATTCGCTTAATCCGCAGCAAAATCAAAGAACGCAAAAAGGAAAAGAATACGGCCCGTCCAAAAGTAACAAAGAAAAAATCATATAAACAGACGCGCCCGCCCGCAATCAGAGCCGGGTCCGGCAAAATCAAACATGTGGACAAGGCACCGGGAAAAGAGGAAAATCCGACAGCAACGGCTTCGCCGGCTCCGGCTCCGGCAACAGGATCTCAGCGTCAGGAAGCACCGGTGCGGCAAACATCTTCTTCCGTTTCGGGCGGCTCAGTTATGGATATTTTACGTTCAGCCGGATACAGGCTGATTTCAGATGCTAAAATAGCCGGCAAAAAGATCGATTTTGCAGCCATTGCTGCCGACCATATTTTGTTATGCCTGATTGACTCTGAAAGCGGCGATTGGTTGGCCGATGAAGAACGGTTCAACGATGAAGAACCGTTGTGGTTCTCCGAAAGCAACCATCGT
Source organism: Alphaproteobacteria bacterium (assembly GCA_017480385.1). Taxonomy (GTDB): domain Bacteria; phylum Pseudomonadota; class Alphaproteobacteria; order CAAGCB01; family CAG-977; genus UBA11549. The sequence goes on along the minus strand of JAFVAT010000016.1, from coordinate 9,298 downwards.
ATTTCTCCCGTACGTGTTGTTTTAAATGCCCGTGATTCGCTTCTGCCGCTTTTGACAGGTTCGGCAAGAGGTATGGAAGTTAAAACAATGGTCGTAATCCGTCAAGGAACGATCATTAATGCGGAAGACATGTTTGAAGTCTGGAACGGACTGAATGTCACGGTCTGCCGTTTTGAAGAAGGCGGTCCTGACGAAATTGCAACGTTACAGAACACCGTTTCATCCGTCACTTCTCCGGACGATGGAATATATCACAGCGTTTCCGGAGTATTGGGATAATTCTTCATCTTTTTTTTCGTTTTTATGTGCTATTCTCATTAAAAATATAATGAGGGCTGTAGATTTTTGTTATCGTTTCTTTTATAATAAACGGGTTATTTTATGACTTTGATTTAAAGGAGTATTTTCCAAAATGGCAAGAACCGGAGAAGAATGGGCAGAAAGAGAAGCTGCTATCCAATGGGTTATCTGGACAGTCTTCATTGCTTTTATGGTCTCATATTTGCTTGCAATTCTCTCTTTTGCTATGACAAATTTGATTCCCAGAGGAATCAGTCAGAACACAATGCTGTATATTTGGAAATTTACCAAAAGGGTGTCCGTTCAGCCGATGGCCCTTATAAAGGTCTATTGGAAATGGGCCGTTAAAATTTTCGATACGGGAGGAAACCTGCCTTATTATTATTGGTTGCCCGCAATTCCTTTCTTTTCTTTTTTTGGTATTTTAATGACGGGGATTATGACCAACCCTCATTCATGGTTATCAACGATTCACGGCTCCGGTCGCATCGCGACAAAAGCTGACATTGAAAAAATGGGGCTGTTCAGAGGATTTATTGTGGTCTTGGGCCGTTGGCACGGCAAGCTGCTGCGTCTTCCCGAAACATTGTCAGTTTTGGTCTTGGCGCCTCCTGGTACCGGTAAAACGGTAGGGGTCGTTATGCCGACAATTTTTGAATCAAACAACATCAGTATTATTGTGAACGACCCTAAACCGGAACTGTGCTTTAAAACCAGCGGTTATCGACAAACAATCGGTCCTGTTTTTGTTATCAACTGGGGGGCTGAAGATGAACCTGAAAAAGGCATTTACTATCCCAGCTGGAACATGCTTTCCAACACCTGCCTACCGCCGTTCGGACCGGCACGAGACATGTATGTCGATTCTATGGTTAACGTTTTGGTGGAAGAACCAAAGGGCGGCGCGGACCCGCACTGGGCTAAAACAGGCCGTAACGCATTAACCGGCTTTATCCACTTTGTTGTTGGCAAATGTGAACATGCCCGCGCTAATGACTATTTTATCGGACGCTTATATGAAGGGAAGCTGGACGACAAGGACCGTGAAGTTCTGGAAGGCTATTATATGGACATGACCGACGCAGATGCGGCGGAAGCCTTGGATCATCTGCGCAACGGCACACTGGACTTAAATAACTACGTCCCGATCGGCACGTGGGAAATGCTGCCGGAATCATGGGTTGGCGCGGAACCGTGCATTGCCATGATTTTGGACTGGTTAACCGAAGCGCAAATGCAAATGGCGGCGGAAATAAAACGCAAAACAGAGGAAGGCGACCAAATGGCTGCGTTGGCCGATCCGATGCGCGACATGTTGGATCAGGCCGTAGCAGAATGTAAGCGCTATGGCTATGCTCACCGTGCCGTTGTGGAACTGAACCAGCTGTCCGGTACGCCGGATAAAGAACGCGGATCTATTTTATCCACCGCTTTAACCGGTATCGGTATTTTCAAGAACTCGGCCGTTCGCTCCAGGACAAAAATGAGCGACTTTATTTTCAAAGACCTGCGCGGCATGAAGGACCCTATCACCGGAGAAATGAAATCCATTGCGATTTATTTGTCAGTGAACCAAGTTGACGCCCGCGCGCTGAATATTATTACGGGTACCTTCGTTGAATTGATGAGTAACTTCCTGATTGCGAATCCGCCCAATTTCAAACAAGGTGACGGCTCGATGACGGGACCGTTCCCAACATTGTTCGTGCTCGACGAATTCCCGCAAATGCCTAAATTAGGTGCTGTGAAAGACGGACCTGCGGTCGGTCGTGGTCAAAAGGTGTCTTATTTGCTGATCGGACAAGATTTAGGCCAAATTTCCGGACAATACGGAAAAGACGACTTGGAAACAATTATTTCCACAACAGCGGCTAAAATTATTTTGTCTCAGAACAATGAACAGACGGCACAACGTTTTGAAAAAATGATCGGGACAAAGACTGTTGAAGTCGCTTCCAAATCCAGAACCGAAGGCTGGTCAAAACAGGCGACGCCGTTCTCGGCCAACGTGTCGCGTTCTTTGCAGGGAACTGCTGTGATCGGGGCGTCTCAAATGTTGTCATTGCCGTCAACACAGCAAATTGTCCTAATGCAAGGGTTTATGAACAGACCGATTATGGCGGATGCCCCACGTTGGTTCTTAGATAAAGAAATGACAGCCAAGTGCAATATTCCGCCATCGCCTTTTGTTCCATATTGGGTTGTAGCCCAACGTGAAGATACAGACGTTAGCGCATTGCAGGGATTGATCGACATCGCCGAAGAAGAGGATGAGGAAGATGATGCCGCCGATGAATTCATGAAAGATTATGAAGAATACGAGGCGGACGACTTTGACGATGATGACGAAGACTACGATGATGACGAAGACTACGACGACGATGAAGATTACGATGACGACGATGAAGATTACGATGATGAAGAGGATGAGGGAGCTTTTGATAACGAAAACTACGACGACTTTATTGATGAAAAGTTTTAGTCCTTTTTAAAATAAAGGGGTTAAAGGAAGGAAATGTGGGATTGGTCAGGATCTAAAATGCCGCCGCCGCCCGCTCGTTCAAGAGGGGAGGCAGCTGAAGATGCTCAAAATCAGGGCGTAACGCCGGTTCGCCGTGATATTCGGCCTGTACCCATTTACAAAGATGCCCGCTCCTTCAGAACTCTGCCGCCAACAGCCCCTGCATCGGCATATTCGGATACGTTAGAGGGGCAGGATTCTTCCGTTGCGGCCTCAACACTATATCCTCAAAGAATTCCTCCCGCTTATCAGCGTTCTGCAGCCCCGCCGCAGGCTCCTCAGCCCTATGCGCCTCAGCCTTATGCACCTCAGGCACCACAGTATACTCCTGCGTATCAACAACCGGCCCAGCCTTACGCGCCGCAACCTTATACTCCTCAGGCACCACAACCTTATACGCCTGCGTATCAACAACCGGCCCAGCCTTATGCGCCGCAACCTTACGCTCCTCAGGCGCCGCAACCTTATACGCCTGCGTATCAACAACCGGCCCAGCCTTATGCGCCGCAACCTTACGCTCCTCAGGCACCGCAACCTTATACGCCTGCGTATCAACAACCAGCCCAGCCTTATGCGCCGCAATCGTCCTATGCGCCTCAGGCACAGCAAGCATCGGTTCCTTCTCAGGAAGACAAGGCCCTATGGGAATGGCAGTTTCAACAGACCGGCCTGATCAACATGGATTTAATTGAAGTGGATTATGTTCCCTTGGATCCGAACTGGCTGGCAGAACTGCGCAAAGCGTTTAAGCGTACCCGCCGCGATTTTTTAAAGTATGTCGGCTATCATCATGTAAATGAACTGTTGGCTGCCGGCATGAGTGAAGAAGCGATCAAGCTGGTCAAAAAAGGAAAAGCGCCGGAAAACTTTAATATTCATATTCGCGTGCCGTTTGATTACGGTGGAACGAACAGCTTTTCCAATTTGGTATTAATTCAGACACATCCGTTCCATACCGAAATTCATCGTTTTATTGACATGCAGACATTAACACAGCCCAATTTCAAACCGCGCAAGTTGTTTTTGCCTGCCCCTAAAGGGAAAGTTTATTTTTCAGGAGAAATTGAAATTTCTTCCGGCGGAACAAGCCGTCATGATCGCAGCGTTTACGCCGGCTTTTTGGAAAGCACTTTTGAAATGATCGCGCAAAGGTCTGTTTTCGGGCGTTAGAGGAAAAACATGCTGACACGGATTTTAAATACTTTGAAAAAGGACAACGGCACTTTTTTTCCGCCCGTAGATGAACGGTCACTGCGTTTTATCAGCTCCCTTTTGTCGTCTCACCACTTCCCGCCCGTACCGGTGGATTATATTGCTCTTCTGAAACAGACGGATGGCTTAAGCTGGAATGGGGTGGAGCTTTACGGCACGCGCGCGAATGACCGGGAGATGTTGGGATATACTTTGCCGGGATTAATCGAAGCGAATTTGGATTTTGCCCAGGCAACGCCTATGCGCGGCAAACTGCTGTTGGGACGAGCGGCAGAAGAATTATTTATTTACGACAGCTTGGACCAAAAATATCACATTATTAATCGATTGGATTTTTCTGACAGCTGCAGCTTTCCGACTTTCTCTGAAGCACTTTATTTATTTGTCGATGAACTTTTCTAACGTTCGATTACTGTCGCTTTATGGATGGCCTTTTGTCCGTCTGTTAAAAAGCAGAACATGTAAATCAAAATAATCGCAATACTGAACAGTTCAAGCGGAGCTCCAATATTAAAAGTTATGCTCAACGCATTCAGCACGCTGGCAGGCATAATGGACAAAACGGCCAAACGCGCCCGCTGCTCCCACGTCAAATCGATTTTAACAAACCGAACCATAATAAAAGAAACGGCTAAACCAAAAATCGCCATAAAGAAATAAGCACTGAAAATACCGGGAATACAAAAAACAAACATTACCGGAGGCACGAATATTTTGGACAACGACAGTGCTTCTTTGATAACAGATCGGATATTATTTTGACTTAAATAAAAGTCCGGTTTGCTTAACACCTTTACAAAAGGAACCCGCCGCAGTTCACCGTATCGCGCCGTCACAATCGCGTCTGCCGTAATATAAATACCGGCGGACGGCAAATCTTTTAAATTGATCGGCTCTCCCGACGTATCAAAAACAAAAAAGACACGGCCATTTTCGGAAATATACGTATAATGATGATTTTCAGGAGCTGTAATCTCTCCTTTTTCCATTTTAATTTCGGGTATTTGAGCCGCAAACTCATCAATCAGCCGAGACGGGACCAAAGAAAACAGCCAAAACAACCTCAACGCAAAACAAAAAGCTGTAAATAACGTCAAAATAAACAGGAGCTTAATGCCGTATCCTTTGCCTTTTTCGATATAAAGGGAAAACAGCGTTCTGTCATAAAAAACACGATAAAGAAAAGAAAACATCTGCGCATCGCCTTTGATAAAAATATCTTTTTAAAGTTTACACGCAAATGTTTCCTTTTCGCAACGGAAAAACCTGAATCAGGCCTCTTCCTCTTTTGCCTGAGGAAGTTGACTGATATAAAAATACAGATAAATCAATGTCAAAATCATCCCGGCCACAACGCCTAAAGTAAACAGCTCGAAAAGCGTTCCAAAGAAAAAGTTGAAGACAAAAACAGGAATTGCAGAAACTGCAGACAGCCGCATTCTGGCCTCAAAGGGCAAAGATGTTTTTGAAAACAGCGTCATGATATAAGAAAACAACGCCAGCAAATAAACCAAAATAACATACTTTAAAAACAAAAAAGGCACGGCGATCAAAAAGACCAATGACGGCAGAATAACTGTCATTTCTCTTGCAGCCTGAGTAACAAAGTCCGTTATGTTTTCTGCCGTGATCGTAATATTGTCCGTTCCTAATAATTTGCTCAATGGCATCAATTCGACACGCTGCCCTTTAACGAATTGAACGCCGCTTTTAGAAATATAAATTTCATTCGGCGACGGATCTTTGATCATCTCAGAATCTTCGGTTGTATCTAAAGTTAAATGGACACCGTTTCCTAAAGCAAAGCGCTGAAAAAAGTTTTCCGGCTGCACGATTTTCCCGTCACGGATCTCAATTGTAGGCAAATCCACTATTTTTTCAGTAATCATCTCAGGAACGAAAGTATTCAGAATAAATATAGAATAAACCGCATAAACCAAAGCTGACAAAACGGCTAAAATAAATAAGGGAGAAAACCCGATTCCATGCCCGGAGCGAATATAATTTTCCGCTAATAATTTATCATAAAAAGAACGGAAAAGAAGCGACATTGAACAGGTTTTAAGAGAACAAGAACGCATTACAACCTCCTAAAAGAAATAATAGAACGAAGATTGATTATAAGCGGCCTGTTTTCAGCTGTAAGCCTGTCGAAATGGCTAAAACAAACATAAAAACAGCTATATGATCGAAAATCTGTTGACGTTATTCAGGGAACGAATTATACAGAAAGTACAAATAAGACCCCATCGTCTAACGGTTAGGACACCGCCCTCTCACGGCGACAATACGGGTTCGAATCCCGTTGGGGTCGCCAAAAAATTTCGCTTTGGCGGAGTTTTTTGTTTGAAACCTCCCGGATTTGGCCCCGTAGGGTTCACGACAAGCAGCGGACAAAGACCGCTGTGCAGGCGCAGCGAAGACAAATCTGTAAGACGAAAATAGTTTTATATATTTTGCTTTGACGGGATAAAGTGGGATTAAACGGGATATAACGGGATAAAAAGGGCGGAAATCCTTAAAATTTTAGCGGCGCGATTGCCGCTTTTATTTTTTTCGGCGCAGGATAGTTTTAAATTTTCTGTAAAAAAACGCGGGATAATTTTAACTTTAAACGGTCGGGGATTCCCCCGACCTGATTTAAGGGCAAAAACGCCGTTTCATATCATCTAAATTTTTTCGGCTTCGCCGAATTAATGACAAGGCATTTTTCCGATGGTTTCATATTTAAAATGAGCCTTCAACGCCTTATAAACCGTTATTTTTGACGTTCTGCCGCACGATGCGATAGCTCCCACCCGCATAATCAAAAAAAATCCTTTTGCGCCTCTGAAATCCGGCAAGGAATCTGATCGACCGGGCTTTGATTTGTTCGTGCGATAAAAAATGCCGCCAATCCTAACAGCAACAAAAGAGCAGTAAGCATTAAACAGCGGTTTAAACGGTCGTTTTTTTTATAAAATTATTTAGTTTGTATCAGGCTTAACAACTGAAGCGCTCTTTTTGTTAGATTCGTTTTATTATCAGAGGATGCCTCTTCATATAGAATAGTGTAAATTTTCGCTCTTTTTTCATCTGAAAGAGAAAGGTGGTATGTTTCGTTTGCGCTATTAACAGCAGAAATAACAGCCTCAAGGATAATAGAATCAATCGATAGATAAGGATTGATAAACTCATCTGATGATTCTATCCCTAAAACCAACCAATCAAGAGAAATATTGAATCTTTGATAGATTTTTTGTAGTTCATCGACATCGGGAACATACGAACCGGCACACCACTTTTTTGCGGTTGAAAGAGAAATGCCAATCGCTTCTGCAAACTTATCCTGACTAACGCCTTTTTCTTTTAAAAAAGACTTTAGACGTTCTCCGAAAAGTTTACGGTTTGACGATGAAACTGTAAACTTTTCGCCATCTTTCTTATCTTTGTTTACACTTTCCATATCCATTTGAAAAACATGCAAATTTTGTTTTTGAATTGACAAGATGTAAAAATTTACCGTAAACAAAAAAAATTGCCTTTAGTGTAAATTTTTATACTATTATTAATTCCATAAGTTGAATTTAACACCTCCCCCTCCCCCAATAAATATATCGAAAGTCGCCGTCCTCGGCAATGTTTAAAACGCGATGCCGCATAAACAAAAGGATATTTGCTATGACCGACATAGAAATTATTAGCGCAAAGAAACTGAAAGAACTGGCGAAGGTTGCCGAATATCAGTCCATAAAATTAGACAATTTGCAGATTGACATCGGATTTAACGCCGATATCGGCATCACGGAATACGACGTTTGTTTAATTCCGGTTTTTAAAGGTTTCCCAAAACATTGAAAAACAAAACAGCATTTCTTTTCATGTTACAAGGAAATGAAAGCGTTTGTTCAAAACGAAATCAATTTGCACGGTTAAGAGTTAAAGCGATGTCAAAGAAATTCAAAGACACACGGACGCTTAATTTGTTTGAACGGGTATATCCCGTCCGCCGACCGCCGGTTATCTCCCAAACGGTTGATCTGAGCGGCAAGATCAAACGGCTGGTGTCTTTGATTTTGAAAGAGAGTCCGAAAACCAGAGAACAGCTCGCCGCTGAAATGGCGGAGGCAATGGACTGTCCGAGTTTCAGTAAAGCGATGCTTGATAATTATTCAAGCGAGGCGAACGAACTCCATCAAATTCCTTTATATCGCTTTATCGTCCTCGTCCGCGTGGCAGATGCCGCGTGGGCGTGAGACGAACTTTTAAAAGATGAAGGTTTTACCGTTTTATTCGGCGAAGAGGCTTTATTGGCGGAACGCGGTCGTGTCGCCCAGCAAATTGAAGAATTGAAAAAGTATCAAAAAGAGCTGATGGAAGCCTCGCCCGTGAAGATACGGAGGCGCAAATGAAAGAATGGTTTTCTGCTCAAGAATTGGCGGATTTAAAATTACCGGATATTCCATCAATAAAAATGGGCTTAATAAAAAAATCTGATAAAGAAAGCTGGAAATGTCGCGATTGCGAAGGACGTGGTGGCGGGAAAAAATAACGGTAAAGATTATATTGCCGATTATATCAAGCGCGTTTTTACAGCGCTGAACATAGAGCAGATTAACTTTGGAAGAATTTTTAAGTCTGCCGGACATTGTTTACGGCTTTATGCAAGCAAGAGGTTTCTAGCGCGGTCTTTTCCTGACGGAAAGCGATGCCAAAGAACACTTGCGGAAGAATTATTATCATTACAGTCCTAAAGCGCACACGTTTGTTGACACGATTTACAGAGCTCCGAAATTAGAAGGCTTTTTATCGGCTTTGATGGAATTATTCAACATCAGCGGCGAGCAGAAACAAAAGCCTTTATACGGCGTTTATAAAACGGCGGAAGATTACTACAAGGCCTTGAAAGGCGGCGCGAAATGACAGTTTCAATGACGGCGCAGATCAAGTGTGTAGAGCGTGAAATCGCGATGAGAAAGCGTGTTTATCCGCGATTTGTCAAGAACGGCAAAATGACGCAACAGGAAGCCGATGCGGAACTGGCGGCGATGGAAGCCGTTTTAAAAACGCTCAACGAAAAATCGGAACCCACCTTTTTTTAGGAGGACGCGATGACCGCGAATAAGAATCCGCTTTTAGCAAAAGTTCATATCGCCAAAGCTCAGCTGGGACTGGACGATGACCAATACCGCGATATTTTACGCCGCGTTACGGGCAAGGAAAGCGCGTCAAAGTGCCGTTATTCTCAACTGGTCGATTTAATCAACGAGTTTAAGGCGTTAGGTT
>JAFVAT010000015.1 GCA_017480385.1 Alphaproteobacteria bacterium | reverse complement strand
TGGTTCTGTATATATTCCGCAATCTTATGAGCGTTCTTTCCCGCGGTATCTACATAGTATCCCTTGCACCAGAATTCTCTGTTGCGATATTTGAACTTTATGTTGCTCCACCGCTCGTAAACCATCAAACTGCTTTTTCCTTTCAGAAAACATACAAAACTCGACACTCTCATTTTCGGCGGTATCTCTACCAGCATATGCACATGATCCGGACATACCTCCGCTTCTATTATTGTTATTCCTTTCCAGCCGCACAGCTCTCTGAGTATCTTTCCTATCTCGTAGCGTTTTTCAATACTTTGCGGCGATATTTCGGCGCGAATACTGTGTGATATTTGCAGTTCCATGCTGTATGTGATAATGTCTTTACATCATTCATTGTTAAACTCCTTAGTTGCAGCTGCAGTTGCCAGACTGCAGTCTGAGTTTACCTAAGGAGTTTTTTTGTGCATAGCTATAAGCTTTCCGGAACCATGCGCTAGGCACATGGTTTTCGAGTTACGAAAAAGCCGCTCTGAAAAGAGCGGATTTTTCATTGTAATTGATAGACTTAAGCCGCAAACAGCCGCGTTCTCAATTCCTGACGGAGCGTGTCGATCACTTCCAAATCGTGATGAGGCTTTTCAAAATGCCAGAACGTCCAGCCGTTGCAACTGGGCAAGCCTTGCAGAGCCGCGCCGACTTTGTGGATCGAGCCTGAAATATTGTCCGCCAGCAAAGAACCGTCGGAGCACACACCTCGGCCCTTTTTAGTAGGTTTTAAGGTGAGCTAATTAATCTGATTGATCCAATCCAAATCTTCGCCGGATTTGAGTTCGTGCGGCACTTTGACGTATTTGCTTTCCAAATAGTCTATCATCAGTGGGCTGAGCGTTTCAATGCCTGCAAAAATCATCGTGCGGTTGAAATCTTTGCTTAAGAAATACTCTACGATTTCCCACTTATCCTGATCTATCGCCAAAGAAACGGCATTGTGATCATTATGGACGACTAAAGAAGGATCGGTTCCAAGCTCCATTAAATATTTCACTGCGGGCAGGTGATCGGCCTCAACAGCCATAAACAATAAAACTGCGGGATCGTCTCCATCCGAAAGAGCCTTGTTAACAGCTGCCGACAGCTGTGTTTTGTCGGTGTTTTTGTTTTGAATTAGGCTTTTAAATCCTTCAAACGACATAACCGATGCCTCCTTATAATTAAATACGGAGGGCAGATTAAACCAAGCTTATCCGTATTGTCATTAAAAAAATTCCGCTAAACCGTTTCCGGCGCGGAATTTTTTATCAAATAAGCTCATCTATGTCAGGCTGCAAACAATCTGGTCCGCAATTCCTGCCGTAGCGTGTCAATCACTTCCAGATCATGGCGGCGTTTTTCAAAATGCCAGAAAGTCCAGCCGTTGCAGCTGGGTAATCCCTGTAATGCGGCTCCGACCTTATGAATAGAACCGGAAATATTGTCGGCCAGCAAAGAACCGTCCGAACGGACTTTTGCCGCAAAACGCTGTTTTGCATCAAACAGCCAATCCCCGGCCTGCAGTAAGCCATATTCTAAAACGGTGCCAAAAGGAATGCGCGGTTCTTTACGTTTGCATGACATCTGCAAAGCAGCCAGATCGGATACCGGAACGATCATGTTGATACGGTCCTGCGCTCCTTTGATATAACGCGGTTCACGTTCAATCCCTATAAATCGACGGCCCAAGCGTTTGGCTACAGCCCCTGTCGTTCCTGTGCCGAAAAACGGATCTAAAACTATGTCTCCGGGCTTTGTCGTCATCATGATCAGGCGATAGAGCAGGGCTTCCGGCTTTTGTGTCGAGTGCAGCTTTTCTCCGTTTTCGTCCTTCAGCCGTTCATGACCGCTGCAAATCGGCAGGTACCAATCGCTGCGCATCTGCTTGTCTTCATTGAAGGCTTTCATCGCCTCGTAGTTGAAAGTGTACTTGGAATTTTGACTCTTGGCACACCAAATCATTGTTTCATGGGCGTTGCACAGCCGCGTCCCTTTCATGTTCGGCATGGGATTGTCTTTGATCCACAAAATATCGTTCAAGATCCAGAACCCCAGATTTTGCAAAATATAGCCGACACGGAAAATATTATGATAAGAACCGATCACGGTCAAAGTGCCGTCATCTTTTAAAACACGTCTGGCCGCCGTCAGCCAGGCCAATGTAAAATCATCATAAGCTTTGGAATCTGAAAACTGGTCCCAATCATCGGTAACGCCGTCCACAAAGGAGCTGTCAGGACGGAAAAGATCGCCGCCCAACTGCATATTGTAAGGAGGATCAGCAAAAATCATATCGACGGATTTTTCGGGCAAGGAATTCATCAGCTCAATACTGTCGCCCGGCAGAATAACATTTGTTTTTAAAGCAGTCATAAAAAAGAAACCTCTTGCATACCGTTCTGGTCAAAACCTTTCTGTTGATCAGAATAGAGGCGAGAGGTAATTAATTTATTAACAACGATGAAATTATTTGGAATTATTTTTTCAAAAACTTATTGTATTTTTTTAGACTTTTTTAATAATTTTTCTTCCAGCTGTTCTTTTCCCAATTCTTTAATAAAACGTTCAACTTGCCGATCTGTACCGGAAATAATGCCTTTAAATTTTATGTCGAATTTAAAATCGCACTGCGGTTTCAGAAATCCTTTCCGTTCATGTGTGTTCAATGTCAACAGGAAAAAGGCAAAAAGCGTCCTTTTCCTCCTGATTGATTTGATTTTTTGAAGGGCTTTTTTGAACATCACTGAATCTTTAATGCCGTTAAAGACTTCAAGTTCTAAATCATTTTAGATATTCTTTTATCGGTGCATAGGATTTGCGATGATGAACGCAGATGCCGTGCGCTTTTAATCCTTCCTGATGCGCTTTTGTTCCGTATCCCGCGTTTTTTTCCCAGCCATAATAAGGAAATTCTTTCGCCAATTCACTCATCAGTCGATCACGCGTGACTTTCGCGATAATTGAAGCGGCGGCGACAGACAAACTCAAGGCGTCTCCCTTGATTAAAAACTGTGCAGGGCAGGGTAAATTAGGCGGAACTTTATTGCCGTCTATCAATGCAAAATCTGGTTTTTGAGGCAAGCTTTCCACTGCGCGGCGCATAGCTAAAAAAGTTGCCTGCAGAATATTCAGACGGTCAATTTCTTCTACACTGGCCGATCCGTAGCTGATAAAAGCATTTGAGGCGTGCAGTTCTTCAAATAAAGCTTCGCGTTTGGCCGCGGTCAGTTTTTTAGAATCATCCAGCTTTGAGGCCAAAGAGGCGGAAATCTGCAAATCGGGGAAAATCACTGCGCCGGCGACGACAGGACCGGCCCATGGCCCCCGTCCGGCTTCGTCAATGCCGGCAATCAGACCCGCTGCGGCGGGAAAGGTCCGTTCATAAGTAAAATCAGGCATTTTTTTACGATCCTCTCAAGTTTGCTTTTTCCTTTTGTATACGTTTTTTTTCCGAAAGGCTAACTTTATTTGCTTTAAGGTCAGGACTTAAGCCGATCCTTCGGTTATCTTGCCGTCTTTTTAAGGCTGTTCCATTTTATAAGTATCAGGAGGCAACAATGCGACAAAGAAGAACCCCGATGGATCCCGGCTATACAAAGGGCTTTTGGCCGACGATGCTGCTGTGCCTGTTTTTTGGCATATTAGGGCTGCACAGATTCTATACCGGATATAGCAAAGAGGGGTGCTTTTTCCTTCTGTGCGGCTTTACCGGCATTGGAACAATTATTTCGGGGCCGTGGGCTCTGATTGATTTAGTGCGGATTTTATGCCGGTCATATACAACGCCGAACGGGCGGCTCTTAAAATAAAATTTTAAGGAAAAAACTTAAAAAAGTGTTGAAGCTGGAACGCATCTGCGGTACAGTTGAGCCGCAAATTAAAGGGGACTTTTCCTAAGGGTCTGTTTTTTCAGAATTGGGGCGCAGTTCCTTACTTTTTTAATCTTTTCATTTTACTTCTTGGAGAACAAATCCATGGCGGATAAAAACCAAAAAATGAAGATGATGGACGCAAACGAGGCCGCTGCCGGCGTTGCGCATCGTCTGAATGAAGTTGCCGTCATTTACCCGATTACGCCGTCTTCACCGATGGGCGAATGGGCAGATGCTTGGGCGGCACAAGGCGTTAAGAATATTTGGGGAAAAGTTCCCGAAATCTATGAAATGCAGTCCGAAGCCGGCGCGATCGGCGCTGTGCACGGCGCTTTGCAGGGCGGCACGCTGACAACAACGTTTACGGCGTCTCAGGGCTTGCTTTTGATGATTCCGAACATGTATAAAATCGCCGGCGAATTGACGCCGTTCGTGATGCATGTCGCGGCGCGCGCTTTAGCGACTCATGCGCTGTCCATTTTCGGCGATCATTCCGACGTCATGGCTTGCCGTCAGACGGGATTTGCCATGCTGTGCTCCAATAACGTGCAGGAAGCGCAAGATATGGCTGCGATTGCTCAGTATGCAACGCTGAAATCCCGTGTGTCCTTTATGCACTTCTTTGACGGTTTCCGCACTTCTCACGAAATCAACAAGATCGAAGTTGTTTCCGACGACCAGTTGCGCGAATTTGTCGACGGTCTGCCGCTGACGTTCAACCGTGAAAACGCGTTGACGCCGGATCACCCGGTTCTGCGCGGTACGGCTCAGAATCCCGACGTGTTCTTCCAGATTCGTGAAGCTTCCAACCCGTATTACGCCAAGTGCGGCGAAATCGTTCAGGAAGCCATGGATAAATACGCCAAGGTTACTGGTCGTCAGTATCATCTGGTTGACTATGTCGGTGCCGAAGACGCCGAACAGGTTATCGTGATCATGGGCTCTGGTGCCGATACGACAGAAGCAACCGTTGCTCACTTGAAAGACAAGAAATACGGCGTTGTCAAAGTTCATTTGTATCGTCCGTTCCCGGCGGAAGCTTTGATTAAGGCTCTGCCTGCGACCGTCAAAACAATTGCCGTTATGGACCGCACGAAAGAAGCCGGCGCTCAGGGCGAACCATTGTATCTGGACGTTGTTTCCGCTGTTGCCGATGCTTATGCCGCGGGCAAGCTGAAATCCATGCCGCGCATTATCGGCGGTCGTTACGGCTTGTCTTCCAAAGAATACACGCCGGCCATGGCGAAGGCCGTATTTGAAAACGCGGAAAAAGACGAACCGAAAACCCGCTTTACGGTTGGTTTAACTGACGATGTGACGCATTTGTCTTTGGACGTCGATGCTTCCTTTGATATCGAAGACGAAGATGTTAAACGCGCTATTTTCTTCGGTTTAGGTGCTGACGGTACTGTCGGTGCGAACAAGAACTCGATCAAGATCATCGCCGGCGAAGACGGTACGTACGGTCAGGCTTATTTCGTTTATGACTCCAAGAAGTCCGGCGCGATGACGACGTCTCATTTGCGGTTCGCAAATCACATCATTAATGCCCCGTATCTTATTAATAAAGCTGACTTTATTGCTTGCCACCATTTCCCGTTCTTGGAAAAGATCGACATGTTGGCTCAGGCTAAAGACGGTGCTGTTTTCCTGTTGAATGCTCCATTCAAGGAAGACGAAGTCTGGGATCATCTGCCTGTTGAAGTTCAGGAAGAAATCATTAAAAAGCACATCAAACTGTATTCGATTGACGCTGTTGAAGTCGCAAAAGCGACCGGTATGGGCCGCCGCATCAATACGATCATGCAGACGTGCTACTTTGCGTTGTCCGGCGTTCTGCCGCGCGATGAAGCAATTGCCGCGATTAAGAAATCCATTGAAAAGACCTATTCCAAGAAAGGTCAGGCGTTAGTTGACAAGAACTTTGCCGCTGTGGACGCGTCTTTGGCGCATTTGCATGAAATCAAAGTCACGGAAAAGCCGACGTCCGCTTTCAAGCGCCTGCCGGGTGTTCCCGAAACGGCTCCGGAATTGGTCCGCAAAGTTGCCGGAAAGATTTTGGAAGGCAAGGGCGAAGAGCTGAAGGTATCCGATTTCGGCTGGACAGTGGACGGTACATGGCCGACCGCAACGACGCAGTATGAAAAGCGTTGCATTGCGTCCGACATTCCTGTTTGGGATCCGACAACATGCATTCAGTGCGGCAAGTGCGCTATGGTTTGCCCGCATGCGGCAATCCGAGCAAAAGTCGCGACGAACGAAGACATGAAGAATGCGCCGGAAGGCTTTAAATCCGCTGCTTTCAGGGGTAAGGATTTCGCTGATTCTGCTTGGATCATTCAGGTTGCTCCGGAAGACTGCACGGGCTGTTCTTTGTGCACACGCGCCTGCCCGGCGAAAAATAAGGCCGATCCTGAAAAGAAAGCGATCAATATGGAACCGATTGCGGCTCATCTGGAACAGGAAAAGAAGAATTTCGACTTCTTCCTGTCTCTGCCTGATGTCGATCGTACCAAGATTGAAAAGAAGCTGGTCAAAAACGTTCAGCTGCTGCGTCCTTTGTTTGAATTTTCTGGTTCTTGCGCCGGCTGCGGCGAAACGCCGTATGTCAAACTGTTGACTCAGTTGTTTGGCGACCGCCTGATGATTGCAAACGCTACGGGCTGCTCGTCCATTTACGGCGGCAACCTGCCGACCACGCCGTATGCAAAAGACGTAAATGGCCGCGGTCCGGCTTGGTCAAACTCGTTGTTTGAAGATGCGGCCGAATTTGGTCTGGGCATGCGTTTAGGCGTCGATTTCCAGAAGAACTTTGCGCATCAGCTGATTAAAGATCTGGAAAGCGATATCGGCGGCGATTTGGTCAACGCATTGTTGACGGCACCGCAGACAAGCGAAGCCGAAATCAAGGAACAGCGCGAACGCGTTGAAGCCCTGAAGGCTAAGCTGGCCAGCATGAGTAAAGCTGAAGCCAAACTGCTGAACGGCGTTGCGGATTACTTTGTTGAAAAGTCCGTTTGGATGCTGGGTGGTGACGGCTGGGCTTATGATATCGGTTACGGCGGTATTGACCATGTTCTGTATTCCGGCAAGAATGTCAATGTTCTTGTTTTGGATACAGGTGTGTACTCCAACACGGGCGGACAGCAGTCCAAAGCAACCCCGATCGGCGCTTCCGCGAAGTTTGCCGTCGCCGGTAAGTCCATTCCGCGCAAGGATTTGGGCATGATTGCGATGTCTTCCGAAAACGTTTATGTGGCTCAAGTCGCAATGGGCGCAAATGACGCGCAGACGATTAAAGCGTTTGTCGAAGCCGAATCCTTCAACGGACCGTCTTTGATCATTGCGTACTCGCACTGCATCGCGCACGGATATGAAATCGGCGAACAGGGTCTGGAACACCAGAAAGCCGCTGTTGAATCCGGTTTCTGGCCGTTGTACCGCTTTGACCCGCGCCGCGTGGCTGAAGGAAAGCCTGGCTTGCAGCTGGATTCTAAGGCTCCATCGAAGGTCATGGCCGACTACATGGCGAACGAAACGCGCTTCCAGATTGTTAAGAAAGCTGATCCTGAACGTTATGAACGATTGGTTCAGTTTGCACAGGAACAAGTGGAAGAACGCCGCCGCTTATACGAACATCTGGCTGCCGAAAAGTAATTTTCAATTGCTGATACTGAAAGCCTCTCGAATTTATTTCGAGAGGCTTTTACTTTGGAGATAAAAAGAGGCGTAGTCGTCAATCAGGATATTTAGGAAGAGATAAAATAAAAATTTGTCGCCACGAATACCACCCGTTTTTTTTGTTGTGAACCCCGACAGGGGCGCAGCAATCCGGAGATTTTTCGTATTTTCAGTTGTTACTGGATAGCTTCCGACCTATCTGTCGTCGCAATGACAATCGACAGAAAGATTGATACTGAAAGCCCCTCTGAAATTCGAGGGGCTTGAGCTTTGAGAAAATTGAATTTTTTAAAAATCCAACCGTAGGCCGGCTGTAAAGTTAACGGCCTTATTTTCTATTTTGAGCGTGTCTTCAAAAAATTTATAGCTGCTGAAGTGAGTATAACGTGCATTAACGTCAATAGAAACCTTTTCTGCTATGGCAAAAGCAAAGCCGGCCTGAAGATTAGCGCTGAAAACGGAGTTGTTTTCTTTGTTCGATCCCCAGTAATGCCAACCGCTGTCTGTAAAGTCATACTTTAGTTCATCATAAAAAACGGCAAAACCGACGCCGGCCCCGATGTACGGCTTCATTTTTCCGAAATCAAAATCTTTTAGAACGTTGATAGAAAAATTAACAGCACTGTGTTTGTAATTGTAGTAATCCGTTCCGTCAATTTCCGTTTCTTCATATGTGCCGTACGTCATCGCTTCCAATTCGGCGCGGACACCGTCGGCTATTTTTGTTCCGATCGCGGCAGACAAGCTAAAGACGGTATCGTCTTCTTTTTCGCCGTTCATTTTCATGTTAAGCCGGCTGCCGCCCAGACGCACCGCGAGATATGAATTTTGCAGCATCGGAGCGGTTGTTTCCTGTTCTTTTGTTATTTCCTGCGCAAAAGCGGGCAGGGCAAAGCAAAGAACCGCCGCCGTTGTTAAAAGTATTTTTTTCATTTCCGAGATTCCTTTATTACAGTTAAACGAAACCCACCTTAGAAAAGGTGGGCGGATCTCAGAAACCGTTCAAAAGTAAAGACGGCTTGGCTTATTCAGCACACAGCCTTATTCACCAAAATCCGCCCGTTAAGACAGATTTGGCGTATAATTTATTAGCCGCCATACACAAAGCGGCTACTTTTGAAAGGGTTTCTGACGCCCTGAACCTGTTTTTTGCAGGCTCATATTCATGTTATCAGAAAAATCATGGAAAACAATGATATTTCCGAAAACGGAAGCAAAAAAATGGATTTAAATTATCATATTAAATGTCTTTTTTTCTTCACACCTGAACAAGAAAAGCTCTCTTTGATCTTTTTAGACTTTAAAAGCATGAAGAAAAAAAACTTATTTTTACTTATAACTTTTTTCAGTTAAAACGAACTGATAATTTGATTTGAATAAAATCGAAACCGGATATACAGTCTTTTCAAAAAAAGCGGAGAAAAACAAAATGAACAACAAAGCAAAGGGCGTTATTTTAGGCGTAATCGGAGAGGCCGGCTATGGTACTAATCCTTTATTCACGCTGCCGCTGTATTCCGCCGGAATGTCATCAAACGATGTTTTGTTCTATCGTTATTTGTTTGCGATTATTTTGTACGGATTTTGGTTATCCTTTTATAAAAAATTATCTTTAAAAATATCGCTGCGGGAGGCATGTGTTTTATTGCCGCTTGGATTGATTTTTGCCGCTTCTTCCCTGACATTATTCCTCAGTTATCGGTATATGGACGCGGGGATAGCTTCCACGCTGCTGTTCGTTTATCCGATTATGGTCGCCGTGATCATGACCGTCTTTTTCAAAGAAAAAATGACGCTGAGCACCGTTTTTGCGATTGTATTGACTTCAGCCGGCGTGTGGCTGCTCTATAACGGCAAGGGCGACGAAAAGCTGAATACGACGGGAATTGTTCTGATTTTCTTGTCAGCTTTATCTTATGCTTTATATATGATCGGGATCAAAAAATTGCCGGCTTTGCAGAATATGAACGATGCTAAACTGACTTTTTACGTCATGACGTTCGGAGGATTGCTGTTTGTCGGACAGGCCTTGGCGGGACAGGGAATTTCGCCGATCGGATCCCCCTTTATGCTGGGGTGCCTGATTTGTCTGGCGATTTTCCCGACAATTGTTGCGCTAGAAACAATAACGGTTGCCATTCGTTTGATCGGGCCGACAATCGCTGCAGTCTTAGGCGCTTTTGAGCCTCTGACAGCTCTGGTGATCGGTGCCACAGTTTTCCATGAGCAAATGACGTTCAGAATTATCTGCGGCATTTTATTGATTTTGATCGCGGTTACCGCTGTGCTTCTTCCTTCGCCCCGTTCGGACGATTCTGCTTAAAACGATTGAAATAACTGTTTGTTTTATACATTTTTTTCATATAAACTGATCTGAACAATATGACTTCATCATATTATTTCATTTATTCAGGAGAGGTTTTATATGCAAAAGCTTGAAAAGCAATTTCATATTCATTGTGTTGAGGGCGATGTCGGTCGCTATGTCATTCTGCCGGGGGATCCCGGTCGCTGTGAATCTATCGCGAAATTATTTGATAATGCGCATCATGTCGCGCAGAACCGCGAATATAATATTTATACGGGAACGTTATTGGGTGAAAAAGTATCCGTCTGTTCGACCGGTATCGGCGGTCCGTCCGCGTCAATCGCAATGGAGGAGCTGCACAATATCGGGGCGGATACCTTTATCCGTACTGGAACCTGCGGCGGGATCGATCTGGACGTGCAGTCCGGCGATATCGTTGTTGCAACAGGGGCAATTCGTTTTGAACATACTTCTATGGAATATGCGCCGATCGAATATCCGGCTGTGGCGAACTTGGATATTACAATTGCTTTGCGTCAGGCCGCTTTGGCAATGGGCAAAACGACTCATACCGGCGTTGTGCAGTGCAAAGATGCTTTCTATGGTCAGCACAGCCCTGCAAAAATGCCCGTTTCTTTTGAATTGCTGCAGAAGTGGGAGGCATGGAAGCGCTTGGGTGTGAAAGCCAGCGAAATGGAATCCGCCGCTTTGTTCGTCGTCGCAGATGCTTTGAAGTGCCGTTGCGGATCTTGTTTCCATGTGATTTGGAACCAGGAACGTGAAGCTGCCGGCTTGGATCAGAAAATGTCCGAAGACACTTCCGCCGCCGTGCGTGTTGCTGTGGACGCTCTGAAAATCATTATTGAGCAGGATAAGGCCACTCAAAAGTAAGTCGGAAAACAAGAGGGCAGGGACATAGCCCTGTCCTCTTTTTGTTGATCATAGGAGGAAGCGTTGAAATTCTTTGATACTTTGCAAAAAATTCCGATGGGACGCGAAACCCTTGCCGCTGTTCAGGAACTCGGTTTTGACATTCGTTTCGAAAAAGGGTTATCCGATGCGGGGTGCTGCGATGCTTCAAAAAAGCAGATCCTGCTGAATCCGATGCTGAAAGAACGCGATTTGTTGCCAACCTTTATGCATGAAGCTCGCCACGCTTTGCAATCTGAAATTTTGCAGGTTGATGATGAAAAAACGTTAGCTGCCGATACAATCAAAGCTTATCGCGCCATGGAAGCAGATGCGGTTGCTTTCGAAACGGCTTTTGTCGTTCAGGCGCAGAAAGCCGGCATTGCCGTTCGTACGACGCCAGGGGCCGACTTGTTCCGCAAAATGAA
Source organism: Alphaproteobacteria bacterium (assembly GCA_017480385.1). Taxonomy (GTDB): domain Bacteria; phylum Pseudomonadota; class Alphaproteobacteria; order CAAGCB01; family CAG-977; genus UBA11549. The sequence goes on along the minus strand of JAFVAT010000015.1, from coordinate 897 downwards.
AGATCCCGAAGCCGCCAAAGCCGCAGTTTTTCGTTCTTGGTATGCTGATAAGAACAATTTGACGCTGTATGACGACTTTTATGCCGAACAATTTGAAGTTATGGCTGAAAAAGCAGCCAAACGAGGAGATAACGCCTGTTTTTGTGAACATTTGCCGACAACAAAGATCGCCGCCGTGTGTCCGTATGTTTCTTCGGATTTTCTTGATTCGCCCGAAGCGTTTTCGATACGCGAGCCGGCGAAAGAACGGATTGCAGACGCTTTGGAAACATATGCGAAAAAAACAGGGAGCAAGCCGGATATTTCCGTTCAAACGATGTATTCCAGAACTAAAAACGGCAAAATCATTGATGACAGAATTCTGCCGTCTTCGTCTGTGGCGCTGCATTTGAAGGCTCTACGGGGAAGAGTGTAACAAATAATGCCTGTCTCTGCCACTTTTCTGAAAATGAATGAGGAAAAGGCAGAACAGCTAAAAAAAACCTTATAAAAAGTTGATAAAAAGAGGAGGGCCTAACGGCTTCCTCTTTTTTGTAACTCGAAAACCACGCGCTAGGCGCGTGGTTCCGGAAAGCTTAATAGCTATGCACAAAAAAACTCCTTAGGTAAACTCAGACTGCGGTCTGGCAACTGCAACTAAGGAGTTTAACAATGAATGATGTAAAGACATTATCACATACAGCATGGAACTGCAAATATCCCATAGTATTCGCGCCGAAATATCGCCGCAAAGTATTGAAAAACGCTACGAGATAGGAAAGATACTCAGAGAGCTGTACGGCTGGAAAGGAAGAACAATATAGAAGCGGAGGTATGTCCGGATCATGTGCATATGCTGGTAGAGATACCGCCGAAAATGAGAGTGTCGAGTTTTGTATGTTTTCTGAAAGGAAAAAG
>JAFVAT010000014.1 GCA_017480385.1 Alphaproteobacteria bacterium | reverse complement strand
AGGAAAGGCTCTTTATCGAAAAACAGCGAAAGCATATCAAAAACGTCTGTTTAAGGCAGGAGGGCAAGGGCCTTAAATAAAAAGAAAGAAATACCATTTCATAAATCCCTCCATTTGTGAAAAAAGAAACGGCAGAGACTGAATCCCTCTGCCGTTTCACTCTATAAAGCGATCCAGTCAATGGAAAGCATAAAAAGCTCTCGCCTTTGCCTATCCGCTCCGTATCTGCAGTTCCCTTTTTTCTGGACTGCTTCACCATTTCAGGGTTTGCAATTGTTAGATAGAAATATGCTATATAGAAAAAAACAGAGGAAAAGCGTTTTGCAATAGGGCGAAGCCCGTCGTCATCTAGCTCTCCTCAGATATAATGTAAAAACACTTGATGGGTTAGAAGTACCACCGAAGCGTGCGTACGTTAACAATTGCAAGTTAAGTACAAAAGTTATAATGATGACTGCGATAGAAAATACAATACTTTCATTGGCATTGACGTATCTAAAGACACTTTGGGAATCTTTAATTCTTCAACGGGAAAGCTGACTTCTTTGGAAAACAACAAGGCGGCGATCTCCAAATACATCAAGGCCTTAGCGTTTTCCAAAGAAACACTCGTCATCATAGATCTGACCGGAGGATACGAAGCGCTATGCCTTTCCTGTTTTGCTCTGAAAGGTTTTGATATTGTCCGCACGGAAGGCGTGAAAGTCAAAGGATTTGCCGAAGCAATCGGACAAAAGTCGAAAACGGATGCGATAGATGCTCGCTTATTGGTGGAATACGGAGAAAAATGTTATGAAAAGCTGCGTTTATATGAGCCATTTCCGAATCCGATCAAACCTCTTGTTGTCCGTTTGGCTGAAGTCAAAGACATTCATCAGCAGGAAAAGAACATCTTTCAGGCTCCAATATGCCGGCTTTGGTTAGAAAGAGGTGTCGGGCGCGTTTTAAAAATGTTGGAAAATGAAATTCTGCTTTTGGAAACAGAGATATTAAGAGGCATCAAAGCGTCAATGACGGACAAATTAAACGCTTTTGCAGCGTTGTCGTTCAACACCCGATAAAAGACGACACACTTTTTCAGCAATTCCTTTTCTTCGTCGGAAAAAACGCTTTGTTTAATCATATTGTGAATGTCGTATAAGTCACGCGGATCCGTTCTGGACAACAGAGCTACGATTTTGCTTGCGAACAATTCGACTTTTGCCGACCGCTTTTCCCAAAACAGTCGTTTCGACCTGCTCAATCGCTTTATCCAGCTCTTTAACCAATCATTTTTCGTTCATGTTCATGATGTCTGCTGCCATTTTGCGCGTGACTTCGTCGCCGCCTGCTGATTCCAGAACGTCTTTCATCGCCTGATACATTTCCTCCGGCGCGCCGGCGGGGATTTTCCATTGCGCCAAAGCGCGTGCGGTTTCCGTTCTGGCGGCGATGATTTCCTTTTGAATGGCGGAATGCGTCGCCATTTGTTTCCTTAACATAAATTGATTCGCCTCGCTCGGATTTTCCAAAGCCAGACGGGACAATTCCTGCAACTTCGCCGCGCTTGCCGCCCATAACTGACGGGCGGCATAACTCTGCTCAGCATTCAACGGTTCGCCCGCGCGCCGTTCCGTCAAAACCTTGAACGCATCTTCTTGCTCGGCGTTCAATTTGATTTCCGCAAACGTCATCTTTCCGCGCCGCGCTTTGTTAATGCCCGCCGCGTCCTTTTGCGCCAACTCGTCCATAACCTTTTTGATGTCTTCCGGCGTGTCGATGCGGGCGAAATTGATATAGACGTTATCGCTATTGACGGATTCGGCGGCTTTTGTTATATTATTCTTACTGGTCGATTGACCTGAAGCCTCTTGTCCCCCCCGGATTTGTACTCGGTGCGGCTCGTCAAGGGGCTTCGTTATTTGTGCGTCCCAAAAATAATTTCCAGCGCCGTCTTCTTTAACCGTTAACTGAACATGCTTCGGCTGTCCGTCAAAAGACACGATACAATCCGATTTATGATAGGATTTGATATTTGATTCCGCCGCGGGCATATAGGATTTTTCCGAAATCGAAAAATCAGCCTTTTCAAGTAAATCTGGAATATACGATGCCAAAATTTGTTTTTCTTCTTCTGCGGAAAGACTTTTATATTTTTTTATGGCTGATTTTCTGATTTCAATATCCGCACCCAAAGACGGATTATATATTTTTTTATTTCTAAAACCGCTCAAAAAAGAAATGGCTTTGTCTCGTAAAGTTTCTCCGACTTCTTTTTCCAGTATTTTTTTGCTTCCTGTGAACTGATTTCAACAATCGGTTTTATTTCTTGAACGGATTTTTTTGAAATCAACCCCGCGTCAACATCGCCCAACGCGCTCAAATCCTCTTTGTCGATTTTCGGGACGAACATATCCTCAACGTCTTTCAATCCCTCGGCTTTGGCTTTCGCCTTGGCAATACGGGCGGCCTTGACGGCTTTGACGCCTTTGACAAAAGCGTCCGTCAACGCGCCCAATCCCAAACCTTCGATTGCGTTTTTGAAACGTCCCTCCGCCTTTGCCGTCTTTGTCGCTTCCAACGCGGCGTTATCGACAAACGACAAAGCTTTCGCCTTCGCGTCCGGCGTGCCAAGGCTCCAATCGAAAATCAACCGTTCCATAAAACGCACGCCTTTTCGGAAATTCCCCTCTCCGGCGGAACTCATCACGTTTTCGCCCAACAACCGCCGCGCGGGGTCAAGGATTTCCTCCGGTCGAACGGCGCTCATCATCACGCCGGAGGCTCTATAAACATCATAATCGTATTTCAGATAATCTCTGACGGCTTTCGGATCGACCGCCTTTTCAAAACTGCTGTTCGCGATGCGCCGCACGATCGCTTCGGTGACGTATGTTTCCGCGTTCGACAGGATATTCAAAATGGCGGACTTCGGACTGGACAGCATCGCCGCCCGCCCGTAACTGTTGACCGACAAAGACAGCCAGTTCGTCGGATTCATCGCAGCGACCGTTTCCCGCATTTCCTTGATTTTCGCCATAGCCTCGACGCTCGGATTTTCTCCGGACTTCAATCCGGATTGAAATTCGGCGGCAAGCTCTATCGTCTTTTCCGTCAACACGTTCATTTCATCGACGGAAACGCCGACGTCGAAACATTCCTCTATCCATCGCCCGATTTCGTCATAAACGGCGTCATACGTCTTTCCGACAACGCTTTCCTTTTGGAACAACTCCATCTGCTCTCCGGTGATCGATTGGATTTTCCCGTTCAATTCATCAATAACGGATTGATCTATGTTGTTTTTTCCTTCGGAAAGCGTTATATTTATATCTGAAGCCGTTGAAAGGGGCATGGATTTAGTCTCCATGTTACTCTTTCTCCGACTTCTTTTTTCGTCCAAAAACACGTCGTAGAACAGATTCCCGTTTTCATCAATTCTGATCAGCGTTTCCGTTTTAACGGCCTGACCGTCTATGATTGCCTCGTTGCATAACGGAACGAAACCGACAATTCCGTCTTTGCGTTCGTGCTTCGGCGCTTCCTTTTGTCCGACCGTTGACGTTTCAATCAATTCTTTCAATCGCGGGACTAAAGCCAACTTTCTTTTATCTGCAGAATGTGAAATAAACTCATCAATCCCTCTTTTTCCGACAATAATTTTCCCCAATTCGGGATGAACGATGTTTTGTTTTCTGACGGTTTCTTTCAGATACGCTTTCGCGTCGGAACGTATTCCTTTAATGTCCGCGCTTGGCTTCCAAAGGCAGAAAAGCAGATTTATTAAGGAATATCAATATGTTGAAGACAACAAGAAATAAGAAGAGAAAACAAACGAAACAGAGTAAACCCCTTGTCCATATAATCAGAAACCGTACAATATAAAATGGCTCGGCTTATTCAGCGTGCACCTTATTCACCGAAATCCGCTCACTTAAGGACAGATTCGGCATATAATTTATTAGCCGCCATATACAATGCGGCTATTTTGGATAGGGTTTTTGACGCCCTGAACTTGTTTTTCAAGTTCATCATAACGTTAGCAAAAGAAAGGATTTTTCTCAAGTCCTAATCAAAGGAATTTTTTATGCGAAATGGTAAAAGGACTTATACTTTTTTATAAAATAAACCGTCATGATAAAAGATACTGCTTCCGCTGCGGGAACGGACAGCCAGACCCCCGTCATCTGCCAAAAGTACGGCAAGATCACCAATGCGCTCGAAACAAACAAAAATGTTCGGCAAAATGACAGTAAAGCCGACACTTTGCCATTGGAAAACGCTGTGAACAAGGCTGAAGCAAAGATGTTCAGCCCCATAAATAAAAAGCACGGCGCGAACAGTCTGCACCCGATCAAAGCCATTTGATAAACGGTTGTCTGCGGTTCAACGAACAGTCGGATCAGCCGATCCGCTTTCCAAAAACACAACAGGAAAACCGCCAAAGACGCACATGCCAGCATCTTAACACTGCGGAAAAAAATCCGTTTTAAGCGTCCAAAGTCCCTTTTGCCATAGTTATAGCTGATCAGCGGAGAAATTCCGATCGAATAACCGAAACAGGCCGATGTCAGAGATGTCTGCAAATACAGAACAACGGTGATTGCCGCCACACCGTCCGATCCGGCCAGACGCATTACGATATTGTTCAGTAAAACGGTCACGATGCAGATTGACAGATTTGTCACCATTTCCGATGCACCGTTGGTACACGTTTTTATGATCACATATGGTCTGAACTTCGGTCGAACGAAATAAATGTTGCCGTTTCTGTTAAAGTAAAAGTAAATAAATCCGATAATCCCGATTAAAGAATATCCTATTCCCGTTGCCAGACCGGCGCCGCGCAAGCCCATATCATAAATGCCAATGAAAACATAATCCAAAATGATATGCGTCAATCCGCCCAAAGAAGAAAATATCGTACCGAGAACAGCCTGCCCCCGCGTAATGTAAAACATTGGAAAAGCACAGGAAAACAATGTCAGCGGGATAAAAAAGGAATAGACGTGCGCAAAATCATGGCACAAGGGCATAAGCTCTTCATCGGCTCCGAAAAAAGACAAAACCGGCGTCAGAAACAACAGCATGATTCCGGCGAACAAGATCCCGGCAATCATCGCCGCAATCATAATGAGTGAAAAATTTTGCCGGGCATCGTTTTCCCTTTTTTGTCCCAGCTGTCGGGCGGTTAAAGCGTTTCCGCCCGCGCCGAACATTGCGCCGATCGCGACAACGCCCAAAATCAGCGGAAAAGTGATATTTAATGCCGATAATGCTTTTGTTCCGATTAAATGAACAACAAACAGCCCGTCAATAATACCGAAAATTTCCAACAAAATCATGCCGAAGACAGTCGGTGCCGCAAAGCGCAGCAATCCGGCGGTTGTGATTTTTCGGTTTAAAGGAGCGTCCATTTCGAGCCGTCTTTTTTCAATTAAAAACGGCAAACGGCTTCAGCAAAAGAAACAGGATCCGCTTTTTGAACCAGCAGAGTTTCGAGCTGTTCCGAAGAGCGATCGGAAAGCTTTGATAAAGCCGCTAAAGCTTCCTGATTGCCGGCGGCCAAAGACGGATACATCTTTAACGCAAAATTTTTGATTTGCAGCGTATGCAGAATATCTGCCGCCGCTTTTTTTGTGCCGGAGGGAGTCATTTCCACATAAAATGAATTTGGCATATATTCAATCCAATACCCGTTTGCAAACATGGTCATATCCGTCGCGGTAAACAGAGGCAGAGAAAAAAACATGGAAGAAATAACGCCGCCTTCGATATCGTTGTCTTCCGAAGAAAGGCCCTGATGCGTATATTCGCTGGTCAAAGGCCCGGCATTGCGGCTGTACACCTTTTCGACCGGCACTTTGACCGTATTATACCCCGGCTTTTTCAAAATCAGACTGCTGATTTTTCCGCGTTCCACCTTGCCGATATAGGGCGTTTCCCCCAAACGCTTGTCCCCCTGATACACAAAAGCGGAAACATTGGAATCAATAATGACAATCTGCGGATCCTGATAAGCGCAGGCACTCAGTCCCAAAAGCAAAGAAATGAAAAAAAGAAGTTTGATTTTCATACGCTTTTCCCGATTTTTCTTGTGCTATCTCTTATTAGGCGGATAAGGATTGTCGATCGGCGTTCCTTCCGATATTTTGATTAATACCCGGCTGATGTCCGACGGTTTCAAAGACGGACTGTCTGCGATCAGAACAAAAGATTCAAAGCCGTCTTCAAACGCCGGCATAAAAACGACATTTCTGTTTTTATCTGTCGAAAATTTAGCGATTGACAAGGTGCTTTTATCGATCAAACGTTCCTTCCCCCATCGGTCATAAACCAATAAAGTAACAGAGCGCTGTTCATACTGTTTGATTCTGTTCCGGCGTCCGTCTGCCGATGTGATCAATATGAATTTTTCAAAATCCGCCTGATCTGACCAGAAATTATGCCGGATCGGACCGGATTTGATCAAAACAGCATCGACATCTTTGTTGACCGAAGGCGGTTGGCACATAATTTGTCCTTGCGTTTTGCTTTCATAATCACATTTAATATGTCTGGTCGTCTTTTCCGTTTTTTCCGAAACGTTTTTCAATGCGCGCACCGCCGGCTTGATAAACAAATTTTGATAGTTATCCTGATCAAACGAAAAAAACAAAACAAATAAAGTACCGCTGTCTTTCGCCTTATAAGACACCCGCGCCCGAATGAAATTTGACGGATAGGACCAGTTCATCAAGGCCAGCAAAACATCTTCTCCGTCAGAAGCATTCCCCAAATTCAATTGCTTTTTAGGCGGCATTTTTTCTTCATAGCGATGAAACTTATCACTGGCTTCAGCTGCGATCGTATTGGACTGAGCGGAAACGGTCTGCACCTGTTTCAAAGCATTCAAATCCACCGTTTCGCTGATTTTTGCCCCGCCTTTGGCTGCAAAAGAGCGCGTTACAGGCTCATAACCGTCCTTTTCCACCGTAAAAGTATGCGAACCGCGCGAAACGGAAATATCCCGCAAAGGCGTCTTGCCGACACGCCTTTTATCAATAAAGACCTCCGCATCGGAAGGAAAGGAAAAAACGGAAAAAGCCGCCGATTTTTCCGGCAGAACAATATTAATTGGCCGCATATCGTTCTTTTTCAGTTTCAGCGGTACAGACATCGTTTCCATTTCGGGATGCCGCAGGCTTAACGTAATTTCTTCTTCAACCGGAATGCGATCATACGTCAAAGGCGCTGTTCCCAAGGGCTTGCCATCCAAAAACACATCGGCGTTTACCGGATCCGTGGAAACAGAAACCTCTGCAAAAGCCGGCACCAACGTTTTTTTGACCCGCACTGTTTTTCCGGGGACGGCGATAATATTCTCCGTCACCGTCTGATAGCGCGGATGATCTATGCGCAAAGAATGCTGCCCTGCCGACAACGAGCCGTATACTGTCATCGGCGTTTGGCCGTACCGGTCGCCGTCCACATAAACAGCAGCTCCGTCCACCGGCGTTGTTTCAACGATCAAGACACCCTTTGTCGCATCGGCTTTGCTGCCAAAAACGGACATTTCCTCTTTTTTGGACCGATCAGCCGCAACGGATTTCAAACGCTCCTTTTCCGCGGCAATCGCCTTTTTGGAAAACTTGTACAGCAGTTTAACCGTATAGCCGCTTTTTGTTTTTTGGATGGATTCGTCTTCTTTTTCAAAACCGTCAAAACGGGCGGAAATACCGGAAACAATCGTCCTTTCCGTTAAATAGGAGGACTTTTCCGTTTGATAAATATCGGCTTGATATGAATATTCGGCGGGAAAGTTTTCTCTGGCGGCCTGATCGTATGCGTCCTTCACCGCCTGATTAAAGGCCTCCTTTTCAGAGGAAGCCTCTCCGCGTCCGACATAATACTTGTAATTTGAATCGGCTTTGGGCGCGGCCTCCGTCCACGATGGCGCCGCTTCAACGGACAGCGCAAAGATCAATGCCGACAGAAATACGCCGCAAAGCTTCTTCAAAAACCGCATCAGATTACTCGCTCATCTGATCCCAATGAGCTTCGACTTTCTTGGCAAAGTCTTCAGAGATACCCTTCTTGCCGGAATTGCGTTTAATCGCCTCCTGAACAGCCTTTTTAAAGTCGGCTTCAGGCATGGAAACGCGGACAAAAATACGGTAAATCACGTCCTGCGTGCCGTCGGCGTCAACAACAACGGCCACCTTTTCCCAATACCGGTTAGCCGGACGAATGGAAGAAGCCGTCAGCTTGCTGGTTTCGCCACCGATAAAGCGCGTTTGATCGGCGCCCATTCCGTCACCTTCCTCCGCATTCTGGAAAATGAAGTTCAGCCGCTGTTCGATCGCACCGGACAATCCGGCTTTCGCATTATTTTCCGCGATGCGATATCCTGTTGAAATACGTTTGCCGGCAACGGGCATTTCATGTGTGCCCAGCATATAAACAGTGCCCTTTTCAATAGTAAACGTCTTTTCTTCATTGGCCCATTTAGGACGGGAGGAAAAATCGTCAGAACGTGCCAGAACAACGTCCTTTGGAGCAGAAGCACAGGCGTTTAACATTAAAACGGCTGCAAAAACATAAAAAATACGCGCTATTTTTTTCATTTTCAGTCACCTTTTTTACGGTATAAAGTCGTGGGTAGAGTAAAACAATCCTTGATCTTTTTCAAGCTCCTTTCTCAGCGATTATTCCCGGCGGTTCCAGAAAAAAAAGTAGCATTCATATCGGCCTGCTGATACATTGAAAAAAAAATGAATTAAGGGAATCGCTCCGACTCATGCTGCGTTTAAAACATCTTCCGATTGATACCGGCAAAGAAAACATCGCTTTTATCAACAAGCGGTGTCCTGAATTTCAGGCCGAAGAAAACGGCGGATCGTCCAATCGAATTGAAATTCACGGCGGACTGCAGCCCTTGTTCGTCAGCATTTACATTTGCGAAGACGATTCGCTGGTTAAACCTGATGAAATCGCTTTGACGAATCAGGCTTTTCATTTGATCAGCATGTCCGAAGGTTCCGAAGTCGCCATTGCGCCGGCGGCGGCTCCGGCCAGCATTGATTCGGTACGCCGCAAAATCAACGGCGGGATTCTCAGCGCCAAGGAATACCGCAGTATTATTGCCGATCTGTCCGCCTATCGCTATACGCCGATTGAGCTGGCCGCCTTTCTGGTTTCCAATGCCAGTTTTATGTCGCCGCAGGAAGTTCTGTCTATGACAGAGGCGCTGATTGAACACCGCCAGCCCGTTGATTGGGGGATCGATCTGGTTGTGGACGAACATTGCATCGGCGGCATTCCGGCAAACAGGACAAAAATGATCGTGATTCCCATTGCGATTGCTTACGGACTGTGCATGCCCGGCACAACGACACGCAGTGTCACGTCCTGTTCCAGCGCGGCAGACGCAATGGAGGTTCTGACCGGCGTTGAGTTATCTGAAGCGGAAGCGGGCAAAACCGTCAACGAAATCGGGGGCTGTCTGGTTTTGGACGGTCAGCGGCTGGCCATGTCGGCGACCGAAGACCTGTTAATGAGCCTGGAACGCGCATTGGGCATCAGCACGCCGCAGCAAATTGTCGCTTCGATCGTATCCAGCAAGATCGCAATGGGCATCACACACCTGCTGGTTGACATTCCTGTCGGCAAAACAGCCAAAATCCGTTCCATGAGTGAAGCGATGAGCCTGCGCAAGTTGTTTGAATATGTCGGCGACATGCTGTCCATGAAAATTGACGTGATTGTCACAGACGGTTCAGAACCGGTCGGCAGCGGCATCGGTCCCGTTTTAGAAGCGCGCGATGTCATGAAAGTGCTGCGTTGCCGTGAAGATGCGCCGCAGGATCTGCGTGAAAAAGCGTTATTTATGGCCGGCAAAGTGTTGGAATTTGATCCGCAGCTGCGCGGCGGGCAAGGCTATTATCAAGCGCGCGAAATATTAGATTCCGGTCGGGCGTTAGAGGTTATGAGCCAAATCGTTCATGCACAAGGCAAACAAACGCCTCCTCCTTTAGGGCAGCTGACGCGCGATGTGACGGCACAGGCCTCCGGCGTTATTGCTGAAATAGACGGACAACAGCTGAACCGCATTGCCATGACGGCAGGCGCTCCTCACAACAAGGGCGCAGGCATTGACCTGATGAAAAAAGTCGGCGATCAGGTTGAACAGGGCGAAGTGCTTTACCGCATCTATTCATGCAAGCCAACTTCCTTCGCTTTTGCCAACGGACTGGCAGAAGGTTTTGACGGCTATAAAATCATGTCGTCCGGCATTACTTATTAGGGATTTCAGCTTTCTTTCCACAAATAAACGGTCCGGCAGGAACGATTCGTTTTCTGACTGCAGGAACAACAGGCGCCGCATGTTTTTTCCGCCTGAACAATTTTGCCTTTCTTTTCCCAATGCGCCAGCATTTGTGCCGCCGTTTCCTCCGGCAGATCAAATTTAACCGCAGCGTCCTGCAAAGAAACCTGCCCCTGCTCTTTCACATAGTCCCTTATCTCAAGCAAAATCATCTCTGGTTTTCCTGCCGATAATCCGCAAAACGGCGACGACCGCACCTTCGGCAATCGCTATGCCGGCGATCCAATACAACGAAGCATGCTGCATAACAGCCGCCTGATAAAACAGCGTCGAAAGCAAGTAAGCCTGCAGCGTTGTCCACAATGCGACAATGCCCGCCCATTTCAGACTGAATTCTTTGGCTATCGCCCCTAAAGCCGACAGACAGGGCGTATAAAGCAAAATAAACAGCAAATACGCAAAAGCGCCTACGCGTCCGTTAAAAAAAGCGGACAGCCGCTCCGTTGACGATTCCCCTTCGGCAACGCTGGCATATAAAGCATCCAAAGTGCCGATCAATGCTTCCTTAGCCATAACGCCGGTAAACAATCCGACCGTTGCCGGCCAATTTTGTTCGGAAATCCCCATTGGTTCAAAAACGGGCGTAATTGAACGGCCAATCGAAGACAACACAGAGTTCTGCGGCATTTCAGGAATATAGTTTCCTTTGAAATCCACCGAATTCATCAGGTTTAAAATGACAACCAACGGCACAATTAAGGCCCCCGCGCGAACAATAAAGCCGTGCAGCCGATCCCATGTCCTGACAGCCATATTTTTAAGCGTAGGAACATGATACGGCGGCATTTCCAAAATTAAAGGCACCGGTTTGCCCTGAAACAACGTCTTTTTAAACGCAATCCCCGTTAATACGGCGATCAAGATTCCGATCAAATACAGAGCGAACACAATTTCAGTTCCATAATCACTGAAAAAAGCCGTTGCGAACAACGCATACACCGGCAGCCTTGCCCCGCAGGACATAAACGGTGTCATCATCAGCGTCACTAAACGATCCCGTTTAGAAGACAAAATTCTGGTTCCCATAACAGCCGGCACCGTACACCCGAACGCTACGATCATCGGTACGAAAGCGGTTCCCGGCAAACCCAACCCCCGCATCAGCCGATCCATGACAAAGGCGCCGCGGGACATATAGCCGGAATCTTCCAAAGCGGACAGGAACAAAAACAAAAAGCCGATCGGAGGAATAAAAGTAATGACCGTTGCCACGCCCCGACCAATTCCCGCGGACAGAAAAACGTTTAACCATTGAGGCACATTCAACCGCGTCAGCACTTCGGAAAACCCGTCCACCAAATAGGCGTCCCCAAAATCCGCGATCGGATCAATCAAGAGATTTCCCAGTGAAATCGTCCATAAGAACATCAGATACATCACCAGCAAAAACACAGGAATCCCCGTATACTTGCCCAAGGCGGCCCGATCCAGCCGCTCCGTTATATTCTGAGACAGACGGTCGGAACGCGTCATCAGATCTTTGCTGGCCTTTGTAATAAAGCCATAGCGTCCGTCGGCAATCATTGTATCGGTTTCTTCCTCATAACGTTCCATAAAAGACCGGCGCAGCTTTTCAACTTCCGCCGCCTTTTCCGCCGACCCCGACAGTCTGGGATCCGAATCGCCGTCCAATAAATGAACGGCCAGCCAACGATCCGACCAGCCGTTTGCCCCGGCAACCGGTTTGACAATCGGTTCCAGTTGTTTTACCGCTTCTTCCACAACAGGAGCATAAGGAATTTCGAACGTTTCATTCACCGACGGCACAGCCTGCAAAATCTGATTTTTTAATTCGGCAATCCCCTTGACTTTGGAAGCAACCATAGGAATCACGGGCACATGAAACAAGTCGGCCAAAGCTTCCGCGTTAATTTTAATTTTGGCCGCCGCCGCCGTATCCATCATGTTCAGCACTAAAATCACCGGCACGCGCATTTCAAACAGCTGCACTGTCATATACAGATTGCGTTCAAGATTGGAGGCGTCCAAAATATTGACAACACAGTCAGGTTTATTGAACAATAAATAATCTCTGGCGATTTTTTCATCTTCAGAAGTCGCGGAAACAACGCTTAATGAATATACGCCCGGCAAATCAACAACTTCGATTTTTTTGCCGCCCGATTCAAAAAAGCCTGATTTTTTCTCCACCGTCACGCCCGGCCAGTTGCCGACATACTGATGCGCTCCCGTCAGCGCGTTAAAAACCGTCGTTTTGCCACAATTCGGATTACCGATCAAAGCTACCGTTTTATCAAAAGACATTTTTTCTTACCCTAAGCCGCCTGAGAAACCGATATTAAAGAGGCCTCCTCCCGACGCAAAGAAACCAAATAGCCGCGAATCTGAATTTCCACAGGATCGCCCAGCGGCGCCACACGAACAACCTGAAACGGCGTTCCGGGCGTAATCCCCATAGCCAATAATTTCTTGCGGTATGAATCTTTCCCCTTTGAAAAACCGGAAATCACAGCTTTATCGCCGGCCTTCAGCCCACTAAAACCGGTTGTTATTTTTTTTTCCTGTTCCATATAAAGTTTCCCTAATCAAACTTTTTAGCTTTTGTATAGTATCACGCTCTTAAAAAAAAGAAAAGCCGTCTTTTGATCCTTGCAAAAAGAAACAGAGTTTTTTAACCTGACTGAAAGAATGTTGATAATAAGGCTCATTATGCTGATTGAACTGGCTCATTATACTGTTTTATTTGCGTTAACGGTTGTCGGACTGCAAACGTTTCTGCTGTGTCCGACATTATGGTCCGGCGGATCGGCTGTCGCGATCAAAATGGCTTTTCGCGGCGCCTGCTTTACAACAGGACTGCTTTTTCTGGCTTTTTCCATTTTATTGTTCAGCTTTGCCGTTCATGATTTTTCTTTGGCCGTCGTTTTTGAAAAGTTTGATTCTCAAAGCGAACCGTTTTATATACTGCAGGCCTTTTGTTCTTCCCGCGAAGGGTTCTTCTTCACCTTTATTGTCACAGTTTCTTTTTTCTTTCTAGCCGGTTTTTCCAAAAAAGAGCTGGCCACATATCAGGAGCGGGGCCGATATTTGTTTTCCGGCGGCGGATTGATTTTCGCGCTGCTCATTTTAATGCTGTCCACCGCCGATCCTTTTATCCGGATCGCGGAACCGCCCTTTGAAGGATTGGGGTTCAGTCCCGAATGGCGACCGCCCTATCGAATCATTTTTGTTTTGCTGTCTTTCGGAGCATGCGCCAATTTAACGGTCTCCTTCATCAAAACACTCTGCATTTATTCCAAAGGCCGCCAGTTCGTCGTCCCGACTTTGCGCGACACTTTGCTTTCTTTGATTTTACAGCTTTGTGCCTTAGGAATTGAACTCATGACGGGTTTCACGACCTCTGACAACGCCGCCCTTTGGCAGTGGACGCCGGGACATTCTTTGCTGTTATCCGTTATATTGCTGATGTGCGGACAAATCCTCTTACTGTTTTTTTGTTTAAAATCAACAATTTTTGTAAATTGGACCGTTTTTCTTTCTTTCCTTGGCACCCTGTTTTCCAACGCAAATTTCCTTGCAGCGGAATACCGCCTTTTTTCCTTGGCGCCGTCTGAAGTATATTTTCCCAATCCGATCACCGCTTTATGCGCATTTGCCGGATTTGTTTGTTTTTTGCTGTTTCTCTGCTCTGTTACATTGAAAAAAACGTTCAAAGAAAGCTCGTTTTCCTTCCTTTCCCGTGAAAGCTTTGTCGGTTTGGCCGCTGTCGCCTTATTGGCCGCCGGCTTCAGTATCGGCAGTCTTTCTCTGCTGCCGGCATTTTTTATGTTCCTGCCGGACCTGCCGCTGCGGCTGTTGCCCGCTTTATTCAAAACAACGCTGTTTTGGACAACAATGATCACTGCGGTATTCCTTTTTATCGCATTTAAGCGGCAGTCTGTTGCCAAAGGCTGGGCCCGGATCAATAAGAAAAACACCCTTATTTTTTGGAGCAGCTGTGCCGCTGTGGTTTGCTTTGGCCTCTATCACCTTTCAAACGGGCGGCAAATAGCCCTGTATTCCCTGCCGGCCATTTTAATCCTCGGATCAATGGTCAGTCCGGCACCTATTAAAATACCGACCTCGGTCAGCGGCTGCCTGCGACTGCTTAAATCTTTTCCTTCATTCAAATACGGCACTTTCTTTTGCGCGGTCGGCTTCCTTCTTTTTTCGACAAGTTTATCCTGCGCGATTTTCAATCAAACCGAAACAACGGCGATGATTCGTCTTCAGGAAACGGCTGAAACGGCCTTTCCCTGTTCGGCGGAACAGCTCTCTGCCAAAACGGATACATCTTCCGCGCGTTACCGCCTGCTTTGTCCGGCTCCGATACAGCAGCTGAGCGGCGAAACGGTTTTTCAATGGCGGGAAAAAGAATTAAAAGCCAAGTTTTTGCAAACAAATCGTTTTTCAACCCGGCTGTTCCAAATAGACCAAATACAGGAAGACGTTTTAAACCTGCATCTGAATGATTATCCCGCACTGCAGCTGGCCGGATCGGGGATGTCCCTGATTTGCCTGGGTCTCGTTTTCTTAATGCTTTCCGTCAAGAAAGGAAATTGCGCATGAGGTGGTACGGTTTTGTTTTAATTTTCTTTGTGACCGTTTCTTTTTGCAATTTTTTATATACAGTACGGTTAAGCTATACGGCAAAGAATGCTTTAATCGTTAAAAATTTTCCTTTGCCAGAAGGAAGTCTGGAGATTTTGGACCGACCGGAAAAACTCCTTTCTGCTGAGACAATGCCTAAACAGCCGTTACTTCTTTTCTTTCTTGCGTCTTGGTGCCGCCCGTGTCTGATGGAAGCGCCGGTGATTGCAAAATTAGCCAAGAGAAGAGATGTCCCCTTCATCGGCATTGCGGTACGGGATAATCCGGAAAAATTACGGCAATTCTTAAAAAAGACGAACAATCCGTATCAATTTGTCGCCCTTGATCCGAAAACGGAATGGACAGCGGCAATGCGGGCAGACCGGCTGCCGACCGCTTTTGTTTTGAATAAAAAGGGCGAAGTGGCAGCCGAGATTAACGGCTTTTTGACAGAAGACTTTTATTTTCAAACGATTCTGCCGTTTTTACAGGAGCTGGAAAATGAAAAACCTCTTTAAGCTTCTGCTTTTTTTGATTTGTCTATCCTGTCCAAAGAATGGCTTTTCTAATGACGCCTTGTCCGTTGAAACGGAAGCTTTGGAAATTGCCGATCGCCTGCGCTGTCTGGTTTGTTCGGACGAAAACAT
This sequence comes from Alphaproteobacteria bacterium, assembly GCA_017480385.1. Lineage (GTDB taxonomy): Bacteria > Pseudomonadota > Alphaproteobacteria > CAAGCB01 > CAG-977 > UBA11549. Next base: position 9,870 of record JAFVAT010000014.1, on the reverse strand, counting down.
CGAAACGGCTCAAGATGAAACGGCCAAGGATATGCGCTTTTTTATTCGGCGCCACTTAACGGACGGCAAAACGCAGGATTTGGTGGTGCATCTGTTATTGTCTCAGTACGGAGATATGATTTCTTTGGAAGACGCTCCTGTGCCGACAGCACAAAATGAAGAAGCTTTCACGCTTGTTTCATTTACACTCTGCTTTGCGTCAATGGCACTTTATATTTATCGCCGCGCCCGGCATTTTAAAGCTTAGGATAACGCCATGGTTTTATTCTTAACAACTTTGCTGCTGTTAACAATTGGCGCTCTCAGCCTGTTTATTTTTCCCATTCTGCCGCTTAACCGCGGACGCGGAAAGTCAAAAAAAGGCAAACAGCTGTACATTTGTCTTGTCTTTTTTCTGTTCGCCGTATTCGTGCCCGCACTGTATGGCCGGCAGGGCAATATGCTGATGCCGGATTATCCTTTGGCCGCACGGGATACATTATTGGCCGAAGAAAACACTCATCGCATGGCGCGCGTCCGCCGCTTGGAAAAGTATCTGGAGTTGACGCCCAATGATGAAATTGTCTGGAAACAGCTGGCACAAACATATCGCTCCGCCGGTTATTACGACAAAGCCGCGACCGCATACCGCAACGCGATTGAATGGGGAATTCCGGAAGACATTTCAGGCTGGCACGCTTTGGCAGAAACGCTTATTCAGGCCAACAACGGCAAAATTACCGGAGAGGCTCAAAAAGCCTTGGAAAACGTTCTGCGCTATCGCCCTGATGACCCAAAAGCCATTTATTTTTTGGGATTGGCCCGACTGCAAAACAAAGAACCGCAAAAAGCTTTGGCTCTTTGGCGCTATTTGGAACAAAGCCTGTCCGCAGAGGATCCCTGGCTGACTGTCATTCATGAAAGGATATCGACTCTGCAAAAATTGCTGCAGGTTGATCCGCGGACAATCAAGCCGCAGGCCCCCGTCCCGCTGCACTGAAAAATATAAAGGATTTAAACGCCTGTTCCCGCCGTCGGCAAAGAAGCGTTCAGCGTGTTTTCCTGACGTAGAACAGCCGCTGTTTCACGAATGCGGTCCTCGTCCCCTTCTAAGCTGAGAATCGTCGCCGCCGCCAAACGAATACCGCATTCCTGCGTTTCGGAAATAACGCCCGTTGCCCCTAAACGGACCAATTCGCCCCACCGCGTGTCATCATTGCATCGAATAAAAACAGGAATGGTTGACGAAACCTCCCGCACTGCCTGTAAGACTCGAATCGCCGACGGCAGACCGCTGATGCAAATCATAACGGCTTTTGCTTTAGAAATATTGGCCGCTTCTAAAATCCGGACATTGCCGGCATTTCCGAACAGATATTCCCTATTATTCTTTTTAGCCCGTTCAATATGCGCCACGTCTGTATCCATTACTAAAAACGAAATTTCGTTGCGCGTCAGCATACGGGCCGCGGCCTGCCCCACACGCCCATACCCGATCAGCAAAACATGGCCGTCCAGTTCTTTTTCTCCCTCAATATTATCCGGAACAGCCGCATTTTTGGCCGCTTCCTGCTTATCGTGCCTTTTATCCAGCTGTTTCAATACAAACGAGCTGACAAACGGCGTCAGAGACATGGATAAAGCGATCACAACCTGCAGCAAAGAAGAAACCTGCACGCTGATCAAATGAAAATTCTGAGCCGCCAAATTAAAGACGACAAAGCCGAATTCGCCGGCCTGACATAAGAAAACAGAGGAGGTTATCGATCCATTATGATCGACTTTCATGCGGCGTTCGATAATATACAAAACGGCAAACTTGGCGGCCATAACGCCGATCGTCAGCAGCGCGATCTGAATAATATGCGTCCATGCATAATGAATATCGATCATCATGCCGACAGACAGGAAGAAAATCCCCAAAAGCATGCCGCTAAAAGAAGCGATTTCCGCCTCGACTTCATGACCGAAATCCGTTTCGGCAATCAGCATGCCGGCCAAAAAAGCCCCTAAAGAAATCGACAGTCCGGCCATATTCGTTGCCCAAGCCGTTGCCAAAAACGTAAAGAAGACAACCGCCGTAAAAGCTTCCGAATTTTTTGTGGAAACAACGATTCTGAACAGCGGCTTGACCAACATGCGGCCTACAACCATAATCAGCGTCACCGCGCCAACTGCCTGCGTAAAAGCCTGTCCCAAACTGTTGATCGTTGTCGTATCCGTCTGTGCCAACCGCGGCAGCAGAACCATGATCGGAATCACAGCCAGATCCTGCATCAGCAAAATACCGACCGTTGCGCGGCCCGCGCCCGTATGCAGTTCACCGCGTTCCTGCATCAAACGCAACGCAATCGCCGTAGAAGACATCGCCAAACCAAGCCCGATAATAATCGCTTCGTCCAGCGTTCTATGCATAAAATAAGCCGCTCCACCCAAAACAGCCGCCGTAATGAACAGCTGCAGACAGCCAAAACCAAAAATATACAGCCGCATGGCTTTGAACCGGTGGAAAGACAAATCCAACCCGATTGTAAACATCAAAAACAGCAAACCGACTTCGCCAATATTTTCAGTGACTTCGGTATCTTTAATCAGCCCTAAAACATGCGGCCCCAAGATAATGCCCGCCACAATAAACGCCAGGAGAGGATTAACCTTCAACCGGTAAAAAATAGGAATAAAAATAACGACCGCAGCTAAAAAAGCCAGTATCTCCCAAACCTGATCACCACTCACATGCGTTCCCCTAAAAAAAAGTATCGAGCCTATTTTTTATAAAATATACCGGTTTAAAAAACAATAATTTAACGTTCGAATGCGAAAAAAATTGAAATTACGTTGACGGTTTGCTTCAGCTTTGGCATCATGAACAAGATCATTTTTTCATCAGCGGAGGTTAATAATGACAAAATCTGAACTGATCGCGCGTATTGCTGAAATCAATCCGCATTTGTATCAAAGCGACGCCGAAAAAATAGTTTCTACTGTTTTCAACGAAATTTCGTCGGCTTTATCCAAAGGACAACGCGTTGAACTGCGCGGTTTCGGCGTTTTTTCCGTCCGCACCCGGAAAGCGCGTGCGGGACGTAATCCCAGAACAGGTGAAAAAGTCAGCGTTGAAGCTAAAAATGTTCCGTTTTTTAAAGCCGGCAAAAAACTGAAGGATCGTTTGAATACGGAAGCCTAGGGACAAAACCTTTGAAAATCATTCATTTTATTTTCAGTTGTATTGTGTTGTTTTTTACGGTGTCTTTTGCCATATCAAACAAGCAAATTTTTCCGCTGACTTTATGGCCGTTTCCCTTTGAAATTAATTTGCCGGTCAGCTTTATTGTTCTTGCATTTGCTTTGTTGTTTTTCATTTTCGGCGGCTTTTACAGCTGGCTGGCTTCTGTCCCGGTTAGAAAGGAACGGCATCAGCAGGCCAAAAAAATTAAAGAACTGACACAGAAAATCGCAGAATTGGAAGCCGAAAAACAGAATTAAAACTTTTCGGTCGCTTTCCGCATCGGTTTCTGTTAAAAGAATGTCTGCAGCGAAGTAATGATACAGGAGCTTCTATGAACTGGTTGACAAGTTATGTGCGCCCCAAACTGCAAAGTCTGGTCGGCGCTAAGGAAATTCCGGATAATTTATGGGAGAAGTGTCCCTCTTGCGGCGCCATGATTTATCATCGCGAACTGGAACAAAATTTCAGAATTTGCCCGCAGTGCAGTCATCATATGCGTCTGGAACCGGAAAAACGCTTGGAAATGATGTTTGACAACGGTACTTATACTTTAATCGAACTGCCGGAAGTCAAAGAGGACCCTCTTCATTTTTCGGATTTAAAAGACTATTCGGACCGCCTGAAAGACGCCCGCAAGAAAACCAAACAAAAAGACGCAATTTTAGTCGCTTCCGGGAAAATGGGCGGATTGAATGTCGTAATCGGCATTTTGAATTTTGCTTTCATGGGCGGATCAATGGGAACAGCCGTCGGAGAGAGCATTATTGCCGCCGTGGAACTGGCTCTGCTGCAAGACGCCGCTCTGATTTTAATTCCGGCTTCCGGAGGCGCACGTATGCAGGAAGGCATTCTTTCTTTAATGCAAATGGCCAGAACAACAATGGCCGTTCGCCGATTAAAAGAAAAAGGCCTGCCTTATTTTGTTATCCTGACCGATCCGACTATGGGCGGCGTATCCGCTTCGTTTGCCATGCTGGGAGATATCGCTATTGCCGAACCCGGCGCTTTAATCGGATTCGCCGGTGCCCGTGTCATTGAACAGACTATTCGCGCCAGCCTTCCGGAAGGCTTCCAAAAAGCTGAATATTTAATGGAACACGGCATGGTGGACATGGTTGTTGACCGTCGCAAGATCCGTCAAACCATTATTCAGTTGACCGACATGCTGCGCAATCCGCACCCGGCAACGGCTCCTATTCCATTTGTCCCTAAAAACTAATAACACTGCTAAAAAAAGGATTTCTCTAATGACGCAGAAAAAACCGCTTGACGGGATCAAAGTTTTAGACTTAACCCGCGTTTTATCCGGCCCTTATTGTGCACAAATGCTCTTTGATATGGGGGCGGAAGTCATAAAAATCGAAAATCCGGCACATGGGGACGATTCCCGCCTTTTTCAGCCTTTTAAAGAAAACAGAAGTCTTTATTTTGAATTCATTAACGGCGGCAAAAAAAGTTTGACTTTGAACTTTAAAAACCCGAAAGCAGTTGAAATCCTTAAACAACTGATCCTTAAGGCAGATGTCTTAGTTGAAAATTTCCGACCGGGAATCATGGCAAAATTCGGGTTGGATTACGAAAATGTAAAAAAGCTCAATCCCCGTTTAATCTATGCGTCCATTTCAGGATTTGGCCAAACAGGACCGGATGCGCTTAAACCGGCTTATGATATTTTGGCCCAGGCACGCGGCGGCGTCATGAGTCTGACCGGTTATCCGGATGGCGACCCTATGTTGATCGGCGTGTCTTTCAGCGATATGATCGCCGGTGTTTTTGCCGTTACCGCAATTACAACGGCTCTTTATCAACGCGAGAAAACAAATGAAGGACAGCAAATCGACATTTCGATGTTAGATTGTCAGGTTTCCATTCTGGAAAGCTCCATGATGCGTTATCAAGCCACAAAAGCCGTTCCTAAGCCGGTTGGCTGCCGACACCCGACAGAGGCACCGTTCCAATCCTTCAACGCTTCGGACAGACCGTTTGTTATCGCCGCGATCGGAGACGCCATGTTCCTGCGGCTGTGTCAGCTTCTCGGCTGTCCGGAACTCAGCTCTGATTCGAAATTTTCAACAACTGCCGCACGTCATCAGAATCGCGATAAATTAGCCGTTTTGCTGCAGGAAAAGTTCTTATCAAAAACCGCTGCCGAATGGGTCAAATTGTTGGAAGAAAATGCCGTTCCGGCTTCTTTGATTCAAGATTTGGAGGAGGTTTGCCAAGATCCTCAAATTAATGCGCGTCATATGCTGATAGATTCAGAAGCCAAAGAACTTAACGGCATCAAACTAATGGCCACTCCGATCAAAATGACGTCATTGCCGGATCAAACATCGCGCCCCGCTGCCCCACTTTTGGGACAGGACACGGCAGATATTCTGCATCAGATAGGCATGGCCGATCAGCAGATCGAAGAGCTGAAAAAAGAAGGCGTTGTTTAATTTCGCTTGATTTTAAAACGATCTGCAGCCCGTAATTTTCAGACAAAATCTTTTTTATTAAAGGATTTCTTTAACACGGCTGTGGGAAAAACTGACCGGAAGAGAAAATTTAAAATATGCATCGCTTGGGATTGTTTTAATTAAAATGCGACCTAATTTTAACTTTTTTAGGCCGGTTCTTTTATCAAGACGCAGGGTAGATTTAATTTAAAATTATCCTGTGTTTTTTACAGAAAATTTAAAACTATCCCGCGCCGAAAAAATAAAAGCGGCAATCACGCCGCCAAAATTTTAAGGATTTCCGCCCTTTTTATCCTGTTATATCCCGTTTAATCCCACTTTATCCCGTCAAAGCAAAATATATAAAACTATGTTTCGTCTTACAACCGTACTGTTTCCTTTACGCCACGCACCCTCTCAGGGTTCGATCCCCCAAATCCTTTTCCCAACCATAAAAAAAACCGCCCTTCCGGACGGCTTTTTTTATGGTGGAGCTGAGGGGAACTCCGCTAAACATGTTTCGCGGAAAACGGCTCGGATTACAAATCCTCGCCACGCTTCGCTGAAAACAGTACACTGTACTGTTTCCTTTACGCTACGCGCCCTCTCAGGGTTCGATCCCCCAAATCCTTTTCCCAACCATAAAAAAAACCGCCCTTCCGGACGGCTTTTTTTATGGTGGAGCTGAGGGGAATCGAACCCCTGACCTCTTGAATGCCATTCAAGCGCTCTCCCAACTGAGCTACAACCCCACGTCATTCAATACATGGGCGAGAATAGCATAAAAATTTTTCCCTGCAAGAAAAAAGTTACTTTTTCTATCAAAAAAGGTAAACTATTTAAATTTCTGCAGGTGGCTTATGGAAACTTCCTTTACAACAGACGATTTTTTAGGCGGTAAAGTCAAATTGCGCCAGCCGGCTGATGGCTACAGAGCCACCAGCGATGCCGTCCTTTTAGCCGCAGCCGCTTTTCCCAAAACAGGGCAAAAAGTGCTTGATGTCGGAACGGGAACAGGAGCCGTCGGATTATGTCTGCTGGCCAGATGTCCAAACATCACTGTCACAGGAATTGAGCTTCAGCCGCATATGGCTTCTTTAGCCGACAACAACATTTTGCTGAACGGCCTAACGGATAAAATGAATGTTGTCACCGCTGATATTCGGACAAAACGGATTGAAGGCATCATTTCAGGATCATTCGACTGGGTCATTACAAACCCGCCTTTTATAGTGGAAGATCAAGTTTCTCCCGACCGAACGCGAGACATTGCGCACCGAGAATCGTCCTGTCCCCTTCCGGATTGGATCAACAGCTGTCTGCGTTATGTATCGGCCAGAGGGTATTTTGCCATGATCAACAGAGCAGATCGGCTGCCGGAAATATTATCATTATTCTATGGCCGGCTGGGTGAGCTGCGCATCATTCCTATCTGGACGAAAGAGGGAGAAGCAGCCAAACGCGTTATCCTGATCGGCAGGAAAGGAGTGCGTTCTCCGGCCATGCTGACGCCCGGTTTATCCCTTATGCACGCGAACGGTCAGCGCACCGAACGGGCTGAAGCGATTATGAGACACGGAGCTGATTTAATTTTTTAACATTTGATAAAAGCGCGGGTTCAGTATATAAAGAAAAAGAAGTCATTTCATTTGGATAAACATTCATGATAGATTTAGCTGCTCCTCCCTTTGCTTTATTGGCCGAAAGAGATATGGACCTGCTGGTATTGGAAGAAATGCTTTCTTCCGGTCCGTTTCAAAAGTGGCTGGTCAGTAAATTATACAATGGCACGCGCCAACTGCGCCAAATAGTAGGAGCCTGGCACACCCCCTCATTAGATCCGTTAGGTTCGGTTGATATTCTGTTTGTATTTGAAGAAATGACCGCTGGTCGCAAATGCGCTATTTTGATCGAGAACAAAATTGATCAGCCTAAGCAAAATCTGCAGGCCCAGCGTTATTTTGAATTTGGCGAAAAAGGAATTGAAGACGGTTATTGGGACGAATATTTAACCTGTTTGTTTTCACCGCAAGCCTACTTTTCCAGTTTAGAGCCGTCGGAATATTTTTCTAGCTACCTTAGTTATGAAGAAATTGAAGTATGGTTTTCGCGCGCAGCCGCAGAAACACATAGCGCAACGGTTCAGCGATCCGCCTATAAAAAGACTCTGATTCGCCAAGCTATTGAACAGGGAACAGGCATGATGCGCCGCCAGCAGCAGCCGCAAGCACTGGCACCGACAGAGACACCAGTGGAAACAAGGTCCGTTTTGCCTCAGCAGGAAGCGTCAAATCCGTCCATTTCTCAATCCGATCTGAAAACTTCGCTTCAGCCGAAAAAGAAAACATCCGCTTCAGATTTTCGTGTCTTCCCGGGCGGAGTTTTCAACTTGCCTGCCGGTTATCGCGAAGCCGAAGATACTATTATTGGCAATTTCTTCAACGATCTTCTGTCCTATACAAAGCAGCATTATCCCGAATTGGAAATGAAAAAACCGACCGGCAGCGCGGCAGAAGCGGCGTGGGTTGAATTTGCGCCTCAGGAATTTTCGCGAGATGTCCGCATTATTCATAAAATGCCGCAGGGCTTCATGGATCTGTCCTTTGCCATGACTTCTTTAGCAACGATTCAGCCCCCTTATCAGCCGTATGTTGACAATGACATGAATTTTAAAGAAAACGGCAAAACAGCTATTATCCGCATTATGGTTCCACCGCTTGATCCGCAACAGGGCTTTAATTCACAAAAGGACGCCATTGCTTTTGCGATGCAAAAGGCGCAAAAACTGTATCAATTATATGTCCATGTCGTTAACAACGGCTCATCGGGCAGAGGATACGCTCCGGAAGAGCTTTATTTTTAATCCGTCTTTTAGGCAGCTGTCTTGTCCGGTCGAAGCGTGAATACTTAAAAAAGTCGTCTTTCAAAACTTTTTTCTTCAAAACAGTTAAAAAGCTTTCTGATATAAAAAAACAGAATTCGTGTACAAAAATATTGACAAAAAATATTTTTTCTTTATATTTTCCTTATGTTCTGACAGGAGATAAAAAAATGGTTCAAAGTTACTCGGAATTTATGGCTATGGGCGGCATATCCCATTTTCCCAGCGGTCAAAACGTTGGCAAGCCTTTAACCAGAGCTTTTAAGAAACAACGGGCAGATCAGTCGCCTCAAAGAATGGAACGACTGAAAAAAATGCTGTCAGAAAGCAAAACAGGAAAACAAACTTTGGATTTTTTGGAAGAAAAAGGATCCAAGCTTGTTTTTGAAAAGATGCAATATTATGGTTATTTTTCACCGGATAACAACTTAGTCGCGTTAAATCCGGCGATGTCCGATGAAGATTTAGCCGTGACTTTCGTGCATGAGGTCCGCCATGCATGGCAGGATTCGCAGATGCAGACAACAACGCCGGAAATGACGCCGAAAGCTTTTCTGGTCAGTGGCTTTGAAATCGAAGCGGATGCCTGCGCTGCGGAAGTAACCTATGCTCACGAAATGCGTGAAAAGAACCCTAAAATTTGGGACGCGCATCAAAAATCACCGTATGCGCCGATGAGCACTGCATTTGAAAAAACGTTCAAAGAGACCGGCAATGTTGAACAGGCCCGTTCGGCAGCGTTACTGACATGGTATGATTTAAAAGTCAAAAACCATTACTCCGACACCTATGTTGATTATATGTCGGCTGTTGCAAAAGAGTTGAAGAAACAAAAGGAAATGGAACCGCAGTACTTTGCGGAAGACCGTTCTTCCAAGCTGATTGTCGATACCTTGGGCAAAGATTATGAAGGCAAGCAATTCTTTACGGACCATCAGGCTTTGGAAACGCCGGAGAAATTGTCGATCAATGAAAGACAGGCGACAAAGCTGTCCCGCGCAATGATCCCCTATATGGCAAAGTATCATCGTACAGCAGAACAATTAGGTTTAGACAAAGTTACCGTTAATCGCGCGGACGGCACACGAACAACCTGCGGCGCTGTTTTAAAACAAATTAAAGAAGAGCAGCGAAATCAAGCGGCAGCTAAAGCAGCGAATCGTAAAAGCACAGAACGCTGAAATCTTACTGAAAAAGCTTAAAAAGAGACCCACGCGTAAGACGTAAGGTTCTTTCTTGACGGACATAGCCCTCATGCTGCTGGCTACGCCTAAAGGTCGTTTAGTTTGGTCTGGTGCGAGCAATTTGTTACTTACTACCCGTAAACGGGTCTGATATGT
>JAFVAT010000013.1 GCA_017480385.1 Alphaproteobacteria bacterium | reverse complement strand
TTTTACAAGGCAGACTGCTTCGTTTGGCAGGACTAATCTCCTGCCGGGAGAATGTGATCCCCGCACAGGCAGTGCCAAAATTAAAAGGGGGACGACTACACCTGATTTAAATCCGGTTCGTCGGAGCCCCACTCGAAAAAAGGGCTTAAGGACGATATTTGTTTTAATGTTGGGCCGTTTGACTTTTTGCCTTTGCCGCAATTGCTTGTTTAGTCTTGGCCGCTTTGTCGATTTGGACTAACGCAGTTCTCATCCCCGTTTTCGTCTCTGTCGAAGTTGTCATCGGCCTTTGTGGAGCAATGGAAGCGGCAGCGGCTTCTTTCGGTTGTTCCTGAGAGGCGTAAGTCTGTCCCGTTTCATAAGAATACATATTGCGTAAAGACGTATCTTTTTTCCCAATACTAGCGGCGGCTTGGGCTTCTAACTGTTCACGCGCCTTTTCCGAAATGGAAAAAGCTTCTTTCGAAGTTAAAAAGTCGGGTGAAATATTTTGCCGTATATCTTCAGAAAAGAACACGCCGTTCAATACTGCCTCGGAATCAATGCCGCGTTTTTTCCAAACAAAGCTGTCGTTCATAAAACTGGAAAAACTCCGGACATGATTTGCTTCATAAGCCGTCTGATAATGTTTATAGCTGTACCAAGCTTTAAAGCAGGCTTCGCCGGCTTTGGCCATATCGCCCGATTTTTCCATTTCTTTGACAAAAGCCTGATACATCGGGATACCTTCCATGCGGCTTTCAATTTCAGGGTGCTGATCTCTGATTTGATAAGCGAATTTGGCTTCTTCCGTACAAGCAGCGGCTTCGGCGGCCCGGTGGAATTTAAACTGATCGGCCAGAGTTAATCCGGCGCTTTGATTTCCCAAGAGGCCGGTCCGCTCCTGTTGAATGACATGAGTCATTTCATGAACGGCTGTTATCGCCAATACGGCAGGATTCCGCAAATGACCGGAAGAAAGCATGATTTTTTTTGAACTTGGAGACATGCTGCCCAGTGCTGAACCGCAAAAAGATTCAAAATGCACGTCATATCCTGCCTTTACGGCCTCGTCCAACAGCTTTTGCCCCTGCGGGACGGAAGCAAGCAGATCAAACGCCTCTTTCAGCAGCTTTTTTTCATCTTCCTGCGGGGCGCGTTTTTTTTGGAAGGAGTGCTGCAATGTTCCCCGCGCCGTTGGAATGGATCTTGTATATAAATCATTAACCGTTAAGGACTTTTCCATATCCTGTCGGGTTCTGGGTGGTTCGGGTTCTTTTGGTTTTCTTTTGAAGAAATCGAAAAAAGACATAAAATATTGCTCCCCCTATGATGAAAAATCAAAAAAATAATAGAAATTTTTCCGTTTTTTGTCAATGTTTTCCGGTTTTTTATAAGAAAAGGCGGCGTTTTCTTAAAGAGTGTGTGACTGATATATTCGAACGATATTCAGAGGCGGATACGGGCAAATTATTATGAATTTTTCATAAAGGGCTATGTATTGAAAGTTGTCATTCTGTTTTACCCCTTTCTTCTGTCCGCAAAAAAAAGCCCCTGTCGAAACAAAGGCTTAAGGACGATATTTGTTTTAATGCTGGGCCGTTTGAGTTTTGGCCTTTGCCGCCGCCGCTCGTTTGACCTTTGCCGCTTTGTCAAGCTTGGTCAATGATTTCATCAAGTCCGTTTTAGAAGACTGATTTTCCTCTGTCGGAATTATTTTTGTTGGCTCCTGCAGACGAACAGAGGCCGCAGCGGCTTCTTTCGGCTGTTCCTGAGAAGCGTAGGTCTGCCCCGTTTCATAAGAATACATGTTGTGCAAAGACGGATCCTGTTTCCAGTCTTTATAATAGAGCTTTACGGTATTCTCTAATCTTTCAATAGCTTCTTTGGAGACAGAAAAAGCCTCTTTCGATGTTAAAAAATCGGGTGAAATATTTTGTTTAATATCATCGGACACGAAAACGTTTTTCAAAACGTCTTCAGAAGACATTGATTCGGCCAGTGTGTCTTCCTTTCTGATGCACCCTTGTCCGATAAAGTAAGAAATATTTTCAACGTGATTGGCTTCATACGCTGTCTGATAATGCTTATAGCCGTACCAAGCTTTAAAGCATGCCTCTCCGGCTTTGGCCATATCGCCGGATTTTTCCATTTCTTCGGCAAAAGCCTGATACATCGGAAATTTTGCGACATGCCGTTCCACATCGGGGTGCTGATCCCTGATTTGATAAGCAAATTTGGCTTCTTCCGTCCAAGCCGCCGCCTCAGCCGCGCGTTGAAATTTGAACTGATCGGCCATGTTCATATTGGCGCATTTATAATCCAGCTTACCTTTTGTCCTGTCATTTTGAACGGCGTGCGTCATTTCATGAAAAGCCGTGGCGGCCAATCCGGCTATGCTGGAATGCTGGCACGGACAGAGCATGATTTTTTTTGTGCCGGCGTACATGCAACCGTCATTCGCACCGCGTGTGGTTTCAAAGAAAAATTCATATCCGCCCTGAGCAACCTCATCCAGCAGCTTTTGTCCCTGTGGAACGGAAGCGATTAAATCAAAGACTTCTTTGAGCTGTTTGGCTTCTTCTTCCTGAGGGGGGCGCTGTTTTGTAAAAGAATGTTGCAAAGTCCTTTGCGCTGTGTCGATCGTGTACGTTTCCACGTATTGAACAGAAAGAGAATCCTCCATATCCTGCCGGGTTCTGGGCGGTTCGGGTTCTTTAGGCTTTCTTTTAAAAAGATCGGACAAAAAGGACATAAAAATGACTCCACATTCAAATCAGGTAAATTTTTAAAAAAGGATAGGTTTCTTTGTTTTTTTTGTCAATTTTTTTCAGAAAATTTTAGGTTGTTCCGACGCTGTTTTTTCGCCCTTGTTTGTTTTGAAAATCACGACTTTTAATTTAGGGGTGATTTGTTTTTCAAAAACAGGGGCCATGCACAGCCAGTCGTTCATGCCTTTATTTGTGCCGCCGAAGCGGTTTTGGACCGGCTCCCGAACGGAATAGCACCCTTTGTTGATATTGGGATTAATAGCAACATAGTAATCAATCTGATACTTTTGAAAAGCTTTGTTCAGGTTTTCTTGAGCCTCTATCCTTTTTAGCATATCCAAGTCTTCGGCCATGCCGTCCAACCGTGTCATAGTGATGTCCTTGATTGAAGAAACAAAGCCGGCGCCGAAACTCATGGCATAGCGGCCCTGATGCTGATCGGCAAATTCCGCAACGGCATCGGCAATATGGACATAACCTGCAGAGCGTGGTTTTATGGCTAGGCTGAAAGCCACAAGGACGAACAAGACGCCTAAAATCAGCCATGTGAGGCGCGCCTGATTTTTTTCTTTCTCCATGATTTGCGTATTGATTTTATTCGCGGCGAAAACAAAGGCGAACGGTGTTCCGACTGCAAACGGGTAAAAAGCGTATTCAGGCAGAGCGATAAATGTCATTATGGCAATGGCGGCCAGATAGATGATCGGGTACCAAATTAAAGTGTAAAAAACAGTGTCTTTTGGCGTCTGTTCTTGTTCTAACCATGGAAAGGACGTGTAGGCGACAAGGGCCAGCAGGATTGTCGGAAACGGAATCAGAGCCGTTGCCTGCGGTATACGTATAGCATAGCGAAGCGGTTCGAAAAAAAGGACGGTAAGTATGCGCCAGGCGGCCATGCCTTGCGCTTTGCCCCAACTGAGCGTTTCTGCCGGAACGGGCGACCCGAACTTGGTTTGCAGCAGATCTGCATAAAACATCAAAGGAATCAACCCGATAATCAGTCCGGGAAGAAGTTTCAGGGCCTGTTTCGTTGTAACGGGGGCCTTGCCGTTGAATTGGAAATAAAAAACCAGCAGAGCTGTCAGGAAAAAAGCGGCGCAGTCAAAACGGACAAAAGCACATAAGGAAACGCTTAAACCGCAAACAATGCCCGATAAAACAGAGGGCTTTTTTAAAGAGCTTAATAAACACAGCGCATTGATAAAAATGCATGGAATGGCCCAAGCGGCGTCCGATCCGGTAAACGCGGCGTATAAAAACTGGGCCAATAAAGCAGAAAAAGCCAGAAAGCGTACTTCTTTTGTCGGTTCAAGACAAAGCGCGTCAATCAGTTTGTTCAGCAGCCACAAAGATAAAGCCAAAGCTAATCCAAGCAGCAGGCGAACCAGAATCAAAAAAAGAACGGTTTTTGAAGAAACGACAGCGGATAAGCCGCTTAAAACCAATCCCCAGAATAGCGAAAAGTCGTTTGTCGGCGTTATGCCGTCAAATGTCGGGAAGCCTTTTGCCCGAAAATTTTCAGCGATTTGCAGCGTGTTGAAAAAATTGTCATGGAACCAGTAAGCTGCCGGAACTGATCTGAAAAGCAGCGGAGCAAAAATAAAAACAAGAATGAGAGCCGCAAAGCAGCATCTCACTCTTGTTTCAAAAGAAAATTTAGTTGTCATCAACCGGTTCAACCTCAAGCATAGTGCCGTTTACGCCAATCACTTTAACAGCGGTATTCGCGGCAATGTTTGTTTTTGCCGATGCCAGCCACAGCGTGTCGCCGACAGAAATTTTGCCGCGTCCGTCCGTGATAGGTTCATATACCTGATAGGTTCGACCGATATATTGCGCCGCACGATTATTCAGGCCGTTTTCTTCGGTATTTGTTTTTTTGCTCATGACTTTTTTGCCGACAAAAACGGAAATAACGCTCAGGATTGCAAAAACAAAGCCCAGAAAAGCCGGGGCCGCAGACGGGATAAGGGCGGAAATCACACCCGTAATAAAGGCTCCAATCCCGATCCACATGAAAAAAATACCCGGCGTTATGATTTCCAACACCATTAACACCGCAGCGGCAGACAACCACCACCAATAATCTGCTACAGCCATCATAGAGGTTGCTCCTTATAATAAGTTATTTAACGCTTCGGGAAGAGGCTTTTTCTTTTCCCTTGGCTAAACTTTCCTTGGCGATTTCGCCGATACCCGCAATCGATCCCAGAATATTGGTCGCTTCAATCGGCAGCATGACCATTTTGGAATTGTCGGCTGTTCCGATTTCTTTTAAGGCATCCAGATATTTCTGACCCAAGAAATAGTTGATCGCGTTGATGTTGCCTTTGCCGATTGCGTCGGAAACATAGGCAGTCGCTTTCGCTTCAGCTTCAGCCTGACGTTCACGGGCTTCCGCGTCGCGGTAGGCAGCTTCTTTGCGGCCTTCCGCCTGTAAGACGGCAGACTGCTTTTCCCCTTCGGCACGCAGAATTTGAGCCTGACGCAGCCCTTCGGCTTCCAGAATCTGCGCGCGTTTGTCACGTTCGGCTTTCATTTGGCGGGCCATAGCGTCAACCAGATCGCGCGGCGGCGTAATGTCTTTAATTTCAATGCGCGTGACTTTGACGCCCCAGGGTTCGGTCGCCTGATCGACGACTTCCAGCAAGCGATGATTGATCACATCGCGCTGGCTTAACAGTTCGTCCAGATCCATGGACCCCATAACGGTACGAATATTTGTCATAACTAAATTCAGAATGGCGACCTGTAACTGGCGGACTTCATAAACTGCGTTTTTAGCTTCCAAAACCTGAAAGAACACAACGCCGTCAACAGTAACCATGGCATTGTCTTTGGTAATGACTTCCTGAGACGGGACGTCTAAAACCTGTTCCATCATATTGACTTTGGCGCCGATTGAGTCAACGAAAGGAATAATCAGATTCAAACCCGGTTTTAACGTATGTGTGTATCTGCCGAAACGTTCGACGGTATATTCCATTCCTTGCGGAACGGTTTTGACACCGGAAGAAATGGCAAAAAAGGCAAGAACAATCAAAAATATGACGAATACTTCCATGCTTATATGCTCCATTAAAAAAAAGAATGAATTATCATACCTGAAAAAGACGTTCTTGGCTACGGTTTAAAAGTTTATTTTTTAAAAATCAAAGCGCCGGCAACGACCAGCAAAACAAAGCCGGCGATATGGTTCCAGCGCAGCTCTTCTCCCAGATAGAAAATCGAAAAGACGGCAAATACGCTAAGCGTAATGATTTCCTGTAATCCCTTCAGCTGCGCGGCAGAGTAATATTCGTGCCCGATTCTGTTGGCCGGCACCTGCAAACAGTATTCGAAAAAGGCGATTCCCCAGCTGATCAGAATGACCGCCCACAATGCGGTTGATTTAAACTTTAAGTGGCCGTACCACGCAAATGTCATGAACACATTGGAGCAAACCAGCAAAAGAACGGGAAGAACGGCGTGCATAAAAAGACCTCGTAAAAATGAAAGACAATGTTGGTTCTGGCATAAGACGAACCGGAATATTTTGCAAAGGAAAATAAAAACAAAAAACGGCATGATTTTTGCATATAATTCTGCGGTGATGAAATTCACGTTTTTTTAAAGAAATAAACGCACAATCATAATCACAAAGGAGTCACAAATGGATTTGCAAAATTTAACGCTGTATCAAATGAGCGGGGAAAAAATGCGCTGGCTGGCGCAGCGTCAGACCGTTTTGGCTCACAATATCGCGAACGGAGATACGCCGAACTTTATGCCGTCTGATATCGAACCGCTGACGTTTAAAGAATTTGTCGGCGAAAGCAAACATGTGCCGATGATGCGCACAAATCCGGCGCACAGAACGCGCGGCTCCGGCGAAACGAAAATCGCAAAAACAAATGTCAATCATCTTTCGCCGATTGCCGATGGCAAAGCGCGCGTCAGAGAAGGCCGTCGACCGTTCGAAACCAGCATTGATAAGAACGGCGTCATTTTGGAAGAACAAATGGCCAAGGTTGACGAAACACGCACGCAGCATGAACAGGTAACAGCCTTGTTCAAGAAAAACGCGGCTCTGCTGGGAACGGCATTGGGCTTGAAATAAACGGGGAAGGAGAATTTAAATGGACGATTTGACGCTCAGTAAAACAATAGCCTCCTCCGGCATGAAGGCCCAGGCACAGCGCCTGCGCGTTATTTCCGAAAACTTGGCGAACGCGGATTCTCTGGCCAAAACGCCCGGGGGACTGCCTTACCGGCGCAAAGTGGTGACGTTTCGCAACGAACTGGATCGGGATACAGGCGCCGAATTGGTGAAAGTTAGCCGTGTATCGCGGGACAGAAGTCAGCTGGAACGCAAGTACGATCCTAATCATGTCGCCGCCGGCGCGGACGGATATGTGCTGCTGCCGAATGTGAATCCGCTGGTAGAAACAATGGACATGAAAGAAGCGCAGAGAACGTACGAAGCAAATTTGAACGTGATCTCCGTTTCAAAGGAAATGATGGCGAAGACATTGGATTTGATCCGTTAATCCGCCGATTTAACAGATAAGGAACTACAGCAATGGTCAATGAAGTCTCCAAAGCTCTTTCGGCATATCAGGCCGCCGCGGCCAGACAGGTCATTCCGTCAGCGGCGGAACCGACCGTGTCTCCGGAGGGAACTTTTTCCTCTTTGTTGCGTTCGGCGGCTGTTCAGGCGGAAGAAGACAACAAGCAGGCCGAACTGCTCAGCATAAAAGCCGTGAAAGGTACGGCGGACATGCAGGACGTTGTCATGGCTGTTTCCAATGCCGAAGTCGCTTTGCAAACAGTTGTTGCCGTGCGTGACAAAGTCGTTTCCGCGTATCAGGAAATCATGCAGATGCCCATTTAGGGAAAGGCACGCGTCATGACGGAAATAATGGTTGTTGAAATCGGCAAGGAAGCAATTTACACATTATTGCTGATTACCGGGCCTCTTTTGCTGATCGCCATGATTGTCGGTCTGCTGATCAGCCTGTTTCAGACATTGACACAAATTCAGGAAATGACGCTGGTCTTTGTGCCCAAGATTTTATTGGTGTGTCTGGCGCTGATTTTTTTGCTGCCGTTTATGATTGATCAGCTTAAAAAATTTGCGGTTGGCCTGTTTGATCGTATCATCGAACTGGGAATATAAACATGGATTGGGAAAAGCTGCTGTCTTTGGAGCTGTACCATTTTTTGTTTGTGTTTGCGCGCTTGGGCGGCGCTTTTTTATTTATGCCGTTTTATTCGGCGGCCTATATTCCGACGCGCGTGCGCTTGATTTTCGCATTGGCTTTGGCCGTTATGCTGACGCCTGTGCTGGGCGCTGAAATGCCTGCTCCGCCGGAAAATGTGCCGGAACTGTTCCGCATGCTGCTGATTGAAATTACTGTCGGCGTTTTTTTAGGACTTTTTCCTTATTTTTTAATGACGGCGATAGATCTGGTCGGTGTCAATGCCTCTATGGCGACCAGCTTTTCCAATGCGACGCTGATGGATCCGCAGACCAATGTCCAGTCTACGGTTTTAACCAGCTTTTTGACATTGTGCGCCCTTTTATTAATCGTCGTGACGGATTTGCATCAGGTGATGCTGGCCGGCGTTTTGGCCAGTTACGAAACGTTTCCCGTTGGAGAATCCCTGCTGACCGGCGATATGATGAAGGCGCTGGTCAGAGCATTAAGCGGCGCTTTTACCTATGGATTCCAAATCGGTTCGCCGTTTATCATTATGATTATTTTGATGTATTCTTCAATGGGGGTGATGTCGCGGCTGATGCCTCAGCTGAATATTATTTTCATTGTGATGCCTTTGCAGGTATACTTGGGATTGGCCTTGTTAATGGTCTCGCTGCCGGTTATGATGTGGTGGTTCTTGGATTTCTTTCAAAATACGCTGCGTCACTTTGCTTTGTAGGAAAAAATGGCTGACGAACAAGATGAATCCTCGAAGACGGAAGAAGCTTCAGAACGAAAACTGGAGCGAGCCCGCGAAGAAGGGAATGTTCCGTTATCGCAAGAGGTAAAAAGTTGGTTTATGCTGTTTGCCGCCCTGATGATGCTGTGGGGGCTGGCGCCGTATGTGATGAAAAAAACGACGGCTCTTTCTTTGAAATTCATCGAACGTCCCTCGGAGTTGCCGGTTGATCCGTTGGGGTTGCGGGATTTATTGCAGGAAACGTCGCTGGAGCTGTTTATCGTTTTGCTGCTGCCGTTAGGGCTGTTTATGATTTTGGCGGCGGCATCGGCTTTTGTGCAGATCGGTTTTTTGTATGCGCCGAAACGCATGGAAATCAAATGGGAACGCGTCAATCTGTTCGCTAACGCGAAAGAATTTATTACCAAAGCCAAGATCGTCGATATGATTAAGGGCATTTTTAAAATCGCGGCGGTCGGTTATGCGGCATGGCTGATCGTCAAGCCGAGAATCCTTGATATTTTAAATACGTCGGCCTTTGATACGGCATCGGTTTTAGCGCTGCTTTATAAGCTTTTGCTGTTGATTCTATTGACAATGGTCATGATTATTTTCGTCATCGCCTTTGCCGACTATTTTTATCAGAAATTTTCTTATTTGAAACGTCAGCGCATGACAAAACAGGAAGTCAAGGACGAATACAAGCAAATGGAAGGCGATCCGCAGATTAAAATGCGGCTGCGTTCCATTCGCATGGACCGGCTGCGCAAACGTATGATGGCGAATGTGCCGAAAGCTTCCGTTGTCGTGATGAACCCGACGCATTTTGCCGTGGCGCTGCGTTATGAACCGGAGGAGGGCATGGAAGAGCCGGTCGTTGTCGCCAAAGGGCAGGATTTTATCGCGCTGAAAATCAAGGAAGTTGCAGCGGCCAATGATGTGCCGATTGTTGAAAACCCGCCGTTGGCCCGCGCGCTGTACGCTTCGGTAGAAATTGACTCTCCCATTCCGACGGAGCATTATGCGGCTGTAGCGGAAGTGATCAAGTACGTTTACCGGCTTAAGGGCAAATCTCTGCCGCAGCAAGAGGAAAACTAAATGGCGCATTCATTTTTTAGAAAACTGGCTAATGCCTTGGGTCTGGGCAGTTTTATCAGAGACTGGGACACCGTTAAAGCGTTAATGGACAGCGAAACGGACGCTTTGGCTTTGGTGTCTTTGGACGGAACGCCGGTCTATATCAATGCGGCAGGCAAGCATTTCTTTAAAGCGGCTTCTTTGTTGCAGTCTGTTTTGGATCGCGTGCTGGATGAAGAAACGAACCGTCTGGCGTTGGCAAAGCTGGAAGCCGCTGTGAAAAACAAAGCGGAAACATCGGTGGAACTGCTGATGCAGCCGTTGACCGGCGAGCCGGATTTCTGGGAATGGTACCATATTTCGATCAGGCAGCTGGCGATCGGAACGTTATGGCGCGTGCGGGACATTACGGCGGATCGGGCGCTGGACGCCGTGATGCGTCAGGAAACGCAGGAGCTGGCCGAATTTCTGGACGTTTTGCCGATCGGGCTGTATCAGATCGATTCAGGCGGCATTATTCATTATGTCAATCAACGTTTCTGCGATTGGCTGGGATATACGAATATTCGCGAGCTGAAAGGAAAAAAATTAGTCGATCTGCTGGTTGGGCATTTGCCGGAATTGGACGGTTTTTGGCACGGCGAATTAACGTTTCGCACGCAGACGGGGACTTTCTTTACGGCTTTTGTCAGTCATGCGGTTTATGATGAAAACGGCGAAACGATGCTGCGCGCTTCCGTTGTGCGCGATGTGATGTCCCGTCATGAACATGAAGATTCCGCCAAAGAAGCGGAAGTCGGTTTTTCCCGTTTATTTGCCGAAGCGCCCGTAGGCATCGCTTTTTTAGATAAAGAAAACATCATCACCGAAGCCAATTCGACACTTTTCCAAATGTTTTCCCGTCAGCGCGAAGAAATGATCGGCACGTCTTTGGAAGAGTGCATTGATTCTGAAGATTGGGCCGAACTGAAAGATAAAATGGCAAAAGTGATGATGGCCAAGCTGTCCCGCGCGCATGCGGAAGTTCGCTTAAAAACGGAGCAGGAAAAATTTGCCGCCGTTTATATCACGCCGATGACGGAAGAGGACGAAGACGGCAAGCCAGACGTATGCGGTTTTATCGCGCATTTTATTGATAATACGGAACGCCGCACTTTGTCGGCTCAGTTCTTTCAGGCGCAAAAAATGCAGGCGATCGGACAGCTGGCCGGAGGGATTGCCCATGACTTCAACAATCTTTTGACGGCGATTATCGGTTCCACCGATTTGCTGCTGCAGACGCACCCTGCTTCCGACCCCGATTTTACCGAACTGATGAACGTGCATTACAGCGCGACGCGGGCGGCCAGCTTGGTCGGGCAGCTGCTGTCTTATTCCCGCAAACAGCCGCTGCGTCCCAAATATTTAGATGTAACGGACGTTTTTGCGGAGCTGCTTCATATGTTGAAGCGGCTGTTGGGAACAAAAATTGCCGTTCAAATTGAAAACGGACGGAATTTGGGCTTTATCCGTGTCGATAAAACGCAGTTTGATCAGGTCTTTGTGAACTTGGCCGTCAATGCGCGCGATGCGATGCCGGACGGCGGGGCTTTTACGATTTCAACCAAATATCAAAAATTTCCGGCGGGCCAGTATATCGGTCCCGAAGAAGTCGTTCCGGGGGAATACGTCGTTATTGATGTTGCGGATACCGGCTACGGGATCAGCGAAGAAAATCTGCAACGGATTTTTGAACCGTTCTTCACGACCAAATCCGGCGGCGTTGATTCCGGCACGGGATTGGGATTGGCTATGGTTTACGGCAATATTCGTCAGTCCGGCGGTTACATCAATGTGAAAAGCACAGTCAATGTCGGTACGACCTTCAGTTTGTATTTGCCCCGTCATGCGCCGGAAGACGTGCGCCGTTTGACGGAAGAGGCAGAACACAATGTGCCGTCTGCAAACAGCGCTGCGCCGGCAGTGTCACAGGTGGTGCGTGTTAAACCGAATGTGCCCAAGACGGGCGATCAATTACAGTTTTCTTTTGCTCAGGACAAGCCGTCTTTGCCGCCGCCGTTGCTACCGTCCAACGATTTAAGCGGCTCCGGTGCGATTTTATTGGTTGAAGATGAAGACGGCGTGCGCGCTGTAACCAAGAAGGCTCTTTCTGCAAAAGGCTATACGATCGAAGACTGCACCTGTGCGGAGGAAGCACTGGAAAAAATTGAAGACGGAGCGACCTTTGATTTGTTGATTACTGATATGATCATGCCGGGCATGGACGGCGTGACGCTGGCGTCAACTTTGCGGCAGAAAGGCATTTACAGCAAGATTTTGCTGATTTCCGGCTTTTCCGAAGAAGCGGCCCGCGGTGAAATCAAAGAAATGCCCGATTTTTATTTTTTGGCAAAGCCGTTCACGCTGCGGGAACTGTGTGAAAAGGTCAAACAAATTTTGGAGAAAAAGTAACCATGTATCCGTTTCAAATACAAGACATCATCGATCTGGCCGTTCAAGCGGGGCAGGCCGCTATGGAAATTTACCGTCAGGATTTTGCCGTTTATGAAAAAGAAGACCAGTCTCCGGTAACAGATGCCGATCTGGCGGCTGAAAAGATTATTTTCGACGCATTGACACGATTAACGCCGGATATTCCGATCATCGGCGAAGAACACACGGCGGCAGGGGCGATCGCTGATTTATCCAAACAGTATTTTTGGTTGGTGGATCCGATCGACGGCACGGCGGACTTTGTGCATAAAAACGGCGAGTTTACGGTTAATATCGGTTTGATCGACGGGGATAAACCCGTTTTCGGTGTCGTTTATGCGCCGGCTTTGGACGAGATGTACTATACGGAATCCGTTACGGAGGCTTTTTTGTTGAAAAACGGAGTGAAAACTCCTTTGAAAGCCCGTTCCGTTCCTGCTCAGGGAATGACCGTTCTGACCAGTCGTTTTCATTGCGACGAAATGGCTGCGCGGGAAATGGTCGGCGGCAGACCGGTCGCTGAATATAAAGCTTACGGCAGTTCGTTGAAATTTTGCGCGATAGCGGCGGGAAAGGCAGATTTTTACCCCTGCACGCATTTAACGAAAGAATGGGATACGGCGGCAGCTCAGGCTGTTCTGGTGGCGGCAGGCGGCGCCGTTCTGGCGACGGAAACGAACGAACCGCTGCGCTATCGCAAAGAAGGCCTGAAAAATCCCCGGTTAATCGCTGTCGGAGCCGTTTAAAATATCCCGAAAACAAAAAAATGTTTCCTGTTTGTTCTTTTTTCTTGAAATCCGGAACAAATATGGTACATTTTAGACAGTTGCTCTTGACGTTTTTTTGTGGGATAAAAGAGGCATCACATTATGGATCAAACCGTTTTACACTTGGTGGATAAGGATACAATGGATAAAGAAAAAGCTTTAGCAGCCGCGCTCAGCCAAATTGAGCGGGCTTTTGGCAAGGGATCGATTATGCGTTTGGGGCAGCGTGAAAATGCTGTTGAAATTCCGGCGATTTCAACGGGATCTTTAGGGCTGGATATCGCGTTGGGCATCGGCGGTCTGCCGCGCGGCAGAATCGTTGAAGTATACGGTCCTGAAAGTTCCGGCAAAACGACGCTGGCGCAGCATGTTGTTGCACAGGCGCAGAAAAACGGCGGCAAGTGCGCCTATATTGATGCGGAACATGCGCTGGATCCGATTTATGCAAAAAAGTTGGGCGTTGATATTGACAATCTGCTGATTTCACAGCCGGATACGGGGGAACAGGCATTGGAAATCGCCGATACATTAGTGCGTTCCGGCGCGATAGATGTGCTGGTCGTTGACTCGGTTGCCGCTTTGGTGCCCAAGGCGGAACTGGAAGGCGAAATGGGCGATTCTCATGTCGGTTTGCAGGCGCGTCTGATGTCGCAGGCACTGCGGAAACTGACGGCTTCCGTAGCACGGTCAAACACCTTGATTATCTTTATTAACCAGCTGCGCATGAAAATCGGCGTGATGTTCGGCAATCCGGAAACGACAACGGGCGGCAACGCGCTGAAGTTTTATGCTTCCGTGCGTATTGAAATCCGACGCGGGGCGCAGATCAAAGATAAGGACGAAACAATCGGCAATAATACGAATGTCAAGATTGTTAAAAATAAGGTCGCTCCTCCGTTCAGAACGGTTGAATTTGATATTATTTACGGCGAAGGTATTTCGAAAACGGGCGAGCTGATTGATCTGGGCATCAAAGCCGGTCTGATTGAAAAATCGGGCGCATGGCTGTCTTATAAATCTGAACGGTGGCAGGGACGCGAAAACGCCAGAACTTTCTTGCGCGAAAATCCCGCCGTGGCTGATGAAATCGAACAGCAGATCAGGGAAAAGGCCGGTCTGTTATCGCAAAAGATGATCAGCGAAGACATGTCTGAGGCAGACTAAAATCAAGAAGAAAGGGAGAAAATTTTCTCCCTTTCTTCTATTGCAAACAAAAAAATCCATTGGATTAAAAAGAGTTTTTGCTTTCGACTATGATTGATTCGATAAAACGTCAAATATGACAGTATATTTTCTGATGCAATTATATTTTCGGCAAAGGTTCTCCCCGTTTGATTCTGTCGCTGTATTCCGCTGCTGCGGCAAATAAAACATCGCCGGACGAATTAAGGGCTGTTTCTAAAGAATCCTGAATAAAGCCGATTGTGAAACCGACGGCAACGACCTGCATAGCGACATTGTTGTCGATTCCGAACAAAGAACAAGCCAACGGAATCAACAGAACAGAGCCGCCCGCAACGCCAGAAGTACCGCAGGCGGCAAGAGCTGCCAATAGACTCATGATAATCGCTGCCGGTAATGTTGCGGAGATGCCCAAAGTATGTACGGCGGACATGGTCATAACGGTGATAGTGACGGCGGCGCCGTCCATATTGATCGTTGCCCCCAGAGGAATGGCAACGGAATAGACCTCCTTATTTAATTGTAATTCTTTGCATAATGCCATATTGACGGGAATATTTGCCGCCGAGCTTCTGGTAAAAAAGGCTGTAACGCCGCTTGTTTTCAGGCATTTGAATACCAAAGGGTATGGATTGCGGCGCAGGAAATAAAACACGATGAACGGGTTAATAACCAATGCGACTAAAAGCATCGTTCCTGTCAGCAGAGTCAAAAGTTGTCCGTAGGCGGAAAAAACACAGGTTCCATTTTGGGAAACGGTTGTAAAGACAATGCCCATGATGCCGATCGGGGCAAGACTGATAATCCAACGGACAATGGAGGTTAGGGCCTCTGCGAATTGGGAAATGATGTTTTTTGTCGGCTCTGTCGCCTGTTTTTTCAAGGCAATGCCCAAGACGACCGCCCACAGCAAAATACCGATATAATTAGCATTCAGCAAAGCGCTGACAGGATTGTCCGTCAGGCCGGACAATAAAGCGGAAACGGCCTTTTTCAATCCGCCGGGAGCGGGAGAGGAGACCGCCTGCAAAAAATGCATTTTGACCGGAAATAAAAAGCTGATCAGAACAGCCGTGACGGCAGCGCTTAGTGTGCTGAACAAGTAGAGAAAAACAATTTTTCGGAACTGTCCTGCCTTGTTTTGGCCCGCATTGATCAGAGCGCTTAGAACCAATACAAAAACCAATGGCGGCGCAACGGCTTTTAAAGCATTGATAAAAGAAGTGCCGAACAGTTCCAAAAAGGCAGCTTCAGGGAAAAATAATCCCGCCAGGATACCAAGGATCAGGCCGATGATAATCCGTCCGACCAGACCGATATTTTTAAAAAAGGTCATGCCGTCCTCTTTTGGTTATAAAAGAAAAGATCAGTCATTTTAATATACGGAAAAAATATTCCGTCTGAATTGGAGTTATATTCCCAATCTTCTGAATTCTTCCAGTTCTTCCATAATGTTAATATCAGCGGGAGCTGCCTCGTTCAGCTTAATTTTATCAACAATCAGCGCCTGTATATGATAACCGTTTTCCAAAAAGCGCAGCTGCTCCAGTTTTTCGCGCTTTTCCAAAACGGCTTCTTTCAAAGTCAGGAATTTTTTTAATACACTGGTTTTGAAAACATAAATGCCAATATGGTGATAGTAATCCTGATATGCGCATTTTTTAGGATCGCGGATATACGGAGCCAAAGCACGCGTAAAATAAACGGCGCGTCCCTGCGTTTTTCCTTTTTCCAATCCCATGACAATTTTAACATTATTCGGATTCTCGGCTTCTTTCAAAGTCTTGAATACCATGCCGCAGGTTGCAATATCACAATCCGTTTCCTCAATAATTTTGATCAAACGGTTGTTAATGGTCGGATCGACATTAATGTTGTCGCCCTGGAAATTTACGGCGATATCATATTTTGTGCCGTCGGGATCAATTTCTTTTAAAGCTGTGGCAATCCGATCCGTGCCGGAGGGCAGATTCGGATCCGTTAAAACGCACATCGCGCCGAATTTTTCAGCTTCCTGCTTGATTTTTTCATCTCCGCAGGCAATACAAACATCGCCTTTAATGGCGGCTTTGACATTTTCATAAACGCGCTGGATTAAAGTTTTGCCGTTGATGTCCAACAAAGGTTTGTTCGGCAGACGAGTGGCAGCCAGTCTGACCGGGATCATTGTGATTACTTTACTCATATTGCTTCCTCTTTTTATTTTTGGGCAAAAAGCCATTCTTTAAATTCGTCAAGACTGTGCATTTCCGGAATAAAATTCAGTTCCTGCGGCAGATCGGAAGTAAATTCGCAGCGATACCGTACAGGGTGAGCGCCGACGTTGATTGCGGCATACTGATTATAAATGCGGTCATCGACAAGGACAGTCTCTTCGGCCTTCAAGTCATACTTTTTAAAACATTCTTTGAGCATATCCTCTTTTGCCGTATCGTGCATGAACTTACCATGCTGCACACATTCAATCGTCAGAAAATCAGTAACGTCTTTTAATAATTCGTTTAATAATTTTTTCTTTGCTTCCACATCAAAAGTGGCAGAGAGTGTAAATTGTTTATATCCTTTTTCATTCAGTTCTTTTAATGTTTCGACAACATTCGGGTAAAGCGGACGATTATTGAAAAATTCGGGGGAATGGCAAAAATCATAGTCCATTTGCGTCCCCTTTTCGGGGTGAGTCTTTAATTCTAAAGCGCCGTATTTCGGAACAATTGGCAGGACTTTGGGCAAATCTTCCCATTTCAGGTCAGAATAATCATTTTTATAATTCGGGTGGTGCGTTAAGAAGTTAAAATAAGCAAAATTTAAATTTGCCAAAACGCCGTCCACGTCCCAGAAAATATTTTTAATAGGCATCAAATTTTCCTCATATGATGATATCTTTCATTCAGAATAAAAAGAAGAGAGTGTTGATGCAAGATTTATTCGATGATTTCGCCGAATAAGTCATATTCATTTGCTTCTGTGATTTTAACGCGCACAAAATCACCTGAGGCAACAGGGCGGCTGCCGGAAAAAAAGACTTTGCCGTCCACTTCCGGACCATTGGAAAAATCACGCCCGATATAAAGTCCCTCTTCCGGGTCAAATTCTTCGCATAAAACAGTACGTGTTTGCCCGACGGCTAAGCGTTGATGTTCCAAACTGATTTCCGCCTGCATTTCCATTAACGCTTCATAACGCTGTTGTTTGATTTCCGGAGCAATCTGGTCCGGCATATCGTAAGCGGCAGTTCCCTCCTCACGGGAATAGGAGAAAGCGCCGACTCGGTTTAAACGGGTTTTCTTTATAAAATCGAGCAGTTCGTTAAACCGTTCGTCTGTTTCCCCCGGAAAACCGACAATGACGGTTGTGCGAATGATCATGTCGGGGATTTCGCGGCGCAGTTTTTCAATAACCGTTTCAATTTGTTGCCGGCTGCCACCGCGATTCATGCGTTTCAACACCGGATCGCTGATATGTTGAATTGGCATGTCCAAATAGGGTAAAACACGCGGGTTGTCACGCATTTCCGCAATTAATTCGTCAGTAATTCTGTCGGGATAGCAATAAAAAATCCTGATCCATGGCAGCGTTGTTTCTTCAGCCAAGCGATGCAATAACTCCGGCAGCTTATTTTCATGATATAAATCCGTGCCGTAACGGGAGGTGTCTTCCGCGATCAGATTAATCTCTTTCGCGCCGGCGGCTTCCAAGTCCTGCGCTTCTTCGATAATGCTTTCCATTGTGCGGGAACGGTAACGGCCCCGGATCTTGGGAATGGCGCAATAGGAACAGCGGTTGTCGCAGCCCTCGGAAATGCGCAGAAAAACGGCGGGCGAATCATCGGACAGCATGCGTTCGCCTTCGATTTCGGTCTTTTCATAATCGCCGAAAGCCATGTACTTTTTCTGATCTAAAGAAGTCCTGACCGCATTAACGATTTTGTGGATTTCGCTTAAACCGACAATAGCATCGATTTCCGGCATTTTCTGCATCAGCTTGTTCCGCCAGCGTTCGGCCAGACACCCGGTAACAATCAACTTTTTCAATTTTCCCGTTTTTTTTAAACGGGCCATTTCTCTGATCGTTTCGATTGATTCTTCGCGTGCGTCGCCGATAAAGCCGCAGGTGTTGATCAAAATAATTTCAGCCTGTTCGGCATCGGCGGTGATTTCATAGTCGGCGTTATCCAAGTGCGCCAGCATCATTTCCGTATCAATTGTATTTTTGGAACAACCTAAAGAAATAAATCCGATTTTCATATTTTTTTCCGATGAGTTGAAAACGGCTTATCATGCGGCAGTAAAAACCGGAAGTCAAACCGATAAACCTTTCGTTTTATTTTTTTCTGTTTTTAATACGTCTTTCAGCGTGATTTTTTCCATTTGCCGGCGGATTTTTTTGTTCAGCGACGACCAAAGCCGACAGGCCGAACAGTCGGAGGCTTTAGGGCAGAACTCTTTGTCCAAAACACAGTCCACAATGGAAACGGGACCTTCCATTGTTTCTATAATTTCCAAAAGCGTAATTTCTTTTGGGGGCTTGGCCAGTTTTAAGCCGCCCTTTGCGCCGCGGAAAGAAGTGATCAGTCCCGCTTTGTTCAGTTTTAAAATTAATCGGCTGATGTATTTTTCCGAAATTTGCTGCGATTGGGCAATTTCTTTCATTAAACGCGGCGAAGCCTTGTCGTGCAGAGCCAGATCCAGCAAAATGCGCAGTCCGTAGCGTCCTTTGGTTGATATTTTCATATAAAAGCCTTTCGTTGTTTTTTTATATCATATCCGAAGAAAAAAGCCGAAGTGAAATAAACTCTACTATTTTAGTTGACTTTAAAAAACAAGGTGAGATAGTAAATCTTATCGTTTGATCGGGAAGGATAAGGATCTTAAAAATAAAAAACGTCTTTTTGCCGTATCTGTCCGGTGAAAGCATTTGCAGAGCTTGGCTGCAGTCTTAAAAAGGGATATGTTTACGCAAAGAATTGTGCCAAAATGGCAAAGGGGTTTTTTCAAAGGAAAGGTCCTTTTTTATGAAGGAAAAGGGAATAATTTAAAATGACGAAAATTTATAAATCGGTGTCAGAGCTGGTCGGCCATACGCCTTTAATGGAACTGACCAATTATGAAAAAGCTGAAAAACTGGACGCGGTTTTGCTGGCAAAGTTGGAATTGTTCAATCCGGCTGGATCGGTTAAGGACAGAATCGCCAAAGCAATGATTGACGATGCGGAAAAACGCGGCGTTTTGAAATCGGGGGCGGTTATTGTCGAACCGACCAGTGGCAATACGGGGATCGGATTGGCGGCAATCGCAGCCTCCCGCGGATATAAGATGATTTTGACGATGCCTGAAACAATGAGCATTGAACGGCGTAATTTGCTGAAGGCGTATGGCGCGGAATTGGTCTTGACCGAAGGCGCAAAGGGCATGTCCGGAGCTATTGCCAAAGCGGAGGAAATTGCGGCGGCGACACCAAACAGTATGCTGGCCGGACAATTTGTTAATCCGGCAAATCCTGCGGCGCATGAAGCGACGACCGGTCCCGAAATTTGGCAGGATACGGATGGCAAAGTGGATATCTTTGTTGCCGGTGTCGGTACGGGCGGAACGTTGTCCGGTGCCGGACGGTATCTGAAATCGAAAAATCCGAATGTGAAAGTGGTCGCTGTTGAACCATCTGATTCTCCCGTTTTATCTCAGGGCAAAGCAGGACCGCACAAGATTCAGGGCATCGGAGCGGGTTTTGTGCCTAAAACGCTGGATACTTCCATTTATGATGAAATCATTACGATAGACAGTGAAAACGCATTTGCAACAGGGCGTCGATTGGCACGTGAAGAAGGGCTGTTGGTCGGCATTTCTTCCGCTGCGGCGGTTTATGCTGCGGCTCAAATTGCCAAGCGGCCTGAAAATAAAGGAAAAACGATCGTTGTAATATTGCCGGATACGGGCGAAAGGTATCTTTCTACGCCGATGTTTTCTGAATAAGAGCTAAAGCTCTGCATTTTCTAAGGCGACTGACGTATCCAATCTGAGCAGCAGATCCGTCAGCCGCCTTAAAAATGTTCCTCTTAACACGTGCAAAGGGACCTGTTTGCCGGGTTTGCTTTGAAAACGAATTGTTCCCGGCGTTTTAATGAACTGTGCCAAAGTTTGGGCGATGTCCGCATTCCTTTGCCGGTGGGCGTTTGAAAAAGATAAATAGGAAACAACTTTTTGCAGTTCTCTGGCGTCCAATTCTGCCGGACTGGCCGTGCCGGGCAGGCGCAGGTAAAGCGTATCAATATACTTTTTATACCCTTTGATCAAATTAAGGTCCGTATAGGCAAGTGAGAAGTTCGTAATAGAGGCGCCTTCCAAGAAATTTTCCAGATCTTTCAGCGGATTTCCCTTTTGCAGAAAATGCTTGAACGCTAATGCCAGCTGGCCCTGCTGCGCGTTTGAAATATTGTTGAATGATATTTCCATAGTCCAATGCCCAAGACATTGATCATCTATTTGGGCTTTCAGCGACATTTTTTTCGCGGCGGGCGCATAAGCATATTCCCCTTTTATTTGCGCGGAAATGTCATTGCAGCCGGCCAGAAGAACAGCATATAAGGGGGCATTTAAGATGTCTTCCACAGGATTAAAATCCGCTAATGTGTCAATGACGTTTTCCGCCGGCACGCCAAGATTTTGGGCCGCCTCAATCAGTCGAAGGGAAACGTCTTTGGCGGTAAATGACAGAAAAACGGGAATATGACCGGATTCTTTATAGGAATGAACGGTAAATTCCCGAATATTGTTTTTTAATTTGGGCAAAGCGTTTAAACGCAGAGAAACATTTTTTAAAACAACCATATCCGAAACGGACAGGGCCGCTTCCTGATAAGAAATAACGGTATGCAGTTTTCGGTTTGTCAGGAAATAATGAATATTCTTCTGTTCTTCGTCTTTTTGCAGCAAAACCATAAAAGCGCCGCATGCCGTAAACAAGAGGGCTAAAATAACAACGGCGATCCACATGCTTTTTGTCATGATTCCTCCTTTTGCCTGTAAGGAGCATGATACGGCTGCCAATTTGGCTTTTCATGCCGCCGCCGGATTAAACCGATTAAATCGGATACTTCGCCGCAAACTTCTTGTTCGCAGGCCGCGGCTGCAGATAACTCTAACAAACCGGAGCTGAACAGGTCTGTTTTTTTGTACTCTTTTTTCTCCTGATCCGTCATCAGACGCAGATTGCCGCTGACAATGTGCCAGCCGGGACGGTTTAAAAGGCCGCTGGTCTGTGTGATTAAAAATTCAGACGGCCAGTCAGCCCAAGCCTGATCCAGTCCCAACGAAGAAACATTTACCAGCAAATTGACCCGAATCGGTTTTTGAATAATGGCGGCTGCCGTCAGCATGGCCGGCAGATTGTCAATGCGGTCCGTTCCGATCATATAGGCCAGCCGTCCTAAATAATCCGTTTTTGTCAATTCGTTATAGTCTGCCATCATTAATTGATGTTCGCGCAAATCCTCCGTCCTGCGGGCGTTTTCACGCAAACGCGCCAAATTTTGCGTCTTGTCCGAAATAATTTTCCATTTTTTGCCAGGCGATCTTTGCAGGGAAGCGGCATAGATCAAACGGGGGTCTTCTTCTGATGAGGCTTCTTTTTTAGCCGAAGCGGCGGGCATGTCCATGCCGGGAATATTTTGGGGAACTGTTGTTGCAAAAAACTTCATCTGCGTTGCGCCGGGACAAAAGATATCCGCATAGCTTTGAGCTGTCCTCAGAATATTGTCCGTTATGGCGCTTTCTAAAAAAAGTTCTTCATTTTCCGTTACAGCGGCAATCGTAAAAGGGGAACAGCCGGACCAGGCCGAATAAAAACCGGTTTTGGGATTACGCTGGCTTTTCAGATAACTGACGTAGTTGATTTTGAGGTCCTGATCCGAATCAATCAAATAACTCAGCACCTGATCATTTTTGTTTGCGCCGTAACGGTTTAATAAAACGACGTTCAAGTTTTTTTTGCCGGTGAAGCGTCCCTCTGTGAAATATCCGTCAAGGGTTGTTTCAAGATGTCCCTTCTCATTGAACAAGGAAACTTCTGCCCGTCCGTAAATCAAGTTTTCAGAACAGGAGTTGCCGCCGACGCTGATGAACCATTTTTTTAACTTTTCAGCGGGTTTGTCAGTTGTGTACAAAATAGAACAGGCCTTATCCTTGGAATAAAGTCTGTGTTCCAAAGCTGTCTTAGAATCAATATGCGCAATGATTTTTTGTTTGTTGGCTGGCGGGGCCCATTCCTTGGAAGAAAAGTCGTTTTGAGACGTTTTGACTGCCGCTGCCTGTAATTGCTGAATTTTGACTTTTAGGGTTCCTTTTTCTGGTTTCCATTTGTCGGCAGCCGATGCAGAACCCTGAAAAACTAAAGTGTTTGAACTGTATCCGTCAATAATGGCATGCATAGATTCCGGACATTCGCCGTTTAAAACCAATCCGACCTTAGTCATCAGAGCGTTTAGGGATTTTTCGCTGAATACGGTTTCGTCCTGGGCAAAGATTTTTAAGCTGAGAATATTTTCACACCACTTTCCGGCAGATGCCTCTGCAAAGACTTCCACCCCCGTTTTGGCCGAAAAAGCGATTCGCTTCATTTCATGTCCGGTCTGAATATCCAGCGTTTGTGCGCCGGCTGTCAAGGTCAGACAAAAAAATAAGGCTGTTGTTTTGAAAAAACTGTTCATGTCGGAAACTATAAAATATAATTCTAAAAAATTACAGTCTTAAAACAAAAGGAAAGAAGATTGATTGTTCCCGATAAAAAAATGGAAGCTTATTTAAATCAGCCGGCTTGTATCAAAAATATCATACAGCTGTGCCGGACAGGTATACTTCTGCCGGTCGATTTTTTACGGGCGGTAGCGTTGTGCCGGTCTGAAAAAAAATGGCTGCGTGGCGGTCAATACGTTTTATCTTGGCTGGCGGGGGTAAGTTTTCTGGCTGCGGCCTTTTTCTTTGTCGTTGAGAAATGGCATTTTTTTTACACGCTACACGGCGGCCTTTTCTTGGCGCTCCTATTCGTTGTCTGCTCTTTTGCGCGCCGGTTCGCTGTTGCTGATTACGTTGGAGCGGTCGTGATCGGTGCTATGATCTTTTTGCCGGGATTGATTTTTGGAACCAATACTTTTTTGTACGAACAATTCTTTTTGTGGTTTCTTTTGCTGATTTTTTGGGCCCTACCTTCACCGCGGGCCATAGTCCGTTTGCTGCCGCTGGTTGTCCTGAATATGGCGGTGGCTTTGTATGGCATACAATTCGTTCTGCCGACGCTGCGGTTAGGGGCGGATTCTTTTTGCGCTTTAGCGGCGCTGCTGAACTTGGCTTTGCTGATTTTGCGTGAAGAATTTGCTGGGAACAGGCTTTTATTTCAATCACAGGCGTTTCGTTTTGTTCCCTTGTTATTTACAGGGCTTTTTTTATTGGCGGGCGCAGCGGCCCAAAGCTTTTTGAACTATGGCAGTTTAGCCTTTCTTTATTGTTTTATTTTTACTGTCGGTCTCGGCGGCTTTTATCTGTTCAGGCATTTTGATCGACCTGTTTGCCGGTTCCTTCTTGTCTTCAGCGTATTGTGGGTCAGTTTGTTAATCTGTTGCGGAATTAGAGCGTTGACGCTTCCCGCTTCACAGGAACAGGCTCTTTTCCTGAGCGCGGGATCTTTATTGATTGTAATGACTTTGATCATAGATCGCCAGTTTGACATTCTTTTAAAGGATACGCAAGATGTCGGTTGAATTTTCAATGCGTCAGTTATTGGCGTGTTTAAATATTTCCGTTTTTGATCCGGCAATGGAGCCTGCTCTGAAAAAGGTTTGTTTGACAGGAACGGAACAACGGGAAGAACAAAAAGATCCGTTTTGCCGGCTGATGCCGCAGATTGGAATGGTCGTTTCGGCATTAATTTGTTTTTGGGGACTTCGGGCATACTCTTTGGTCGCAGGTGCCTTTTTGTTTCTGATTTGCGGTATTGCTCTGCGAAAGACGGCGTCTTATTCCGTTCGATATTTTCTCAGAACGTATTTTTTAACTGGTTTGCTTTTGCTGACAAAAGCATGTTTTTTGTTTTCTCCCGTGGCTGTTATTGTCCTTCTGTTCATTTTTTGGGGGCGCAGTCTTTTTTTGCCTGAAGGACGTTGGCTAAGAACCGTTTTGTCAGTTTTATTTTTTGGGTATGTTTCTTTCCTTGCCGGGGAATATCGGACTGTTTTTTTAGGTATGTTTTCAATTGCGGGAACAGCCGGTCTGTTATTGCCGCTGAAAAATGTTTACAGTCGTGAACCAAGTATAATTTTTGCTGTTTTTTCCTTGCTGCTGCTGTTGGGGAATGAAGTTTTTTTTATGCTGGGGTTCATTAATCCTTTGCAGGGCTCTGTTGTGCTGAGTATTGTTTTTGCGATAGAGCTGCTTTTGCTGTTTTGTTGTTTGCGGCGTGATTTGGAAACAGAAGAAATTTTTGGATCGGTGATAGGTATTTTATCTCTTTTCCTTGTTGGTTTATGTTTGTCTGTCGGCATTGAAGGAAGCGCGGCGTTGTTTTTGGTTTCTTTTTTTATGGATTGTCCTGCTTTAGGAAAAATCGCCGCCGTTTTATTCGCATGTTTTTTGTTGGTTTTCCTTTTATCTTTATCTGTTTCATTGCTTTGGGCTGGAATTATTTCTTTGACAGCGGGCCTTTTTTTTGAAGGACTGCGCTTTCAGTTAAAACTATTGAGTTCTAAGGAGTGCCGGGAATGAAACGAGGTCTTGCAGTCTTTGGCTGTTCTTTTTTTATTTTAAGTTTTTTGATGGTTCGTTATTTGGCCGATTCCAAAATATTTGAAACGGGCATTCGTCTTCTGCTGCCTGTTTGGGTTGAAGATATGAAGACGGATGCGTTTTCTTCCGCAGTCCGCATTCGGTATTATAATTTTATCCCCGTTGAAGAGCTTGTGAAAGAAAAAGGGGCTGTTGTCGTTCAGCGTTTTGATGATGGCCGTGCCGCATTTGTCGCTAAATTCAGCGGTCAAAGACTGCATCCGCGGGAACTGCTGTTAAAATATGCTGTTATGCCGCCTTCACTATTTGATTCGAAACAACATGGCCCTAACATTCGCTTTGCTTCTTCTGTTTTGCGTTTCCCGAAAGAACACACATTGCTGCCGGCAGCCGTCCATTATGCCGTTGTTTATGTAAACGACAAGGGCAATGCCTCTTTGGTCGGGTTGACGGATGCCAATGGAACTCAATTGGTTCAGGGACTTACATATCTCAATCCTCTGCATCACACGCATCGAAATCCACATGATAAATAAAATACTTATCTTTAATTTTCTGCGGTAAATACAGATGCCGTGTAAAATCCCAATATGAGTACAAGAAGTAAAATTTTGGCGGCAGAATAGATTTTGACAAGTATTTTAAAGTTTTTGCTTAGCCCATGAAAGCATAGCATAAGCGTAAAAACAGAAAGTACAGCACAGGGCCTGCTGAAACGGCGCGTGAGCAGTGTCATAAAAGTAAGAAAAAGCAACGGGATTGCAATCGTGATTAATAGTTTTTTTTCACGTATCGAACAAAAAGGAAAAGCAAAAAGGCTAATCATTAAAACATAAAGAAAAATCCTGGCAACACTCTGAAAAAAATCTCCTGAAAATCCTGGTTGTAGTTCTGAAACAGAAGCGGCCCAAATTTGATAAATATCCGGCGGGATAGGGGAGGATAAGACAGGCTTCAGTCCGAACAGAAGGAGCGTCAGTCCAAAGGAAAGCAAAGCCGCCGCCGCAACAGAGAAAAATCTGCCAGAACAGGAATGAATATACCGCTCTTTTTCCAAAAATTCTTCAATGTAAAAAGACAGAAAAGCCAGTCCCAACATAACAACCATTAAAACAGATAACCGCCCGTTATCCGGATAAAATATTCCCTGCATCGGCGGATTAACGATCCAGCACTGAAAAACAAGAACTGGTTGAACAGTCTGATTTGACGCATGTTCTGGAACCTGAATAACCAGGCTGCAAGCAGGCCTGCAAAAATAAATCCGCAGGCCAAAAAGCCCTCCGGTGTGGCCTAAACAGACAAGTCGCCAAAAATGCCCGCTATTTTATAATAGGCCGTTTTCTGTGTTTTGGCTCCATGCAGTAAACAGCCGACAAGAACGATCAGCAGTAAATTCAATAACACATGGTGATCCGGTCTGCCTGCTAAGAACAGAGAAAAAACAGCACCCTGAACAAAATAAAACAATACGCCGAACGCCCGTAGCAGCGGTCCGAAGAAAGATTTGCCTGCCCAAATCAACGCGGCGGCGGAAAGACAGGCAATGACGGGATTATATAAGAAGCCTCCGAATAAGACGGCTCTTTTGACTTCCATAAAGGGCAGGAAGGGAAGGGCGGTCAGGTACAGGACCATATCCGTGAAACGGGTAAAATGCAACATTTGTCCGAAAGGGCAGTTATCATGGCGGTACATAATTTCCTGCCATGATCCGGACTGAATGAAATCCAGCAGCCGCATGGCGTGGGTATAGTTATCCGTTCCAAAAAAAGGCCGTTGGAAGCGGCAAGCATGGTTATGTGCCAGAGGAGAACGCAGCATAATATGATCAGGTATTCATGCCTGACATAAAAGTCAGACGCCTTTTTGGATGATAATCCTTTATAGTTCAAATAGTTCTCCTTGCCTTAAATCCATATCGTTCTGCTCTTCATCCTCCGGATCGTAAACAGAGCTGAACGGATAATGTTTGGCACATCTGGGCTCGTAAATTTCAGCAGCGCCAAGTTCGATATTGGATTTGGAGCCGCCGCGTTTGTATGTAAAAATAGCCGGTTCGTTGCAGACCGAACATCTGGCATGCAGGACGGTATAGCGATCGGCGATTGTTTTCAGCTTTGAAATAATTTCGAACGGTTCTCCCTTCCAATTCATATCCAGTCCGCAGCAGACAACCGACAATCCCCTGTTTAACAGGGTGTTGATGCAGGAAATAACATCTCCGCCGAAATAAGGTTCCATAAAAAATTGAATTTCATCGAAAAAAACGGCTTGAGCCTTTTTAATGACCTGTGACTCCAAAATTTCGCTGGTATTTGTCAAATTAAACGCTTCTGCGGCAACGCCATCATGCGTTTTGATTTCGCAGATACCGTACCGTGTATCAAAGGACGGTTTGATCAGAACCATTTCGCCGGCAAAAGAGCGCGCTTTTTTTAATAAAGCAGATGTTTTTCCTGCAAACATCGGACCGGTAATGATTTCTAGGGTTCCTTTAGTCATTTTGATCTTTCCCGACAACTGATGGATTAAATTTTTCCCGTAGCTTTATCTGTCAGAAGCAATATGTCCAGCAAAAAAGAAAAACAGACAGTTTTCCAGTATCTTTGACCAAAGATAAAAAGTTAATGAAAGAAGGAAATTGAAAAATTATTTTGTTCATTATATAAAAAGAAAACGTAAGGTACGAGTTAAAATCAGAGGTTTTTAATGTTTGTGGAAGGATTGGAATTAACGCTGATCGGCATGTCCAGCGTATTTGTGTTTTTACTGCTGCTGGTGGGAGTGATGTATGCCCAGGCGGCAATTTTTAAATATTTAGGCGTAACGGACGAATCCGAAAAGCCCGCAGCCGATGAGGACGAGGCTTTGATCGCAGCGGCTGTCGCGGTAAAATTGAAAAACGGTTAAAAGAAGGTGAATGAAAATGGCTAAAAAGGTTGTAAATTTTATGTGCACGGCTTTCCGCGACGGGTTCCAGTCCGTTTTCGGAATGCGCGTCCTTCCGAAAGATTATTTCCCGGCGGTTGAAATGGCTCGCGACGCCGGAATCCGTTATTTCGAGGCCGGCGGCGGCGCCGCTTTCCAATCCGCTTTCTTTTACTGCAATGAAAACGCTTTCGATGTCATGGATAAGTTCCGCGAAGTTGCAGGGCCCGACGCTAATTTGCAGACTTTAGCCCGCGGAATCAATGTTGTCGGATTGGATTCGATGTCAACCGATCTGATTAAACTGCACGCAAAGCTGTTTAAAAAACATGGCATGACGACAATTCGCAATTTTGATGCGCTGAACGATCCGAATAATCTGATTGTGTCGGGAAAAGCGATTAAAGAGGCCGGTCTGCAGCATCAGATGACCATTACGATTATGTCTTTGCCGCCCGGCTGCACGGGAGCGCATGACCCCGACTTTTACGAACAGCGCCTGCGTGCCGTTTTGGAGGCCGATGTGCCGTTCGATTCTTTATGCCTGAAAGACGCTTCCGGCACGTGCACGCCGGCTATTGTCCATGAAACAATCAAGCGTATGCGCAAACTGACGGACAAGCCGATTTCTTTCCATACACATGAAACGGCAGGAACTTCCGTCCTGTGCTGTATGTCGGCGATCGAAGCCGGTGCGGATACGGTGGACCTGTCTTTGGCGCCGGTTTCCGGCGGAACGTGTTCTCCGGACGTTTTGACAATGTGGCACGCTTTGCGCGGAACGGATTATGTCTTAGACGTTGATCCGCAAAAGATTTTGGAAACGGAAGAGTTTTTGAAAAACGCTTTAAGCGAATATCTGCTGCCGCCCGAAGCAACGAAAGTTGAACCGCGCGTGCCGTGGTCCCCGCTTCCCGGCGGCGCTTTGACGGCAAACACGCAAATGCTGCGCGACAACGGCATTATGGATAAGTTTCCTGAAATCGTTAAGGCAATGGAGGAAGTTGTGCGCAAAGGCGGTTACGGTACGTCTGTGACGCCGGTTTCCCAGTTCTATTTCCAGCAGGCTTTTAATAACGTGATGCAGGGACCGTGGAAGAAAATTGCCGAAGGATACGGCAAAATGGTGTTGGGGTATTTTGGCCGCACACCGCATGAACCGGATCCTGAAGTTGTGAAAATCGCGGCGGAACAGTTAAAACTGGAACCGACGAAGGAATCTCCTTTGGCAATTAATGACCGCAATCCGAAAAAACAGGTTGCTCATTTCCGTGAGATTTTGAAAGAAAACAATCTGCCGGAAACGGACGAAAATATCTTTATTGCCGCGGCTTGCGGCGATAAGGGAATTGCTTTCCTGAAGGGGGAAGCGAAGATCGGTGTCCGTTATAAAGAAAAACCGGCGGTTAAAGTGACATCGGGCGATTTCAATGTTATAGTGAACGGTCGGGCTTATCAGGCGTCTTTGGACGGTGATAAAGTGACGGTAAACGGGAAAACGTTTGAAGTGACCGTCGGCCCTGCGGGACAAGCTGCGGCCAAGCCGGCTGCGACTGGCGGCACGGGAACAGAAATTGCTTCTCCGGTTCCCGGAACAGTGACAAAATTGCTGGTTAAAGAAGGCGACGCGGTTAAAAAAGCGCAGCCGATCGCAATTTTGGAAGTCATGAAAATGGAAAGTCCCGTCCCGTCGCCGGCTGACGGGATTGTCGGCAAAATTGCGGTGCATCAAGGCGATCAGGTCATAACTGGCCAGCTGTTGATGACTCTGAACTAAAGGGGGCCGCTATGGATTCCAATACGCAGCTTTTTAAAGCACAAAGACGCCATAATTTTATCATGTGGGCGGTAGTTGCCGTGTGCGCTCTGATTTCGTTGATCAATATTTTGATTGCGGCATCTCATGGCTGTATGGGGGAGGCGTTTTCCGCTTATTTGGAAAATCACCCTTCTTTGGCTCTGCTGATTAAGTCAACCGGATTGTACGGCTTCTTTTCCGAACATGCTGCCGTGGCATCGGAAACAATGATTGTTTCCGTCGGGGCGGGGCAGCTTATTATGATTGTGGTCAGCCTTGTGCTGATTTATTTGGCGATCGCCAAGGGATTTGAACCGCTGCTGCTGATTCCGATCGGATTTGGCGGACTGCTGTCCAACGCGCCGGGGGCGGGTGTCTCGGAAGTTTTGGATGGAGTCACGGGATTCTTGCTGTACATTTATAATTTTGGCATTGCGCCGCCAAGCATTTTCCCGCTGATTATCTTTATGGGCGTGGGCGCTATGACGGATTTCGGCCCGATGATTGCTAATCCGAAGGTTGCTCTGTTAGGGGGCGCCGCGCAGTTCGGTATTTTTGCAACGGTTTTAGGGGCGTTGGCGCTGACAGATTTGGGATTGGTCGATTTTACGCTGAAACAGGCGGCTTCAATCGGAATTATCGGCGGGGCGGACGGTCCAACGGCGATCTTTTTAACGGGACGTCTGGCGCCGGAACTGATGGGGGCGATCGTTGTAGCGGCATATTCCTATATGGCTTTGGTGCCGATTATCCAGCCGCCGATTATGAAGGCGCTGACAACAGTGGAAGAACGCAAAATCAGAATGAAACAGTTGCGTGAAGTTTCCCGCAAAGAAAAGATTATTTTTGTTTTCATGGTTGTTCTGCTGTGCATTTTGTTCGTACCATCCGCTGCTCCATTAATGGGCATGCTGATGTTCGGCAATCTGCTGAAAGAATCAAAGGTTGTCGATCGCCTGGCCAAATGCGTGGCAAACGAGCTATGCAATATTGTCACGATTTTTATCGGATTAACCGTAGGGTCCAAGCTGTCGGCGGATAAGTTTTTAGCAACGCAGACGTTGGGTATTTTAGTGTTGGGCCTGATTGCTTTTTCAATCGCGACGGCAGCCGGCGTGTTAATGGCGAAACTGATGAATTGTTTCAGCAAAGAAAAGCTTAACCCGTTAATCGGCGCTGCGGGCGTATCAGCTGTTCCAATGGCGGCGCGTGTGGCGGATAAAGTTGCCAAAGAAGCTGACCCGACGAACTTTATTTTAATGCACGCTATGGGGCCGAATGTGTCCGGCGTGATCGGATCAGCAGTTGCCGCCGGTATTTTATTGGTGATGTGCAGCTGATGACAGAAGAAAACGCTTTGACACAAGAAACGTCCGGTTGTACGGGGCAAGCCCGTGCAGTCGGGCTGTTTTTGTTAAAGCGGTATAAAGAGGCGGCGACGGTTTATGATGAATTGCTGAAGGACGATCCGGAAAACATAGTTTTTTGGACCAACCGTATGATTTGTCGGCTGCAGCATTCCTCTGTCAGTACGGCTTTTTTTGATCAAATGGTGCAGCGCGTCAGCCGGCTGCCGGCGGAAGGGTATTTATGTTTGGCCGAAGTGCTGAACAACCTTGGCCGACAAGAGGAAGCTCTTGTTTTTGTGAATAAGGCTCTGGAAAAATCCGCAGACAATATCAGTGCAAATGTCTTTAAAGCGCTGTTGCTGTTTCATTTGGAACGGCCCGATGAGCTGTATGCGTTTATGGATTCCTTATATCTGCGTTTTAAAGCGGACGAACGTATTCTTTGTCTGGCGGCTTTTTATGCCAGTTTGTTTGAAAACATGCAGCAGGCGGACCACTTTCTTAAAAAAGCGCTGAAGGTTAACCGCGCGGCCGTTCTTCAGGATCCGCTTTTTTATTCCATATTGTCAGAAATGGAAGAAGAAGCTCAGATTATTGAGTACGGTCTTGAAGCTTTGACGGCATGTGATGAAAATCAGGACGTTTGGTCCGCTGTTTCACAGGCCTATATAACGCTTGAAGAATACGAGGAAGCCGACAATGCGCTTCAAAGCTTGTCCTGTTTGACGGATTTGTCGGAGGAAATGCAGGTTCAGTGGGTATACGTGCTTTTTGAACTGCAGGAATATGACCGTGCTTTTGATTTATTGCTGCAAATGCCGGAAGATTCCGAAGCACGGCTGCTGCAGATAAGGGAATTGTTCTGGAATATGCGGCAGGCGGGGTTGGAGGAACAGTGCCGCCAAAAGGCTGAAATTTTGGCTGATCGACAAGACATATCCGAAGAAACGCGATTTATTTGCGATGCCGTTTTGAATCGGGAAAGAAAGGATTCGGCTCCGGTTTCTTTGGTTCGTTTGATTAATGATGCCTATGCACAGGAATTAAGCGATATTGCTTTGAGCTCTTCTTATCTTGGTCCGTCTTTGTTGGAAGAAACGTTGGAAACATTGGAAGTGCCGCTTGCTGAATCGCTGAATGCAGCGGATTTGGGGTGCGGCGCGGGAGCTATGGCGGCTGTTTTGAAAAAGTACACCCTTTTTGACGGAGCTTTGGTCGGTGTGGATCTTTCTTCCGAAACGTTGGAATTGGCGGCGGATCAGTCAACGTATGATGACTTGCAGGAGGCGGATCTGATTTCTTTTTGCAAATCCAAAAAGAATGCCAAACAGTATGATTTGATTGTCTGTATGGATGTGCTTTCCTGTTTTGCGGATTTGGCGCCTGTTTTTAAGGCGGTGAAATCGGCTTTGAAACCGGGAGGACGGTTCGTCTTTTCCATTTTCCCTTTAACCGGAAAAGAACGGCCCTTTTCATTCAACGCCGGCGTGTTTCATCATAATGCCGATTTTGTTTCCGCTGCGTTAAAAACTTCCCGGCTGCAGGAGATATACCGGCAGGAGGGCATCTTGTACCGGGGAGAAGAAGATATCTCATGTCTGATTTTTGCGGCGCAGAAAAAGAAATAATGCAGTCGGATCATTTAATCGCTCTCATTAATGAAAAGAACAATCAGGCGGAATATCAATCGGCATTGGAACTGGTATTGCCTGTTTTAAACACTCAGCAAACTGACTATTCTCTGTGGATCGGAGCCGGGAATGCGTATTACGGCTTAAAGCAGTTTGATAAAGCGGAACAAGCGTATTTAAAGGCGGCTGACTTAAATTCGACAGACGCGGCGGCACTGAGCAATTTGGCCGGAGTCTGTTTCGAAACGGCACGATTCGCAGAAGGGCTGAACATTTGCGATCAGGCTCTGGCCCGTCAGCCGGAATACTTAAACGCATTAATTCACCGCGGTAATATGCTGTCCTCTTTGAACCGGTATGACGAAGCTTCGGAAGCTTATCGGAAAGCGCTGGAAATCGCGCCGGAAGATTCTTTGGCTTCTTTTAATTTGGCTTATGCGCTGGTTATGACAGGGCAAACAGACGCCGCTGAAAAAATTTATCGGCAATTGCTGGAGCTTTCTCCAAAAGACGAAGAATATTTGTTCGCTTATGCTTCATTTTTGGAAAAAAAGGAAGCTTTTGCCCAGGCCGCGGAAATTTATTTGAGGCTGTTGCAAATCAAAGAAGATCCGACTGTGCATATTACGCTCAGCGGCTGTTTGTATAATCTGCAGCTGCAAAACAAAACTGAAGACGTGATGCGTTTAACCGACGAATGGCTTTCTTTGTTTCCCGATAATCCGGCGGCGCAGCATATGTTGGAAACGCTGAACGATGCGGCAGACGTAAAGCGAGCATCGGCGGCTTATGTGCAGGAATTGTTTGACGCTTTTGCCGATTCTTTTGATTCTGTTTTGGAAGGACTGAATTATCAGGCGCCGGCCTTGATTGCTTCCGCCGTGAAAGAGCTGGCCTTTGATCCGACTCTATCCGTTCTTGATTTGGGGTGCGGCACGGGGCTGTGCGCGGCGGCAATGGCGGCCCAAGGGCTTGTTCCGTCAAATTTGACAGGCGTGGATTTGTCGGCAGAAATGTTGAAAAAGGCCGCGCAAAGAAAGCTTTATGCTGACTTAATACAAGACGATATTATTTCTTTTTTGCCGTTGCATCAGGATCAGTTTGATTTAGTTGTTTCAGCTGATGTACTGACGTATTTAGGCGATTTATCTCCCGTTTTTTCCGGATTGTCGGCTGCCGTAAAGTCCGGTGGACGAGTCGTTTTTACCGTCAGCGAAAATACAGTCGATGACGCCGATTACGCATTGGAACCTTCCGGACGGTTCATGCACGGCAAATCGTATATTTTAAATGAGCTGCGCAAAAATCATTTCATTGCGGAAAAAGTGCTTCCCGTTGAATTGCGCGAAGAGCTGGGGCAGCCGGTTTATGGTCTGCTGACCATTGGGAAGAAAATATAAAAACTTGATTTTTTCTTTTTTTCTTTTTAATAAGAAAATGAAATCGAATCAGAAAGGGGATTTTATGACACAAGAACACGCAGAAACGGCGCCCGTTCGCCTTTTTTCAAGAGCATGGTTTGAAAAAATTTTAAATAATGAAGCAACCAGCGGTCTGGTTATGATTTTTGCAATGGTGGCCGCAATTGTTTGCGCAAATACAGCCGCGCGTGAACCGGTTCATCACTTTTTGGAAACAACGATTACGATCGGTGTCAGGGACGTTATGTTCCCGAAATCCATTGAATGGTGGGTCAATGATGTTTTAATGGTTTTCTTCTTTTTATCGGTCGGTTTGGAATTGAAACGCGAGATGAAAGAAGGCTTTTTGTCCGATATCCGGCAGGTTCTTGTGCCCTGTATCGCGGCTGTCGGCGGGATTTGCTGTCCGGCGATCATTTATGCAATTATTAATCATGCCGCGCCGGAATATATGCACGGCTGGGCTATTCCCACCGCGACGGATATTGCTTTTGCTCTGTGTGTTTTAATGCTGGTCGGAGGGGCCGTTCCCCAAGCAGCTAAAATTTTCTTGCTGGC
This sequence comes from Alphaproteobacteria bacterium, assembly GCA_017480385.1. Lineage (GTDB taxonomy): Bacteria > Pseudomonadota > Alphaproteobacteria > CAAGCB01 > CAG-977 > UBA11549. The sequence goes on along the minus strand of JAFVAT010000013.1, from coordinate 46,180 downwards.
AATCGCGATTTTTGACGATTTGGGCGCGATTATTATTATTGCGCTGTTCTATAATCAAGGGGTTTACCTTTCTTTGTTGGGCTATGCATGTATCGCAACGTTTGCGCTGTATTTGTTAAATAAAATGCGCGTTACGAATTTCCTGCCCTATCTGCTTCTCGGCGTTGTGCTGTGGTATTGCTTCTTAAACGGAGGAATCCATACGACGATCGCCGGCGTTGTTGTCGCTATGGCTTATCCGATGCGTGTCTCCGGTGAAAAGGAATCTCCGTTGAACCAATTAATGAAAAAGTTAAAGCCTTGGGTTGATTTCTTTATTTTGCCGATTTTTGCTTTTGCCAGCGCGGGATTGTATTTGGGCGGCGTTACGGCGGAAACGTTTACGCATACGCTGACTTTAGGGATTATTTTCGGACTGTTCTTCGGCAAACAAATCGGCATTTTTGCAACGACATGGGTTTTGATTAAATTAAAAATTGCTTCTTTCCCCAAGTCCGTGACGATGCTGGATCTGTATGGCGTGGCGGTTGTGGCCGGAATAGGCTTTACCATGGCTCTGTTTGTCGGCAAATTGGCTCTGCCGGGGGAAACAATGCAGCAGGAAATCCGCTTGGGCGTTATTTGCGGATCGGTGATTTCCGCTTTGTGGGGCGCCGTTGTGTTCCATTACGGACGTTCCTTGAAACGCTGGTTTATGGTCAAGGTATTAAAAAAGGAAAATGTACCGTTATAAGGTGAAAATGGCTTTGATCTCTCTTTTGAAGGGGGCAGAATAAAAAAGCCATAAATTTTTTTCGCAAAAAATAAAGAGGCAGAAAAAATGTTTCTGTCTCTTATTTTTGTAAAACGAAAATCATGCGGTTCGGCGTGTGAGGTAATCTCCGAAAAATGTCCTCTTGCTACTTTGTAGCAAAGAAAAAAGTCTTTTAAGATTGCAGACGTGTCATTTTCAGGAATTTTTCTTCTCTGTCCCGGCGTATTTTATCCCGATCCATTTTAAGTAATTCGGATAAATGACTGTAAAGAGCGTCGCCGACAGCAGCAATCGTTTCCGCTTTGGCGCGGTGGGCCCCGCCGGTCGGTTCGTTGATGACTTCGTCGATAACACCTAATTCTTTCAGGTCGTTTGCCGTTAAGTGCAGCGCTTCCGCCGCTTTTTGGGCTTGGGAACCGTCACGCCATAAAATAGAGGCACAGCCTTCCGGAGAAATAACGGAATAGATTGAATTGGACAGCATTAATAAACGATTGGCCGTGGCCAAAGCAATCGCGCCGCCGGAACCGCCCTCTCCGATAACGCAGCAAATGACAGGGACGCGTACGGCAAAGCTTGCGTCAATACAGGATGCAATCGCCTCCGCTTGTCCGCGTTCTTCGCCCTCTATACCCGGGAAAGCACCCGCGGTATCAACGAACGTGATAATGGGCAGTCCGAACCGATCCGCCATTTTCATTAATCGGATCGCTTTACGGTAGCCCTCCGGCTTGGCCATGCCGAAACTGTGTTTTAACCGCGTTTCGATGTCATGCCCTTTTTCCTGTCCGATGATCATGACGGAATGGCCCTGAAAGCGACCGATCCCGCCGACAATGGCCGCATCTTCGGCAAACAAGCGGTCACCGGCCAATAATGTAAAATCCGTGATGAGTCCGTTAATATAATCCAGACAATGAGGTCTGTTCGGGTGACGAGCTACCAGCGTTTTTTGCCACGGCGTTAATTTGGCATACAGCAAATTGATTTGTTTTTCGACTTTTTTTTGCAGACGGGTGATTTCTTCAGCGATGCTAACGCCGCCTTCAGCACTGCTGAGATGACGCAGCCCTTCAATTTTGCTTTCCAGCTCTGCAATAGGCTTTTCAAATTCCAGATACTGTTCCTGTTCCATAAAGTACCCTTCCTGTAAAATTTCCTGTTTTCTTCTTCTTATCACTTTTAACTTCATAAGAGAATAAAAATTCCTCAGGCATTTAGAGAAAATTTATAAAATTCAATTACAATAAAGCCTAAATTCGTTGGTTTGCTTGATTCTTTGAAAAGGATACAAACGTGATTGGGTTAATCGTTTTGTTCAGTGTTTCTGTCGCGGCATCTTTATTATGGCTGGGCGGCGTTCTGTTTTATGTCTATGCGAAGCTTGGGGTGCCTCAGCTGTTGGGACTGCCCGTACCGGATATTGCGATGCTGGCGGCGACGGCTTTTTTGCCGGTGATTTTTTTATGGATCGTTGTCGGATTGCTTTATAACGTCATGACGCTGCGCAAACACGGCAATACGATTAATCTGCTGCTGGCACAGACGCGTCGTTCCGCCGATCATGCCGAAGTCATGGTCAGAACGATGATGGAAACGCAGGTCCAGACGCGCAGCGCGCTTGTTTTGCATAATGCAGATTTGTTTATTAATGAATTGAATGACTTGTTGTCTGACATCGTCGTTCGGCTGGGGCTGATCCAGCCGGCGCATACGGAAATCGTTTGGCAGCGTGTCGGTGACGGCAACCGTTGGGCTTTTTGCAAAGTTTTGCTGCAAAATGCCGAGAATTCTCCAAAATTTAAAGAGGATCTGGAAAATCAGCTCAAACGTGACGAAATTCTGTCAAATGCCGTACGGACGTTTTGCTATCGGTTTGAACAGATGTTCACCATGTTGGAACGTCATGATATCGAACATTATTTGACTAAAATCTTTGAAGAAGGTTCTTTAGGCCGCGTTTATCTGCGTTTTGTGGAAGCATGCCGCGAAATCGACCGGCGGCAGAGTGTTTTTGAACGGCCTGTCGCCGAAATGCCGGCTTCTTCCTTTGAGAAAACGCCTTATCAGGAAGCATCTGATTTTGATACGGTGGAGTCTTTTGTTTCTGCAGAAGACTCTTCGGCGGAAATGCCGGAAACAGGCGAAGGAGCTCAGGAAGAGATCGATGCTTTTTCGGCGCAGGCGGAAGCCCGTCCGGAGCAGGCGGAAAAGCGGGAAACTTCGGTTCCGTTTGAATTTTTGCGTCCGACACGCTGATTTTATTTTCTTTTGAAATCAAAAAAAAGTATAAATAAAGCGTCCTGAAAAAAGGAGGCGGGTTATGATTGAGTTTAATTTTTCAATACCGACAAAAGTGTTGTTCGGCGTGGGGAAGCTTGATGAATTAAAGCGGGAACCGTTGCCGGGACGGCTTGCTTTAGTTGTTGTTTCCAACGGCAAAACAATGAAGGAAACGGGCTGTTTGGATCGGGTGCTGACCGCATTGGATCATCAGGGAATCGAATACATGATCTTTGATAAAGTTCACCCCAATCCGTCCAAAGCTTCTGTTATGGAAGCCGCGCAAATCGCCCGCGATAATTTTTGTGATTTTGTCGTCGGCGTCGGCGGGGCCAGCACTATTGACGCGGCGAAAGGGGCGGCCTTAATGGCGCGTAATCCGGGCGATTTATGGGATTATATCGTCACCGGATCGGGAAAAGGAAAGCCCGTTAAAAATCAGGCTCTGCCGATTGTTGCTGTGATCACGACTTCCGGATCGGGAACGGAGGCAAATCCGTGGATCGATGTAACGAACGAAGAATTGCATGAAAAAATCGGTTTTGGCGTGCCGTCAACTTTTCCAACCTTGTCAATCGTTGACCCGGAGCTGGTTTTGACAGTGCCGCCTTTTTTGACGGCGGTTCAAGGGTTTGATGCCTTTTTCCATGCGGCGGAAGGCTTTATTGCCAAGAGCGCTACGCCAATCAGTGAAGCTTTTTCTTTGCAGGTCATTCGCCTGATTTCGAAAAACCTGCCGAAAGTCGTGCAGGACGGTTCGGATATTGAGGCCAGAACAAATATTGCGTTGGCCGCTTTGCTGTCCGGTATGGTACAGGTCACGTCCAGCTGCACTTCCGAACATTCCATGGAACATGCGATGAGTGCTTTCCATCCTGAATTGCCGCATGGGGCCGGCATGCTGATGATTTCAGAAGCTTATTTTTCCTTTTTTGCAAAGTATGTGCCGGATCGTTTTATTAAAATGGCGCATATGATGGGCGAAGTAACGGACGGATTGCCCGAAGAAGAAAAACCGTACACGTTTGTTCATGCTTTGCGCCAATTAAAGGAAAAGTGCGGTGTGGATCATTTGAAAATGTCTGATTACGGAATTCAGGCTGACGAGATGGAAAAATTGGCCAGAAATGCCCATAAAACAATGAGCAACCTGTTCGCTATGGACCGTTATACGCTGTCTTTGCAGGAAAATGTCGATATTTTCAAGGCCGCATACCGGTAACGAAAAAAGCGAAAAGGCCGGAAATTCTTTTGTTAAAAAGAGTTGACAGATTAAAATGTCGGGGCAAAAATTAAAAATAATTTGCAGGAAAGGAAGATCAGATGTCCGAAGAAATGCCAAAATGGGACCTGAGCGATTTGTATCCGGGAATGGATTCGCCGGAACTGAAGAAAGATATGGCGGCTGTTTCTGCCGGCGCGATGCGTTTTGAAACACACTATAAGGGCAAGTTGGCCGGAACTTCTCCCGATGAATTCGGTCGTTCTGTCGCGGAATACGAAAAACTGTCCGAAACATTGGGACGTTTGGACGCCTATTCCTATTTGCTCCATTCAACGAATATGAACGATCCGGAAATTTCGGCTTTTTATCAGAATGTACAGGAAAAATCGAATGATGTTTCCGGCAAGATGCTTTTCTTTGAATTAGAACTGAATGGTCTTACCGATGAGCAGCTGGCGGAAAAAATGACGTCTCCGGCGGCGCAGAAATATGAACCGTGGATCAAAAACGTCCGTGCCGCGCGCGAACATATGCTGCCGGAAAATATGGAAAAACTGCTGCATGACAAATCAATGACATCGGCAACGGCGTGGAATCGTTTGTTTGACGAAACAATGGCGAATTTGCGCTTCACTATTGGCGGCAAGGCTTTGACAGAACCGGAAGCAATGGCCAAAATGTCTGATCCGGATATTGAAACACGTCATGAGGCTTGTGCCGAAATCAATCGCGTGATGAAAGACAATATGTCAACGTTCGCATTGATTACGAACACTTTGGCAAAAGATAAACAGATCGAAGACGAATGGCGCGGCTATAAACGTCCTATTTCCGCCCGCAATATTGAAAATCAGGTGGAAGATGAGGTCGTTGATGCATTAGTTGATTCCGTTGTGGACAGCCATGCGGATATTTCGCACCGTTATTATAAAATGAAAGCAGATTGGCTGGGCGTTGACAAATTAGATTATTCAGACCGCAATGCGCCGATTCCCGATCTGCCGGAAAAGAAATATACGTGGGAAGAAGCTAAAAAAATCGTTCTGTCAGCATATAATGAATTTTCGCCGGAAATGGCGGCGATCGGAAAAAAATTCTTTGATAACAAGTGGATTGACGTTGCTCCGAAAGAAGGTAAAGAGGGCGGCGCTTATGCGCACCCGACAGTGCCGTCGTCCCATCCGTATCTGATGCTGAACTTTATGGGATCCACTAACGACGTGATGACGCTGGCGCATGAACTGGGGCATGGTGTGCACCAATATTTGGCGCGTGAACAGGGCATGCTGAAATCCAATACGCCGATCACGTTGGCGGAAACGGCGTCGATTTTCGGGGAAATGATGACGTTTAAATACATGTTGAACCATGAAAAGGATCCTAAACAGCGTTTCGCGATGTTGGCGGAAAAAACAGGATCGATGATTAACTCTTCCGTGCGCCAGATTGCATTTCACCGCTTTGAAACAGAAGTGCATACGGCTCGGCGCAAAGAAGGCGAATTGTCGCCGGAACGGTTGAACGGCATTTGGACAAAGACGCAGAATGACGCTTTGGGACCGTCTGTAACGAATGATGAAAATTCGAATGCGCTGTGGTCCACTGTGCCGCATTTGGTTCATACGCCGTTTTATGTTTACGGATACGCCTTTGGCGATTGTTTGGTTAATTCTTTGTATAAAGTGCACGAGGAAGGCAAAGTCGAGGATTTCCCCAAGAAATACATGGAAATGCTGGCCAAAGGTGGGTCTGAACGTCATCAGCAGATGCTGGCCCCGTTCGGACTTGACGCTTCAAAACCGGATTTCTGGAAAAAGGGACTGAGCGTCGTGAAGGGCTTTGTCGATGAATTGGAAGTGCTGACCGATCAGTTGGGCATGAATAAAAATAAAAACAAGGCTCAACAAACGGAAAAAGCAGCCGCACCGGCAAAACAGCAGTCTTCTCAGCCGACAGTTTCCATTGCGGCAAAGGCTGCTAAAACAGGCGGTCGTTAGCAAAAAATATTCGCGCCTCCTTTCTTTATTTTGAGAAGGGAGGCTTTTTTTGTACTCCGAAAACCACATGCGGGACACGCGGTTTCGGAAAATTTGCAGCCGTATCCAGACAAAATTCTTTTGCTTTATGCAGACTGTCCTGAAAAACAGTAAGTGTTGCGCTTTTTTTATAAAAAACACCGGCAGAGCGTATCCAACACTTTGCCGGCTTAGTTCCGCCGATAAGAGGGTACCGGCGAAAAGGTATTTTTTATGATCGGCCTTTTTTACTTCTAACTTTAGCCTTTTATAGATTTGAGGAAAGTGTTGATCGAAAAAACATTTTAAATCATATGGTTAATGACAAAGAGCCTACAAAAAAAGTCCCCCTTTGATTTTCTTTTTTTTGCGGGACAAGAAACGTTGTTATTATAAGAAAAGTCAATAATTCCTTTGTTCTCGTTCCAGAGGATATATCAAAAAAAACGTATTGTTTACGGGGCTATTATTGCCAAAAAAAGCCGAATAATTCTTTTGGTGGTTTTGAAGGAGACATAAAAAATTCGTGTTTCGATTCGGGATTTCAAATACAAAAAATCCCCGCAGTGCCGGGGATTTTCGTATGTTTGAAAAAGGGAATTTTACCCCATTGCTTTGGTGATTTGATCTTGCATGGCAAAGGTGCCCATAACAGCCCAGGCGATCGTGCCGGAAACGAACAGCGTTGCAATCATGTTCAGGATACCTGCTTTTTGCCCGATGCTTGTAATACTGTCTTCCAGCCATTCATTTGCCATTTGGTCCAGAGCTTCCTGGAAGTTATCCATTTCAGAATAAATGCGCAAGTCGCCAACGATTTCTTTATCGGGAAAGCCTAATCCGGTTTTGGAAAGAGCTTCTCCTAAGTTATCCCCGTTATTAATGAAAACCAGTGCTGTATCAATACGATATAACAAGTACGGGCTTGCATCATGGCGCAAAGAACGCAAAGCCTGAGAAACCGGCGTTCCGGCGCGGACCAGAGCGGCCATAGCCAACATCCATGTCACGCCGACGAATATTCGGTAAAGCGACCAAGGGGGAATATTATCGACCCATGCGCGCGTTTTTCCTTTCCAGCGCCCCATTGTCAAATAAATCAAAACGAACACCGTCGGCAATGAAGCAAAGGCGAAGGCCCAATTCTTTTGAATCCATATGGAAAGGCTTACCAGATCTTTCGCGCTGCCGGTCCAGCGTGTGTTTGGCGCGGCGTTCATCATCGGTGGAACCATGTATGCCCCGATCGCGTAAATAATCAAAATAACCATCATGGACAGGAACATCGGGTAGCTGATCGCGCTGACCAGGGGCTCTTTCATTTTTTTTGTCCCTTCCACCACTTTGATCAGGTTTTCCAGAGCGCCTTCCAAGTGGGACACGTCACCAACAGACAGCATCAGGCGTTCGCTGGCAGGCGCCCACCCTTCCAGAGCAACGGAGAACGGATTACCGTTTTGTAAAGAGCGTGACCAGTACAAGATCGCTAAAGCCATAGGTTCATCGGGATTTTTGCCGTCATTGGTAATAATGCCTCTGATTCGGTCCAATGCGTCCATTAAGGAAAACCGGTTGCGCAGCAATGAAATCAGCTTGCGGTAAATTTTCATGCGGGTGCCGTCGCTCATTCGGCATATGATCATGGCGTAATATCGGTTCAGATCTGCCAGATTAAATTTTTTGTCAGCCATTTTTTCCTCTTGATTATATTGTTTTTAGTAAACGGGCCTTTCGTCCAATAAACCGCACCAACGTTCCACCTCTTCAGCGTCGATTAAACCGTTCAGCATACGTTCGATTGAACAGTCCTTCATTGTACGCCCTCCCAAATCGCCTGTCCAATAGTCAATTGCTTTTTTCGTTTCTCCGTTGACCAGCAAATTTAAAAATGTCGCATCGGGCATCAGGATTTCTCCGACTACACAGCGCCCTTTACAGCCGTTGCCGCCGCATTCGGGACAGCCGGGACCGCGCAGAAAAGCCTGTTCCATGCCAAAGTCGCCGTATGCTTTGCGCAGACGCTGAACTGTCGGGTGATCCGGCTTTTGCGAAACAGGAATTCGGCAATGCGGACAAACACGGCGGAACAGACGCTGCGAAACCATGCCTTTCATAATTTCAGGGTCAATCAGTTTAAATGTTTCCACGCCCATGTCCCGGAAACGCATCACAACGGCAGGAGACGAGTTCGCATGCAAAGTGGACCACACGCCGTGGCCTGATAACGCTCCTTTAAAAGCCAGCTGGGCAGATGATAACGTACGGATTTCCCCGATCATCAGCATGTCCGGGTCGGAACGCAAGGAAGCCGCTAGCGCTTTGGTGAATTCCTGTTCCTTCAAGGCCTCTGTGTTTGCGTTGGTCACGGGCATCTGACGCGCTCCGGGAATCGGGTATTCCGGCGGGTCTTCCACAGTGATCAGGTTTAATTCGTAATTGCGTTCCTGCAGCAAAGAAATCATGTTGCGCTGCAGCGTTGTCGATTTACCCGATCCGGTCGGGCCGGCCACAATAATAATACCGATCGGCACGGCGCGCAGACGGTAAAACATATCCGCTTCACGCTGCGTGTATCCCAATGCCATTAAATCACCGGCGTTGTCGGGGTCTTCATCGGCATAAAGTAAACGCATAACCAAATATCGCGTACCGAAGGCGATCGGGTTAAACTGCAGACGGACACCCAGAACCAATTTAGGCAGTCTTAGCTTGCCGTTAGACCCGCGCAAAGGAGCATCGCCAATTTTTTGTGCCGCCTGATATTCATTTTGCGCATAGTTCGCATCAGAAATATCCGAAGAGGCAAATGCCGCACGCACAAACGATTCTCCCCATTCTTTTGTGTTTTCCAGAACAACCTGCATCATACCGTTTTGACGGAAAAAAATTTGCGTTTTATGGGATCCGACAACAACATGAACGTCTGAAACTTTGACAGCGGCAGCTTTTGTCAAAACAGAAACATAATCCTTTTGCATCTGCAGCTGATCAAGATCGGCCGCGCTGCCGGTTTCTTCGGGAACGTCTTCCGGCGCTTCCTTTTCCGCGCGTTCATAAATCGCTCTGATTAAATTCGGCGGAACATATTCGGCCTTGTTGACTTGTAATTTCTTTTTGCGCGCCAGAACTTCAAAACTTAAAACGCGCCCGTCGAATTTGTGTTCGGAGTTAACCAAAAACCGACCGTTGTCAAAGAGGGCCAGCAGAGCGCGCGTGTCGTCCTTGACCGGAAAGGATCCTTTCGGGGCCGTAATGCATTTGCTGCTGGCAAACAGTTCATTTAAAACTTCCGAGCTTTTTTTGGGGGCCGCTTTTGAAGCGCCGGACTGTGAAGCAGAAGCCGCCGCCGCTCCGCTTTGAGCCGCGGCAGGCGCGCTTCCTTGTTTTGTTTTGGCTGGCAAAGGCATATTCTTGACCCTTATTCATTCAGCAGACTTAAATGTAGACAGGGGAAAATTTTCCTTTTCCCCCTGTTTGTTTTTTATCGGGCTAATGCGGCTCCTACGAGAAGAGGTCCTTTTTTATTGTTGCTTGTCGGTCGGCGGCGTCTTGCACGTTTTGAAGCTTTTGCGGCACCTTCTTCAGCTGAAGCATTTTGGTTTTCGTCCTGTATCGCACCATCTGCATTGGGACCGCCAATCTTTTCAGCAAGTAATCCCGCTGACGGAAAACCAATCATTTCTTTATCATTACCGAGTTGGACCATAACAAAATCTTTATCAATATTGATAACTGTATGACCAGAGGGTAAAATAGTTGATTGTTTGGCAAAAAAGGTCGATCTGTCTTTTTTGGAAATCAATTTTGCAATCAAAGTCCCGGCTGTACCGCGGATTTCAGCAACGGCGTACAACGCGGAAGCTGGTTCGCGAACAGGAGCTTTTTCTGCATTTTCGTCGACCGGTACTTCAGTGACCAAAGCTTCGCCGGCTTTTTTCTTTGACAGCAGGTCTTCTCCGGCAGCCGTTAATTTGGCCGGAACAAGAGAAGAGGCCGACCGTTTGACTTTCGCGGGACGGGTCGCCGCCATTAAAACGGGTTTCAGTTCGTTGACCTGCACCATCGAGGCCGCATCATATTTCTTCTTTAATTCTTCTTTTTTGCGTTCCGCTTCAGCCGCTGCTTCCTTTTCTTTTTGAACGCGTGCAGCTTCTTCATCTTTCATTTTTTGAATGCGGCGGTCTTCTTCCCGTTTTAAAGCCGCTTCAATTTGTTTTTGGCGGATTTCCGCTTTTTGTTTGCGCTCTAAAGCTTCCTGGCGTTTTAAATCCTGCGCTAATTCCCATTCCAGACGGGCCTGCGTCATTTTTTCGCGCCGTTCGATTTCATCAAACAGCATTTGACGGTTGGACGTTTTTAACGCATCAATTTCGGAACGCAGCTTTTCCCGTTTCAATTGCAACATTAACGCGCTGTTTTCACGTTCCATTTCAGCCATTTCGCGAAAAACATCGCTGGAAACGCGTCCTAATATTTGTTCGCTGGGAGGCGTGGAAAAGTTTGAAGCTTCCGCATTTGATGAACCGAAGTCAAATCCGGAAATAGAAGGCTGTGCCGCATTCGTATTGCTGGGAGGCGGGGGCACGTTCAAATCCATTGTCGGTGCTGGGAAATCCATGCTTAACTGCGGTTCAGCCGATTGGGCCGCCGTTTCTGCCGGAGGTGGAAGGACAGCGTTTGCTGTTTCAGGCAAAGCCGGTTCATTTTGCGCCGGTTCAGGGACTGAAACATTTTGCGTTTGTTCAACAGCCGGTTCAGGAGCGGGGGCGGGATCTGCCGGTTTAACAGCATCAACGGGAGCCGGATCCGCGAAAAAAGAATCGTCAAACAAATCATCTGCATACGCTGCGGGAGCAGTTACGGAAATAACCATGGCTGTCAGCCAAAAGTGTTTTTTAAAGAATCGGTTCATAGATTTGTCCTTCATAAGTCCAGGTGTTGCTGTTCGGGTCATATTGTAATCGCGTGATTTCCAATGCCGGAAATTTGTTAAAAAGGCCCAGCCAATTTTCCATGGGAAGATCTGAGGAAAAAGAAAAGTGTAGCTTGGGATAAGATATTTTCTGTATTGTCTTTGTTTCGTTGCTTAATCCGTATTGATTAACCGATGTTGAGGTTACAGGACGTTCTTCCTGCAAAGAAATGTTCATTTTAATGGCTTGGAAAATGTTGTTCAGTTCTTCGCGGGATTCGTACATCCTTAATTTAGGGGCTTGGGAATGTATGGCAATATCGCCGATAGAAAGACTGATAACCGCCGTTTTGCCAGCATCGTCTATTATAAAATCCATTCCGCGCGTATTATATTCCGCAAAAGCGCGTTTAAGCCAGCTCAGGTCCCCCCATTCCATTGTCCATGTCGTTGATGCGCCGGACGACGAACAGGAAACCATGCCGGATTTCCACCCCGGCACAACAATCATTTTGATTTGCTGTACGGCAGCTTGGCACCGATTAAGCAAATCTTCCGTTACAACTAATTTTTCCCAAGGGCGTACGATGACCTCTTTAGGTGGCGGAGCTTCTTCTTCTTCAAACAAGGGTTGTAAAGGAGCCAAAGGACGCACAACAGGCTTTTTTTGTGTCACAAATAATCCGGAAATTAATTTCCAGCCGATAAACAAGACCAATAACCCGGCGCCGATTGTAATCAGTTTGGTTTTCGGGTTGCCCTTGTTTATGTGCATCAGTTTGGAACCGCCGGGATTTTTTAGGATATCCCACAGATCAACTTCTTCGGTACCTTCAATTTCCCATGAAGCAGGCGCTATTTTTCGTCCCCAGTCGGGCACGGCCATCATAGCGTAAAAGGCCCTTTTGGCGTCTTCTTCCTTTAAATAAAGGATATCTTCTTCCGATAAGATCAAGTCGTTTCTGACAGCAATGAACCACCAGCCTTCATCGACTTCAAAAACAGCGACGGAAGAAGGCTTATCCTGAAAAATTTCGGCAACGGCTGCTGCCGCGGAGGGCATTCCCGCTTTATGGCCTTCCGTCGAATTGCCGATACCGTATTGGGGAGAGGTTCCCGAACGCAGACAGAAAAGATCCGCACCTTCCATGACGTTTTCAACGGTTTCTTTAACTTCCGGATAGGGATCGTTTGTATCCTGCAGCGGCTGCCAAAACAAACTGACGGCATAAGTCGTGTTGTTCACGACCATTGTCGGTCCCCATGACGGATCAGACGACCCTTCGGATTCCTCCTCGGTATCGTCTAAGAGGCCGTCGGCATCGTCTTCCAAATCATCTACGGTCAGTTCATCTTCATCATCTGCAGCCATAGGTCTTTATCCTGTTAAATATCTCTCATTCTTGTTTCGGGCGAAAGCGGAGAAACCAAAACTTCCGGCGTTAATAAGATGACCATAACGTTTCTGTTCTTTTCCGCACTGTTATTCATGCCGAATAGTTCAGTTGTTTTTGCCGTCGAGGTATTGACTTCTTCAAATCCTGTCAGCATCAGCGTTGAACCTGACGTCATCGCAATTTCCTGAACGAAACCGCGTGTTCTGATTCTCGGCAGCTGAACGGTTGTTGCGCTTCTTTCAGTATCGTCGTCATCGCCGCCGCTGCTGCTGCCCGTATCTCCGCCGGTTGCGGTGTTCATCTTTTCAAGCTGGGTCAGCGTCATGGTAAACATGACCAACAGACGGCCATGATCCAAAATACGAGGCAATACTTCCATCGTGAAACCATAGTTGATCTTTGCCGGCGTAATGGAAACGGAGGTTGTGTCCGAGTTCATAGTTGTTTCAATTTTTTCCACGTAAGATTCATTCGTTGAAACCTGAATCGGTGCAATTCTGTTGTTTAAAGTGGTTACTGCCGCGCTGGTGACCAAAGAGGTTGTTCCTTGAGTGTTCAGAGCGTCAAAAATTAAATTCGTATCGCCGATATGCTTGTCTCCCGGCAACAGGGCCATTTGCAGATTCCCTGTTGACTGCGCTGAAGAAGACAGAGTGAAGTTCAGCTTTTTGTTCAGGAAATTTAAAACGGAAGAAACGCTTAATCCCATGGAATTTGAATCAGATAAGGTGACGTTCAGAACTTTAACTGAAATGGCAACCTGACGGGCCAGTTTGTCATTCATGCTGTTGACGTATTGGGAAATACGCTGCAACGTAAACGGAGGGGCTGTCACCGTAATGGTGCCGTTCGTCGGAATAACGTTCATTGTCGCCCCTTCCGGCAACATTGCCGTTACAGCGGATTCTAACTGGGTCCAAAAATCCAATTCAATGGAGGACGCCATAGAAGCAGATGTCGTGCCGCCGCCGTCACCTGACGCTGTACCGGCGATATTTGCGCTTAAGTTGGAGGTAACGGGCAAAGCGTAAACGGTGAAAACGCGTGTTTCCATTTTGTAGAAAGAAATGACGCCGTTTTTATATCTCCACCATAACGCAAAGCGGGAAACGATCTGGTCCAGCAATCCGCTGAGCTTTCCGGAATAAGCCGGCATAAACAGATCCGGGCTGGAATTGGAGGCCGCGTCAAGATTATTCGTATCCCCCTGAGTAGCGGAACGGACTTCGTTTAAAATCATGTCATCTACACGAACGGTAATGCCGGTTAAAGACGTAATTTGTTCCGAAATTTGAAGCAGAGAAACTGGAGCCGTACTGACCAGCGTAATGCCGTCTTCCGTTTCAAAACGAGCCGGTAACGGGTCTCCTTCATTAACGCGCACGCTTTGGTTCCCCAGCCAGATATCATCTTTAACAGCAATTGTATCCATTTTATATTCGTCAGCCGGTTTGAACGGTTCTTCCAAATTGGCCTGAATTTTATCGACGATACGATCTGTTTCCTTCAGATTGGATTTATACAGCGTGCATGAAGTCAACCCGATTAAGGAGGCGCCGAGCATAAAAAATAAATGTTTAGTCCGCATTTTCGTCCTCCTGAGTGGTTACTAATAAGACGCGGTTTCCTTTATAAAATGTTCCCCATGGAGCAGGGCGGGCACGGGCAAATGAGCGAATTAACGCAGAAGCAACGTCCATGAAGCGTCCTCTGAACATTGCGCCAGCCTCTAAAATATATTCGCGGTCGGTGCTCCATACGACGCGCCAGCCGGCTTTGTCGCCCCATTCAGTAAGCAAAGAGCGTACCGATGAACCTTCCGTTGCCAACCAGTCTTCGACAGGATCGGCAGGATCATAAACTTCTTCCGCCGTCGAAGCATTGGAAGCCGGGGCTGAAGCTGAGGCCGCCGTGTTTTGATTTTGCGCTTGATTTAATGTGTTGGCATTTAAAGCCGTTTCTTTGGAGCTGTCATAGCTGTACAAGCCGTTTGCGCCGACAGTACCGGGGGCCGTAGCGGACAAATCTTCTCCGCGGTATCCGTAAGTGTTTTGCAGCACATCGGGGGGCGTTCTTTGTCCGAACTGTCCGCCGCCGACAGGCGCCGTGAAATCAGGCGCGGAAGATGTTGTTCCGGCTGAAACACCCGGCCAAGCTTGATCTTCTTCTATAAACTGAGTGCATCCGTTTAGTAAAAAAACAGCTGTTAACAGACTGAATATACTAATTTTTCTATATGGATACGCCATAAAACAATCTCCAAATTAAAATCAAAACGCTTCTTTAGGATTATAATTAAAGCATTAAATTCTTTAAAAAATCCTTTATAAAAACGACAATCTCCATTAAGAACCATTATTTTTTAAGCGCTCTTAAAAAAGTAACAGAAGCTCTTTATTTTTTCAATCTGATATCAGCGGTTACCACTGTTTGTAATACAAGCGTTCTTTTACACCGCCGTTTTCGGTCGTGTATTCCGTATATCCTTCTTCCGGCAAAACAATCATGCGCAAAACAATTGTATGCGGCGTTCTGTCTGTCATAACGGGCAGAATTTGCACTTCTTCCAATCCAGTGCCGATCAGCGTATTGCGGATCATTGCAAACCGTTTATTCTGCAACGCCGGATCCATATTGCTCATGCGGACCTCTACAGCATTTTGGATATCTTTTTTTGCTTTCAGGCCGAATGCCTTGATCCATTTAATGGATTGAGACGACATTTCCGCACTGTTTGGTTTGAACGTCAAACGCAGCTCTGTCGGAACAATCTGTTTGTTCGCCGTCTGTTGAGCCACAGGCGATTCTTTGGTCTGTTTGTTTTCCTGAGACTGTGATGCTTTCGCTGCAGTTTTGTCCGTTTCTTTCTTTTGATCCGTTTTAACGGGGGTTCCTGATCCGATATTGGGCAGTTCGCCGGAGTCATTTTTGCCAAAGAACGAAAAAATCTTGTTCATCAACCCTTCCTCTTCCGCCTGCTGCCCTTTTGTTTCCATCGATGCAGGAGACGTGAAGCCATTCGGGTTGACTGCCGGTGTGATTGTTGGGGACACTCCCGCTGCAGTCAAAGGAAGTGCAGGGACGGAAGCCGCCGGTGTTCCGGAGGCAGCCGATGTTCTGGTTTGAACCGCTGGCGTTCCTAAGGGCAAAAGAAGCGGATTTTCTTTTGCTTCTGGTTGGGTTTCTTCTCCGACAATACGTACGGGGGCTGAATTGACAACATTTGTTTGCGCTTCCTGCGCAGGCTGTTCATCTGCTACTCGGAAAGCCTTGGCTCTGTCTGCGGCGGCGGGATCTGTTTCTGCCGCTGAAGACCAAACGGAAGGTGTGTCTGACTGCGACATGCTTGTCCAGACGGCGGCTTCTTGTCGGTCGAGCCAGTTAAGAGATTTTTTTTCTTGGTTTTGTACCGCGGCTATGGGGCGACCATTACGATAAATCATTTCTGATTTGGCAGGAGATGGCGATATGGTTTCAGAGACAGCAATTTTTTTCTCGACCGGTTTACTGTCGGATTCGTTGTCTTGCTGAACTGTCAAAGCATTTTTGGAAGGACTTTTAACCTTTGCAACTTTCCATAAATTGGGAGAATTGCCCGCTAAAGCTGCATGGTGCTTTTTAGATATATCTGAAGACTCTGTTTTTTGGGGTGTGTCCGGAGTTTGAGCCGTTCCGGCAAAAGGAATGTCTTGAACAACAGCCGTTTGTACGGGAACAGAAGGAACATCAAGAACCGTTTCCCGCGTTTTTTCCGATGCGGCAAAAGCGTGGCCGTCATTTTTTATCAAAGAAGCGTTCTCTTTGGTTTCTTCCGCAGCTTCTTGAGAAATAACCGCGGGACTGATTTCTTCATTATTAATGGAAGGGGACGCTTTGGCATCTGATTCTGTTTTTGTATTAAGAGCTGCGACTTGTTTTGCACCGTTCATTTCCAACAGAGCCGTATTTTGACGACTGATTTCTTCCTGTTTTGAAATAACCGGAGCTGTTAAATCGGATAACTGGCGGCGCAGTTCGGCAACGTCCAGCCACCGGGTCGCATTTTTGTCCTTTTTCTTTTGAACGGATTTTTTAACGATTTTTTCAGCCGCCGGCGGCTCTGTTGTCTTCTCTATGGCTTTTTCTGTAACGGCTGATGTTTCAAAAGCCTCTTTTTCCCAGAGGTTTTGCTCTGAAAAAGGAGGAATCTCTTCCTGCAGCAGGAGTTCGGAAGCAACCGCCGATTCTTCCGATGTCTCTAAAAGGGATAAGCCGGATTCCATCAAGGTATCCAAAGAAATCCCCGCCATGTCTGTGCCTGTCTTTTCTTCTTCTGTTGGCGATTCTTGTAAAAGAGACTGCCGGTCGTTGATAACAGAAGCCTGCGCAATCGGACGAATAACCGGCGGGCGCGAAACGGTTTTCACAGGAATCGGCTGTTTAGGCGTTTTTTGCGGCGAATCTAAAATAGGCAGAGGGGCGGTTTCCGATAACGCAGTCCGTTGCGGTACTTCTAAAGTTTCTTTTTCTATAAAAAAGGGCGAAGGGGCCTCTTTGTCTGCCGTATTTAACGCAAAATAAGCCGGAGAGGATTTTTTATTGAGGGTATATGGCTGAACATCAACATATGTTTTTATTAGAGTGTCGCGTTCTATAGCACTGCGATGATTTTTTAACACATAAAATGAAAATTTGCAGAATCCTAAAATTAATAAAACATTGAATAACAAAAAAGCAACGGTTCCTCCGGAAAGAGCCCCTTTCTTTTGGGAACCGCGTTCGGCGGCGCGATTCTTTAAATTTTCTAAGATATCTGTCATTTCTTTATAACTTTATAGTCCTGAAAATAAAATCTAAAGATATTTTTGTAAGTTTACCCGTAAAGTTATTAACTATCGGTAAATTTCCGTTGTTTTTTCAGTATATTGTCGTAATTTTAAAGAAAAGAAACCCGCCTGAAAAATATTTCAAAACCGTGACATTTTTTTTAATCGGGGGTCATATTTCTAAAAATAATTAAAAATCAAATAGTTATAACGGACTTCCTTTAAATTTTTTTGAGTGGACATCACCGGTTGTTTTTTTTATTCTAAAAACATGAAGAGCATTTAACCTTAAAAAAACAAGGAGAACTGAAATGAAACTTTTATATTTGGCTTTGGCCCTGTTGCTGGCCACCTCTACAGAGGGTTATGCAGACGCCTTCGGTACAGTTAAAAGTAAAGGTGTTGAATTATTTAAGAACGTAAGAACGATCGTTTTCGTTTTGGGCGGCTTTGGTCTGGTCGGTTTGGCTGTCGGTGCAATCTTTGGTTCAGTTAAATGGAAATGGTTTGCCTCGTTAGCGATTGGTTTGGTCATTTTGGCGATTGCGTCTCAGGTCGTAACGTACTTTACAAATGATTCGTCGACAAGTGGCTTCTCTGACACATTGAACGGCTAGAAAAAAAAGATCAAAAGGGGAAGTGGTCAACTTCCCCTTTTTTTTGTAACCTGAAACCTGCGTGTTAGGCACGTGGTTTAAAAAGTTTACAGTTGTGTGCTGAAAAAACTTCCCTGTTTCTATGCGATTGGTCATATAAGGATATTTCTGCAGGTGGAATTTTCTGCCAAAATTGAAGAAAATGCAATCAGACTGGACCGTCAGAAAAAATTCTTTTATTGCAATGCTTCGGATTAGGGGGGGGGCTGATGAAAGGACTGATAAAAATCCGTCAGATATGGTGAAAAGAGCAGTAACATTCGGGAGTGAAAAAGAAAGAGTTTGTTTTTTTGTTGAATTTTTGACTTTCCATTCTTTATTATAATTAAAGAGTTTATTTATCTTTTTTAAGTAGGCTTGAAAAAAAGAGATATATATAATGAAAGAATCGATTTTAATATAATGAGGGAACCGATTTTAAAAGCGATAGCAATGCCGCCTAAAGTTTTTTGGGCTCCGTTTTTGCCGGCTCTGATCAATCTGGCAATACAGTTTCCCTTTATGTTTATAGGAATGGCCTTCTTTCAAATGAATCCGATTGCTTTTATGCCTACCATTTTGTTTGTGCATTTGTTTTTAGTGATTTATGGTTCACGTGAACCGCATTTGTCTACAATGATACGTACGTATGGCCCTATGGCAGGCGGATCTAAGAATATGTATAAGAGTAAAGGAACGAAACTTGCCCCCTGAAAGTATTTTTTCTGTCTTTGTTCAAAGTCTGGGATCTGCAGAAGTTTTCGTCAGTATCCTGGGAATCGTTTCTGTTGCGGCATTTGCAGGATTGTTGGCTACGAAATTAGGCGAAATGATTCTACCTAAACCGCAAGAAACCCAAGTGAGCGATTTTTTGCCGTTCGAAAGATTAAAGGATGATGGAACGACAATAGAATGTCATGATGGGACGCTAGTAAGAGTCTTTTCTATCAAAGGTGCTGATGTTGCCATGATTCAGCCTGAAATTAGAGAAGGAATGCTGGAAGCACGAAAAAGTTTTATTGATTCTATGGCGGATTTAAATATTACGGTTCGTGTTTTGACGATTCGGGAAATGATACCTTTAGGGGAAGAGGTCCGTCATGAAAATCCTATTTTGCGTGCTATCGCAGATAAGTGGACGGATAATCTGAGCCGTGTTTTCCGTAACAAACATTATATTATTTTATCTGTTAAAGAACGTAAAAATTATGATCGAGATTTGGCTCAGGCGGCTCAAGCTTTAACTGCTGTTTTGGATATGTATGAACCTACTCAGCTTTTTGAAACGAAAGAAAGTGATTTAGAGCTCAGCCCATTTACGTTTTTTGCGCGTTTGTGCAGTCCTATAGCCATGCCTTTGCCGAGGATCGGAACCATGGAAGGGGCAGAGCTGAAATCTATGCTGACGGCTGATTATATCCATTTCACCGGAGATGAAGGATTGATCCGGTTCTTTCGCGGAGAAACGGAATTGCTCTGTATTGTTATGGGAATCCGCAGTCCCGGAGATTATATAGATGAACAAATGATATCAGATTTGTTGTCTATTAACGTTGAAGTCAATTTACTGCATACCATTACGCCTATTCCTAAAATCGCAGCTTTGGCTTTATTGATGCAGCAGAAACGTATGGCGCGTGTAACAAGTTTTTCGGCATCGACAATGGCGCAGTATGATGAAGCTATTGAACTTCTTGATTCTACAGATAGTAATACGCAAACTTTGTGTCATTATTCGATGACTCTGTTTATATTCGGCATGTCAAAAGATGAAATCGAATTCGGACAAATGGAGGTAGAGCGTCTTTGCCGTTTATATGGTGTTACTCCTGTTCGGGAAGGTTGGGTTGCGCAGGCTTCTTTCTTTGCTCAGTTTCCAACTTATGATATTTATCCCAGAACATATACATATTTGTCCAGAGCGGTGGCAACGGCAATTAATCTTGAAAAAGCGCCGGAAGGAAACGCGAGCAGTGACTGGGGACCGGGACCGATTACGATATTTAGGACAATCAGCGGTACGGCTTATCGTTGGCAGTTCCATGTAACGGCAGCGGCTAACGCGGTGGCGCACTGTATTTTATTGGGGTCCACCGGTCAAGGTAAAACAACATTGCTGGCTTTTTTGG
This sequence comes from Alphaproteobacteria bacterium, assembly GCA_017480385.1. Lineage (GTDB taxonomy): Bacteria > Pseudomonadota > Alphaproteobacteria > CAAGCB01 > CAG-977 > UBA11549. The sequence goes on along the minus strand of JAFVAT010000013.1, from coordinate 26,025 downwards.
CCGGTCAGGCAATGCGTCATAATGATTTGCGCGTATACTTCTTTGACCGTCACAGAGGTGTGGAAGTATTCTGTCGTTCTATTCAGGGCGCGTATGTTAACTTTGATGGTGATAAGGATTCAACCTCTATGAATCCGTTCTCTTGTCGAGATACGCCGGAAAACAGGGCTTTTTTGCGGCGCTGGCTGAAGGCGATTACAATGGTTGATGATGCTGTTTCCGAAAAAGAAATCGCACGTGCCGTTACGACGGCGTTTGATTATCTGCGTCCGGAAGAAAGAACGTTGAAAAATTTACATAAAAGCTGTTTTTCTCCGACCGGAGCCATGCGGCGTGAATTGTTCCGTTGGGTCAATGACCAACAGTATGGGCTAATTTTTAATTCTCCAAATGATACATTGGATATGACGGCAAAATTCATTGCTTTTGACTTTACGCATATTTTTGAAGATGAAATTTTAGCGCCGGCAGTGATCAGTTATATTATGCAACGTATTCACAGCGTTTCGGGCGATACGGGTGATCCCAGTCTGATTATGATCGATGAAACGGCGCCTATGCTGAAACACCCGATGTTCCGCGATCAATTTGTCATCGGTCTGCAGGAAGGACGTAAGAAACGCCAAGCCTATCTTTGTGCTTTCCAACAGCCTAATATCGTTGACTCATTGGGAATGGGTGAAGTGATTCGCGGTCAGTGTCAAACTGTGATTTTTTTCCGTAACCCGCAAGGTATGGAAGAAGACTATGAAAACTGGCGGTTGACGCCGCATGAACGTGATTTCGTTTTTGGCCGTTCGTTTAAAGATCTGAAGTATGCCATTTTAGTTGCCCGTCCGGCGGTTGGTGAGTCTGTTATTTTAGACGTTAATTTAGGCGGATTGGGGCCGTTTTTGAAATTGTATTCTTCTGGACGCAAGCACGTTTTGCTGGCAGAGCAGCTGATGAAAGAATATGGTCCGGAAGGCTTCGTTGAGAAGTATCTTGAAGTGGCGTAAAAATGTTAAGAATCAGACAGAACATTTGGTTCTGTCTTTTTTTTGTCATAATTGCCACAATGAAAACCATTGTTTTGCCATAATTATATGGTTACACTATAATTAATAAACAAGTTTGTGTGCATAGCCATAAGCATTAAAGGGAGGCTTTTATGACATACTTAAGAAAATCAGCAGTATTTGGTTTAGTGGCGGTTTCTTTTCTTTTCCGCATAGGGGCGGCGCATGCTATTCCCGTTCCGACCATAGGGGCGGAGCTGGCGACGCAAATCGATCAGCTAACGAAGCATATTGACGAATTGAAAAAAGTCAAAGACCAAATTACAAACGGTATCGAACAGGCTAAGGCTATGGGCGATAAATTAAGCATGGACGCTTTGAAAAATTTTGCGAAAGGCCAGGCGCAATCAATGTTAAGCGGTGGCATGTCCGGGGTTAAAATTCCTCAAGAAATGTCTAAGGCCGGTTTTTCTGAAAGCGTCATGAAAGATCCGGAAAAAATTGCGGAAAATATTGAAAGACTGCAAAAAAAAGCAAAAGAAAAATTTGATACAGACGTACATCAAACGTGTGTTAATGCTAAAAACAGCATGGCGCAAGAATTGTCCATGAAAAACTTGGCTAATTCCTTTGCTTTACAGCAAAATCTTGCAACAGGTGAAGATATGAAAAAGGCTCAGGAAGCCAGCAGTGCTTCGGATGATCAGATGCAGTTGCTTGGTGCAAATACGGCAACGTTAAAAGTCATTTACCAGCAGGCCGCTTCCTCTACAGCTATGGCCGCAGGGAATTTGGCATCATCATCTTTAGACGCATTGTGTAATTAACGGTTGTTTCGGCAAAAAGATGGAGAAAAACAATGTTACGTAAATATACACTTATTGCTTCCGTCTTGATCGTATTCGGGACGCCGTTTAATGCCCATGCACAGACGACTATGGATATTACAATGAAAATCCAGGCTATTTTGGATCAGTTTTCTGAAATTCGTTCTCAGCTGAAACAGATCCAGTCCAGCATGAATATTGAAACGATGCTTCAAAATTTAGGCGGTTCCGGCGATTGGAAGGCAATGTTGAAAAATGCTGCCGGTGGTATTTTCGATCGTAATTCCGATAAAGGAGGAACAAAGCAAACATTGCTGGTTCTTCCCGATGGTTTGGCGGACAAGGCTGATGATCCGGAAGCCGCAATTAATTGGATGAAGAAAAATCTGTATCTTCAAACAGATACGGCCTCATATACGGAACAAGATGAGCTGAATCAGAAAAGGGAAGAGTTCAAATATACATCTCTTGTTTCAGGATATGGAAAAGCTGTCGCGACTCGTAAGCAGCTGGATAAAGATATTGAGACGATTGAAAAGCTTAAGCAAGATGCTGAAGGTAAAGATGCAGAAACAGATCTGCAAAATGAGATTAATAAAGTAGCTTTGTTGAAATTGGAACAAACAAACTATCAACAGTTGTTGCTGTCTAGTCAATCGCAGATTCAAGGGCTTGCAGCTATCAGCGGCTTTGGTTCTAAAGCGGCAGATGCACTCAATCAAAAATAGGAGGAATAAATGAAAAAGCAAATATTTTTAACAGGAATGTTAACGCTTGCATTATTAACTCCTGTTTCGGAAGCGCAGGCTCAGGGCTGGCCGACTTTTGATGTGGCTAAATTAGCATCATTGATTACGAACTTAATTGGTCGTTTCCAGCCGGTACCGCAAGTTTTAAGCCGTGTAAATCAAGTGAAATCAACGATTTCTCAAGTTCAGGCGGTTGGCCAGGCCGCTCTTTCGGGAGATTTGAAAGCACTTGGAAAAGCTGCGGCAGCCGGTTTACAGCTTGATTCTTTTACAAATGGGAGATCTCAATCGCCGGTTGAAGCGTCAGCTAAGGGAGCCAATGGTGCAAAAGATGCTATGAAAGCGGTTAAGAATTCTCTTTTTAATCTTAAAGAAAATGCAACAACGGAAGAACGTAAGGAAATTAACGTTGCCAGACGGGAATATCAGGCTGCTGTTTCTTCAGAAGTTTTGGCAAAAGCGTTTTATATGGCGATGAATGCCGGAAAGCAGTCGGCAGAGCGATTTAAAAAAGCAGATGAAGCGATGAAGAATGCGGAAACCGTTCAGGATAGTGTTAATGCTAATACGTTGATGATTATGGCAGGAAATTATGAACGTTTGAATCAAATTTCTTTAGAGCTGTCAAAAATGAAGAAAGAACTTGTTGGTCGAGTTAACAGTATGCCTTCCGGCGGTTTTGCAAAGCCCGCACCAATTAAAGATCTGGAAATGGGCGCAGGAAAATACACTGAAGAAGAAAAGGACGAAATCGATGTTGACTATTAGTAAAATGAAAAAAACATTCTTAGCGGTTGGCGTGATTTTGGCTTTCTCAGCCTCTCAGGCAAATGCTAAGTGTATGCCGGTTAATCCGATCTGTTTGTTTAAAATGATCTTGAAGGCAACACCGGGTATGCCAGTTATGGACTTTACTTCTATACCGGCGATTATTCCCCATGTGCCTGCGGCATTATTGAAAGAAGGTCAGGCTAAGTTAAAAGAAATAGCTGATAATGCTTTGGAAAAATTGCGTTCGGGGCAGTTGCCATCTTTGGCGGATATTAAGCTTGAGCCGCCCAGTTTTTCCGGCGGAACGACAGCGGCAAATGAAGATTATGCTTCTTTAGAGGCTTTCCCATCAATGGATGCGGAGGATCCTATGGCTGTAGCAAAGGCTGTGGAAGTTATTTTCTTACGTCCCGGTTGGAATGATGAAAAAGCGCCGTATACAAAATATGACCGTGATTTAATGTCATATTATCAAAACCAGTTTGATTTTAACAATGTCGTTGAAGTATTGGGCTTCAATGCGTACATGGAAAATAAGCTGGAAGAATTGATGACGGCTGCTGAGGATATCCAAAAGCAAATTGATAGTGCTGATGATTTGAATAAGGCGCAGCGTGCAAATTATGCGGCTCATTTAATGGAATATCAGCTGATGATCGTTCAAAATCAGTTGTTGGCAGCATCGCTACAGGCGGATACGGCTGCTAAATTAAAGGGGATTGTTCTGAATAAGCCGATCTTCAGTAATATGTAGCTATTTGAAAAGATAGGAGAAAAACATGAAACCTACATTAAAAAACACACTTATGGCATTGACGATGCTGTCTACGGGCTTTTTTATCCTTTCTTTCGAATCGGCTCAGGCAGGTTTTCAACAGCCCAAAGCAAAGGCGGTTGCCGCTAATATCAGCTTTAAACAATATCCGAAATTGGGAGAAGTGAAGGCAGATGTTAATGTTGCTTTAGATTTACATCAAACGGCTGTTTCTTTGCTTGCAGATAAAAAGCAGTTGGAAGAATATAAAGCAAGTATTGAAAAATATAATGAAATAGAGCGTCGTTTAAATCAAAATACACAATGCAATATTTCATTGTTAAATGAGAATTTTTCAAACGGGGCGACTGTTTGGAAAAAGGCTTCTGCCTATGCGGAAGATACAGCATCTACTTTATTGGCTGAGGCTTCCGACTCTTTTGGTGATGCGGAATCGTCTTCTAAGTTAAAGGCCTTGGAAAATAAGGTTAATGCGGGAGATGCTTCTGATGATGGTACGGCTTCAGCTTCTGCTGCTAATTCTCCGTATGCCAACATTAATGAAAATACTACGACTGAACAAGCCAATGCAATGGTTGCAAAAGGATCGGCGGAGGCTGAAAGCGCTACAACGGATATGGATATGGACGAGGCATCCGCATTCGGAAAGATTCGTTGGGACGTCGGGTATGCTGTTTTGAAGGATATTTACGCTTCTCCGAAAAAATGGGGCAGCGTGAAGAAGAAATTTACGCCTTGGGTTGACCAGAAACATGTTTATGATGTTTATTTGGAAAACCATTATAAAGAAATGGAAAAAAGTTACAAATTGGGTGGTCATCTGAGCTTCCCGGCCAGACCTGCGCTGTCGTCAAAGGATTCTTATTTGCCCGAAGACTACTACAGCGGAGAGGTGCCGGCTGTAACAGTTTCCAATACGAAATATAATTCAAAAACAGCAACTGTTGATGAAAAGTGGTGCGGTCAAACAGACGGCAAGAAGAATAAATGTGTCCGTGTGAACAAAGGCAGTTTGTACACGAAGCATCAGGCGTATGTAAAAGCGCTGAAGGCTTATAAACTGAAGGATGGATATTCCGTTCCGAATATGGAACCGCCTTATTTGCCGCAAAAGCCTTTGCCGCCATGGCGTGAGTCCGTTTATATCATGAGTGTTGAAAAGCAGATTCCGGAAATAGCATCTGAACTGCCGGATCCATGGTATAAGGTGACAGAATCGATTGATAACTTTACCTCTTCGGGAGAATTGTCCAATCTGGTTGAAAAACATGGCAGTAAGGTTAGATATCGTCCGGGAGATTATAATGCGGCGACAGGTGAAATTAAAAACGATTCGCATGGTATTCCGAAACTGCCGATTCCTTTAATGACTAACAGAATAGGTTCTTATTTGGCGCTTGTTTCTGCGAAAGAAGAGCAGGAACCGGTGAAAGATCGCGCTATTGCTTCTATTAAGGAAATGAATGAAAACATTCTTTCAACGCTCAGCAAGGCGGGTTATACGGTTCCGAATGCAGACAGTTTCGATCTGGCTAAAGAGTCCGATTACAATATGGCTCTGAAGAAAATGGGCGAACTGCAGAATGCAAAAATAGCTTCAGCTAAGTCAAAAATGCAAAGTCTGACAGCTTCTTTTAGCGGAAAGTTACTGCCTTCTGTGCAGCAGGTTTTAGCAGAGGAAACAACAACTATGAACGCTTTGCAGAAAGATACCGAATTTTTGGTGAATGTAACGCGTGATAATGCATCGGAGATTAATTCCTTGTTGCTGACAGCAGTTGCAGATGCAACGGCGAATGAAAACTATAAGGATAATCTGTCCGGCAAGATGGAGGAATTATCTTCTGTTCCTGCTGTTGGTTGTCCGGTTTTATAAGCAATTAATATTGCGATAAAAAAGCCCTCTTGCTTTATCGGCAAGAGGGCTTTCCTTTTAATTTTTTGTTTTGGGGGAGAAACCATTTTGCGAAAAGAGTTTGTACCTGTTAAATGTTTTTGGCGATACGGGGACAGTCTGTAAATTATTAGCGCGGCAGGATTTTCTGAATTTTAGGCTTAGAGTTCAATGTTTAGAAAAGGCCTTCTTTGTGATGTGAAGGCGTTTTGAATTTAGGCCGAAAAAATATATTCTGTTTGAAAATGGTTTTTTTTGTTGTTATAAAAGAATGTTTATAAAAAAACAGCTGCTCAGAAAAAGGGCAAGGATTTGTTTGAACGGAAGGTATTATGGCGAAAAAAATCAACCAAGCGGAGTTGGCAAAGAAATACGCGAAAGCTCTGCTTCAAGAGGCCATAGAACACAATCAGGCTGACGCCGTCGCGCAGGAAGTGCAGTCTCTTCATCAGTTGATGTTCAACAGTTTGGAATGGAAAATGCTGATGACGTCGCGGCTGATCAGTGCTCGTGATCGTGAAAAGGGCGTGAATTTAGTGGCGGATAAAGTCAATTTATCAGAATTAATGTGCCATTTTTTAGGTGTTTTGATAGAAAACGGGCGTACGTTTGTTTTTAAAGAAATTGCCGAAGCTTTCATACAATTGTATGAGGAATATAAGGGAATATTGCCTGTTTTTGTCGTTTCGGCTCAAGCGCTGAATGATAAAACGCAACAGCATTTAATCGATGTTTTGAAAAATATTTTTAATAAAGAAATCCGGTTAAATGTTAAAGTTAATCCCGCTTTGATCGGCGGTTTAACTGTTCAGACGGGTTCTTTGATGGCAGATGTTTCCGTGAAAACGAAACTGCAAAAGCTTAATCTTATTATGAAGGGTGTCGGGATATGAATCTCCAAGCGACAGAAATTTCATCTTTATTAAAGGAACGCATTGAAAACTTTGGCGCTCAGCCGGATATGTATGAAGTCGGACAAGTGTTGTCCGTAGGGGACGGCATTGCGCGCATTTACGGGTTGGATCGGGTTCAGGCCGGCGAATTGGTCGAATTTAAAAACGGAGTGAAGGGCATGGCCCTGAACTTGGAATCGGACAGTGTCGGCGCGGTGATTTTCGGACAGGATTCGGATATTCATGAAGGCGATACGGTCAAGCGGACGGGGGAAATCGTTAATGCACCCGTAGGAAAAGATTTGCTGGGGCGCGTGGTTGACGCGTTGGGCAATCCGATTGACGGCAAAGGCGCGATTAAAGCGGAAGAATATCGTGCCGTTGATGTGAAAGCGCCCGGCATTATTACGCGTAAAAGCGTGCATGAACCGTTGCAGACAGGATTGAAAGCGGTGGATTCTTTGATTCCGATCGGACGCGGACAGCGTGAATTGATCATTGGTGACCGTCAGACGGGAAAAACGGCAATCATTCTTGATACGATTATTAACCAAAAAGCCGTGAACGACCGCGCGAAAAGCGATAAGGAAAAAATGTTCTGCATTTATGTTGCAATCGGCCAGAAAAGATCGACGGTTGCGCAAGTGATGCACACGCTGGAACAGTACGGCGCTTTGGAGTATACGATCGTCGTGGCGGCGACGGCTTCCGAATCGGCGCCGTTGCAGTTTATCGCACCCTATACGGGCTGTGCCATGGGTGAATATTTCCGCGATAACGGCATGCATGCGGTTGTATTCTACGACGATTTGTCCAAGCATGCCGTAGCGTATCGCCAGATGTCTCTGCTGCTGCGCCGTCCGCCTGGCCGTGAAGCCTATCCCGGCGATGTGTTTTATTTGCATTCCCGCTTGCTGGAACGTGCGGCAAAAATGAATGACGAGCTGGGCAGCGGCTCTTTGACAGCATTGCCGGTCATTGAGACGCAGGCCGGCGACGTGTCCGCGTACATTCCGACAAATGTTATTTCCATTACGGACGGTCAGATTTTCTTGGAAAGCGCTTTGTTTCATCAGGGCGTTCGTCCGGCGGTGAACGTGGGGATTTCCGTTTCCCGCGTGGGCTCTTCCGCGCAGATCAAAGCGATGAAGCAGGTTGCCGGTTCCATTAAGCTGGAATTGGCGCAGTATCGTGAAATGGCGGCGTTTTCTCAGTTCGCTTCGGATTTGGATCCGGCGACGCAAAAGCTGTTGAACCGCGGGGCGCGGCTGACCGAGCTTTTGAAGCAGAAACAATATCACCCGATGCCGGTGGAAGAAGAAGTCGTATCCATTTTTACCGGTATTCGCGGTTATTTGGACGAACTGCCGATTGAAAAGATTTCCCGTTTTGAAAAAGAAATGCTGGAACAGCTGAAGGCGTCAGTTCCGTCTGTTTTGGAATCAATTCGTACGGAAAAAACATTAACGCCGGATACAGAAGATGACCTGCGTTATTTTCTGGACGATTTTATCAAGAAGTTTTCTTAATTTTACAGGGATACGCCAATGGCAAATTTAAGAGAACTGCGCAATCGTATCGCTTCCATTAAATCGACCCGAAAAATTACGTCAGCGATGAAAATGGTGGCGGCGTCGCGTTTACGTCAATCGCAGGAGGCCATAACGGAATCCGGATATTTTGCGGCTTCTTTAGGGCGTATAGTACTGCGTTTGATTAAAACAATTTCCTATACGCGGGCGGACGATTTGGCGAAGGGTATCGCACCGCGTTATGAAATGCCGCGCATGATTACCGGTGACGGGGAAGATATGCGGCACTTGGTCATTATTTTCGCTTCTTCCCGCGGGTTATGCGGCGGATTTAATTTGAACATTGTTAAAAAAGCGGCTCAGTTTATTGAACATTTGCAGTCTCAAGGGCGTATCGTTCGCTTGATCTGCATCGGATCAAAGGCGACAGAGCTGCTGCGCGAACAATTTGGCAAACAGATTGTGGCGACGTTTAACAGTCGTGTCGGCGCTGCGGATCAGCTGGCCGATGCGGAAAACATAGCGACTCACCTGATCAGCATGTTTGAAAAGGGAACGATTGACGCGTGTTCGGTGGTGTATAACCATTTCCATTCGGCGATTTCTCAGGAAGTCCGTATCCGACCGATTGTGCCGATGCAGGCTGCGCGTATTTTGCAGCCGTTTACGGGGGAAAATCCGTGGGGATTTTTAACAAACGACAATGAAGGCGGATTGTTCCGTCTGCAAAGGCCTTCCCGCCGCAAGAAAAGTGGAACTTTAGGAAAGGGGAAGGGCATTGTCCGCGGTATGTCGCAGGGGCGGGCGAAAGTTCATTCTCAATATAAAACGACGCAAGAACGCCGGATTTTGAATGCGGAGGGCGACCTTTTTTCGGGACTTCAGGATCTTAATCCGTTGGAATACGATTTTGAGCCGGAAAATCCGGTTGATTTGTTAAACGCGATTGTACCGGAAATTTTGACGGCTTTGATTTTTAGAGCGTCTTTGGAATCGTCGGCATCTGAAAATGGAGCGCGCATGACGGCGATGGACAATGCGACAAATAACGCGGCGGATATTATTGACGAATTGACGCTTTTGTACAACCAGACGCGTCAGGCGATGATCACCAGCGAATTAACGGAAATTATTTCGGGTGCGGAAGCACTTTAATTTATTAATAAAGGACAGGAGCTATAAAAAATGGCTAAAGACAGTATCGGACGTGTTGCGCAGGTTATGGGTGCGGTTGTGGACGTCAAATTTGATGATGAAAAGGACCTGCCGTCGATTCTTTCCGCGTTGGAAACGAAACTGGGCGATAAAAAACTGGTTTTAGAAGTGGCTCAGCAATTAGGCGAATCGGTTGTGCGCTGTATCGCAATGGATTCAACCGACGGGGTTATGCGCGGACAGGAGGTGTTGGATACAGGGGCGCCGATTTCTGTTCCTGTCGGACCCAAAACGTTAGGACGCATCATGAATGTTTTGGGCGAGCCGGTTGACGAGCGCGGTCCGATTGAAGGCGTTAAACGCAGTCCGATTCATCGCGATCCGCCGCCGTTTGTGGATCAGGCGACATCAACGCAGATGCTGACAACCGGCATTAAAGTGATTGACTTGCTGGAACCGTATGCCCGCGGCGGCAAGATCGGCTTGTTCGGCGGCGCCGGTGTTGGCAAAACGGTTTTGATTATGGAACTGATCAATAACATTGCAAAGGGACACGGCGGTTATTCGGTCTTTGCGGGTGTCGGCGAAAGAACGCGCGAAGGCAACGACTTGTATAATGAAATGATCGAATCCGGCGTTATTGACTTAAAAGGAGATGATTCCAAAGCGGCTTTGGTGTACGGACAGATGAACGAATCGCCGGGGGCCCGTGCGCGCGTGGCGCTGACGGGGCTGACGGTGGCTGAATACTTCCGTGATGAGGAAGGGCAGGACGTGCTGCTGTTTATCGACAACATTTTCCGCTTTACGCAGGCCGGTTCCGAAATGTCCGCGCTGCTGGGCCGTATTCCTTCCGCAGTGGGGTATCAGCCGACTTTGGGAACGGATATGGGCGCGATGCAGGAACGCATTACATCAACGAAAAAGGGCTCCATTACTTCCGTGCAGGCCGTGTATGTGCCGGCGGACGACTTGACGGACCCGGCGCCGGCGACGACATTCGCCCACTTGGACGCCACGACGGTGCTGAGCCGTTCGATTTCCGAACTGGGGATTTTCCCGGCGGTGGATCCGCTGGAATCAACCAGCCGTATTTTGGATCCGGCCGTTGTCGGCGAGGAACATTATGCCGTTGCGCGTGAAGTGCAGCGTATTTTGCAGCAGTACAAGGCCTTGCAGGACATTATTGCGATTTTGGGTATGGATGAATTGGGCGAAGAAGACAAGCTGGTTGTTTCTCGCGCCCGTAAGATTCAGCGTTTCCTGTCTCAGCCGTTCCATGTGGCGGAAGTCTTTACGGGCATGCCGGGACGCTATGTCGAGCTGGCAGATACGATTAAGGGCTTCAAGGGCATTGTCGAAGGCGAGTATGATCATTTGCCGGAACAAGCGTTCTTTATGGTCGGCACAATTGAAGAGGCTGAAGAAAAAGCCAAGAAGATGTCAGAAAACGTTCGTTTGAAAAAGGCGGAATAGTCCATGGCAGTTCAGGAATCGATCTTTGTCAAAATGCTGGTCCCTCAAAAGCCTTTGTCGGTAAAAGAGGTTGTCAGTGTTGAAATTCCTGCCGTAGACGGGCCTTATTTGGTATTGTCGAAACGCGCGCCGGCAATGAAGCTGTTAAAAGCGGGAATTGTTGTGTTAAAAGATGCGGATCAGGGAAAAACAGAAAAGTTTTTTGTATCCGCAGGAATTGCGAAGATCAGGGATAATGCGTGTACCATATTGGCACATAATGTGCTGAATATGGAAGATATCGATTTGGAACAGGTCAAAAAAGAGCTGGCGACTTATCGTGAAAAAGAAGAAAAAGAAATTCATCTTGACGAAATCGACTGTCAAAAAATCGCATTTCTTCAGATGATTGTAGGGTATTTTGCGAAGTGAACCGTTTTATAAATCGAAGTGTGAAGGAATAAAGGCTTCTCTTCCCGGCTGGCGAGAAGAACGGGAAGAACGTGTTTTTAAATTAAAAATTCTGCGGTGCTGCAAAGAAACATGGAAATTAGCCGTGCCGGTAGTTGTTGCGCGTCTGGGAACGGTCGGAATGGCATTGGTTGATACTGTTGTTGTCGGACGGTACAGCACGCAGGATCTGGCTTTTCAAAGTATCGCCACGACGCTGCATACATTGCTGTTATCTATTGCAATGGGACTGCTGCAGGGCACGATAGTATTAACGGCCAATGCCTTCGGGCGCGGAAAGTATCGTGATTGCGGCCAAGTTCTGCGCCGTTCAATTCCATATGGTTTGCTGATAGGAATTTTATTTGCGGCGGCCTGTCTGCCGTCTCAGTTCATCATGAATTTACTGGGGCAGCCGCCGGAAGTGGCGGAAGGAAGCGCTAAAGTTTTATCTGTTTATGCGTTGGGCATGCCGTTTGCCCTGATGTTTTTTGTGATGTCTTCCTTTTTGGAAGGAACAAAACGGCCCGTTCCAGGCATGGTGATGATTTTATTGGCAAATGTAATCAATATCTTTGCAAACTATGCCTTTGTTTACGGTCATTACGGTTTTCCGGCAATGGGGGCCGTCGGATCGGCCATTTCGACAACATTAATTCGTGTTGTTTTGGCTGTCGGAATGTTCATTATTGTGTTCTGTATTGATGAAAACGACTTATACGGCGTATGGGTCAGGCCGGATAAAAATAAAGAAGAGGACCGGCGTATCCGTGATGTTGGTTATGGGGCCGCTGTTACCGTCGGCGTGGAAGAGGGCTCTTATTCCATGGTCAATATTATGGCCGGCTGGCTGGGCGCAATGGCTTTGGGCGCTTATACAATTATGTTAAACGTGTCGACAAACGTATTCGTTCTGGCCAGCGGTGTCGGGAGCGCCGCATCTGTTTTAATGGGCATAGCCAAAGGAAAAAAATCTGTTTTGGATATGCAGATTGTCGGCTATACGGGAGTGATTTTTAATTTGATTATTATGTTGCTCTGTTCGGCATTTTGTTTGATGTGTCCTCATTTTATTACCAGTATTTATACAAAAGATCCCGAATTGACCGCGATGACGACACCTTTGGTTATGATTTGCTCTTTGATGTGTATTTTTGACGGAACTCAGCAGGTTATGGTTAACATACTGCGCGGAGCGGTTGATATTTTAGTTCCGACAATTTGTCAGGGAATCGCTTTTGTTTTTATTATGCTGCCGCTGATTTGGCTGTTTTCGTTCAAGTGGAACTATGGCGTCATGGGCATGACATATGCCATGATTATTGCCTGCGCCTGTGCTGCCGTTTTTTTGGTCGTTCGATTTGTTTTGATTTGCCGCCAGTATAAAGAAAACGGCTTTGGACGTTAAAGAGAAAGTCTTCTTTCCATAGCTTCAACCGTATTTTCCAGAAGCATGGCTATTGTCATCGGGCCGACGCCTTTGGGGACCGGCGTAATAGCATCACATTTGTTAAAGCAGGCTTCAAAATCGACATCGCCGCATAATTTGCCATCCTTCAACCGGTTGATGCCGACATCAATAACGATTGCGCCGTCTTTGATCCAATCAGCCTTTACCATTTTTGGTTTGCCGATCGCCGCGACGACTATATCGGCTTTTCGGCAAAGCTCAGGTAAATCTTTCGTTTTAGAATGAGCCGCTGTTACCGTGCAGTTTTCTTTAAGCAATAATTGCGCCATTGGCTTTCCGACAATAACGGAACGGCCGATGACAACGGCACTCAGGCCGGTCAGGTTTTGCCTGGCCAAATGAATTAATTTCAAACAGCCCTTTGGCGTACAGGCGATGGGAGCCGGTTCTTCGATCATCAGCTTTCCTAAATTGAGCGGATGAAAGCCGTCTACGTCTTTTGCCGGATCTATGGCCTGTAAAATTTCTTTTTCATCAAGCCCTTCAGGCAAAGGCAGCTGAACCAGTATTCCGTCTGTATCCGTGTTTTTATTAAGGGAGTCAATCAACGTCAGCAGTTCTTTCTGCGTGATAGATTCAAAGCGGTAAACGGCAGATTCGATTCCGACTTCACGGGCGGCCTTTTCTTTGTTGCGGACATAAACGGCGCTGGCCGGATCGCTGCCGGCCAAAATAACTGCCAGTCGCGGCGCACGGGGCAGTGTCTTGATCTTTTCGGACAAAGCAGCGCGGCATTGTTTGGCCAATTCGAATCCGTTTAACAATAAAGTCATTTTAAAAGCTCCAGTTTTTTGATTAAGGCGGAACAATCTGCTGTAATCAGCAAAGTTTTGGAACGGTCTGTCGCTCCGCTGACCAGAGTAATCGCGCTTTTGGCGATATGCAGCTGTTTTGCCAGACTTTTGATTAACGCTTCGTTTGCTTTGCCGTCAACGGGCGGCGCTGCAACGGCGATTTTTAATCTTTCCGTTCCGTCAGGGTCGGTGTGCAGCCCTTCTATGCCTTCGCGCTTGGCCTTAGGGGACAATCGCACAAAGACTTTGATTCCGTCTGAGGTCAGCTGATAAAACATCAGGCGGCCTTGCTTGCTAATATGGCCAGCAGCTGCGGGATAAAATTCTGCAGAAAATACAGCACGAAAAGGCCGATTAAAGGTGAAAAGTCAAGACCGCCGGCAGGGGGAACGATTTTGCGGAAAAGATTGAAATAGGGATCAGTCAGCTTATGAATGACTGTGCAAACGGCGGAAACAAAACGGTTATAGGTGTTGAGCACGTTAAATGCCTCTAACCACGATAAAATAACGGCGGCAATAATGACCAATATATAATAATGCAGCAGGAGAGCGACAGGAACGATTAAAGCGTTAAGAAAAACGGCAAGAACAGACATGGTTATTTCTCCAAACAACGCGCCATGGCGCAAAAAGCCTCAATTCCGATTTCTTCGGCGCGGGCGGTGGGCAAAACATTTGCTGCGGCGCACAATTCTTCGGGATTTCCGATTGATTTTAACGAGGATCGTAACATTTTCCGGCGCTGATTAAAAGCCGCCGCCGTGACTTTTTCCAATAAGTCTATACGCGCCGGAGCCAGAGGGTTAGCTCTGGGCTTTAAAAAGACAACGGCAGAGGTGACTTTCGGCGGCGGGACAAAGCAGGACGGCGGGACGGTGAACAGAATTTCAGCTTCACACAGCCATTGCGTTAAAATTGACAATCGGCCATACGCGGCTGTCTTTGGCTGAGCCGTCAAGCGTTCCGCCACTTCTTTTTGAAACATCAGCGTGAAAGAGGAATACGCTTTTATTTGTTTCAGCCAGCCGGTCAGCAAAAGGGTGCCTACGTTATAGGGCAGGTTTGCAATGATTGACCGCGGTGCCTGCCCCAATGTTTCTGCGCAAACGGTCAGCGCGTCTGCGTTTAAAACCGTTAAATGGCCGGGGTAAGCGGTTTGGATATCCTTTAATAATCCCAAACACCGCTCATCTTTTTCGATAACGGTCAGGCTTCGGGCGCCGTTATCCAAAACAGCGCGCGTTACGCCGCCGGGACCGGGTCCGACTTCAATCACGGTGCCCGTTTCAAAGGGAAGGGGATCGCGCTGTTTGGAACTGCGCACAATTTTATCCAACAGATTGGTGTCTAAAATAAAGTTTTGACCTAAAGATTTTTTGGCAGATAACCCGTAACGGGTAATAACTTCTTTTAGCGGCGGCAAAAGGGCGTTCATTGCCGAATCTCCGTTACAGCGGTGCGGCGCAGTTCTCTTAAGCGGCGTTGGGCCAGCATTTCCAGCTTAACGCCCTCCAGCTGCATTTTGATTTCTTCTTTTCCGGGAATAACAGAAGCCGTTTCCCTTGCGCATGCCATTAAAACCAGCTCGCCGCCTTCAATCGGGAAAGGAGCGCTGGGTTCAAGCAGCGCCGTTCTGTTGAGGACGGATCGAATCTGTCCCGGCAGATTATTGACCGGCAGTTTTCCTAAATCAATCCGGGGAGAAGTGTTCAGCTGTTCGGCAACGGTTTGAAACTGAGAACACGAGCCCTTTGTCATATTCAAATCACGCAGGACGGCCTTCTTTTGTTTTTCGGAAAAAGAATCAGGCAAAAACAACTGCATTAAGTGAACAGTTTCCTGTGCCTGACGAATTTCTTCCGGATCTCTGCGCGCGTGCAGGACAAACAGCTTGTATCCCTCCTGTGTTCTGACGGGAGTGCTGAGCTGTCCGATCTGTAAAACTTCAAATTCCTCTTTTTCGGCTTCGGACAAAGCGCTTTCAGACACCCAACCGGCCATGCCGCCTTTTGGCGCGCTGGGCGCCTTGGAATGGCGAAGGGCGATTTTTTCAAAGGCGTCTCCGTCCCGCATGCGCATGATTAACTGCATGGCCTGACCGTAAACTTCAGCGTCCTGATCCGGATCGGTCACGGGCAGCAGAATTTCCGAAAACAGATATTGCTTTTGATTCAGCTGATCCTTTATTTCCTCCATTTTGACATCGATTTCATGATCGGAAATTTCAGCGCGCATGCCCATATTTTTTTTCACGGCGCGAATAAACATCAGGTCGCTTTTAATTTGATCTTCAATGACGGAAGCCGGAAGTCCGTTTTCTTTCAATAATTTCATGACGGTTTCATATTCCAGCCCGTTTTGCTGCAAAGTCACTTTGACGGCATGCCGAATTTCAGCTTCGGCGATTTCAATGCCGGCGGCCTGTGCCTCCTGCTGCTTTAATTTTTCATCAATCAGCTGTTTTAATACGCGTTCTTTAATGTCTTGGCGCGTTATGTCTGCCTGTCCGGTTAAACGGATAAAGGTTAGTCTTTGCTGTAAATCTCGTTCGGAAATAATGTCATCGTTGACCTGCGCCAGAATTTTAGTCTGCGCTTGTGCCTGAAAGCACAGGAAAGCAAAAAAGCCGAAAGCCAACAAGAATAAACGCATCTGATTTCCTTTTACATATTAAAAACGCCGAACGGTTTAAATTCTACGCCCAAGCGAAAAGTAATGCCGTTTTCATAGTCGCGGTCGTAAGTATAATCTTTTTTTAATCCGGTTTCCAAAGCAAAACATTCATCTTCGTAACGCAGATAGCCGCCTGTTTCCAAAACGCCGCCGCCTTTGGACAGGTTGATGCGTTGATTAAACCTGATTTTCCAGTATCTGGTTAGGTAAGAGGTCAGCGTATAATTCAATTCTTCTCGGTTGTTATAGGCGGAATATTCGGACACTTTGCTTTTTAAGTTGATATAACTGGCCGAAATTCGCAAAAGAGCGTTGCCGACGCTGACGGATAAATCGCTGCGGTTAACGTCCATGGTTTTTCTGTCCATGCGAAAAGCATAGCTGAGACTGATGAAACTGTTCGGTTCAATATTGAACCGCCCGACGATATCGGAGGCTTGGTCCACCAAACCGGAATCCGTCGGGAAAATATCGGAATGTGTAAAGCGGTAGCTTTGTCCGATCAAAGCGGAAATATAACCGTTTTTCTGACCATATAAGCTCCATTTCAAACCATAGTTAATGCGGGACCCCGGTTCGAATCGGTCAAAGCCGACAAAACGTTTTTCGGCAAACAGGTTTGTATCGTCAAAGTCTAGATCATTGCTGTCTTCATTGGGGATTTTAACCGAGTTTTTGGAATTCGGCGCCGCGATCCCCATAACAATCGGTTCAAAGATCTGATTATATTTTTCACCGACATTAACAAAGGGATAGCTGACCGTTAACGATGTCTGCGGATTAAAAGAGGCCGCATTTCCGGAATAAAGCCGATTTTCTTCTGAAATCCAGTAATCATTCACATGATACCCGTTGACCAGGGCCGAAACGTTAAAGTTGTAAACGGCGCCCCACTGTGTTACGCCGGGCAGGTTCCATTTGCTTTCGAAAGACAGGCGGCTGCTGTCATCACCCAATTTACGCGTTAATGTGGCGGACGAAATATCAAAATTCCAGTATCCTCCGTTGTCCGACGGATCTGTCGTATAAGAAAACTGCGTTAGCGGTACGACTTCCGCAATGGTGTCATCATTAATATACGAGCGCATGTTTTGATAATGAATGCCGCCAAAAGAAAAATAAGAATTAGAAGTCAGCGCTTCTGCAGCCGCATCGGATTTCAGCCATGGCGCATTGACATCGTTGCTGCGCAGGTCGTAGCGGCGCAGGTATGTATCGTCCGATGCCTTGTCCAGATTTAAGTGGGCCCGCCATACGTCAGTGATATGCCAATTGGCTTTTCCGACAATGTTGTATCTGTCTTCTCCGTCTTGACGGATAAATGTTCCATTCAGATCTACCGTGCCCTGTGAGAAATTATGCCGGAAGATGCCGCCCCATAAAACGCCTTTGGTCGCGATTAATGGTGAAAACAAAAAATCCGTATACGGAGAAATTTCCCAGTAATAAGGCACCGTCACGCCGATCCCCAACGCCCGGTTGGATTTGATGCCGGGAATCAAAAAACCGGACCGCCGCTTGACCGTCGGATCGGGATAGGTGAAATATGGGAAATACATAATCGGCACGTCTTCAATGGTCATTGTCGCATTATAAGCGGTCATGTTTTGGCCTTCTTTATCATGGACCATTTTTTGAGCCTTTACTTCCCAGAAACGGGATCCGTCCTCGCAGAAATCGCAGGAAGAATAAGCGACTTCTTCAAATTCGGTGAAATTGCCTTGAATATGTTCGGCCTTTTTGGCGGTCAGAACGGATTTGTCCGCAAGAGTATATTGAATTTTTCGGATCAATCCTTCTTTTAAGTCGCCGGACAGTTTTGCATAGCTGCCCTGCATCAATCCGCCGTCGGGCGTGTAAATTTCGACATTGCCCGAAGCAATGACTACGCCGTCAATTGTGTCATAATTGATATGATCGGCCTTAAGGGACGATTTCCCCTGTTGAAAAGTGACATTTCCGCGCGCGATGATCAAATTTAATTCGCGGTCATAAGTCAGTTCGTCCGCCGAAAAGTCAACAGGTCCGTTCGTGTCAAGCGCCAGAGCGGTTTGCGCCGTTAACAAAAAAAGCATTAATATCCTGATCAACAGCGTCATGCTTTTAAAGCGCTCCTTTTCCGAAACCGGTTTATGAACAGACGCGCCTTTTGGCAAAAAGCCCTAATGCCTTCGAATCGGAATTCTCCGGAATGTTTCAGGATATACAGGCAAATGAAAGCAGGGGAAATTGACAGGACGTACAATAATGGAGCGTAATTTAAATTGCGCATGCACAAACTTTCTGCGCCCAGTTCGGCCACTTGAACTCCGGCCATGATCAAAACGGTAACGATGATTCTTTTATTATGGCCGCGTCGGTTAAAGGATCCGGTCAGCAATCCCGCCGCAGCAATCATCATAAAGGACAGGTTGTAAAACGGCAAGGACAGGCGCTTGAATCCCTCCAGCCGGAACCGACGGAACGTTTTCAGATTGGGCAAAGCTTCCCTGGGGGTATAAAACAGTTCTTTCAGGCTGCGTTCGCCGGGGTTTTTAAAACGGTTGGCCGCTTTTTCCCGATTGGAAACAAAATCCATATTGTAGTAATCGAAATACAAAATAGAAAAACGCCCCGTTTTGGTCGAGACTTCCTGCCGCGATCCGTTTTTCATCGAAATTTGGGGAATGCCGTCACGATAGATGATCGTTCCTTTTTCAGCCAGCAAAGTCACCTGAGTTCCGGGAGTGTGCTGGTCGTGCAGAATAATGCCTTCCAGCGAACCGTCATTATTTTTCGTGCGAATATAGACGGTTACACCGTTGGTGATATCGTTGAATTCGCCCTCTTGAATCAACAAATGAGAGATATCATGCTGGATTTTCCAGCGCAGTTCACGGAAATTGGCAATTGCCTGCGGGACGAGGCTGAGAGAAATATAAAATCCCAGCAGCGTAAATAAAAAACCGATCGCCATAACGGGTTTTGCCAGTTGCAGCGGGCTCATGCCGGCGGCACGCAGAATAATCAGCTCACGGTCGGCAATCAGACGGTTGTAGGTGAATAAAGCAACGGCAAATAAAGCAATGGGGGAAATAATCGCCAAATATCCCGGAATCAGCATCATCGTCAGCCGAATGAACAACCAGACGGAAACCTTTGAATTCAAAAGCATATCAAACAGGCGCAGGGATTGAGACAACCACACGATCATCAACAGACCGGCAGTAATCAGAATAAACCCGAACAGCATTTGCTTTAAGATGTATTGCGTGATTATTTTCATAAAGCGGGATTATAACGTCAAGAAGCTCTTTCGTCTTCATTTTTTTAAGAATTGTTGAAAAAAAGTCGGATCTGCCATTGGGTGGCTTTTTTCAACGGAATTTTTCAGCCGGTTATCCAAAATATGCGTATAGATTTGCGTTGTGGCGATATCCGAATGTCCCAGCATTTGTTGAACAGTGCGCAAATCTGCGTCATGCGCGACTAAATGGCTGGCAAACGAATGGCGGATCACATGCGGAGACACGCGTTCGGCAGGAATGCCCGCTTTTAAAGCCAACTCTTTGAGTTCCAGAAAAAAGCTTTCGCGGCTTAAATGGCCCGTTTTGCTTGACGAAGGGAAAAGCCAGCGCGATCCGCGGCCTTTGGGCAGAGTCTTTTCCCGTTCTGGAATCCAGTCATGCAGCGCTTGTTTGGCCGCATCGGTCAGAGGAACCATTCTGTCTTTGGCTCCTTTGCCGCGGACAATCAAAAAGTTTTCTTTGATATTAACGACATTCGCCGGCAGGGTCACTAATTCGGAAACACGCAGGCCGGAAGCATACAAAATTTCCAATAAGGTGCGCATGCGGACGGCTTTGTTTTTCGGTTGGATCTGATCGACCGCTTCAAACAGTTTGTTGATTTCCTCTTCTGACAGATATTTGGGCAGCGCCCGCTTTAATCTGGGAGAATCCAAGGATTCCGAAGGATTATCCTTTCTGATTTTTTCTGTATAGAGGTACTTGTAAAATTCCCGCAGCGCCGATAGTCGACGGGCCTGTGTTTTTTCCGCCATGCCTTTTTGCGCCGTAAAGGCCATATAGGCCCTCAAATCTTTCATTTCGGCATTTTCGAAAGTACGGCGTCTGGAATCCAGAAAACTTCCGAAATCTTTCAAGTCCCGCGTATAAGCGGCCACAGTGTTGGCCGCCGCTCCGCGTTCCGCCGTGATTGTTTCCGCAAAGGCAAGGATTAACTCGTTATTCATTGGCTTGAACCGGATTAAGGACCATGTCGACAGATTGGGCCGCAATGGTCGCTGCCTCTTTTCCCAATCCGACAACATTTAACGCCGATAACCCATTCAATAAACCGATATAAGACCCGTTCAGTTCCCGCAGGGCCTCCAAAACGATATCACCCGCCGGTTTGTTGGCTGCGGCAGGTCTTTTTTCCCAATCGGCGAAATCATCTTCGGCGGAATCTTCGGCAAAAGAGGTATAATGCCAAGATTCGTCAGAAGGAATCATGTCCAACGCTTTAAACATCAGCATCAGCCGATCAATTTTGGCAATAAAGGCGGCGTCAGCGCTGCTGCTGTTTTCTGCATAGGCCATCATGTTTTCCAAAGCGGGAATAAAAAAATGCAGGCTCTTGTCCGGCTGCGCCAGTTCGGCAAAATACCAGCCGTAAGCCGTTGTTTCGGAAATCGGAAAAAGCATTTCGGCTTTTTTCTGCCAGTCCAAAGCCTGCTCTTTTAAACCGGCCAGCGCGAAGGCCTCGATGATATCTGCGGATTCTGCCAGTGTTTCAATGTCGGGAGACAGCGTTTTCAAAATATCTTTAATCGCTGCGGAAAAGGCATAAGAAATATGGGCCTTTTTTGCCGATTGAAACCCGTTTTTGACAAAAGTTTGTTTTTTCAGGTTGTCATCGGGCCGGCTGCTGAGTTCTGCCGCCAGCTGAACATTATGCGCGCGCTGCAGTTCGGGCGCCGAAGCAGACGCTTCTTTACGGTTTTCAAAAGAAACCTGCTGATAATAAGTTCGCAGTTTTGACGGAGAAAGAATTCCCTTTTGAACAAGCTCTTCAGCAACAGCCAGCCGTTTTTCCACGGGAATTGCTTCGTCAAGGACAAACATTGCTTTAAACCATAATTGCCCTTCTTGATCGTTTAAATCGGCCAAACTGCCCTTGATTCGGCGCCAAACGGCAGCGGTCAGCGGCGTAATGTTTGCGGGAACGGTCTTTAACGGTTTTTGAAACAGGAAATGATCTGCGGCATTGACAATAAACGCATCTGCTTCATTTTGTTCTTTTAATACGTCTAAGGCCAATAAAGCTTTGTTTTCTTCCTGATCCAAGGCGGCACAGACGGCGGCCAGTTCCTGCCAGAAAACGGAATCGCTGCCCTTGTCCGTTAAAAAACAAGCCGTTTGTAAGTCTTGCGTCAGCAAAACGTCAGCATAAATTTTGTTTTGAGCGTCAGACCGCACCTTTTCCGGAATTTTTTGGATTAAACGATAAACATCATTAAATTGCGCCTGATCAAACAAAATCTGCAGCTTCAGAGTAATAAAATCCTGTCCGACGGTTCCCTGCGGCGGTTCGGCGGCTAATTTCAGCAGCTTCAGGCGCAGCTCCTCCGCCGCTGCCGGCAAAGCGGGGGGAAGCTGTGAAAATTTCGCGGCAGTAACAGGATAAGCAGCGTTTTTCCAAAGCGTTTCGTTTAAAATGTCCGTCTTGTCCGGAACTATGGTCCCGTACGCATTTGTCTGCATTTTCTTCAACGGCAGCAAATGAACGGGCGGAACGACATACATTTTATCCTGAGCCGCCGCTCCATGCCCGATCAATAAACATAAAACCGCCGCTAAAAGTCTATTTTTGAAGCCTGTCATAACTGATGTCTTTTTCAACAGTGGTTTTGGGAATTTGGATATCATACACGGCAATAAAAATGCCAAACCCGATAACGGCAAGCAAAACAGGATAAATATACCACCGCGACTTTTGGCGCATTTCCGATCCTTTCTTCTCAAAGCGTTAAAAACTTCTTTTCTTATGGCATAATCAAGTTAAAATAACGTTAGAATTTTTTTGAAAAAAGCAGAACCGGAAAATCAAAAATGCCCGAACAGAAAGAAACCATTCTCCATTTCCCTTATCCCTTGAACCGGACATTGTTTCTGGTCGGCATGATGGGCTGCGGCAAAAGCAGTATCGGACGCAGGCTGGCCAGAATTTATTCCCTTCCCTTTATCGATGCGGATCAGGAAATAGAAAAGGCCGGCGGGGCGGATATCTGTTATTTGTTTAAACGTTACGGGGAAGAGGATTTCCGTCGGGTGGAAGAACGGATTATGGCGCGTTTGCTTAATGGCAAAAAATGTATTTTGGCATCGGGCGGCGGCGCTTTTTTATCTGAAGCAACCAGAAAAACGGTTAAAGAAAAAGCCGTCAGCGTTTTTTTGGACGCGCATATTGATGCCATTATCCGCAATACGGCAGGGCGCACCCATCGCCCTTTGTTAAATGTTGATAATCCGCAGGCGGTTATTCGGGAATTGCTTGAAAAGCGCCGTCCTTTTTATGAACAGGCGGATATAAGCATTAAATATAAAGAAGAAACAATGGGGCAGTTACTGCGCCTGTTAGTGCGCGAAATCAACGATTTTGCCCAAAGGAGGAAAAAATGACGCTGGAAGAATTGACACGGGTGGACGTTAATCTGCATGAAAAAGCATATCCGATTTTTATCGGAGCGGATTTTTTAGCGCATATCGGGTCTTTGATCAAACCGTATACGCGATCTAAAAAGGTTTTTCTGATTACGGACAGTTTGGTTGAACTGCTGTATCTGCCCTTGGTTCAGGAAAGCTTGGAAAGCGCCGGTTTTGAAGTTTATGTTCTGACCGTTGAGCAGGGCGAGGGCAGCAAGACGTTAAAAGAAGCCGAAAAATTATTGGATAAGATGCTTAAAATCGGCTGTGACAGACAAAGCGCAATTATTTCTTTAGGCGGCGGCGTTGTCGGCGATTTGGCCGGCTTTTGTGCTTCCGTTTTATTGCGCGGCGTCGATTTTATTCAGATTCCCACAACGCTTTTGGCGCAGACGGACAGCTCTGTCGGCGGCAAAACGGGCGTGAATATGGCGGCGGGGAAGAATTTAGTCGGTTCTTTTTATCAGCCCAAAGCCGTCTTTATTGATGTGCATACGTTGAAAACCTTGGACGGGCAGCAAATTTTAGCCGGTTTTGCGGAAGTCGTTAAATATGGTTTGGCTCTTAATGCCGATTTTTGGCATTGGCTGGAAAAAATGGGAGATTATGTCGTTTCTTTGGATAACGATGCCTGCCGTTATGCCGTCGAACAATGTTGCCGGATAAAAGCGGCGATCGTCGCGGAAGATGAATTTGAAAAAACAGGACTGCGTTCTTTGTTGAATTTTGGTCATACGATCGGGCATGCGATCGAAGCATGTGCCGGTATGCGCGGTTCGATTCTGCATGGGGAAGCCGTTGCCATCGGTTCTGTTTTGGCGACATGGGTTTCCGCCGGCATGCAGCTGTGTTCTTCGGAAACGGCGGCAAAAGTAACGGCACAGTTTGAAAAGTGGGGACTGCCGACGCAATTCGATTCAACATTAAAAAATACGGATTTGATTGCTTTTATGAAAAAAGATAAAAAGACAACTAGGAATCAACTGAATTTCATTTTGCTGGAAGATATCGGCAGTGGTGTGTTGGTACACGATATTCCGGTTGAAGCCGTAGAAAAAGTTTTCAATGAAAAAGGCAGAAAAAAACATGGCTTTTCTTTCTACTGATCCTGATCGTGAGGAGCTTTATTTCCGCCATATTGACTATATCGGTTATCGCCGGACAGATGGTTTATGGGATATTGAGGGGCACTTCCGTGACCGTCGGACAGTGGATTGTCCCTGTATCGATCGCGGCGGCATGATTCAGGCCGGCGAAACTTTTCATGAAATGCTGTTAACGATGACGATTGATGATGATATGGTCATTCGGGGACTGACGGTTAAAATAGAAAAGCACCCATATAAACAATGTCCTGCTGCCGAAGCTGTTTTTAAAAATGTGGAGGGGCTGCAGATTGCCGCCGGTTTTTCTAAAGAATTGCGCCGCCGTGTGCCGGCAAAACTGGCCTGCACGCATTTGTTTTCTTTGTTGATCGGAGCTGCCGGAGCCGCTTTTCAGACAGTGGCACAGGTCCGCATGATGAAATATTGCCGCGGTGTGCGCCCTGATCCGTTGGATACGTGTCTGGCTTGGGACAGCAGCGGCGAAATGGTTAAACGGGAATGGCCTGATTTTTACCAGCCCAAAGAAGCCTCCTCTGAAGAAGAAAAATAATGGGACGGCGATCAAAAAAAGAATCGTTTTTTAACGACCTGACGGGCAGAGTGCCCGCTGCGCCAGAACATGTATGTGATAAGGAAGGCTGTAATAAAGCCGGCGAATACCGCGCGCCCAAGGACAGAACATTGTCGGATTACTATTGGTTTTGTTTGGAACATGTACAGGAATACAATGCGCAGTGGGACTACTACGCAGATATGACTCCTGATGAAATAGAACAGGAATTAAAACAAGATGTTTGTTGGCAGCGTCCGACATGGAAACTGGGGGAACGCGGAGTGGACCCCGGCATGTTTGCGGATCCGTTGAATCTGAAAAACGAAGCTTTCGGCCCTGAAAATGACAAATCTTCAACAGGATTTTTCCGTTCGGAAAAACCTCAGACGGCAGATCCGGCAATAACTGCTGCGGCTAAAGTGCTGGAACTTGATTTTCCATTGCAGCTGGAAACAGTGCGGTTGAGCTATAAACGACTGGCAAAGAAATATCACCCGGATTCCAACGGCGGCAATAAAGAATCGGAAGAACATTTTAAAGACATTACAGAAGCCTACCGTCTGATCATGAGTGTTTTAAAGATTGATCATTAAAAATTTTTGATCAAGTATTAATTAAATTAAAAATTTAATTTTAAATATTGGATTTAATAAAATAACTATATATTTAACTGCATTGGTATATTGCTTTTTTGATTCGATGCAGATCATTAAATGAAGGAAAGTAATAAAATGTTGATAAATATATTTCAATTTTTTTTGAGTATCTTCAAATCCAAAGAGACCTTGAATACCGGAACCTTTAATTTAGATAAGGAGGAGGGTTAAACCTTATGGCGCGCAGGGCTTTATTTACCCCGCACCTAGCGCGTGGTTCCGGAAAGCTTATAGCTATGCACAAAAAAAAACTCCTTAGGTAAACTCAGACTGCGGTCTGGCAACTGCAGCTGCAACTAAGGAGTTTAACAATGAATGATGTAAAGACATTATCACATACAGCATGGAACTGCAAATATCACATAGTATTCGCGCCGGAATATCGCCGCAAAGTATTTTACTGGGAGAAATGATACGAAATAGGCCAAATGCTAAGGAAATTATGTAAATGGAAAGGAGTAAATGTTCTGGAAGCGGAAGCGTGTCCGGATCATATACACATGTTGGTCGAAATACCGCCGAAGATAAGTGTGGCAGGATTTATGGGTTTTCTGAAAGTGAAAAGCAGTCTTCTGATCTATG
>JAFVAT010000012.1 GCA_017480385.1 Alphaproteobacteria bacterium | reverse complement strand
TTCTGGCGGTTCAAATTCTTCAACCGCGTCTGTCCGGAAGATCCTCTGTATTATTCGGAACTGACGAAAAAGCCTCGCCATATTCATGCGCAGTGCAACCATTATTTTTGCAAAAGCTACGAATACTTTTACAACAAGAAGCTGGCAAACGGCAGTCTGTCGGAAAAAATCGATCTGTCGATGAAAGCCTTCTTCCAAGTCGATTCTTTTGCTGATCATGCCGATTACAGAATTTGCAAATATCTGGTTGAACTGAAAACGTTTGATCTTATGGACTTCCTTAAAACGAAACCGGAGGCCAGATATGCCTCTTAACCTTAAATATTCTTCTGAACGGGATATTCCGTCCATGTCCAAGGCTCATAACCTAAAAAACGGAAAAATGTTTCAAATACATTTTTTAGCACCTTCCCGTTCACTCTCTTATAAAGGAAAAGAATTATGATCGATAAAATATTTGTTACGCGGCCATTCCTGCCGCCCATTGAAGAATACTTAAATTACGTAAAAAAAATTTATGAAACAGGAATTTTAACCGGACAGGCAGTTTCCGGTCCGTTGGGGCAGGAATTGGAACATCGCCTCTCCTCGTTTCTGAAAGTCGAAAATTTTCAGATCGTTACCAACGGCACAATCGCCTTGCAGTTTGCTTTGAAAGCTTTGGGCATTGAAAGCGGCGAAGTCATTACGACGCCTTTTACCTATGTGGCGACGACGTCCAGTATTTTATGGGAACGGTGCAAGCCTGTTTTTGTTGATATTGAGCCGGATAATTTCATGCTTGATCCTGAAAAGATTGAAGCGGCGATCACCCCTGAAACAAAAGCGATTATGCCGGTTCACGTCTTCGGTTATGCCTGCGATGTCGATGCCATTCAGAAAATTGCCGACAAGAACGGTCTGAAAGTCATTTACGACGCGGCGCACGCGTTCGGTTCGATTTACAAGGGAAAATCGCTGACTTCCTACGGTGATGTGTCCACTCTGTCTTTTCAGGCGACAAAGATTTTCCACACGGCGGAAGGCGGCGCGTGCATCTGCAAGGACAGAGCCGTTCACGAACGGCTGGATCAGGCGAAACATTTCGGATTAAACGGAACGGAACACGTTTGCTTGGGCATTAACGGCAAACAGGAAGAATTTAACGCCGCTCTCGGTTTGGCGGTCTTTGACCATATGAACGAGATTTTTGAAGTCCGCAAACATATTTGCGCCGTTTATGACGAGCTTCTGAAGGGTAAAGTGCAACGTCCGAAACCTCAAAAGGATTTGGTTTTTAATCACGCGTACTATCCGGTTTTGTTTGAAGACGAAAAAGAATTGCTGGCGGCGTTCGACCGCTGGAATAAAGCTGATATTTTCCCGCGTCGTTATTTCCACCCCAGTTTGACCGAATTGCCGTATCTGACGGAAAAATTCAATTGTCCCGTCAGTAAAGACGTTTCTTCCCGTATCGTATCTCTGCCGTTGTATGTTGGCATGAGTGACGGAGACATCGAACGGGTCTGCAAAGAAATTTAAGAGGATATCCGCCATATGTTGTCCGTTGCAAACAAATTGCTTGATTCATGGAACAGAGATGAAAGTCCTGTCGCTGACATGGACTCTATCTTTGCATGGATAGAGGAATTAAACGGCAGCACTCATGTCAAAATAGAAGAAATACCGTTTTCGAAAGGGGATTTTTGGTTTTACGATAAAACCAGAGGCGAAATAACCAATAAAAAGAAGAAATTTTTTTCCGTCAAAGGGCTGTCTTATCGAATTGATGATAAAATCATAGCAGAGCAGCCGATTATTGTTCAGGACGAAATCGGTTTTTTGGGAATTATCGTTAAAGAAATCGATGGTATTCTGCATTTTTTAATGCAAGCAAAAATTGAACCCGGAAATCTTAACGGAGTTCAAATTTCGCCTACAATTCAGGCAACCAGAAGCAACTTTACCCGCATTCACGGCGGACAAATGCCGTTGTATTTCGATTGGTTCAAAGAATCCAAAAAACACGGGATCATTCTTTACGATCAGATTCAATCGGAACAAGGCAGCCGTTTTTTCGGCAAAAGAAACCGCAACATCATTTTGCTGACATCTGAAGATGTTCCTGTTTTTCCGAATTATAAATGGCTGACATTGGGACAAATCAAAAAGCTGATGAAGATCAACAATCTGATCAATATGGACACACGCACGGTATTATCAGGTATTTTGACGATTTTTAATGGGTTGAACGAAAAACTTTTGGAAAACGATTTTCACGACGATGCCTTTTTCCATTCCATTTTTCAAAAAGACATTGAATTGAGGAAAATAGCGTTTTCCATGCTGAACAATTATAAAATGTATAAAGACATCACAAAAGAATTTATGTCTTTGGAAGATTTGCCGGACTGGACCGTTGATAACAACGGCGTTACTTCGGCAAAACAAGCGGATTTCGACATCAGATATTACGCGATCGAAATCGAAGGGCGGGAAACGCAAATATGGACGCAGCCTTTATTCAAAGCCAAAAGCACGGCTTTGTTCGTTTTATTCACCTGTGTTGACAATGGTGTGCGGAAATTTTTGATTTCCCTGCGTCCCGAAATCGGCTGTTTTGATAAAGTCGAATTCGGTCCGAGCATTCAAATCGCCAACAGTGCCGATTATGACGGCAATGATGCGGCTTATCGGCTGTTTTGTGAAAATGATAAAGGCAAACATTTCTTGGTTGATGTTGTTTTATCCGAAGAAGGCGGACGTTTCTATCACGAACAGAACAGAAATGTCATTGCCGAAATCGAAAAAGACGAACTGCCGCTTTCAGATGATTCTTTGTGGGTTGATTACGCAACGCTCAATGCGTTGATATCTAACAATAATTTATTGAACATTCAGCTGCGTAACCTGCTTTCGCTGTTGGATTGGCCGAAGGAGGAATAAGTTATGCGCATCGGAATTATTTGTCCTTCGGAAATAGCGTTCAGACGTTTTCTGCCGGCTTTGAAAAAAACCGAAATCGAGTATGTCGGCGTCGCTTATGCCACACTGAATGAATGGTTTGGCGAAAACGTCAATGATGCTTCTATCACCGTTATCGAAAACGAACGCAGAAAAGCGGAAACGTTTAAAGAAACATACGGCGGAAAAGTTTTTAACGGTTATGAAAACCTGCTGATTTCCGGTGAAATCGATGCCGTTTATCTGCCTTTGCCACCCGCTTTGCACCACAAATGGGCAAAATGCGCTTTAGAAAACGGATTGCACGTTCTTGTTGAAAAACCGTCAACGATATCTTTGAACAACACAGAAGAATTGGTGCAATTGGCAAAAGAAAAACAACTGGCCCTGCACGAAAACTATATGTTCGTTTACCATTCGCAAATCGAAGCGATAAATAAAGTCGTTCAAAGCGGTGCAATCGGCGAAGTTCGCTTGTTCCGTGTCGATTTTGGTTTCCCCGACCGCGGCAAAAACGATTTCAGATACAACAAAGCGTTAGGCGGCGGCGCATTATTGGACTGCGGCGGCTACACATTGAAATATGCTGATCTGTTGCTGGGCGGAAAGGCGGAACTGACCGCAGCGAATGTGCTTTATACGGACAAATACGATGTTGAAATCGCCGGATCGGCAACAGTGAAAAACGATAAAGGGCAGGTTGCACAAGTATCGTTCGGCATGGACAATGATTATCGCTGCTCGATTGAAATCTGGGGCAGTCTGGGAACGCTGCGCAGCGGAAGAATTTTGACCGCGCCGGAAGGATTTGTTCCCTCTTACGAAATCAGCAAAAACGGCAAAATGGAACGCTTTGAAATGCGGGCGGACGATGCTTTTTACAAGTCGGTCTGCCACTTTAAAAACTGTATCGAAAATGAAGCCGCACGCACGCAAAACTATAATACCATTGTGAGACAATCCTCATTGCTGGAAGAGTTTTCAAAATTATCACAAAAGCCGGCAAAAATAACTCGTTTGACAGGAGACACACTATGACAGACAGTTTTTATTCTGAAAACGAGCTGCGGAATCTGGGGC
This sequence comes from Alphaproteobacteria bacterium, assembly GCA_017480385.1. GTDB lineage: Bacteria > Pseudomonadota > Alphaproteobacteria > CAAGCB01 > CAG-977 > UBA11549. Next base: position 27,888 of record JAFVAT010000012.1, on the reverse strand, counting down.
TGAAATCTTTTGGAAACAATGTCCTGATTTCAAGAAAATGTTCCATTTACAATGCTCATGAAATTGTTTTGGGAAATAATGTCAGAATAGATGATTTTTCTCTGCTGTCCGGCAATATTTCTATCGGAAATTATGTTCATATATCAGCTTACGGCGCCCTATACAGAAAGGCCGGAATAAAAATAGGAAATTTTTGCGGAATGTCCCCTCGTTCGACAATTTTTTCCGCTTCCGACGACTTTAACGGAGATTTTATGATTTCACCCATGGTTCCGTCGGATTTGGTTCATCTGAAAACCGGTCCGGTAGAAATGATGAATTATTCGCAATTGGGAACGAATACGGTTGTTATGCCCTCTGTTACCATTAAAGAGGGAGCCGTTTGCGGCGCCTATTCTCTTGTACTGAAAGACTGTGAAGAATGGACGGTCAATTTTGGTATTCCGTGCCGATTTTATAAAAACAGAAGCCGGAAATGCAAAGAATTATCCGAACAGAATAATCTGACGTAAGGATCTGATTTTAATGAAAAAAGAATGTCTTTTAACGGTCAATGTCATTACATACAATCACGAAGAGTGGATTGGGAAATGCCTTGATTCCGTTTTGGAACAAAAGACGGATTTTGATTATATTGTCCGTATCTTTGATGATTGTTCGACTGACGGTACAAAAGAAATTTGTCGTGAATATGAAAAAAAGTATCCTGAAAAAATTTTGTTTTTTCCGGCAGAAAAAAATTTAGGGTTAATTAACGGTGTCCTCGTTAACGCATTGCGAGCTTACGAAGATATAAAAACGCCTTATTTTTTATTTATTGAAGGAGACGATTTCCGGTTAAATGAAAACGGCTTTCAACGTCAAATAGATGAATTGGAAAAACATCAGGAATGTTCGTTTTGCGCTTCAAAAACAGTCAGTTTTTATCAGGACAAAATACAAAACGCGCCATTTCCGCATCTAAAAGCAGGCATATATTCCGCTCAGGATATTATAGCCTTTCCGTCTGTTATCTATTATACGTCTTTGACTTCCCGTATTTCCAGAACAAAGTATTTGAATATTAAAAGCGGCGAAGAATATTTCGCACTGGTAGATATTTCACAAATCTATTATTTAGCGCAACAAGCTCCATTTTGCATAGTAGATGATGTATATGCCGCATACCGCATTTCGGGAAAAGGGGAATCAACGAAGAAAAACATTCTGGATAAGTGCTGTTCGGAAAGTGAGGCTGTTCGGAAAATATCTAATTATTTCGATGATAAATTTTTCAAAAATTTAGCCTTTTTCTTTTTAGCAGATATCAGAGACATTTACTCTCGTTTATCCTCTCCCCCTCAAAGCTTTGAAACGCAGCGCGCTGCCGTCTTTAAAAATCTTTTTCGCAATACTGCAAAATTTATTTTGCCCGGAGGCGTTATTTGGGCAGCGCATTATATTCGCGATGTTTTGCGATTATTAAGGGGGACAAGAAAATGAAAAAGGTATTTATCGTCGGCGGGAACGGTTTTGCGCGGGAATGTTATTATAATATTTGCCTTATGGCGCAAAATGATCCGGAAATTGTATTTGGCGGATTTATGGGGCACGGCGGATACGGGCATACAGTCGATTATTTGGATTTGCAAAAATACTATATGGGAGAAGTTGCCGAACATAAATTCAAACAAAACGAATATGTTGTTATCGGTGCGGGGTATCCCGTACTGCGCAAAAAAATATATGATGAATTGAAAAACAGAAATGTTTCCTTTTTTACAATTCACATCGGCGAACCGCTGAGAGATTCCGTTGAAATTGGAGAGGCAAATATTTTCTGTCCGCCTTTTGTATATACCTGCAATATCCAAATCGGAAATGCCAATGTTTTTAACGGCGATGTCATTGTCGGACATGATTCTGTTATCGGAGACTGCAATTTTTTCGGTCCGCGCAGTCAGGTTTTAGGGAATACTAAAATCGGCGATTTTAATCAAATCGGTGCAAATGCGATTTTATTGCCGCATTGCAAAATCGGAAACAACAATAAAATAGCCCCCCTTTCAGCTGTTTATAAAGGCTGCCGCGACAATTCGTACTGGGCGGGAAATCCTGCCATAAAAGTAGGAGACATATCATGACTGTAGCTTTTTTTAATCATACTCGCATCTGCGGAATAAAGACGGTCCTTCCCGAACACTTCATTGATATTGACGATGAGCTGCAATACTTCGACAACAATCCGAAAAAACTTGCCCGTGCAAAAAAAATGATGGGATATGGGCGACGTTATATTGCCGATGAACGGACAACGGTAACGGATATGGCCGTATATGCGGCGGAAAAGCTTTTATTGGAAATGAAAATCGACCGCAATGATATTGATTTGTTGATTTTCGTCAATCAAAAGCCGGATTATCCCGAACCGTGCGATGCTTGTGTCGCGCATGGAAAACTGAAACTGAATAAAAACTGCACCTCATTGGATATCAATTTGGGCTGTTCAGGTTATGTACACGGATTATTGACCGCTCACGCTCTTATGTCTTCAGGGGCCTATAAGACTTGTCTTTTACTGGTCGGCGATTTGTGTGCCAGAACAACAGATCAAACTAACAGAAAAGGGGCTCCGGTATTCGGAGATGCCGCATCGGCAACTGTTCTGACTTATACGTCGGAAGAAAGAAATGCTTATTTTGTTACGGGAACAGACGGCACAGGCTGGAACAAAATTGTTCATCCGTTAGGAGGAATGCGCCTGCCGCTGGATAAAGACACTATCGATTTATATGCGGAAGATACGATTGGAAATCGTGTATTGCTGCATAAAGGTATAATGAAAGGCGAAGATGTTTTTAATTTCACGATGGACGTTGCTCCCGCTTTGCTGAAAGATACGATGAAAGCGGCGAACTGGACGGCTGATGACGTAGATTTATTTGCGATTCATCAGGCCAACAAACAGATCGTTGAAAACATTATTGCCAAAGCGGAAATTCCGCCTGAAAAAGCTCCCGTCGACGTGTTTTCAAAATACGCGAACAACTCGACCAATTCGGTCGTAACAGTTCTGTGCGACCAGACAAATCCGTTGAAAAATGTTGTTTTATGCGCTTTCGGCATCGGACTTTCATGGGGCGGCGCGGCTTTGGATTTATCCGGACTGTATAACGGCGGAATCGCGCATTACGTTACGCCGCAAGACGCTCCGTCACGGGAACGGCAAATCAAATATTGGATTAATTTTTTTAAGGGAGAAGAAGAATGACAAATGAAGAGTTTTTAACAGAAATGCTGGACGTTTTGCAGACAGAGGAACAGCTGTCCATGGATACCGTTCTTGATGATTTGGACGAATGGGATTCTTTGTCCGTTATGGCAACAATGGCATTTTTGGAAAAGTCTTTCGGCATCAAAACGACAATGAAAGATTACAAAGAAATGAAAACGATCGGCGACATTGCTAAAAAAGCGGGGCTGTAAATGATTTCATTTACATCGGATCAACGTTACATTGTTACGGGCGCCTCTTCGGGAATCGGCGAAAGCGTTGCTTTGCTGTTGAACGAATTAGGAGCGGCCGTTATCGGCATCGGTCGCAGTCGGGAACGGCTTGACGGAATGAAAGCCAAGGCAAAATATCCCGAAAATGTTTTTTTGGAACAAAAAGATTTAACGGAAGATATTGAAGGCTTGCCCGCGTATGTCAAAGCGCTGAAAGACAAATACGGTAAATTTCAGGGTATGGCTTTATGTGCGGGCATCGGACGGACCGCTCCTTTAAATGCCTTTGACCTGAGTGAAGCAAGAAAAATTTTCGATATTGATTATTTTGCTCCGTTGATGATGACAAAGGGATTTGCAGATCGCCGTGTTAATACCGGACGGGGGGCTGCAATTGTTGCAATTTCCTCTATAGCAGGTATCAGCTGCGAAAAAGGATTGGTTACTTATGGCGGAGCGAAAGCGGCACTCAGCGCTTCATTAAAAGCGGCATCGCGGGAAGTCGGAACACAGGGAATTCGGATTAACTGCATATCTCCTTCTTTTATCAACACACCGATGACGCAAAGTACTCCTAATGAGGAGCTGCTGGAAAAAGCTTCAAAAGAATATCTTTTTGGTTTTGGAACAGTATCTGATGCCGCTAATATGATCATTTTTTTGCTTTCTGATAAATCGAAATGGATTACGGGACAGAATTACATATTGGACTGCGGTACATATTAAGAGGGGAAAATGGGTTTCAGTCGGTTCAATTACGTTAAAATCAGCGGCGTAACAGCAGTCGTTCCGGAAAAATTCATCAACATTGACGATGAAATTGAATTTTTCAGAAACGATCCGAAGCTGCTGGAACGTAACAAAAAAATCCTCGGATTAGGGAAACGCCATGTCATTGATGACAGAACGACTTTGACCGATTTGTGCGAAGCCGCCGCAAATGATTTGATTGATACTTTGAATATTGACAAAGATACGATCGATGCTGTGATTGCAGCGTCAACATCTTTGGATTACAAATACCCTGCTTCGGCTTGCATTTTACAAGGTCGGCTGAATTTAAGCGAGAACTGTTCCTGTTTTGATATGACAGGGCTGGCATGTTCTTCGTATGTCCACGGTTTATGGCTTGCTCATTCTTTGATTTCAAGCGGCGCCGCAAAAAAGGTTCTTTTGCTTGCAGGAGAACTTTCCTCCATTCATTCCGACAGAAGAAACCGCAATTCCAATATGCTGTTCGGCGATGCGGGAACGGCAACCCTTTTGGAATATACTGATGAAGAAAATCCGGCATGGTTCCATACGGGAACCCGCGGCAAAGATTGGGATAAAATTGTGGCCCCTGCCGGCGGTTGGGCACTGCCGGTTGAAAAGGACATCATTGATGTCGAAGAAACCGACGCCGCCGGCAATGTCTGGCATCTGTGGGACGAAATTATGAAAGGTATGGATATTTTCAAATTCACCACGGACATAGGACCGAAAGGAATAAATGCTATCTTGGATTATGCGGGCAAAACAAAAGAAGAAATTGATTATTTCGCCTTTCATCAGGCAAACAAGCAAATCGTCAGAACAGTAGCTTCCTACGCAAATTTGCCGAAAGACAAATTTTCCGCGGAAACATTTTCGGAATACGGGAATTGCGGCACTGCCGCCGTAACAATGGATTTATGCCATTCGCTGAAAAAACGAACGGGAATTCAATCGGTTTGTCTGGCAACCTTCGGGGTCGGTTTGTCCTGGGGATTTGCCGTTGTGAATATGAAAAGCACCGTTATCAACGGTGTCCGGTTATACAAAACACCTGCCGGAAAAATGAACCGGCAGGAACGTATCCGATATTGGGTGAACTATTTCAAAAATTGAAAAAATGGGGGAAACATGACGAACAACATCACTCGGGTTTCATTGACGGAATCAAAATGTACTGGCTGTGCCGCCTGTATGAATGTTTGCCCGAAAAAAGCAATCACATTAAAAGAACGCAGCGGTTATTTTTTATTTCCGGAAGTTGATGCGTCTCTTTGCAATGACTGCGGATTATGTAAATCGATTTGTCCGGCTCTAAAGCCTCTTGAAGAGCAGGAAACAAGGAAGTATCCCGTTGCTTACGGCTGTTATGCCGCCGATCCTGAAGTCAGAAGCAAAAGCACCAGCGGCGGCGCGTTTACGGTATTGGCAAAAGCTGTTTTAAACAAAGGCGGATATGTTTGCGGCGCCGCTTTTACGGAGGGATTGTCTTTAAACCATATCATTATATCCGATATATCCGATTTGGATAAATTCCACGGCAGCAAATATATACAGAGCAATACCGGCTTTATTTACAACGATGTCAGGAAACTCTTGGACGACGGCAAATCGGTTCTGTTTGTCGGCACACCTTGTCAGGTTGCCGCTTTAAAAGCTGTTTTAGGAAAAAAATACGATAATTTGCTGACAACGGATCTGTTTTGTCATGGTGTTCCGCCCCGGAAGCTGTTTAAGCAATACGTTGATGAAATTACCGACGGAAAATCGGATACGGTCAAAAATGTAAAATTCAGAGATAAATCTGCGGAAGGCTGGGAAAATTTTCATCTTTCTTTCGATTATGACGGCGGCAGATATGACAGCCTCGGAATTGATGACACTTATTTTAAAGCGTTTCGGGATTGTTTGACGTTAAGACGTTCCTGCACCAACTGCAAATTTACAGAAATTCCCCGGCAAGGGGATTTTACCATCGGCGATTTTTTGGCTTTAGCCAGAAAAGAATTGAATATTACCGATGATAAAGGTGTATCGACGTTAATCGTTAACAATGAAAAAGCGGAAAATTTTTTAAAGAGTATAAAAGAGGATTTCGCCGTTTTAAAACAGGTGGAACTGAAAAAAATTTCCGCAGTCAATTTATTGGACGCTCATTCGTATCCGCACGCAAATGCCGAACGATTCAAAGATGCCTTGTATCGCGGTGAATATACGTCCGTCAAAGATTTAATGAACGAATATTTGATTAAAAATGACAATATTGCCATATTAAACTGGCATAATTCGCATAATAACTACGGTTCCGTTTTAACGGGATATGCACTGAAAGAACGGATAAAACAAAAAATCGGGTACTCGCCCGTTCATATTATCGGTTATGCAAAAGGCGGCGATCCGGATATTTCCGATTTGATAGACTTCGACCATGAATATATCCCGTCAACGGCTCCTTGTCGAAATGATTGGGAATATCGTCAGCTGAACAAATACTATCAAACGTTTATTACAGGTCCGGACGGCGTATGGAGAAATATGGGCTTCACTTCCAATTTTTACATATATTTGCTGGATTTTGCAGATATATCGAAAAACATCTGCTCTTATGCTCCCAGTTTCGGTTTGAACAGAATAGTGAACACCTCTTTAGGCGATCCGACAGAGCGTGTTCCTACTTACCGTGATTTAACAAAAAGAAAACAGCTGTTAAAACGCTTCAATCATATTTCCGTCAGAGAAGAAAGCGGCGTCGCTTTATGCAGAGATTATTTTGACGTCGAAGCGGAACACGTTTTAGACGCTGTTTTTCTTTTAAAAGAAAAAGACTATCAGAAACTGATAGACACATCGGAACTTGAAATACCCGAAAGTTATTTTTGCCGATATATTATCAACCCGTCTTGTGTTGATCCGGAAATCATTTCTTATACGGAAAAGGACTGTCCTGTCATTCCTTTGTATGAAGGAAAAGACCATATCACTTTCGTCAAACAGAAAAAACTGAACGATTGGAAATATTCCGGTCCGAAAATGGTTGACTGGTTAAAATTGATGCAGGGCTGCAAATATCTGATTACGGATTCTTTTCACGGTTTGTGTTTTGCTATCATTTTCAAAAAACCGTTTGTTTTGACAAACGTGACTTTTGCCGGACAGGAACGTCATAAGTCTTTATTAAAAATGTTGGGAATTACAGATAACCGTTTTGCATCGACACTGGAAGATTGCAAACGGATTCTGGCAACACCGATCGACTGGGACGCCGTTTATAAAAAACTGGAATTCTGGTATCAAAAATCCGATGCGTATCTGGATAAAATTCTGATAGATAATAAGCCGGATAAAACAAGGAATCTTTTGCATAGTCTTGAAATCCAGCAGGAATTGAACAAAACCGCATCGGCTGCTTCAAAACCGGCAGGTTCCGATTGGAAATTAAAAATCCTCGGACTTTCTCTTTTAACGAAAAAGACAAGCGGAAACACAAAGAAAATAAGATTTTTAGGTATTCCTGTTTTCAGAGCAAAGCGAAAAGATAAAGACCGTATGAGAATATATTTTTTCTTTCTTCCGTTTGATTTGAAAACAGAAAACGGAAAAAAAACATCTTTGTCTTTTCTGCGAATAAAACTATTCAGTTTAAAAAGGGCTGCACAATGAACAAAATCAAAGAAAAACTTCTGATATCGGTCGCCCGTCAAATCCGTTCGGACATTATTGATATGACATATCGTGCGGGCAGAAACGGAGCGCATATCGGCGGTTCTTTGTCAATGTGCGAAATATTGGCAACGCTTTATTTAGGAGTAATGAAAATCGACCCCGAAAATCCGCTTGACGAAAACAGGGACAGGTTCGTTTTGAGCAAGGGACATGGAGCTTTGGCTCTTTACTGCGCGTTGAAACAAGCGGGATTTCTGACTCAAGAGGATTTGGATGCGTTTAAAAAGGACGGCAGTGATTTCTGGACGCACCCGCGATTTATACCGAAAAAAGAACTTGAATTTGCCAGCGGTTCTCTCGGCATGGGGTTGTCTTTAGGTGCGGGAACGGCTTTGGCACTGAAACGCAAAGGTCTGAAATGCCGTGTTTATGTCTATATCGGCGATGGAGAATGCGATGAAGGTTCGGTATGGGAAGCGGCTTCTTTCGTTTCCCATCATAAACTTAACAATATCACGGTCATCATTGATGAAAACAAATTACAGCTTGACGCGCCGACAAAAGAAATCGTGAACAAGGATAATCTTTCGCAGCGTTGGGAAAGTTTCGGTTTTGATATTGTTCATGTCAACGGACATGACGTTTCCGATTTGATGGCCGCTTTTTCGCACCGATCGGACAAGCCAATTGCCATTATCGCCCAAACGGTAAAAGGAAAAGGTGTTTCCTTCATTGAAAACAATCCCGCTTACCACATGAACACTCTGAACGCGGAACAATACAAAATCGCCAAAAGCGAACAGGAGGGGAAATGAAAAACAATTCATTTGTAACCATTCGCTCCCTTTCCTTGTTAGGACAAAGGGGAACTTTCGGAAAAACAGTCTGCGACCTTGCCGAGAAGAACGATTTGATTTGGGCGATGACAGCAGATCAAGGAGCGGGCGCCGCCGTTTACCGTTTTAAGGAAAAGTTTCCGGACCGTTTTTTAAATTTCGGCATTTCGGAACAAAACGCTATCGGTGTTTGCTCCGGTCTGGCAAACGAGGGATATATCCCGTTCGTCGCTTTTCAATCCGTATTCACGTCGATGAGATGTGCTGATCAGGTTCGTGTGATGATGAGTTATATGAAACTGCCCGTTAAACTGGTCGGTATTTTTTCGGGACTGACGCAGGGTGATTGCGGTCCGACCCATTACGCTTTGCAAGATCTTGCACTGTTCCGTTCAATGGAAAACATTGTCGTGCTTTCGCCTTCGGACGCGTTTCAAACGGAAAAGTGCGTTCAAAAAGCCGCGGAAATCAAAACTCCGGTTTATCTTCGCCTAGGAGGAGCGATCAATACGCCGATCATCTACAAAGAGGATTTCGATTTTGAAATCGGCAAGGCGATTACGTTGCGCGAAGGAACGGACGTTGCCGTCATTGCCACAGGAACAATGGTTTACAACGCTTTAAAAGCGGCGGAGAAACTGGAGGGAAACGGTATTTCCGTCAAAATCGTCGATATGCATACGATCAAACCGCTCGATATTGAAGCGGTCAAGGCCGCTTGTTCGGTGAAATTGCTTGTGACCGTTGAGGAACACAGCGTTCACGGAGGATTGGGCGGCGCGGTCGCCGAGGCTTTGGCTTTGGAAGCAAAAAGACCGCCGCATCTGATTATCGGCGTTTCGGGGGATTATCCCCATGCGGCGAGTTATCCGTATCTGTTGGAACAGGCGGGACTGACGCCGGAGCAAATTGCTTTGAAAATTCAGAAAACTTACGAGGAGATATGCAAATGACAAACGAAGAAAAATACACAAACGCATTTTGTCAGGCGTTCGATATTGATGCGGACACGGCGAAGGGATTGAAGTTTCAGGCGATTGACGCTTGGGATTCGGTCGGACACATGGGCTTGGTCGCGCAGATCGAGGAATCGTTCGACATCATGTTGGAACCTGACGACATCGTTGATTTGAACAGCTTTGAAAAAGGGAAAGAGCTTCTTGCCAAATACAATGTGGAATTTGCTTGAGTATAAAGACAACGCGGCCGTTATGACGGAAGACGGAGAAACGTTTTCCTATGCGCGGCTGAGCGAAGAAACGGAAGCGTTGGCGGCTGTCATTCCCGCCCGCTGTCTGGTTTTCAACTTATGCTCGAACACGATCGGATCCTTGATCGGATATGTGTCGTTTCTTAATCACGGCATCGTGCCGCTGATGCTGGACGAACATATCGACCGTGAACTCTTGGATAATTTTCTGACGATTTACAAGCCGGATTACCTTTGGTTGCCAAGTGAAAAAACACAGGAATTCGAGGGTAAAGCCGTCTATGCGTCAAACGGCTATACGCTTTTGAAACGGGCGGACGAACACGCTTATCCGTTGTATGAGGAACTGGCGTTGTTGCTGACGACTTCGGGATCAACGGGATCACCGAAATTCGTCCGTCAAAGCTATAAAAATATCAAAGCGAACACGCGTTCAATTGTCGGGTATCTGGAAATCAACGAAACGGAACGCGCGATCACGACGCTGCCGATGAATTACACTTACGGTTTGTCGATCATCAACACGCATCTGGCGGCAGGCGCGACGCTGTTAATGACGCGCAAGACGCTGATGCAACGCGAATTCTGGGACTTTTTCACACGGCAGAAAGCGACTTCTTTCGGCGGCGTCCCCTATACTTACGAGATGTTGGACAAGCTGATGTTCTTCCGCCGCAAGTTGCCCGATCTGCGCACGATGACGCAAGCGGGAGGCAAGATTTTGCCCGAACTGCACAAGAAATTCGCCGAATACGCCGAACGCGAAGGCAAGAAGTTCGTCGTGATGTATGGACAGGCGGAAGCGACGGCGCGCATGGCGTATCTACCGGCGGACAAGGCTTTGGAAAAATGCGGCGCGATGGGGATCGCCATTCCCGGAGGAAGATTCGATCTGATCGACGCGGACAGCGGAAAAATCACGACGCCGGAAACAGTCGGCGAACTGGCTTATACGGGCGACAACGTGACATTGGGCTATGCCGTTTGCGGCGAAGACTTGGCTAGAGGCGACGAGCGCGGCGGCGTGTTGCAGACAGGCGATATGGCGAAGTTCGACGCGGACGGATATTTTTATATCGTCGGGCGCAAGAAGCGGTTCTTAAAAATCTTCGGCAACCGCGTGAATCTGGATGAAACGGAACGGCTGATCAAAGCGCACTATCCCGATTTTGAATGCGCGTGCGCAGGCGTTGACGACGCGATGAAAATCTTTGTCACTGATGAAACGAAAATCAAGGAAGTGCAGACTTTTGTCGCGGAAAAAACGCATCTGAACTTTACGGCGTTCCACGTTAAGTATTTGCCGGAAATCCCGAAGAATGACGCGGGGAAAACCCTTTATGCGGAGCTGAACGAACGATGACGGAAACAGACGGATACATTGTCGTACCAGCCGATGCCGCAAACGAAATCCGTATGCAGCGGGATGGCTTTTTCTTTGCCGACCGGACGATGAAGACAACAATCAGTCTGTCGAAAATCTCCGTTGATTTGGACAGGTTCATCCGTCTGCCGATCATCGAAACGGCGGACTATAAAGCCGATATTTTGCGTATTGCCGTCGCTTCGTTTGCTTATGACAGGCGGTTCCACGTTTTGCCGGATTGTTCAGCAGATGTTTCAAGTGTTGTTTTGAAACAATGGGTCGAGGAATTGGACACTGTCTTTGTCGCTTTATTTAAGGAACAGCCCATCGGATTTCTGGCGTTGAAAGAAACGGAACCCGACACGCTGTTCGTGCATCTGGCGGCTGTGGAGGAAAAGTACAGGATGACAGGCGCGGCTATGGCTTTGTACGCAAACGCGTGCAAAGTCGCAAAAGAACGCGGCTATAAAAAACTGGAAGGGCGCGTCAGTACGCAAAACGCGGCGGTGATGAACGTCTACGCCACTTTCGGGGCAACGTTTTCCGACCCGCAGGATATTTTTATCAAAGAGGTAAACCATGACGCTTGACGAGTTGTTTCAAATCGCCCCTTATTCTTTGACCAAAACCGAAAAAGACGCCACGCTGAAAGATATCTTAAACGACCTGACGCGCCGGCATTATGCGGCTTGTCCCGAATACGCGCGGATATTGGACGCGATGAAATTTGACGTGGCGCAAAATCATGAGTGCGGCGAGTTGCCGTTTCTGCCCGTCCGTCTGTTCAAGCAATTCGAACTTCTTTCCGTTCCGAGGGACGAAATCACCAAGACGCTGACGTCTTCGGGAACGTCGGGACAAGCGGTGTCCAAAATCTTTCTGAATGCGGATAACGTGCGTTCGCAGACCAAGACGCTGAACGAAATCATTTCCTCGTTTATTGGCAAACAGCGCCTGCCGTTATTGTTGCTCGATACGGAAATGATTAAGAAAGACCGTTCAATGTATTCGGCGCGCGGCGCGGGCATTATCGGGTTTTCGATTTTTGGGCGTAACAGTACATACGCTTTGGACGCTGAAATGAACATTGACGTCGACAAGGTCGCCGCGTTTTTTGAAGAACATCAAAACGAACCGATTTTGATGTTCGGCTACACCTATATGATCTGGCAATTCGTCGTTCGCGCTCTGGAGGAAAGGAACATTTCCTTTAACGCTCAAAACGCCGTGTTATTCCATATCGGCGGCTGGAAAAAGCTGAAAGATCAGGCGGTTGATGCGTTGGAATTCAACCGCCGCGTCCAAGAGCGTCTGGGCAACGTTAAAGTCTATAACTATTACGGCATGGCGGAACAGTTGGGCTCGGTCTTTGTCGAATGCGAACACGGGCATATGCACTGTTCGAATTATTCCGACGTGATCATCCGCCGCTCGAAAGACTTTTCCGAAGCGGAAATCGGTGAAAAGGGATTAATGGAATTGCTGTCCGTTCTGCCCGTCAGCTATCCGGGGCACGTCCTGTTAACCGAGGATGAAGGGGAAATTCTAGGCATAGACGACTGTCCGTGCGGACGCAAGGGCAAGTATTTCAAAATCCACGGGCGCATCAAGAGCGCTGAACTGAGAGGGTGCAGTGATACCTATGAACGGCGTTGAGTATGTGATCGGAACGGCTGATATCGTCAATACGCCGATACGGGTGTATGATGATACGGCGTGCGCTTTTATCGCGGAACTGTCGGCGGAGATTCTGAAATCCCCGCTGTCAAGAGTGTATCCCGACCTGTCGGCTTTTGCGTTTTGGGGACGCAAGGCGAACTTGCAAAAGCTGAAAGAAGCGTTCGGCAATACGGCGGGACATTTGGGAAGAGGTTTGTGTTTTCATATCGCGCCGTCAAATATTCCCGTGAATTTCGCGTTCACCTATCTGTTCGGACTGCTGGCGGGCAACGCGAACATCATCCGTCTGCCGTCCAAGACTTTCCTGCAGATCGACGCTTTGTGCGCTTTGATGAAAAAAGTGCTGTCCAAGTATCCCGAAATCGAAAAAAGGACGGCATTCGTCCGCTATCCGCGCAGTGATGAAATCACCGCTGAATTCTGCAAACACGCCGACGCCCGCATGATTTGGGGCGGCGATAAAACAATCGCTTCCGTCAAAGCGTGTCCGGCTTCTCCGCGTTGTGTTGATATCGCTTTTGCCGACCGGTATTCTCTGGCGATCATTGACGGCGAAGCGGTTTTAAACGCCGATGAAGCGCGGATGAAACGGCTGGCGGAGAACTTCTATAACGATACTTGGCTGATGGATCAGAACGCGTGTTCCTCGCCGCAGATCCTTTTATGGCGAAACGACAGCGATGAAGCACGCCAAAAGTTCTGGAATGCGGCTCTGGCGGTCGCCGAAGCGAAATACGCGTTGCAGGACGCGGTCGCCGTTGACAAATACACGCTGCTCTGCACGGAAGCCGTCACAAACGGTAACGCGAAAGGATTTGCTCACACCGGCAATTTGCTCTATCGCGAAGAAGTCGAAGCGCTGACGCCCGACATCATCAATCACCGCGGCAAAGGCGGGTACTTCTTTGAACACAGTCTCAAAGATGTTCGAGAATTATGCGCCGTCATTACGGAAAAATTCCAGACGATCACTTATTTCGGCATTGATGCGGTCGCTTTGCGCGAAGAACTGATCGCCGCCGGCGTCCGCGGCATCGACCGCATCGTCCCCGTCGGCAAAGCGATGGACATCGACGTCATCTGGGACGGTCATGATTTAGTTAGAGAACTTTCAAGGATTGTGAATGTATGAGTGAAAAGATCAAACTTTCGATCGTCTGCATTACCTATAACCATGAACGTTTCATTCGTGATTGTTTGGAAGGTTTTGTCATGCAAAAAACAAACTTTCCGTTCGAAATCTTAATCAATGATGACGCGTCCACGGATAAAACAGCGGACATCATACGGGAATATGAAGCAAAATATCCTCATCTGTTCCGATGCGTTTATCAGACGGAAAACCAATGGGGAAAGAAAAATGTGCTGACGGATATTCTTTTCCCAATGGTTCAAGGAAAATATCTCGCTTTGTGCGAAGGCGACGATTATTGGACAGACCCGCTGAAACTGCAAAAACAAGTCGATTTTTTAGACGCCTCCCCCGATTTTTCCGTTTGTTTTCACCCCGTTGTTGTTCATTGGAATGATAATTCCAAACCAGACAGTATTTTTCCTTCTGAAAAAGAACGCTTCCACAAAACGGAACTGGCCTTAAAAGATTTGCTCGATCATAATTTTATTCAAACAAATTCCGTTGTTTATCGTTGGCGGTTTCATCTGGATTCTTTGGAATTAATCCCAAGCCATATCCTGCCGGCGGATTGTTTTCTGCATTTATTGCATGCACAGGTAGGGAAAATAGGATTTTTGCCGGACGTCATGGCTGTTTACCGCCGCAATCAGGGCGGTATTTGGAATGGAGCCGGCAAAAAACCGGAATGGTTTATCCGCTGCGGAATTTCAATGGTGCATTTTTATTTGGCCGTTCAGAAACAGTTTGGAAAAAACTGTAAAGAAGAATTGGACGGCACCAGCCTTTTGACACTTCTCTATCTGCAAAAAAACGGTAAAGACGATTTAATAAAAGAATTGTACTCTGTCTATCCGCCGCCGCTGGATTATTTGCAGTATTCTTATTTGAAATATCTGTTTTATGCTGTTTATTCACGTTTATGTTTTGGGAAACGGCGCAAACAGATACGAAAAAGAAGAAAGCTTCTGAAACAAGTTGTCGAATTTAATAAAAACAGAACTTAAGATAAAAATTATGAAAATTTTTAAGTTTCCAAGAAAAACCGGAAAAACAAACTGACAGCTAAAGAGCCGGAAACATATCGGCTCTTCAGCTTTAAAAGTTTAAGGTTTTTCCGGCCATTTAACGTTTCTCGGAAACCCTGGCTGGGCAGGCAAATCCCGTAAACATTGACGATATTTCTGCCATTTTTCTTTACAATCGATTGAACTGTCAGGAATTTGCGTCCAATCTGAAACGGCCAGCAAATAATTTCGTTTTTTCCGAATTTTTTCAGATTTTGCTTCATCAGAAAGAACGGGCAAAAAACCTTTTTCATACAAAGATCCGTTTTCAGATTTTTCAATTTCACCGGTATATAAAACAACGCCATAAGCGGAATTTGCCACTCTTTTTGCATTGACGGGCGAATCTTCCCACTCGTTAATAATATGATTCTTTCCAATAACAAACATATCACACCTCCCCTACGCACGGATAAAATTTTATATATGCGCTGTTTGTATTTGATGTGGTTAATCCGTGAGCGACAGTTCCCTTGGAAACAGGTATAAAAAACACTCCGAAACATGAATAATAATTGTTCATACTTTGAACAATTTTAATTGTTCTTTCATTCAAAGAAACAGAACCATGGGTACCGTTATAGGCCTCGCATGCAATTTCAAAAAAACCATTGCAGGGCGCTGTTACAGTTTCGGTAAAACCATAAAATATTCCCGCGCTGAAATCCGGCATTCCAAGACTGATAAAATAAGATTTCGCATCATTATTCAACGCAATGTTTGAACCATCAATATCAGCTTTTTCCGAAAGTTTTTCTATTTTCTGCTGAATTATTGACGCATAACTTTTTGTTAGCTCCGCCCGATTTTCCGCTGCGGTCGCATATTCGGCACAATCAGAAACCGCTTGTCGAATAGACGGGACTAAACTTGACGCATTGGTATCATCAAAAAGATCCACCGTTACAGCGCGCTCAGCCTGTTCTTTCAGCTGTTGTACCTGCATCGTCAGTTTATCAAAATTGCGTTCCAGTGTTTCCGCCGATAAAATTTCGTTTTCCCGATAATCTGTTTCCTGCGTCAACGGTACTTCGCGCATAATAATAATCTGCGCATCATTCGCCGGCGCCGTTTCAAAAATCATATTTCCGCCTAAAATCGTCCAGTCCGTCCGTTCCGTTTGAACGTTGTTCAACAGTTGCATAACTCTTAAATGCTCCCTCTCCAAAAAAGGAAAGGGGATTGCAAAGCTTGTCGCAATCCCGTTCCCGAAATAAGCCACCTTATTTGTCGTTGTACTTACCGTCATTATCACCTCAAAATAAAAAAAGCAGGGATAATCCCTGCCTGACCATAAATACATTTTCTAGCACTAACGAAATGTTATATATTTTTATCAAAATGTCAAGCAGCTTCTATTTTTCCTCAATTTTTTCTGTCGTGCATTCAATCGTTCTTTCGCCTCAGTTTCAATTGATAATCGCTTATTGTTCCGTTTCTTAAGAGAAATCAGTCGCCCTTTGTCATCAAAAACACAACGCATACGTCTCAAACCTTTTCGAACTGAGGCCGATGCAGCACGCGATGTTTTATAGCAGGTATCCTCATCTTTCATCTGTTCTTTGATAACGGCGGACAAGACTTTGACATCGTTCAAGTTTTCAGCGTCTTCATTGACAAGTGCAATTTTAATCATTCTGTTTTTACTGCTTCCGCGAACAAGCAGATAATCAAATGCCTTTGAACTTCAGAACAGGCAAATTTCCCGAATACCGGAAAGTGCAAAAGAGGAGATTTTTATCAGGGATTTTATTTTTTCGTTTCGGAAAATCAAAAAAATAGTAAGAAAATTGGTTAACGGGCGATTTTGACGACCTTTGAGAAACAAAAAAGCCCTTGAAAATCAAGGGCTTGTAAGTGGCTGGGGAACCTGGACTCGAACCAAGACTAACGGAGTCAGAGTCCGCTGTTCTACCATTAAACTATTCCCCAACAAATAAAGGTATGCTTTATATACCTCTTTGCGAACGGCTTGACAAGTTTTTTTTATAACTTTGATTAAAATTCTTCCCGAACGCCTAAGAAAGCAAACTACGGATACCATCAATAACAAACTGAGAAGCCATAGCGCCCAAAACAATCCCTAGCAGCTTAGAAACAACCGTGTTAATAGTTTTTCCCAAAACACGGGCAAAGTAATTTGAAAGCCGAAACAGAACATAGGTGATCAGAGAAACCAAAATTAAGGAAAGAATAACGTACAACTGCTGTCCCCACTGTCCATGGCGTTCGGACATCAACAAAATAATGGAAGCGATAGATCCCGGACCGGCAATTAACGGAACGGCCAAAGGAAAAACAGAGACATCATTAGCATACGGATTATCGGCAACTTCTTCCGCGGCCTTTTCTTTTTGTTCTTCTACAAAAATCATTTGCAGAGCAACGATAAACAGCATAATCCCGCCGGCGATACGGAAAGCCGGCATTGAAATACCCAATAAATTTAAAAAGGCTTCTCCGGCATAAGCAAAGAACAGCATCACACAAAAACCGATGCAAACAGATCGTTTAGCCATTAACAAACGGTACCCGGGACGAGGGCTTTCCGTCAGACTCATGAACACGGGCATATTGCCGATCGGGTCCATTACGACGAACAGCATCGTAAAAGAGGGAAGAAACATATCCAGAAAGGAAACCATATGTAAAATCCTTTTTTTAAACTTTATAATAGGTTAGGATATCAAAATGAAATATAAAATAAAAGAGAGAGAAAAAAGATTTTGTTTTAATCCGATCTCCATTTCATATATGTTAAAGCGTATCGCTTAGAAACAGAGGTTTTTTTATGACTGACTTATCCCACATTCGCAATTTTTCTATTGTCGCCCACATTGATCACGGCAAATCCACTTTGGCGGACCGATTAATTCAACGATGCGGCGGATTGACCGAACGCGAAATGAGGGACCAGATTTTGGATTCAATGGACTTGGAACGCGAACGAGGCATCACGATCAAAGCGCAGACCGTCCGTTTGAATTATACGGCACAAAATGGTCGGGAATATCAGCTGAACCTGATCGATACTCCGGGGCATGTTGACTTTACTTATGAAGTCAGTCGGTCTTTGGCCGCCTGCGAGGGATCTTTGCTGGTTGTAGATGCTTCCCAAGGCGTAGAGGCACAAACACTGGCGAATGTATACAAGGCCTTAGATGCAAATCATGAGCTGGTAACCGTTATTAACAAGATTGATTTGCCGGCGGCTCAACCGGACAAAGTCAAAGAACAAATCGAAGACGTTATCGGCATTGACACCTCCAACGCTATTGAAACTTCAGCCAAAACAGGACTGGGCATTGACGAAGTGCTGGAACGGATTGTAACGGATCTGCCGGCACCGCAGGGAGACAATGAATCCCCCTTAAAGGCAATGCTGGTCGATTCATGGTACGATCCTTATTTAGGCGTGATTATTTTAGTGCGTATTAAAGACGGTATTTTAAAAAAGGGCATGAAAATTCGCATGATGGCGAACGGTACAATGCACGAAGTTGAGCGGGTTGGCATTTTCACGCCGAAAATGAAGGATATTCCTCAATTGACAGCCGGAGAACTGGGCTTCATCACGGCGGGCATCAAAACGGTCGGCGATACAAAGGTCGGTGACACGATCACAGATGACAGACGCCCGGCGGCAGAACCTTTGCCCGGCTTTAAACCCAGCGTGCCTGTTGTTTTTTGTTCAATGTTCCCGCTGGATACCAGCTACTATGAAAACTTGCGCGATGCTTTGGGTAAATTACAGCTCAACGATGCCAGCTTTGAATTTGTGCCGGAAAAATCAGCCGCGTTGGGTCAAGGCTTCCGCTGCGGATTTTTGGGGCTGCTGCACATGGAAATCATTGAAGAACGGCTGGAGCGCGAATTTGATCTGGATCTGATAACGACGGCACCAAGTGTCGTTTACAAAATGCATATGACGGACGGCAGCTTAGTTGAGCTGCATAATCCGGCGGATTTTCCGGAAGTTACCAAAATAGCTTCTATTGAAGAGCCATGGGTAAAAGCGTCCATTTTGGTTCCGGACGAATATCTCGGCTCTGTTCTGCAATTATGTACGGAACGCCGCGGTGTCCAAAAGGACCTGACGTACGTCGGCACCAGAGCTATGCTGGTCTACGATTTGCCTTTAAATGAAATCGTGTTTGATTTTTATGACCGGCTGAAATCCATTACCCGCGGCTATGCCAGTTTTGACTACGAGGTCGCCGGATATCAGCAGGGAGATTTGGTCAAAGTCACCATTCTTGTCAACGGTGAAACTGTAGACGCTTTATCCTTCCTGGCCCACCGTTCTGATGCGGAACGCCGGGGACGGCAGATCTGCGAACGGTTAAAAGTGCTGATCCCCCGTCATCAGTTTAAGATTCCCATTCAGGCAGCAATCGGCGGCAAAATTATTGCCCGCGAGGATATCGCAGCTTTTCGCAAGGATGTCACATCAAAGTGTTACGGCGGAGATATTACTCGTAAGCGCAAGCTTTTGGAAAAACAAAAAGAGGGCAAAAAACGAATGAGGCAATTCGGCAAAGTTGAAATTCCGCAATCCGCTTTTATTTCTGCTCTGAGAATCGGCGACGAATAATTTTTTATGCTTGATAAATGTATAATTTTTGATCGAGGAAGAAATGGTTTTTCTTGCCGGTTTCCTGCATTTTCAAACAGGTAAAATTAGGCAGTTCGAAACTTTCGGAAATAACAATAGCCCCTTTGGGCAAATCCTGACGCAATTTGGCAGAGAGTTCTTGTGCGATTTCGTTGCCAGTGAATAAAACGACCAGATGAGTGGAAGTATAATCCGCAGTCATAAAATTCTGGCGCTTGATTTTAATATTTTTGAATTTTCTTGTTTTAAGCTTAGCCAGAAAATAGGGCACATAATCCCATTCATATCCGACGAAAGAATGCTGAGGATACGCCATTGCCAATGTTTTTAAAATTCGCGCATCACCGCAGCCCGGCTCGACAACATTTTTGAAATCCGGTGCTGATAAAACAGAGGAGGCCGCTTCTGTAATTTCCTGCAGCATTGCCTTTTTTGTTGGTATAAAAGGCGGATATTTTCCCATTTTGGATTTAATAAGGGTATAGATATAATAATATTCAAAAATAACGGCGATAATAATTAAAACAAAAGAAACAATATCAAAAAAAGACATAGGACCTCGCTCGGATCAATTTCTTAACGGAAAAGAAGACTTATATTTTTTACGGCGGCATAAAAAAATCAAAAGCACCCCAACCAATCCGATACTGACCCATGCCGGCCATAATAGAAGCTGACCGGCGATCGCGTCAGTCGGCTGGGGCGAGATCCCCGTTATAATTGTTAAAATATCGGAGGTAGCGATACTTGTATATTCACCCGTACTGAGAGCAGCAACGGCTTCTGCCGAAGCGGTAAAGACAGCGACGAACAAAAACAACCACCCGAATAAACGGCCCAAAAACATGTGTAACCTGCTGTTTAAATATGTTCTCTGCCGAAAAACTAACGCATATTTTTAAAAAAAGCATTAAAGAAAGCAAAAAAAGCACATTTTTGAAAGAAAAAACAAAAAAATTGTTGTCTTTTCATGTCGAATAAGGTATTTGTACCCATTGATTACGGAGAGATGTCCGAGAGGCCGAAGGAGCTTGATTGGAAATCAAGTATAGGTGTCAAAGCCTATCAAGGGTTCGAATCCCTTTCTCTCCGCCATTTTAATCTAAAAAAAACGGCATAAAAGACCTCTTTTTTCAAAATATTTAAGGCTCTCTTGAAGGGCCTTTATTTTTTGCGCCTCTTTTACAATTATTACACCTCCTCCCGCCCCCTTCCTTAAAAAGGAAGCGCTTTTCCGCTCGATGATTTTCACAGGACAATTCATACATAAACCGGTGCACATATATTTTTTGTGCTGCCCCTAATAACGATCAAATATGATCCGCAATCGGGCAGTTTTTCTTAAGAAGTTTAAATTATTTTTTATTTAAATATTTCAAATCAAGGAATAGGCAACAAAAAAGTATTAACAAAATCTTTACAAAACAGTTAAAAATAATAATAATTATTACCGTCTATAATTTTTTAATCTTTATAAAAATGCTCCGAAAAGACTCTTTTATTTTTCTTCTGTCAGGAAGTGTTTCGACATTTGCGCTTTCTCAAGCTATAGCAGAGGAAATTATTATTGAATCGAACAGCAGCGCCTTTCTAACGCAATCAACATCAGGCGTTGATGTTTTAAATATTGCCGCTCCGACAGCGGCCGGAGTTTCCCATAATAAATTTATCGATTTTAATGTTAATGAAAAAGGGCTGATTATTAATAACTTATCCGCATCAACAGCGATTCAGAGCGAATCCAATCTTGGCGGAGCCGTAACGTTTAACCCGAATTTCGGGGACGGCGCCCCTGCCCGCATCATTTTGAATGAAGTGACGGGCACAAATTTATCTTTACTGAAAGGATACACAGAAATTTTCGGGGATAAAGCCGCATATATCCTGGCCAATCCGAATGGAATCAGCTGTGAAGGCTGCGGTTTTCTGAACACTTCCCGTCTGACACTGGTCGCGGGCCGTCCCGAAATTGAAAACGAGGAGATCAAATCCTTTAATTTATCCGCAGCCGGCTCCATTTCGGTCGGCGGCGAAAGTTTTGGCATGCATATCAACGCTTCCCCCGCCGAATTGGTTGCGAATGTTATTCAAATTGCGGCAAACATTTATGCGGATCAGGAAGTGAGCCTTTTGACGGGAAATAAATTCTTTGATTATCGGACAGGAGAAATTCTTTCTGACGATGCGCCGCACACGGGCATTGCCATTGACAGCTCGGCGTTAGGCGGCATGTATGCGGGAGCGATTAAAATTTATGCATCGCAGAACGGCATGGGCATTCATGCGGCGGAAAATTTAGTCGCGGATACGGGACGTTTAGAAATTACGGCAAACGGAGATATTTCTTTTAAAACCGTAGCGGCGCTGAATTCTGACATTGCTGTCAGCTCTCGGTCAGGCAGCATCGCCGCCGGGATTATTCAGGCCCAAAAAGAAATCACATTAAAGGCCGCGCAAGAAATTTCAGTTCAAAATCTTTTAGGCGAAAACATAGATTTGACGGCTCATGCCGTATCGGCGATATCCGACGGAAAAATAAGCGCGCTCCAAACGTTCCGCATCACTGCGGTTGAACATGCCGCCCTTGAAGGAGAATATATTTTAACAAACGCCTTTATAGGGCAAAGCGGCAGTTTCACCCTTAACACGCAGTTATATGCGGGCTCTTTTTCAGAGCTGTCAGCGATCGGGAACATCGATATAAGCGGCGGTTTTATTCAATCCGACCTTATTGACATCATCGGAAAAGATTTTATTGCCTACGGTGACTTAGTCGGCGAATCGATCAATTTAACGGCAGAGAAAATCCTTTTAAACGGCAGATTTACAGGCGGCACAGCCATATTAAATTCAGCGCGCGGGTTTGTTAACTCAAGCAAAGAATTTTATGCAAATCAGTTAACAATAAATGCATTGTCTTTGTATAATGAAAAAAAGCTCGGCGCCGGCGATATAACGCTGAATTTGCAGAACGATCTTTTCAACGTGGACAAGATTCATGCGACAGGCTCTATGACCTTATCCGCGGCAAATATTCACAATTACGGACAAATAGCAGCGAACAGCAATATCGGCATCACGGCACAAAATTACGTTAATTACAGGGATTCAGGCCTGTTATCCGGCGAAGACATTGAAATATCCGTACAAAACAATCTGATCAACTATTTATCCGAAATTTATGCGGTCGGGAACATTATCCTGACGGGAAAAGCGAAAACGATCAGCGCCGTTGATTACACAACGGTTTACGATAATCCCTATATTGAAAACCAACACTCTTCTTCGGCGGTCGTGAATAATGTGCAGATTGTCGAGATGCAGGACAGCCAAACGGAGGGCAGTCTGGACATTTATCTGCCCGATGAGAATAAAACGATCACGCTTCCCGCGGGCGCTTTTGAAGACGAAGCGCCGCTTGGTTCGTCATACGCGCTTGACGGTTATACGATTTATTTGGGACAAAGAATCGTCACGCCGCGGGAAGTTTCTGAAACAGTAGATGTGGAATATCAGGTTGAAGTTCCTTACGAAGCTGTCATAGAGGGAGAATTTAACGAAGACGGCACGCCGAAAACAGAAACAAAAATCCGAATTGAAACGCATATTCGTCAGGAAACGCATTTTCATACGGTATATGACGTCACTTTTGAAAATCCTGAAGCTCTGACGGTTCTGGATTCCAACGGAAACGAAGTCCCGGCCATTCCGTTTGAAGGATCGGACGGGGAAGCAAACACGCAGACAGCGGCAAACGGACAAACAGCATTGTCAAATACGTTAGACGCGCATATTCGGCCGATCTCTTACAGTGCGCCCGAAAATCAGGCGAATGCGGTTATAAACCTCGGCGGTCGAATAGAATCGGAGAGAGACATCAATATTTTTTCCGACAAACTGTACAATGTTGCCTTAAATCTGAACACGGGGGAAAGCGCCTATCAGCTTGGATACGACCGTAAGGCATGGGAGGTTCCCTATCATGTCGGCTGGCAGGAATTAGGGCGCTATTACGTTCAGTCCGTCAATTTAACCGGAGAAGCGGGACAAATTCTGTCCGGCAGAAATCTGGACATAACGTCACGGGAAATTTTAAATCAAAGCTCTGTTTTATCCGCGAAAAACAACTTAATGATTTCAACCCGGAATCTCAGAAACACCTCGTATTACGAAACGACCGTTCCGCTTGCCGTTCACTATCAGATGCGCACGAAAAAGCGCAAACACGGCAAAGTGCATCATTATATCCACCACAATACGGGAACATATACGGATATCGTTTATTCCAAGGCCCGCTCTTTAATCACGGGCGGCAGCAACGTTATCATCAACGCACAAAACGGCACGGTGCAAAATGATCAGACCGTTGCGGCGACGGGATTTTACACTTCCGGCGGAACGAACCGCCCTGATGTTATTACGAATACGATAACGGTAAATCTGACTCTTCCGAAAGGGCCGAACGGCTTGTTCGTCAGATCTGAAAACCCGAAATATTTAGTGACCGCTTCCGTCGATATTTTAAACAACGGATATTATATCGGAGCCGACTATTTCCTGCAAAAGGTCGGAGAAAACGGCCTCGGCTTCAACAACCGCAAAGCTTTGGGCGACGCCGCCTATGAAACGCGGCTGGTTATGGATGCGATCCGAAATATAACCGGAAATCATTATTTGTCTTCAGCCGCCGCGTCCGATGCGGAACAAATGCAGGCTCTTTTAGATGCGGCCATAAAAGAACAAACCGCTTTGGATTTAAAGATCGGCGTTTCTTTAACGCAGGAACAAATCGCACAGCTGAGCAACGATATTATTTGGTACGTTGAACAGGAAATCGACGGACAAAAAGTATTAGTGCCTCAAATTTACTTAAGCATGGCGACTTTGCAAAGAATAGCTGACGGAGAAACAGGCGACCTTATCACAGGCGGGAACGTTCAAATTGCGGCTGACCGGCTGACAAACGCCGGCAAATTATCGGCGGCGGATCTGCTCGGCCTGACGGCGAACGGGCTGCACAACAAAGGCGGCCTGATAACGGCGGACAAAACGGCCATTAAGGGCGGAAATGTATTAAACGAGACGTTGAAAAACCACGAAGAACGGCGGATCGGCGGCACTTATTTTCTGACGGAAACCTTAGGAAAAACGGCGGAAATAAAAGGAAAAACCGGCGTTCAAATCGATATTGACGGCGATTTGGTTATGAAAGCCGCCGCCATTCACAGCGATGCCGGACTTTCCATTAACGCAAACAATATTATTTTAGATACGGTTGAACTGCACAACCGCTATGAAAACGCTGTTTCCAAGAAAAAATCAACCGGCAAAGAAATCCAAACAACCGTGACGGACAGCCTGAAAAACTTTGGCTCTGCCGTCGTTGCGGGCGGAACGGCAGTCATCAATACTGTTAAAAACTTTTTTGCCAAAGGGGCGGTCATCAACGCCGGCTCTGACTTTCAGCTTATTGCCGGAAGCGATATAACACTGCAGGCGGCAGAGGACACGGAACTGCAAAGCACAGTTACTCAAAAATCCAACATGATGAAATCATCGCGCTCTGCGGCAGAAGACGAAATATCCCGTTTGACGGGCAGTCTTTTAACCGCGCGGCAAGACTTGACGCTCATTTCGGGCAAAGACACAAACATCATAGCCTCCGCCCTGAATGCCGCAGGAAACGCAAACATATTAACGGGCTTCACCGTCTTGCCGAACGGAACAACAGCAGCTTCAGGACAAGGATCGTTCAACCTGCTGAACGGGTACGAAACAACACGGCACTACGAACATCATGAAAAATCGTCCCATGTCAACGCCATTAAAAATATTGCCGCGGAAACAGCCAAACTGGCAGCGACCAACGGGGCTTCGGCCTATAAGGATTTTGCGGACAACCGCGGGAAGATAGGCGCGGAAGCAACGATTGGCGAACGCGGCAAAGACAAACGGGAATCGTTTGCTCTTTCGTCTGTTTCTTCTCATATTCAGACTGGCGGAGATTTGAATATTTCCTCAACAGAAAACATATTGGTACGCGGCTCGGATATTTTCGGCGGCAAAGACATCAACCTTTCCGCTCAAAAGGACCTGAATATTCTGTCCTCGTCAAACACGGTTTCAGAAAAGCACACACATGAACAGACAAAGACCAAATTCGGCGCATACCTTGGTCATATTGCCTCTGATGCCGTTTACGACACGATTGATGCCGTATATGCGGCGGAAGAAGTCCGGAAAGCGTCCAAAGAATTGGATCATATCCAACGCCTGCATGCAGAAGGAAAAGCAAGCAAACAAGCAGTATCCGATGCGGCTTTGAACTTGGCCGCCGCAATAGAACAATTTGCAGACGCTTATGGCATGGGGGCCATTTCTGCTGATTCGGCAATCACAAGCATGGACAATATTGTCAACAGCATGAAGGCGGGAACAACGGCCCCCACACTGGGCTTTTATGCGGAAATGGGCTTGACATATGATACAAAGGAAACAAAAACAAACTTTGATCAGGTGATAAATACAGAATCGACGATCAGCGCGGATAAAGACATTAAACTGTATGCCGGACAAGACATAAAACAAACCGGTTCCACACTGATCTCTGTCGGCGGAAACATTGAATATGCCGCCGGAAACGATTTGATTTTAGAATCAAGCGTTGATTCTTATGCCCTGAACAGCAAAACCAAGAATAAATCCGTTTCAGCCGGAGCAACAAACAAAGGCGGCGTTTACGGCAGCTTTTCCGCGTCAAATTCGTCTTATCGGGCGCAGGGGGAACATCATAACAATTCCGCGGCCATTGCAAATAACGGCAGCATTGCGATAAACGCAGGCAATGACATAACCGCATCGGGATATAACGCTCTTGCCCAAAAAATAGGAATTCAGGCCGGCGGCAATATGACGTTAACATCACAGCAGGACAACGCCTATGCAAACAGCCGGTCTTTCGGATTCGGCATGGGACATAAACAGAACGATGATTCACATAAAACTCTGCTGAATATTTTCAACACAAACAGCAAAACGGATTGGCAGCAGGTTACCCTTCAAACATCAGTCATCGGCACACAATCAGTTGATGTCAATATTGCCGGCACCCTTGAAATGAACGGGTCCCTGATCGCAAACACGGATATGACCGGCAATGACGGCGGCAACTTGAATATAACGGCGGGCTCCTTAAAAACGACGGACCTTCATAACTTTAACAACAGCTCCGGAAACGGTTTTGGATTCGGCACGTCCTTCGGTCCGGCTGCGGATAAAGAAAACCAAAAATACACAGCGGGATCAACAACACTTGCCCTAACACATCAGGGACAGGAAAACAAAAGCATAACGTACGCCGTAATCGGTCAAGGCACGTTAAATATTGCCGACGGCGGCCCCACTGATATTCACAGGGACATCAATAACACGGAAATCATTACACAAAATAAAATGACCGGCGCCCTGAACGCCTCCGCCAGTTTTGACAATCGGGTAATAACGGGCGATTTTTCCAAATGGGCGGCAAACGTTTTCAAAAACAACGCGGACCATTATGATCAAAGGAATCAAGAACAGAAAAAATACTTTGAAAAAGTTTCTCAAAATGTGGAGGATTTAAGCCTGCTGCCCACATTCGGATTAAAACAATCCCATGTCGGACGGGAAACTTTTGATGTTAAAAATTCAACAGGATTAAGTGATTCTTTTGGGAAACGTTATCATGAAAGAAAACCGGAACAGTTGTTCATATGGGAAAAATTACTTTCTCCCTTTGATACAAATCCCATATTTAACCTTTTTGATGCTGTCGTCCCGGGATTGCACGCGGCTGCAAACGTTCATGACACTCAACTTGATCAAACTGATAACGCATCTGTACTCAGGGACAGCATTACACCGTCATTTATAGGAACATATTTTTCCATTATTTATGGAAAAATGCCGTCTCTCTTTATTCAAAATATGGAGAATAAAAAATGAAAAAAAGAAGTTTCATCTTTTTACTGACTTTTCTTTTAGGCAGCTGTTTTTCCTATACACAACATTTTTATATTATTCCCTATGGTACTTTTTGGGA
>JAFVAT010000011.1 GCA_017480385.1 Alphaproteobacteria bacterium | reverse complement strand
GCAATCCAGTTTGGGCCTGAGCGGGAGAACAGACCGAAAAAATCACTAAAAGGGCTAGGAAAAGCATGTTTAAATGCCTGTCGATCCGAAACCGCCCGAACCGCGCTGGGTCGTGCTCAGAGCGCTGATTTCCTGCCATTCAGCCTGCAGAACCGGCGCAATAACCATTTGAGCGATCCTCATACCCCGCTTGAGCAAAAAGACTTTGCTGCCGGCATTATACAGAATGACAAAAATTTCGCCGCGGTAATCCGCATCAATCGTTCCCGGAGCGTTAAGCACGATAATGCCGTCTGTCAGGGCCAGTCCGGATCGGGATCGAATTTGCGCTTCAAAACCATAGGGCAGGGCCATGCTGATGCCGGTAGGAATTTTTTCCCAGCTGTGCGGCGGAATCGTTAAAGATCCCGGAATAGCCGCATACAAATCCATTCCGGCAGAGTTTTGTGTGGCGTAAGAAGGCAGGGGCAAATCATTTCCGTCAACGTTGCGGAAAACAGGAATTGGTATTTTATTCATGACTGTCTTTTCCATTTTTATGGATTTTTGCTTCAAAAGGTTTTATAAGGATACAATAAAATTCTTAACATACTCTTGATTAAATAGGGATTAGGCCGTGTCGCGTTATATTTTTTTGGGAATAGTGCTTGTTTTCGGCAATATTTCTGAAGGGTTTGCTTTCGGGTTGACGGTTGATCAAATGTACCGCAATTTGGTCGGATCGGAACAGAATGGCAGTCGTTCCGCCTTAAATGAGCCGCTGTTAACCTTTAAAAAGGCGGATTCGAAACCGGAAGCGATTTGGCAGGAAAAAAAGGCCTATTTTGAAAAGCATACACAAAAACCGGCGGCGTTTGAAACCGGGCGTCAATGGCAGGATATCGTCCTTGCCGTTAAAAAGGGCGATGTGTCTCCGTTTGATTTGGCTGAGATTCGCCGTTTGTCCGAACATGAAAATCCCGAAGCCATTGAATTGCTGGCATGGATGTATGCAACGGGAACCGGACTGCGGCAGGATTTGCAGAAATCATATACGTATTATTTACAGGCGGCCCATATGGGAGTTTCTTCCGCTTATGACAATGTGCGCGCCGTTTATTTGGCGATGAGCCCGGCTCAAAGAGCGTCTTTGCCGGCATTTTAAGGTGTTAGTTCAGAAAAAGCAGGCCGGCGCTTAAAGCACAGGCAACTATTAAAAAAAGCCAAAATGACCACGGCGGGCGGCGCTTTGAATGAAACTGCGCTCCGATAGTTTGCCGAGTCAGCATTTCGGATAATTTTTCCGGATTTGTTTGAAAAGTCGGTATTTTTTTGTTCTGCATTTCCAAACGTTCCAATTGGTGCGGCGCAAAAGAAAAGATTTGCCTGAATTGATCAGCTGTTTTTTGAAAAATCGGACGGGCCGTTTTGCCTTGAGGCAATGCGTCGGCCAATTCCTCGGCAGCAGATGACCAAAGCTTCTGACCGATGCCTAATTCCTGCCGGCATAAGGCTTCCGTCGCTTTTAAAACCGAAACACCATAACGCATAAAAAATGGTGCGGTCGGCAGTTTTTTTAAAAAGGCCTCAGCTTTTTCCGCCGGCGTCATAAGCGATGTTTCCTGATCTATTTGTTCCAATAAAAGGGCTGTATCGGCTGCAGCGTATCCGAATGCGGACAGGGCTCCGACCGCGGCTGAATAATTTCGGGTTGTCAGGGATTCTGTAAAAGAGCTGAGGAAGAAACGTTCTTTCTGTGTTAGAACAAGAGGAAAACGGATTCGGACGAAGTATAAATTTCCCGATGCATCGGTTTGACAGGCCGCCGGAACGGGCAGCAGCAGCAGGCCGTGTCGGAACAGCATCGAAACAACCGCTTGGGTCAGTGCGGCGGCTGTTTTGGTTTTATTCGGCGAATCCCTTAAGGGCAGCAGAGAAGGCGGTCTTTGCAAAACTAATTCATTTTTCGTTGTTTTCGGCCAGTCGGGCAAAACAGCATGAATATGGTCATATTCGTAAAAAGCGTCGTTAAATTGTTCCAACGCCGCGGCTTCTAATCGAAAATCCAGAGCTTCCCGTAAAAATCCTTCAAACCGTTCGATTAATTCTGCGGGCGCTTTTTGTTCAAGGCTCAGCGCATAGAACAGTTTAAGCAGCCGTATGGAGCGTTTTTGGTCTTGACCGGAAATTTTGTCGGGAAAAGCGGGTAGTTGCCAAAAAGATTGAAATAAACTGTTTGCCAAATCCTCGCCAATCACATCGGGATACAGTGCCGAATAAACCGCCAGAGTTTGTTCCGGGACGCCGGAATGCCGCAGAAAAAGCGTTAAACGGTCCGTTTCGTTTTCCGGCAGGTCGGATAAGACTTTATGGCCGGAAGGCTGAGTTAAAAAACGCAAAGGCAGGGTTTTCAGTACCGATTGAGACCGAAATTCGGCCAAACGGCGGCTGAAGGCATACAAATCATAGGCATATAACGGTTTTCTGAATAAAAACAAAGAGGTCCTTCCTGACTGAAAACTGATTTATAATAATGGATATTTTGGCAAGAGACAGTATTTTTCTGGTGAGAATATTCAAAAAATGATATAAACAGAAAACATGAGGAAGTTTTTATTGATTTTATGGGCCGGTCTGTTTTTTTCCGCTTCCGGTGCGGCGGCGGAAAGCGCTTTTATGTCCGGATTCGAAGATCTGCCGTTGATGGAAGGATTAAAACAGTCGGAAGAGGCGGCTGTTTCTTTTGATGCGCCGTCCGGCAGAATTATTGAGGCTTATGCCCAAAGCAGTCAGATCGGCAAACAAAAAATTGTGGATTTTTATAACAAAACTCTGCCGCAGTTGGGGTGGAAGCGTTTGTCCGAAAATAAAAAAACGTCTTCCGTTTCTTATATGCGGGAAGGCGAAATGCTGACGATTTCCGTTGATGACGGGACGCCGGCGTCCGTACGCTTTGAATTAATGACACGGGAAAAGGATTAAAACATGGATTTTGAAACAATTACGGTTGAAAACAGCGGCGCTGTCGGATTGATTACGTTGAACCGCCCGGCTTCAATGAATGCGGTGTGCGCGGCGATGATGTACGAACTGGCCGAAGCCGTCCGGGCTTTTGATGCAGAAAAAACAATCCGTGTCATCGTGCTGAAAGGGGCCGGAGATTTTTTCGCCGCGGGAACGGATATGTCGGAATTTGCTTCCGTTCAGGGAGGCGACGGCGATTTATACGGCCATAGCGTGCAGATGATTCAGGCGTGTTCAAAACCGATTATCGCTGCCGTCGCGGGATATGCTTTCGGCGGCGGATTGGAATTGGTGCTGCTGAGCGATATTGTTATCGCGGCGGATAATGCCAGATTTGGCTTTCCGGAAATCACGTTGGGCGTTTTGCCGCAATTAGGCGGTGTATCGCTGCTGACCGGTCGAGTCGGACGGGCCAAAGCCGCGGATCTGTTGTTGACCGGACGCCATATTTCCGCTGAAGAAGCTTTGGCCTGCGGGCTGGTTTCGCGTGTGGTGGATTCGGTTAATTTATTAAACGAGGTAGGTGAAACCGCTGAACGTATCGCGGCTATGCCCGCTGCCGGCGTGCGGCTGGCAAAACAGGCTGTTGCGGACGCGTGTGCTCTTTCTTTGAAAAATGAAGGAACCATTGCCCGATTATCTTTGCTTTCGGCTGATGCCAGGGAAGGGCTGCAGGCGCTGAAAGAAAATCGTGCGCCAAAGTTTGAGCATAAGTAGTTTATCCCTTGACTTTTGCTTTTGTTTGATTGTATAAAACCTACCTTAGTTCTTTTTTAGGAAACAGGAAAAAAAAATGGCTAATCATCTTTCGTCAAAACAACGTATTCGTCGTAACGCCCGCCGTGCAGCTTTTAATGCCGCCAGAAAATCCCGCGTTCATACGTTTACGAAAAAATTTGAAACCGCTTTGACCAGCGGCGACAAGGCTGCCGCTGTGCAGGCCTTCCGTACGGCCGAATCGGAAATTATGCGTGCCGTTTCAAAGGGTGTTTTGCACAAAAATACCGCTGCGCGCAGGGTTTCCCGCTTGTCCGCACGTGTCAAGGCTTTAGGGTAGTTCGCCGTTTATAAAACCTCTGTCCGGCGGGGCCGGGTATCGTTTTGTAAATAAAAGATTTCGAATTTGAAGCAGACTGTTTTAAAATAAATGGTCTGCTTTTTATTTGTCGGGGATTCTTTTGCTGTACAATTGTTTGATTCGGAACGTGTGACCACTACATCTTGAGTCAAGACTTTTTATTTTCTTTTTCTGTCCGGCAGGGCTTGCCTTTCGATTTGTCTCCTCCTATTATTTGCCGGCTGGTTTTAAAAACGGTTATACTTTTTGGGATAAGCTGATGGTTAAGAAAAAACAGGATTCCGTTGCATCACAGGCTTACGCTGTTGAAACGCGTCTGCGCGGGCTGTTGGGCGCGTCTGTTTTTGATACATGGCTGAAATCGTTGTCGGTCGGCGGACTGAAAGACGGTACTTTGACATTATTTTTGCCGACGAATTTCTTCTGCAGCTATATCGCGCGCAATTTTTCCAATGAAATTACACAGGCATGGCAGAGTGAAAATCCCGATGTCCTGCGCATTAAATTCGAGGTCGGCAGTCCGGCTTTTGCGGAAACTCCGGCGGCTCCTGAAAAAGCGGAGGTGGAACAGACTCAGGCGTCGGCTTCCGGGTTGATGGAATCGGAAAAGGACGTTTTGTCAACGGCATTGGATCCGCGCTTTACGTTTGATAATTTTGTGGTCGGCGCACCGAATGAATTTGCTTATGCTGCGGCCAGACGTGTGGCGGAGTCTGCGACTCCTTCCTTTAATCCTCTGTATTTATATTCCGGCGCGGGGTTGGGGAAAACGCATTTGATGCACTCGATCGCATGGTATATCCGCGAACACGATCCGTTCCGCCGGGTTGTTTATTTGTCGGCGGAAAAGTTCATGTATCTGTTTATTCGGGCAATCCGTTATAAGGATACGCTGTCGTTTAAGGAAGAACTGCGCAAAGTTGATGTGCTGATGATTGACGATGTGCAGTTTTTGATCGGCAAAGAGAATACGCAGGATGAATTTTTCCACACTTTTAATGCGTTGGTCGGTAGCGGGAAACAAATCGTTTTATCCGCGGATAAGCCTCCGGTTAATCTGGAAGGAATTGAAGAGCGCTTGAAAACAAGGCTGGGGTCCGGATTGGTTGCGGATATTCATCAGACGACTTTTGAGCTGCGCATGGGCATTTTGGAAAGCAAGGCTCAAAATCTGGGCGTATATGTCCCGCAGGAGGTTATTTCCTTTCTGGCGGAAAAGATCACGTCCAGTGTGCGCGAACTGGAGGGGGCGCTTTTGCGGGTAGCCGCGCATGTCCAGCTAATGGGTGGAGAGGTGACTTTGGAACGCACCTGCGATATTTTGCGGGACATTTTGAGCGTTCTGGACCGCCGTGTCACAATAGAGGAAATTCAGCGTAAAGTCGCCGAACATTATAATATCCGTGTGGCGGAAATGACCTCTAAGCGCCGTGACCGTCCCGTGGCAAGGCCGCGTCAGATCGCAATGTTTTTGGCAAAAGAGCTGACAACAAAGTCTCTGCCCGATATCGGACGGGCTTTTGATCGGGATCATACGACTGTAATCCATGCGGTTAAAGCAATCGAAAATCTGCGGGCGGCGGATCCCTCTTTCAAAGAAGAAACAGACAGTTTGCGCCGCATGCTTTCGGTTTAGGAATCTTCTTTTTCTGACGAATGGCGACTCGGTAAAAATCTTTGCTGTCAAACTTATTTTTTGCTTTTGAAAATAAGCAGATGTGGTATACTGCACCAAAATAGTTTTCAACCTTTTTTGATGAGTTTGCTTCGATGAAATTTACAATTGAACGCGCTGCGTTATTAAAGTCTCTGTCCCATATCCAGAATGTGGTGGAACGTCGTCACACCAATCCTTTGCTGTCAAATGTGAAAATCACGGCGACGGACGGTGAAATCGTTCTGAACGCTACGGATAATGAATTGGAAGTCAGTGAGAAAACGCCGGCAAAAGTTGATGCCGCCGGATCAATTACGGCGCCCGCGCACAAGCTGTACGAAATCGTTCGAAAGCTGCCGGACGGTGCTGAAATTGAATTTGTTCTGAATGCCGAAAACAATCAGCTGAAAATGACGGCAGGGCGCGCCAAGTTTGCTTTGGCGACAATGGCCGGTGAAGATTTCCCGACGATTGCTGACGGTGACATGACGCATCATTTTGTCTTGAAAGCTTCTGATTTGCGTGATTTGATCGATCGGACGTCCTTTGCGGTTTCAACAGAGGAAACGCGTTTCTATCTGAACGGCATCTATTTGCATGAAGCGATTTCCAAAGAGGAAAAAATCCTGCGCGCGGTGGCAACAGACGGACATCGTCTGGCTTGTGCCGAAACGGTTTTTCCCGAAGGAGCCGCTGGAATGCCAGGAATTATTATTCCGCGCAAGGCAATCGGGGAATTAAGCAAATTGCTGGCGGAGGAACAGGGCGATGTCCGCATTGATCTGTCAGTGTATAAAATCCGTTTTGCATTTGGGGATTTGGTATTGACCTCTTTGTTGATAGAAGGGACGTATCCTGATTATGAACGCGTTATTCCGACCGAAAACGATAAAATTATGGAGGTTGATGCTCAGGCGCTGACGGCGGTTGTTGACCGTGTGTCCAGTCTGTCCGAAAAATCCCGTGCAGTTCGTTTAACCCTGGCGCCGGATTTGGTCAGGGTTTCCGCTGCAAATGCCGAAGAGGGCAGTGCGGAGGACGAACTGGAAGTCAAATATGCGGCTGATCCGATGGATGTGGGCTTTAACTATGTTTATTTGGAAGATGTTTTAAAGCAGATTAAAGGCGGTCTGGTTCAGATTGCTTTTTCGGATTCCGCTTCTCCGACTGTTTTGACAGATATGTCGGATCCCAGCGTGTTGTTTGTTTTAATGCCAATGAGAGTGTAAGACCATTTTAACGGCGAACGAATTGATGTATATGCGTTCACGGGAAGATTTTCCCGGTGCGGCGCAGCGGGATTCCCGACGGGAAGAAGAAAACTCTGCGGTCGGGGTATTCGTTTGCCGTCTGCAGACGGCGCGGTTTCGCAATTATCCGTTTTTGCGGTTGGATTTGCCGGCGAATTGTCCCCAAATCGTTTTAACCGGTAAAAACGGCGTGGGCAAAACGAATTTAATAGAGGCAGTTTCTTTCCTTGTGCCCGGTCGGGGGCTGCGGCAGGCAAAGTTCGCCGATATCCTGCCGAAAGGAAATGATCAGGCCACTGCGTGGGGCATAACGGCCACTCTGCATCGAGGGGACGAAGAAATTGAAGTCGGCACGGATTACGAGAAAATTGACGGTAAAAACAGTGAAAAACGACGTGTGCGTATTAATGGCGCATCAGGATTGGCGCAGGCGGAATTGGGTCGCATTTGTTCCGCCGTATGGCTGACGCCGGCCATGGATCGGCTGTTTTCCGCAGAGCCGGGCGGTCGGCGGCGTTTTTTAGACCGCTTGGTGCAGGCTTTTTTTGAAAATCATGCCTCTGCTTGCGCAGCCTATCATCAGGCGCTGCGTCAGTGGGGCGCTTTAATTCGTGAAGGACAAAATGATCAGCGTTGGCTTTCCGCGTTGGAAACAACTTTGGGCAAATACGGCGCTGAAGTTGCTTGGGCCAGACGGCAAACAACTGCGATTTTGCAGACGGCATTGGAAAAAGAGGATAATATAAGCGCTTTTCCCCGTCCGCTGCTGTCTTTGCAGGGGGGCTGGGAGGAAGAATTGGCCTCCGTGACTAAAGAAGAGGCGCGTGATTTGATTTGCAGCCGTTTTTCCCAGGCGCGTGAGGCTTATGCCCGAAACGGTTCGGCCGGAGGAATCCATACGGTGGATTTGGCTGCGCTGCATCGGGAAAAAAATATGCCGGCGGCGGCCTGCTCAACCGGAGAGCAAAAGGCTCTGCTGATTTCTGTTTTATTGGCGCATATCAAAGCGCAGGCTTTGACAAAGGGCGTTTTTCCTCTGGTTCTGTTTGATGAAGCGGCGGCACATTTGGACGATAATCGCCGAAACGCTTTGATGAATGAAATTGCTGCGTTAAAAACGCAGGTGTGGCTGACGGGGACGGATCCCCGTTCTTTTGAAAATTTAAAAGAAACGGCGCATTTTGTTGCTGTTGATGAATTGTTGCGAACTGCTCCGGATTGGGCAGCCGCGTCTTGATGAGAAAAGGTGGGTTATGACGGAAGAAACAAATCTGAACGGATCATCGGGTTATAATGCCGAATCAATTAAGGTTTTAAAAGGGTTGGACGCTGTTCGAAAACGCCCCGGCATGTATATCGGAGACACTGATGACGGAACCGGTTTGCACCATATGGTTTATGAAGTGCTGGATAACGCTATT
This sequence comes from Alphaproteobacteria bacterium, assembly GCA_017480385.1. Classification (GTDB taxonomy): domain Bacteria; phylum Pseudomonadota; class Alphaproteobacteria; order CAAGCB01; family CAG-977; genus UBA11549. The sequence goes on along the minus strand of JAFVAT010000011.1, from coordinate 26,110 downwards.
GATGAATCTTTAGCAGGGTACTGCACGAAAACGGAAACGATCATTAATTCCGACGGATCAGTGACGGTGCGCGATAACGGGCGCGGCATTCCGACCGATATTCATAAAGAAGAAGGTGTTTCTGCCGCCGAGGTCATCATGACGCAGCTGCATGCGGGTGGAAAATTTGACCAGAACTCTTATAAAATTTCCGGCGGTTTGCATGGTGTGGGCGTTTCCGTCGTTAATGCTTTGTCTTCTTTGCTGAAACTGCGGATTTGGCGCGGCGGCAAAGAACATTATATGGAATTTAAAAACGGTGTACCGGTTGCTCCTTTAAAGGTTGTCGGTGATGCTGTGCCGGCGGATAAAACAGGAACGGAAGTGACCTTTCTGCCGTCGCCCGAAACATTTACGCAGACGGAATTCAGCTTCGACACGTTGGAACATCGATTGCGCGAACTGGCTTTTTTGAATTCCGGCGTTCATTTGGTTTTGAAAGACGAACGTCCCGGCAATCCGCGCGAAGTTGAATTTTGCTATGACGGCGGGATTCAGGAGTTTGTCCGCTATATCGATCGGTCAAAAAATTCCATTCATGAGGGCGAAATAGCGATTACCGGTGAAAAAAACGGGATTGTAGTCGAACTGGCAATGGAATGGACCGACGGCTATCATGAAACGACGCTGTGCTTTACAAACAATATCGCTCAGCGCGACGGCGGAACGCATTTGGCGGGTTTCCGCGGTGCTTTGACGCGCACGATTAATGCTTATGCGCAGGAAACAGGCTTGCTGAAAAAAGAAAAAGTTGAACTGGCGGGCGAAGATATGCGCGAAGGGCTGACGTGCGTTTTGTCCGTGAAAGTGCCTGATCCGAAATTTTCTTCCCAGACGAAGGACAAGCTTGTATCTTCCGAAGTCCGTCCCGTGGTTGAAGGCATTGTCGGGGACAAGCTGGAGCAATGGCTGGGCGAACACCCGGCTGAAGCGCGCAAGATTGTCGGCAAAGTGGTCGAAGCCGCTGCTGCCCGCGAGGCCGCCCGCAAAGCGCGTGACCTGACACGGCGCAAGGGAGTTTTGGATATGGCTTCTTTGCCCGGCAAGCTGGCGGATTGTTCCGAACGCGATCCGGCAAATTCGGAAATCTTCATTGTGGAAGGGGATTCTGCAGGCGGATCGGCAAAACAGGGCCGTAACCGCGCGAATCAAGCGATCTTGCCGCTGAGAGGAAAAATTCTGAACGTGGAACGTGCCCGCTTCGACAGAATGCTGAACTCGGCTGAAATCGGCACAATGGTTACGGCGTTCGGTACAGGAATAGGCCGCGATGACTTTAATGCGGATAAGTGTCGTTATCATAAGATCATTATTATGACCGATGCTGATGTGGACGGAGCGCACATTCGTACTTTGTTATTGACGTTTTTCTTCCGCCAGATGCCGGAACTGATCGAACGAGGCTATGTTTATATTGCTCAGCCACCTTTATATCGGGCCCGCCGCGGCAATTCGGATATTTATCTGAAAGATGAGCGCGCAATGGAGGATTATCTGATTAATCAGTCCGTGCAGGACAGCGTTTTTGTGCGTTATGACGGCGTGCAGATTGCCGGAGAAGACTTGAAGCGTCAGGCAGAAGAGGCCAGAAACTGCCGCCATTTGATAGATGTTCTGTCCCGTCAAATCCCGGCAAAAATTGTTGAACAAATGGCTGTTCATGGGCTTTTTGCGCCGGAGGTTTATGATAATGCGGAAAAAGCGGCGCAGGCTGCGGCAGATTTGGCCGTTCGTTTAGACGAACTGGAACCCGAATACGAACGGGGCTGGAAAGCCGGCTTTGAAAATGGAGCCTTTATTTTCAGAAGAACACTGCGTTCCGTAACGGAAGAATACGTTGCCGATATTAACTTCCTGTCCAGCGGTGAAGCCAGAAAGCTGAATGAAATTCGTGAAGATTTGTACGAATCTTATGCCAAAACAGGCCTTTTCAAGGCGAAGGATACGGAATTTAAATTAACCGGACCGGTCGCCTTGTCCGATGCTGTTTCTCAGATCGGGCGCAAGGGGATTTCAATCCAGCGCTATAAAGGGTTGGGCGAAATGAATCCGGAACAGCTGTGGGAAACGACGTTGGATCCGAATGCGCGTTCTTTGCTGCAGGTTAAAATCACACACTTTGATCAGGCGGAATCGACGTTTTCGATGCTGATGGGCGACATCGTCGAACCTCGCCGCGACTTCATTCAGGATAACGCGCTGAATGTGGTGAACTTGGATATTTAATGTTTTTTGTGGAACGGTTTAAAAAATGCTTGCAGTTTTTGAAAAATCGTCTATAAAGAACTCTGCCGTGCCGGTGTAGCTCAGTTGGTAGAGCAACGCATTCGTAATGCGTGGGTCCGGTGTTCGAGTCACCGCACCGGCACCATTAAAAAAGCCCTTGATTTTCAAGGGCTTTTTTAGTTTTTAAAAAGAATCTGAAAATCGTTGAAACAAACTTTTTTGTAAGACGAAACATAGTTTTATATATTTTGCTTTGACGGGATAAAGTGGGATTAAACGGGATATAACGGGATAAAAAGGGCGGAAATCCTTAAAATTTTGGCGGCGCGATTGCCGCTTTTATTTTTTTGCGCAGGATAGTTTTAAATTTTCTGTAAAAAAACTCATTTTTATGAATATATGTGATACGGCGATTCTTTGTATGAAGAAGAAAAAATAAGCAGATTCAATATTTATATTTATTTAAAACTTGACTGTTAAAGAGAAGGAGGCAAAGGATTCTTTCTTTTTTTTTGTTTTAAATACAGATGCAGAGGCCATTATGTTAAAAGAATTACTTTATTTTTTTGTCGATATTGATTTTTCTTTGAAATTTTTTTAAAATCTTTTTTGAAATGCTGGAATAATAAGAGGACGCAAATGGCTTTTTATCGTGAGTTTGCAGAGTATTACGCGCAATATCCATATGATAATTCCGCGCCGAAAGAAGCACCTTTGGTAGATTTTAATATGGATGTTATGCCTCACGAAGCTAAAAGAATGATTTCCATTATTAATGAAGTTGCCAAAAATTCCCCGTTGGGAAAAAGTATTTTGGAACAAGCTTGCGCTGCTGGGTATAAACTGAAATTTCAAAGTATGTATAACGCTAAAGGGGCTGCCAGTGAAAGTGGAAAAACAATTACGCTCAGTACGTGTTTTCCTCCAAAGTCTCTGTTTTCAACGCTGGTGCATGAATCTCGCCATGCATGCCAGTTTGAAAAGGGCTATCATTGTAATTTTGAAAATTACGATTTGAAGTCTTCCATTATGCTTTCGCGCGCAATGGAAGCAGACGCTCAAGCTGTGGCTGCCGGAGCTTGTTTGGAATACGCGGCGACGACCGGATCAAAGGAACCTTTAATGGCAATGAATGCTAATGCGGCTCCTGTTATTGCAAAAGTCGTTCCATTTGTTCAAAAAGGACAAAAAGAGGCAAATGGAGCGGTTCTGCGTGCGGCTTTTGAGGGTTGGTACGATAATACGTCGATCGTTCGGGCGTATGAAGAACAGTATCAACTGAATCCTTTGAAAAGAGAACTGTCTTCAGGTATTAAAGGAATGCATAATAAATCTGTTTCTTCCGCGACAATAACAAATGATTTGTGTATTGATGCCAACGGCGACAAATATTGGGCCAAGAAACCGGATATATTGGAAGCGGAAAATAAAATTGCAATTTCTCGCGATACGGTTGAAACAGCAGATACTTATTTTACAGCGCGTATGCAGAAAATGGGGGTACTGCCCGATAAAAGCTATAAAGACCTGCCTGTTAAAGAGGCTCCCGCTACCGAAAAGAAAGCAAATTCTTCCGGTTTCCGCGTAACGATGAGCGCAGGTGCGTTCTTTGATTTGAAAAAGAATCGCGGACGTTAAAACATAAAAAGACCCGCTGGTTTGATGAGCTTTTTGTTTTTCCGTGTTTGTCAGGGCAGAACGGCGATAGCTTCAAATTCGACTTTGATTTTTTTATTCGGGAAGGGCGTTTGCAGGGTAAAGCGAACGGGTGCCGTTTCAGGATCAGGAAAAAAGCGGTTGTAAACTTCGTTCATCGCGTCAAAATCGTTGATGTCAGCCAGAAAGATTCCCATTTTAACGACATTGTCCAAAGTTATGTTTTCCCGACTGAGAAAATAAACGATATTTTCCAGAGCTTTTTGCGTTTGAAAATAAATATCGCCGTCTAAAAACGTGCCGGTTTCCCAGTCTGTCGAGGGCTGCGTAGCAATGAACAAGAACTTTCCTTCGGCGGCAACGGCATTATTATAGTGAGCTTTGGGGCGGGAAGGAGCCGAAATGATTTTTTTCATGTTTTGTCCTCTTGTTTTTTTCCCATGCTGAAGGAGACAGAACTTTTTCCAAACCGTTTTCGAGCACGCCGACGCCGGTCCAGAATTTTGTGACGGAGGCTTTTGTTGTGCCAATAGCGACTGCTTCCGGAATAGGCGTACAGAACAAAAGAATCCTGTCTTTTCCCACGACAAATTCTCTGCGGCGGGAGCAATCTTCAAAAGCATCATGATAAACGGCGCCGGTAATCAGCCGCAGGGAAAGTTCCGTTTCGGAAATATCAGATAAATCCTCGGCGGCTAAGGGACCGGAGGGACAAAAGTTTAATTGAGCGCGTTTAAGCATTCTGTCTTTTTTTTCCGGTGTCCACGTTTCAAATTTTTTCATGTTGTCGGCAAAGGCAATCTTCAATTCGTCCTCCAATTCTTTACGGGACGGGTAAAGCTCCGCCAGCCGGATATAAGACATTTTGATATTGTCGGGCAGTTCCGGTTCAATTTGTTTTAAACAGTTTCGAAAAGCGGCGGCATAAATTTCTAATGCTTCCGGCTTGATGTTGTTCATGCGTTCCACAACGCAGTCATCGGAAGCAAAATACATGTTTGCTCCGGGCGGATAAGCCTCGGCAATCGGCTGCAGATAAGCGGCATAGTGGCGCAGCATATATGTTTCCGCCAAATCGGGATAGGGGGCGGAAGGCAGGCGCCATAGCTTATAGCCGCCGAATTCAAAAACGAAGTTTAACGGTTTGTTTTCTGCCGTGCAAAGGGCAACTGCGGTTTTGATCCGTTCCGCGGCGTTCGGCGGCAGAGCCCACTTGCGAAAGCTTTTGCGTGTGATCAGACGGTAAAGAGTTTGTTCCAATTCAGTCATGCGGCAATTTCAGTCAAACGGGATAAAATGTTTTGTTCAGACAAATTCAGGAAAGAATATAAATCTTCGGCGTCCATAGAGGCTCCGAAGCGCAGATCGATCCCCATGCGGTACAGCGGCGGCAAAGTTTTATCTGCCGCGAAAAAGGGAGCGATTAATGAGGCCAGACCGCCGTTTGTTTGATGTTCCTCCAGACAGAGAACGGCCTTGAAATGTTTTAAGGGGTCAAAAATTTCACCGTTCAGGGAATCTAGACGGACCATATTAAAAACGGCAGTCTGAAAAGGAGAGTTTTCTTCAAATATTTTAACGGCTTTTAATGCTTTTCTTAAAATTCCGCCCGTGCCGATAACGGCGAAATCTTTTCCGTGTTTTAAAAGAGACAGCCCCTTAAGACTGCAGCGGTATTCCGCTGGCTCAGGGCAGAGTTCTGCAGACAGACGGATATAAGCCGGTCCGAATGTGTTCAGCATTTCTTTTGCGCACAGACGGACGTCCTGTTTTGTTGCGGGGCTGTAAACGCTCAAATGAGGCAGGCAGGCTGTTAAGGCAATATCCTCAAAAGATTGGTGCGTCGGTCCGTTGCGTCCCGATCCGACGCCGATGTGGGCTCCGATAATTTTAACATCAGCCTTGTCCATGCAGACGGCATTGCGGATCTGTTCCCACGTTCGGCCCGGACTGAAACAGGCATAACTGGAGGCAACGGCTTTTTTGCCCGCCAGAGCCATGCCTGCCGCCGCACCGATCATATTTTGTTCGCAAATGCCCATTTCAAAGTATCTGTCGGGAAAAGCTTCGGCGAATAATTTCAATCCGGTTGAACCGCGCACATCGGCGGATAAAGCAACAATATTCGGATTTTGCTGCCCGGCGTTCAGAAGTTCTTCTGAAAAAATTTCCATCATTGTCGGCATGGCGCGTCTTTCATTTGCGTTAAAAAGGTTTTCCAAGAGGACGCCTTTTGCTTTTGAGCGGTTAATTCCGTCAAAGCCTTTTGCCTTAACTCTCCGGTCGGGATTTCATCATGCCAGAACGGATCGTTTTCCATATAGGAAACGCCTTTGCCGCCGATTGTGTACAGCAGGCATAAAAGAGGCCTGTCCTCCGCTTTTCGCTTTTGAACGGCTTGTGCAATTTCAAAAGCGCAGGCACGGTCGCAGACAATAACTTCAAACCCCATGGCCGTATAAAGCTTTTCTAAATCGCCGGCGGGCATAATATCGGCAGTGCGCCCTGAATTTTGAATTCCGTTGCAGTCCAGAAAGATTTTTAAGTTGGACAGCTTGTATTTTACCGCGGCTTGCAGAGCTTCCCAAACTTGCCCTTCCTGAATTTCTCCGTCCGAAGTGGTCAGGAACACATCGCGGCGCAGCGGCTTTAAAGCGACGGCCATGCCGACGGCAACAGAGACCCCCTGTCCCAAAGAGCCGGAGGAAAGCTCGACGCCTCTTTGCGGGTCGCGGTGCGGGTGTCCGGGCAATCCGCCGGCGCGGGCATGATTTTTCAGGTCTGAAGCAGGAAAATATCCAGCCATGGAAAGCGCCGTGTACAGCAAAGCGGAAATATGCCCGTTGGAAACAACCAGCCGATCGCGGCCCTCCCACATCGGATCCGCCGGATTGCAGCGCATTATTTCCCCGAAAAACAAAGCCGTAAATAAATCGCTGAGCCCTAAGCAGGACGCAGGGTGACCGTAATCGGCGGCGCACATCATTTCCATGACATTGAAGCGCATTTTGGCCGCGATTTCATTCAATCGGGCTTTTTCATGTTCCTGCGCGAAATCAAGCGCGGATAAAGTGCCGTGGTCTGTAAAAGGGGACCAATCCAGTCTGGCTGTCATCTGCCGCCTCTGAGGTTCGTGTGAGTTTTTATCAGATCAGGAGTCGTTTTTGCCGCTTGTTTCGCCGTGTGATAGGCCGCCTTTTCCCAAAACAGAGCTGCTTCCTGTCCGCGGCCGTGACCCAGTCCGTTTTGGCGGACAAGGCGAGCTTTAAAACCGGCACCGCTCAGTGCCTTTGCCGTTTGTTCGGCAGCATTGATATCTATTACGTTATCTTTGGTGCCATGAAGCATCAGGATTTCCGGACAGACGCCTTTTGTCACCTCTTTTCTGATTGCTTGCTGATCCGGAGGAATGAGGCAGCCCGATACGCAGACAATTGATTTAACCGGCTTTTTACGGCTGATGCCCATATCCAACGCCTGCATTGCGCCTTGGGAATAGCCGAATATGACAGTCTGAGAATCTTTTAAACCGAATTTTTTCTGACAGAAATCAAGGAACTCGTTCAATGTTTCAGAAGCCGCTTTCATGCCGTTTTCCCCTTCTGTCATTGCGGAAAAACGACTTTTTTCCTGTTCGGATAAATCGGTATAAGGTTTGGAAAACAAAGACTTGGCATAGTTGTTTTCAATATCGAACCACTGATAGACATTATTTCCTTCCACGGACGACAAAAAAGCGTCGGGAGCGACGGCAACGAAGTTTTTATTTCCGATTTGCTTTTTGATTTGAGGAGCAAGCTTTAAAATATCGTCCGCATTGCCGCCGCAGCCGTGCAACATAAAAATCAGACAATCCGGCCTTTTTTCAGGATTGCTTTGGTAATATTTCCAGCTTTTAATTTCAGGCGTCTTTGTCATTTTTATTCTCTGTTTTTTGGGCCAGTTTTTCCATATGTTCCGCTGATTTTTGACAAGGCGGCGTATTGTCTTTTTCATCGGGGATAAACGGCTGTCCTTCGGGAAAAGTCATCGCATCAGTCCTTTTTTGAAAAACGGAAAATGATCTTGTAGTCATAATATTTCAGGAAATCCGTTACCTCAGGGAAGTAAGCCTCTCTGTCTGGCCAGCAAGTAACAAACCCCTGCGGGATACATTTCTGAAGGGCTACATCAAATCCGGCTTTCCAGAACGCTCTGGCAAAGTCGTTGATTGAATAATCGGGCAGAGGAACATTGGAATAGCTTTCAACTTCTTTTTTCCAAATCGGCCACAGGGGCATTTCCGCATAACAGCCGGTCGCCGCATAGTATACGCCGTTCGGTTTTAAAACACGTTTGAGGATATTCGCATGTTCGTTCAAATCGGGCAGCAGATAAATCACATCATGGCTGAAGGCCGTGTCAAATTCGTGTTCCATTGAATTTAAAATATCCGGCGTTGTGTAGTGCAGAGGCATGTTGCCCTTTAAATTTTCCGCTGTTTCTAAAGACTTGACCGCCAAATCGACGCCCAATCCTTTTTTAAACGGCTTCATACGGAATAATGTGCGCAGGAAACCGCCCTGATTGCACCCGAAATCCAGAACAGAAGCATTATGCAGATCAGCCTCTGTCATTTGAGAAATCATCGCCCGCCAAAACGGCGCGTGGTGATCGTTCATAAGGTCTTCTTCATTTTGGATCTTTGCCCAAGTGTCAATCTGTTCCATTTTGTCCTCTTAAAAAAGTTTCATGAATCAAACTTTATCCCTTGAAGTCCCCCTTGTGTCAAGTAAAATTATTTTTCGGTTTTATAAGAATGAGGAAAATAATGATGAAAAAAAGCCGGATAATGGCTTGAAAAAAGGAATTAAGATATAAAAAAATCCCCGGACGCACCGGGGATCTTCTTTTGTTTTAAATAAAGCTAATCGATTACGCGCAAATGAAAATGTTCCTGTTCTTCATTGTTCAGCATGGAAACGGCAGAGCAATAATCGGCCCAGGCTTCAAGGGAATCATGCAAACGGTTCAGAATGAAATTTTCCAGCGGTTCACCGGCTAATTGTGCTTGTGTTTTAATCAGTTGATAAAGAGAGTCGTCCAGCACAAGAGGAATGACTTTATTGGTTGCAGGGGTTGTTCCCATAATGGAATCCTTGATGTAAAAACTAACTTTTCTCACTATATATAGGGGCGAATCGGTAAATCCAGAAAAAAATGCAGGAACATATAAAAAAAGTTGCGTTTTTTTTTCGCTGAAAGAGTCTGAACGACTCGGAGGCCTTGTAAATCAAGGCTTTTTTGAATCTTGAACAGAATCAACGAGTCGATGAAAAAAAATAATAAAAAATGGAACGTAAAAAGAACAAAGAGTTAAATAAATCTTATGATTCAGTTGAATAAAAACGAAACGCGTAAAAGTTGTTTTGTTTTTTATGGGAATCGCAAAAATCGGCAGGAGATTGAAAATGTTTTTAAAAAAGACGACAACTCTGCGTTTTCTGCGCGGCTGAATGTTTTCGTCCGGTTAAAAAGAACAAAGGGAAAGCATTAGACGCAAAACATGAAGGACTTTTGAACGGGCGCAGGGGACATTTGGCGACAGCTTTGACGCTTTCTGAAAGACGGAAGTTTTCTACAGAGATTTCAATCGCTTTCGTAAAAAACATCTGAATGAACCGCTGGCTGAAAAAAATCCGAAACTTATGGCAAAAAGGCGAACAGCGATTATCAAGCTTACTTTAACCGCTCGGTTTTTCAGCATGCCTTGTCAATACATAGCAAATCGTATATAAAATTAAAGTCCGGTGCTGGAACACCGGACTTCTTAAAACCTAGAAGGAATCAACCTATCTAATTCCTCTACATGGTTTTAGAATATGGAAACGCCGGACTTTTGTCAAGCGTTTTCAGTTGGTTCCTTCTCAACGCGGTAATGTTTCCGCAAAATGGAGGAGTAATGCGGTTTGATAAAATCAAAGTCCGCCTTTATGGGTTGGCTTTGCGCATTATAGAAATCTTGTCTGTCCTTATAGATTTGAAATCGGGAAAAGTGGCGGGGGAACCTGCCGTTTTTCTTATTGCATTGTTCCTCAAAGACTTCTGAACGAAAAAACAAAAACCGCTTTTGCATATAGCGGTAAACATGCCGGAACAACAAATTCGGGAAAGGGCCTTTGAATTGAAAAAAAGCGCGCTTCCCAAATGTTTCGCCCGTAAGCGGAAAGCGATTTTGAAAGCGCGCTTGATCAGAAAGAATTATTCAGCGGCAGCGGGAGCGGAAACAACCGGCTGAGCTGCGGTTTCCGGTGTTTTCGACTTGGCCGCACGGCGCCGGATACGCTTTTGAACGGCCATATTTTTTTTCTCTGCCTTTTCTTTTTTGTCGGCTTGGACTGTGGCGGCCTCTTTTGCTTCAGGAGCGTCTTTTGCCTCAGCAACAGCTTCTTTGTCCGGCATCGGCGGCTTTTTGGGACCTTTAACGTCTTTCGGGCCCTTACAGTCTTTCATCGGCTTTTTCATCATCGCTTCTTTTCCATGTTTAGCGTTTTTATCACAGCCGCAATGATGCGGGCCTTTTTTCTTCATCGGCATCATGCCTTCTTCTGCTTTTGGCGGACGGGGGCCTTTGCAGTATTCCGATTTGTGTTCGCCGCGCGGGCGGAAATCTTTTTTGTGATGCGGTTTGATTCTTTCAGGGTCGGGACGGAAATCCTTTTGCTTTTCGTCTTTTTTCATTTTAAAAGCTTTGTCCGGTTTGCCAAATTGTTCTGCAAAGCGCCGGCGCTCTTCCGAAGACATTTTGGACAGCATTTCGACCATGTTTTCCTGAACGGCGGCATCAACGGTGCTGCGAACCGCAGCGGCTTTTTGCAGGGCGGCTTTAAATTCTTCCGCGTCAAAGGGTTCCTTTTTCAAAGCCTCTTCAACGGCCTGTTTGGCTTCTTTCATCTCTTGGGCATGATTTTTCAGGGCTTCTTTAAATGAAGCGCGCATCAGCTTTTGTTCCGGCGAGCTGAATTTTTCAGGCCCTTGCTTCGAAGCAAAACTTGGTCTGGCCGGCGGAATATGTGAAAAGGCCGGACGGTGATATATTCTGGAGGCTTCGAAGCCGATAAAAATAAAGTTAACGGCTAACGAAATACCTAAAGCTGTCAGCACTTTTTTATTCATAGTGTTTCTCCTTGTCAGTATTGTTCGTAATTAAGATCTTCAAACATTGTTGTGAAATAGCTTTGCGTATTGATAAAGTCCTGGTGGTTTTGGTACCAGCCCATATAAAATCCGCCGATCATAAACAAAAAAGAGACCCATGGCGAAATTCGCCAAAACAGCACTATTTGCCGTTGTGTCTTTTCATTCATAACGACCGATTGAATGCGTTCGATCAATCCGGTGCAAAGCGGCGGCTGAAGGGAATCCAGTTCGGTATCCAGAATCTTTTCCGCCTGTAAAAGCTTGGCTCCTTTCCGTGTTTTGGCCCATTGTGCCGTGGCCTCCGGCTGATCGGTTTCCCAACGTGCGGCGGAAGCGCCGAAAGTTTGTATCATTTGTGCAAAAGAATCAAAGTCCATTATTTTGTTCCTTTCCTTCTGCTCAGTTTGTCCTTCAACGTTTGACGGGCCCGAAACAGCAGAGCCTCCAGAGCGCTTTGTGAAACAGACAACAGATCGGCGGCCTCTTTCGCTTTCATTCCCTGGTAATAGCAAAGAATCAGCGCTTCTTTCTGACGGTCGGGCAGCTCATTTAACGCCTCGCTGATTTCCGTTGTCTCCCGTTTTTTGATCAAAGCCTGTTCCGGCGTATCTTCATCGGAACGAATATCCGGCGTCAATTCCTCCGACTGTGTCCTGACGCGCCGCCGCTGGTCAATGAAGAGGTTGTATAAAACCCGATAAATCCATGTTTCCAACTTTGCCTGCGGCTGCCATAAACCGGCATTGCGCCATATTTTTAAAAACGTTTCCTGCGCCAGATCTTCTGCCTCCGCTGTGTTTGAACAAAGACGCCAGGCCAATGCGAAAACTCTTTTTTCATAACGGGTCAACAGCATGTGGAATGCTTCCGCATCATGGCGCGCCGTTCTGCGCATTAATTCTTCATCTGTCAAGTTCCGGTCGGTCATAAATCTTTTTCCGCAAAGCCTTATATAACATTAAACGTTATTTCTTTTAAAAGTATGCGCAAAAAAATAAAAAAAATCCTCTGAAAAAATATTTTGCATTCTTTTTGTGCGGCAATAATGACTTTAATATTTATAAAAAGGCCATAGTCAGAGAATAACAAAAACCGGTCAAGCGGATCCAACACTTGACCGGTTCGGTTTGCAGGTAAAAAAATACCTGCTTTCATAGAAGGGGAAAAAAGGAGGGCTTCTCCCCTTCTAAAGGAAATATCAGCGTTCGTGTACGCACCAAAGACTATCGTCAGCAGCGGCTTGAGCCAGAGTTGCGAATCCTTTCGCCAGTATCACTCGGCATGCATTGTCTTTTGATTTGATGCCTATCAGATAGCCGCAGTCGGCTTCTACATAAAAGCGGTCGTTGTCGGGGAAATCGGCGCAGTAATCCTTCACGCAGCAGCATTTTTCTCCGTCAACAGTCGGAGAAAATCCGGATTGGCAGTTTACTCCGGAACAAATCCCGATACACGCGCTGTCGGAGCTGTAATACCCGTTTTCACAAGAGAATGTTCTTCCGTTGCCGCAGGTGGCATTGGCCGGGCAAGCCACACAGGTGTTTCCTTTTAAATATTGGCCGGACTTGCAAACAGGTGGTCTAGTCGGCTTTTCGGTACCGAACCTTCCTTTTTTCAAGAAAGAGCCGTCATCGCTAATATCACGTCCTAGCTTGAACGCTTTGGCGACTGTGAAAGACGCGTCTTGGTCAAACGCTGTTTCCGCTTGAGAAACAACAGGCGAAAACACCATAACAGATAAAATCAAAAGTAATTTTTTCATGACATTTCCCTCCTCATTGCTTTGTGCAGCAGCAACCAACATCTGATCTTTTGAATCCGTCCGGACAAGAACCTTTGACTGTGTTTTTTCGTGTTTCCGGATCCGGAACGCAGGCTTGCATGTACGTACCGAGTATGGCAACGTATCCGTCCCCGCAGCTGACTTTGGTGCAGGTGCCGTCTTCGGGGGAACAGCTTGTACAGGTACCGTTGGTTACACTTATGGTTCCACACGATATGCATCTGTCAGCTCCTCCGTTGCTGGCATACGTTCCGTCAGGGCAGGCCGTACATGATGCGTTGCCGGTGCCGAAAGCATACGTTCCCGCTGGGCAAGCCGTGCAAGAAGTGGCTCCTGCTCCAGAATAGGTCCCTGAGCGGCACGGTGTGCAAGAGCCCTCCTTGTTATAATAACCGGGCAAGCAGGAAACTGCTGATCTCGAAAAACAGCTGGACGCTCCCTCGTCCGAAGTTTGACCGCTGGGGCAGGCTTCGCAAGAAGTATTCCCTGGACCTGAAGCATATGTTCCGGCGGGACATTTTGTACAGGAAGCGCTCCCCTCTTTTGCATACGTTCCTGCAGGACACTCGTCACAGTCAGCATTGCCTGTTCCGGAAGCAAAATATCCCGCCTGACACTTCGCACAGGATATGTTCCCCCTTCCATAAGCATATGTTCCTGCCGGGCAGGCTGTGCAAGAAGCCGCTCCTGTCTCAGAATAGGTTCCGTCAGGACAGGTCGTGCAGGACGCGTTGCGTGTTCCGGAAGCGTATGTTCCGGCTTCACAAACAGTGCAGCGGGTATTCCACTTTCCGGAAGCATACTGTCCTGCCGGACAAGCCGTACAGGCCGAAGCTCCTGCAGCAGCGGAATAAGTCCCTGCAGCGCAGGCGGTACAAACTAGAGATTGTGAAGGAGAATAAGTTCCTGCCTCACAGGCAGTGCATGTGCCGTTTGAATACTTTTGCCCCCCAGGGCAGGTATAACAGCTGTTTCCGCTCTTATAGCAGCCGTCCGGGCAGGTGACATCTGTACTGTCAATCCGTTGATCCGTCATTCTGCACGCCATTGCGGCGAAAGCGGTGTTTGTACAAAACAATACCGCCATAGAGACAAAAAATAGTATTAGAAATTTTTTCATAAAATCCCCCTCTAATTGTAGAAAAAAATAATTCGAAAACATTCTTATTCAAATAAAAATGCGTCTCAATAAAGATATGGGGGGGGGGGGGTATATTTTTAACAAAAGTGTCACAAATAAAACAAGAGTCATGGCCGCTTTTAGTGTTATCTTTATTAAAGAAATGAAATTAAATGTACTTTGAATAATTACATAAAAATACAAAAAATAATGTATGTTATGTATATTCTTTTATATCTGAAAAAATAAAATTGTATTTTGATGAGAAAGCCCCTAATAAAAAAGATAAAGACGGCTCCTTTTTTCTAAGAGACGTTTTTGGACTGAAAGAATTTGTCAGTTACAGATGAAGAATTGTTTCTGCGGCGGCGGGGCTATTCTTTTGCCTGCATTGTAACAACGCGCTGCGGAAAAGGAATTTCAATCCCGTTTTGGTTAAAGCTTTTTTGTATCCGGATTATCAGATCGCTTTTGACCAAAGCGCGCTGTGAAATATTGCCGACATAACAGCGCAGCTGAATGCCGATGCTGCTGTCATCAAAGGAGATCACAATGGCTGAAGCCGGCGGGTCTGTTAAAATTCTGTCGTCATTTTGTGTCGTTTCAACGGCCAGCCGCAGGACTTTTTCCAGATCAGAATCGTATCCGACGCCGACATTAATCACCAGCCGCCCCATAGAATCATGCAAGGTGCAGTTCGTCAGCGCTCCGGAAATAATATCGGCGTTCGGGATAATGATCTGCGCTTTGTCAAATGTTTCCAATTCCGTGGATCGGATATTGATTTTGCGCACGATGCCTTCATGCCCGTTGATAACAATCCAGTCACCGATGCGGAAAGGGCGTTCGAACAAAATCAAAATGCCCGAAATAAAGTTGTTGACGATATGCTGCAGTCCGAAGCCAAGTCCAATCGACAAAGCGCTGATCAGCACGCCCAAGCTTTTTAAATTCACGCCCATAACGGATAAAGCGATCAAAAAAGCAATCAAAACAGAAACATAGCCTAAAACGGCGGTCACCGAACTTTCCGTACTTTGGTTCAGATGCAGCCGGCGGAAAATATGCGGCAGGCCCACGGCCAATATTTTGCGCAGAATATATGACATGGCCAAAAAAATCATCAGGGCCAGAACGCCTTTGCGGATCGGAGCCTTAAATGATGTCAGGTAGCCGTTGAAATCACTCCACAGGCTTTTATCCAAAAAACAATAAATCAGGAACAAAAAAACAATGATCGGCAATGTAAAATGTCGCGTGAGCATGTAAAGTTTTTTCAGCATTTTCTCCCCCTGATTAAAGCCGCCGAATAAAATCAAAAAATATTTGTAGCAGGATTTGTCCTTGAAAGACAATATAAAAGAAGGAGAAGGCTTTGGAAGGCGGACGAAAAATGAAACGGACCGTGAAATTTTGCTTTCTTTTCGACGGGAAAATTTGTAGAATGGGACAAAATTTGGACAAACAGCCTTTGAGGAGCCCGTTTGATGACCAGTACCGTTCTGACCCCCGCTTTTGCTTCAAAACCTGCCGGAAATACGACGGCAGAGCCGGAAAAGCCGATCATTCCCATTGATATAAGTATGTGTCAGGGGCGGAACAAAGGAAGGGCCGCGCACATTATCAACACTGTGGCGCAAAATTCGGAATTGGGCAAAGAGCTGCTGGAAGGCATTGCCAGAAACGGTTACAGAATAATGATGTTCGGTGCTGACGGATGGGGCGGATGCGTGTCGGCGGAAACAAAAATGCTGTCGTTGAACTGTATGTGTTCCGATGAAGAATTGATGCAGGTCATCAGCCACGAGGCGCGCCATATCCAACAGTTTGAAAACGGTATCGAAAGCGACTGCAATCGCTACGATTTCAGGGGCGCTGTGATGTCGCACCGGGCGAAAGAGGCCGACGCGCAGGCGACTTCCTGCGCCGTTTGCTATGATTTGATGCGAAAGGGTATCGACGGCCCGATGAAGGCTTTTGAAAAGGACGATCCTCTGATCGTCAAAGGCTTTATGGACGCCTGCAAAGACCCGAAGGGGCCCGTGACGGATAAAATGCTTCAGGGCGCTTTCGAGGGGTGGTATAAAAACGAGGAAATGGTCGTTCGTTATGAAAACGGTTATCTGCGCGACGGCGGATTGAATTATTGCTGGGAGGAACGTAATCATCCCGAAACGTTTTATGTCAAACCGGTTTCTTCAAAAGAGATCGTCGAAACGATTTGCAGAAACGCGTCGGGCAAATGCTACTGGGCGGATAATCCTAAGGTTTTGGAGCAACCTGAAAAACAGGCGGTTTCCGAATCAACACGTAAAAAATGTCAGCAGACCTTCGCCATTCGCAAGAATATGTACAATTTGGAAGAAGACAAAACGTATCAGACTTTGCCTTTGCGTGAAGAACTGAAAGCCCAAAAGAAAAAGCCAGCCAATACAAACGCGGCGATTCCGGCTAATGTAGCGGCACAGCTGATAGCGGCACGGCGCGGCAGATAAAACAAAACAACAACGGGATTTTTAACGAATCTGATCCAAAACGCCCTGCAGGATATAAGCGGCGGCGCCGGCGTCCAGTTTTTCTTTGCGTTTTTTGCGGCTCATATCATAAGCGCCGATCATGACGCGTTCGACAGCGGCAGACGACAGCCGCTCGTCCTGAAAATAGACGGGTTTTTGAAAATATGCCGCGATTTTTTCGGCCTGTTCGCGGGTGTATTGTGCCTGCGCTCCTTCCTGTCCGTCCATTTGCAGGGGCAGTCCCGAAACAAAACCGCCGATTTCACGCCCTTTTAATAAAGAAGCCAATTCATTTAGATCATATTGAAAACTTTTTCTGAAAACTGTTTTTAAAGGTGTCGCCGTCAGCCACAGCGTATCGGATACGGCAACGCCGATCGTTTTCGTCCCGATGTCCAGCCCGACAAGGGACGTTCCTTTCGGCGCGGCGGATAAAAATTCGGTTAAAGAAAGCATCAGAATAAATCCTTTTTGATAAAAATATTTTTAATCAAAAACTTTTTGATATACAAGAAACAAAAAAAATGAGGGGAAATAATAATGACTTCCACCGCTTTGTTTGTCGCCGTATCGTACGTCGCGCTGCAGCTGATTTCCAATATCGGCAGCATCAAAGTTGGTTTTGTTTTGGGCTATGCTGTCGATATGGGCGTTTTTTTTGTATCCGCTGACGTTTACCCTGTGCGATCTGGTGCATCGGGAATTGGGCAGAGAATTGACCAGAAAATGCATTTATTTTGCCGTTTTGATCAATTTGCTGATGTCCGCGTATTTTGCTTTTATCGCTTTGTTTCCCTCTGATCCGGCATCGCCCGCGTCGCTGGCGTTTAACGAATGTCTGGCGCCGGTGTGGCGGATTATTGTCTTTTCTTTGTTGGCGCAGCTGATCAGCGAACTGGTTGATACGGAAGTCTATCACGTCTATGAAAAACGGTTCGGAGAAAAACATAATGGGGCCGCGTCCTTTCCAGCAATTCGGTCAGCATTCCAGTGGGGAGATCGTTTGGCAGATTTTCGCGTTCAATCTTATCGTTAAATATGCGATTTCTCTGATTAGTATTCCTTTGATTTATCTGCGTTCGGGACGAAAAAGAACGGAAGCGACACTTTTTTAACAAAATGCGGGTTTGGGCTTGCCGTTCGCGGCGGTAAATGCTACTTTCTCTAAAAGTTTATTTTTTTTGTTAGGAGCACATACGTTTATGCCAATCGACAGGGAAATGGTCAAAAGACTGGGGATTCTTTCTCGTCTGAGAATCCCGGAGGGAAATATGGACGAAATGGTTACAGAACTGACGAAAATTTTAGGCTGGGTCGATCAGTTGAAAGACGTTAATACCGATGATGTTCTGCCGATGAATTCGGTGGTTGAAGATATGAACCTGCGCGAACGCGAGGACGTTATCAATGACGGCGGTATTCGCGATCAGATTCTGGCCAACGCGCCCGAAGAAATGGATGGGTATTTTCTGGTTCCCAAGGTGGTGGAGTAAACAATGACCGATTTAGTTGAACTGACAATCTCCGAAGCTTTGGAAGGCTTGGAAAAGAAAGAGTTTTCTTCCGTTGAACTGACGAAAGCTCATTTGGCAGAAATGGAAAAGGCGCGCGAATTGAACGCGTATGTGTTAGAAACGCCGGAAATCGCGTTGGAACGCGCTCAACGCTCCGACGAACGCCGCGCGGCAGGAAAAGCCGGCAAAATGGAAGGCATTCCCGTCGGCATGAAGGACCTGTACTGCACAAAAGGGGTGAGGACGACAGCGTGTTCTCATATTCTGGACGGATTTGTGCCGCCTTATGAATCAACTGTTTCTCAAAAACTGGAAGACGCCGGATCCGTTATGCTGGGCAAAACCAATATGGACGAATTCGCAATGGGAACGGCGAACCTGACCAGTTATTACGGTGCGGTCAGAAATCCGTATAAAGATAAAACCAATCCTGATAAATTCTTAATCCCCGGCGGGTCTTCAGGCGGTTCCGCGGCGGCTGTCGCGGCGGGGCTGTGCATGGCGGCTACCGGTTCCGATACGGGCGGTTCAATCCGTACGCCGGCGTCGTTCTGCGGCATTGTCGGGTGTAAGCCGACTTACGGTCGCTGCTCGCGTTGGGGCATGGTAGCATTCGCTTCCTCTCTGGATCAGGCGGGAACGATGACCCGCACGGTACGCGACACGGCGATTATGCTGGAAGCCATGGCCGGTTTCGACCCGAAAGATTCCACTTCGGCCAATTTGCCTGTGCCGAACTATGAAAAAGCTCTGACAGGCGATGTCAAAGGTTTGAGAATCGGTATTCCCCGCGAATACAACCCGGACAAGGGCTTGAACTCCGACGTGCGTCACGTTTGGGAATCCATGGCCGATAAGCTGAAAGCGGCGGGTGCGGAAATCGTCGATATTTCCCTGCCGTCCACGCAGTACGCTTTGCCGACCTATTACCTGATCGCGCCGGCGGAGGCGTCTTCCAATCTGGCGCGTTATGACGGCGTGCGGTTCGGTCTGCGCGTTGACGGTAAGAGCTTGGACGAAATGTACACGAATACGCGTACGGAAGGTTTCGGCAAGGAAGTCAAGCGCCGCATCATGATCGGTACCTGCATTTTGCTGGAAGGCTATTATGAAACCTGCTATCTGAAAGCGCAGAAAGTCCGCCGCTTGCTCTGCCATGAATTTGCGGAAGCCTATAAAAAGGTTGACGTGATTTTGGCTCCGGCCGCGCCGGAAACCGCTTTCGGCAAAGACGATGACAGCACCAGCGATCCTTTGAAAATGCAACTCTACGACGTGTTCACAGTGCCGTCTTCTCTGGCCGGTCTGCCGTCCGTTTGCGTGCCGGCGGGAACGTCCGACATCAACGGTTTGCCGATCGGGCTGCAAGTCATCGGTAATTCCTTTGCGGAAGAAACCATTTTGCGTGTTGCCGGAGCGATTGAAGCTATGTCCGGCATGCCGATCCGTCCGCTGCGTATGGGAGGAAAATAGTTATGTCTTATATTATCAAAGGTGAAACAGGCGATTGGGAAATTGTCGTGGGGTTAGAAGTCCACTGCGAAGTCATTTCCAAAGCAAAACTCTTTTCCGGCGCGGCAACGGCGTTCGGCGCGGAAGCCAACACGCAGGTCAGCTTTGTTGACGCGGGCTTTCCGGGAATGCTGCCGGTCATCAATCACGAATGCGTCGAACAGGCCGTTCGCACGGGCTTTGGGCTGAATGCGACGATCAATAAAAAGTCGATCTTTGCCCGCAAGAACTACTATTATGCCGACCTACCGAACGGGTATCAGATTTCTCAGTCCGATCACCCGATCATTTCCGACGGCTATATTGATGTTGATTTGGAAAACGGCGAAACCCGCCGTATCGGCATTGAGCGTTTGCACTTGGAACAGGACGCAGGCAAACTGATGCACGATCAGCACCCCAGCAAGTCTTTTGTCGACCTGAACCGTGCGGGCGTGGCGTTAATGGAAATTGTGTCCCGTCCGGATATTCGTTCTCCGGAAGAAGCGGGGGCGTACCTGCGTAAGCTGCGCTCGATTGTGCGCTATATCGGTTCCTGTGACGGCAATATGGACGAAGGCTCGATGCGTTGCGACGCGAACGTTTCCGTGCGCCGTCCGGGGGAACCGTATGGCACGCGCGCCGAAATCAAGAACGTAAACTCGATCCGTTTCGTGATGCAGGCGATCGAATACGAAGCGATGCGTCAAGTCGAAGTGTTGGAAAGTGGCGGTCGTATCGTTCAGGAAACGCGCAAGTTTGACTCTGTCAAAGGCGAAACGCGTTCGATGCGTTCAAAAGAAACGGCGGTTGACTATCGTTATTTCTACGATCCCGACCTGATTCCTCTGGTTTTGAACGACGCGATGATTGAACGCCTGAGGGGCGAAATGCCGGAATTGCCGGACGCGAAGAAAAAACGCTTTATCGAAGAATACGGTTTGCCTGCGTATGATGCGGGGCAGCTGGTCGCCGAAAAGGACATTGCCGCTTACTTTGAAGTTGCGGCGAAGGGCCACGATGCGAAGAAAGTCGCGAACTATATCATGGGCGATTTGTTTGCCGTCTTAAACAAGCAGGGCAAATCGATTGCCGAAAGCCCCGTAAATCCGGAAAACCTTGGCCGCATGGTGGATTTGATCAACGACGGAACAATCTCCTCCCGTATTGCGAAAGACGTTTTCGCTTTCATGGTGGAAGAAGGCAAAACGCCCGATCAGATTGTTGAAGAGAAGGGCCTAAAACAGGTCACAGATACCTCTGCGATTGAAAAAATGGTCGATGACGTAATTGCTGCTAATCCCGACAAAGTCGCCGAATACAAGGGCGGCAAAGAAAAACTGTTGGGCTGGTTCGTCGGTCAGACGATGCGTGCTTCGCAGGGCAAAGCTAATCCGGCGATGCTGAACGAGCTTGTCAAGAAAAAGCTGGACGCTTAAAAACGAAAGGAAAAAACGATGGCTGAACGGGAAGGCTTGTACGACGTTGTGCAGAACAAAGACGGAGAACTGCTGTTTTGTATCAGAGCGCGTGCGGGTGTTCCCGATCACCCTCATTTTTTCTTTGACGGCGTGGAAACCGGATTGCTGATGCGGGACGCAAAGCGGGCTATTCTGTTGGAATACCTGTCCCCTTTGGCAATTGAATCCCTGCAAAAAGAAGATAAGGTTCTGGTTGCGGAAATTCTGGATAATGAACTGGAACACGAATATTACGCGCCTGTCAGTCGCGTTCGAAAACTGCCGGTCTAGTTGCCGACCGCAGACGTCAGTTTTTTAGCGGTGCGATTGGCAATATCAAAACTCCGCCAGGAAGGGTATTATCCCCAAACGGGGAGTTTAATCTGGACTCTCGAAGCAAACAGGCGTATCTTTAAACAGCTTGATGAAGCAAACGGAGAATGGAATGGCAAAATTAAGCGATAAGTCTTTAGTAAAGCGTTTTGCAAAAAATGCGGCGGTAACAGTGGATTTGGGCGGAACACCCGAAAATTCGGCTGTTAATCAAAAATTGCGCGAATCGATTTTGCGTGATCCGGCTAAAAAAGTCGCCGAAGTCGACCGTGTGTCGTCCCATTTGTCCGAAGCTTTGCTGCAGCGCGACTAAACGCGGAGAATTTTGCCGGTAAATGCTTTTTAGTATTGACGGCAAGCTTATCTTTCGTTAGAAAGAAAAACACCGACGGAGGGCGGGCAGGATGGTAATGCAGCGGATTGCTAATCCGTACACGGGGTTAAAGCCGTGAGTGGGTTCGATTCCCACGCCCTCCGCCATTTTTTAAAAGAACTCATTGTTTTCAATGAGTTCTTTTTGTTTTTGCAGTAAGTTCAAAAACGGACTTCTAATGAAACTGTCCATAAAAAGCCTTCTTTCCGTTTTTTTTGAGAAGTTTTTCCTCCGCAGGGAGGCGTTTTGGTGTTCGGCATTGAATGATTTTCACATTGCAAATTTATCTGAAATCGTTCAAAAAAGTCTATAAAGGGCTCTGTTCGGCTTTATTCTTCAGAAAGCTTCATATGTTCGCAGGACGGTTTCATTAAAATGAAAAAATATTTGAAATGGTTGTTTGTTGTTTTATCAGTTGTTTTTTTGATTGTTATTATCGCCGGTTCCGTTTTTATCTGCCGGTTTGATTTAAATGCGTATAAACCTCGGATAGAAAAAATGGTCTTTGATCAAACCGGTCGAAAATTATTCTTAGAGGGTGATATACGCTTAAAAATATCTTGGGTGCCGACGCTGAACATAAAACAGGCTTCATTTGCCGATGCCGATTGGGGCGGAAGGAAATCCATGATTGAGGCAAAAGAAATTGAAGTGTCTGTCGCAATCATTCCCTTGTTTAATAAAATCGTTGCCGTTAATAACATAAAGTTGGTCCAACCGGAAATTCACTTGTCAGTTAATGACAAAGGAAAGGGCAACTGGGTTTTTGAAAGAAACATTTCCGAAGCAGAAAAGAAAAAGCCTGAAACGGGCGACGGTTTTGTGTCCGGTATGAAGTTGATCATAAAAAAAATATCGGTTTTGGACGGTGTAATAACCTATGACAGCCCGAAATCAAAGATAAATCTGCAAATTAAACAAGCCTCTTTAAAGCTTGAGGAAAATCGCGTTTTTCTGAACTACGATTTACTTTATGACGGTCGGGAAATCAAAGGAACGATGAAAGGGGAGACATTCGATTCTTTGATAAAAAAAGGAACTTATAACGCCGAGATTGAGGCCGACGCTTTGCGATGTCATTTAAGGGCTTACGTCACCTTGACAGATGTTTCCGGCGATTGGCATGCTGACGCAAAGTTGGATTTAACGTCTCCGGAGGGAAACTTTAACTTGCCGGCTTTACAGTTGAAGTCAAACGTAAACGCCGATCAAAAAAGTGTGTTGCTTGGCATTGAACAATTAGAGTTCGGAAAAAGTGTCATACGCGGTGATGTGAGTGCCTCTTTGACGGAAAAGCCGGATATTCGGGCAAAAATCGCCAGCCCTTTAATGGACATTCCCTCTCTCATTTCGGCGGATAAAGCTTCCGTGACAACGGCAAAAAAACAAAATTTAACTGGGGAAAGTGTGCTTCTTTTAGATTTTCTGAACCGGTTCAGCGCGCATTTAGCGTTTGACATTGAACGGTTGAATGTAAACGAAAACCTTTCGTTTGATCAGGTGAACGGAACGGTTGATGTCCGAAACGGGATTTTAACGTTAAAGCCTTTGTCCGGAAAGCTGGGAAAAGGAAGTCTGAAGGGCACGGCTTCTTTCTCTTCAAAAGGAAATATTATCAAAATTGAAACGGATTTCCGAAATCTGACTTTGCCCGACTTTTTAAAAGAATTGGTAAAGATAGAAAAAAAGGCCTTTGATAATATTTCTGTCGCTCGTTTGAACGGAAAATTTTCAACGAAAGGGGCAGCTTACCGCGATTTATTTAAAAATCTGAATATGTCGTTGCAATTTGACCGGCTGGTTTTTGATAAAAGCTCGGCCAACGGAAATGTGGATATTTCATTTAAGAATAAATTGAATATAAAAGGGAAAATCGTCAGTCCGTTAACGGATATCTCTTTTTTAATTCCGGCGAAAGATAATTCTAAAGGAAGTCCTTCCTCCGCATCTGACGTTTCAAAAGGCGCTTTTATTCCGGAAGGAGAGCCGCATTTGGATTTTCTGAATCAGTTCGATACGCATTTTAGTTTTGATATTTCGCATCTGGTTATCAATCGGAATTTAGCTTTGGATAAGTTAAAAGGAACGATCGAGGTTAAAGACGGTGTTTTAAACCTGAAACCTGTTTCTTTTGATGCCGGTCAGGGAACGGTGAAAGGCGATTTGTTTTTGAACGCCAAAGAAAATGCCCTGAATATCAATATGGACGGGGCGAATATTGTTCTTCCGGATCTTATAAAAAGTCTGAAACGAAACGGGAAAAACTTTTCGTTTAAAAAAGGCGGCATCGCCCGGTCCCGCATCGCATTAAAAACAAAAGGGAAAAGTTACCGCAATTTGTTTGAAAATTTGGAAGGGCAGGTTTTACTGACTGTCGGGCCGTCTGAAGTGCGGTTTGGAGCATTGAAATATGTTCAGGGCGATTTTTTGACTCAGCTGATGTCCGCGCTGAACATTTCGGCGAAACAGACCGACGCAAATTTAAAATGCGCCGTTATAAGGGCGGATTTTGCAAAGGGAAAAGCCCTGTTTCCAAAAGGAATTGTTTTTGACGCGGATCAAATAAAGCTGGTCGCGGACGGAAGCGTTACTCTCGCGGACGACAAGATAGATATGCTTATTCAGCCATTAAGCGGAAATTTAATGAAAACAAATATAACGCAAATTCTTGCCTCAATGATTAAAGTGACCGGAACGATTACGGATCCGTCCCTTTTTGTGAATTCAAAATCCGTTATCAAAAACGCTGCCGGCATAGCCGCCGGAGGCGCCGTTTTCATCGGAGCCAAATTATTGCTGGATTCTGATGCTGACCCCTGTTATACGGCTTTGCAGGGAACTGTTTACAGTAAAATGTATAAGGAAACAACAGGGATTAAAGCCGGAATGCAGCGAGCGTATCAAAAAACTTCCGATAGTCTGGAAAAAGCTGCGGAGGCCGTCATTGACACAACCTATGAAAGCGGAAAGAAAGTAGGACAAGCCGTCGGTAATACGGCAGACAGCGTTATTCAAAAGGGCGCGGATACCGTTAACAAAACGACAGATCGTTTTTTGAATTGGTTTGGTGATAAAAAATAAATCCTTTTCTGCCAATGACAATCTTCGAACTGTTTGGCGTCCGGATATCTGTTTTATTCTTGTTGTTTAAGGAAAACCATCAGCGGTTTGCCGTATGGATTGTCCTCATTTTTATTTAAAAACAACAAAAATATATGCCTTCGATTTAAAATATTTTTTGTATGTTTTTGATTTTATTGTGCTGATATAAAGTGCTTTTCAGAGGAAAGCCATGTCTGATCATTTGTCGGAAGAAAAAAATATTTCAGAAAAAACGGAACTATTACCAGAAACAGAAGCCGTTCAATCTGTGTCTGCAGCTTTTATGTGTTTTGTGGAAGCGTGGAAAAAGTATTTTATTGTGACCGGACGGACCGGGCGAACGCAATTTTGGTCTTTTATTATCTTTAATGTGATTATAAGCGGGCTTGTCAGAGTTGTTATTGGAATACAAGGAATGGAAATTTATCTGTTCATTTCTTTTTTTCCGATGTGGGCTGCAGCCGTTCGACGATTGCATGATACGGGCCGCAGCGGTTTGTGGACTTTGCCTTCTGTTGTTCTCAGTTTTATTTCGGGCTTTTTCATTCACTCTTTGCCGGCAGCCGCGGTTCGGGGGTGTTCTTTTTTGTCTCTGATCTTTTTAATTTTATTGGTGTTTTTCTTATTTCAAAGAGGAAGAGAAAAAAAGTGATTCCTGTCCAGCAGAGAGATATGTTCGATACAGAACGGATGTATAAAAAAAGAAACCGGCAGAGGGATTCAATCTCTGCCGGTTTGCATTTGCAGATTTTAAAATCTGCAGGGAAAGTTATCTGGCGCCGTCGATTGTGCATTCTGTCGTTGTGCAAGTGCACGTCGCATCGGTAGCTTGCAGAGGTGATGTTGTTGAAGATGTTTTTACTGCAACACACCTAGGAGCCCCTTTCAGTCCTTTCTTGAAGATCATTTTGCTTCCTTTTCTGTTTCCTGCTGTGGAATTTAGCGCCTCATGCAAATAAACTTTATTTGTAACGGTTACCTCATCATTAAATGTGTACGTTGGCGTTGCGTTGGAGTTTGTCAAATTTGATATTTTCAGTATTTCTGTTGTGAAAGAACCACTGACATTAGCATAAGAGGTCATCCTTATCTGGAAGACCAAATATGATCTTGGCGCAGGAACTTTAATATCGGCGTGATTACCGTAAATAGACGTGCATTTATATTGATCGGTATTTGGAACATTGATGGTTCCGTTTGTGTTGACATACCAGGAGCTGGAAGCATCGCACTCGACTTTTTGGCAAACGGAACCGTTCAGAGCATATCCCTGATTGCAGGAGAAGCTTGTGCATTCATCTTTGTTATCACAGTTTTT
>JAFVAT010000010.1 GCA_017480385.1 Alphaproteobacteria bacterium | reverse complement strand
TTTCCTATCTCGTAGCGTTTTTCCCCATAGAATACTTTGCGGCGATATTTCGGCGCGAATACTATGTGATATTTGCAGTTCCATGCTGTATGTGATAATGTCTTTACATCATTCATTGTTAAACTCCTTAGTTGCAGTTGCAGTTGACAGACCGCAGTCTGAGTTTACCTAAGGAGTTTTTTTGTGCAGAACTATAAGCTTTCCGAAACCACGCGCCTAGCGCGGGGTTTTCGAGTTACAAAAAAGCCGCCCGAAAGAGCGGCTTTTCCTTTTCTGTTTTAACTATCTTCGCGCCTGCTGATCCAGTTTCTTCCGAACTGCTATCTTGCGGGCCGCAGGCTTATGCTGATATTGACGTTTCTTTTCTTCAATCGCGGCTCGCCGTTCTTCATATTTCTTCTTAAAATCCTCAGTCTTTTGCAAATCACGCTGACGACGTTGTTCAGAGAACTTGGAAGCAATGATATCATACGCATGTGTTTTAAAGTATCCGGACTGAGCAAGGTTCTGATACAACTGAACAACACGTTTGGAATCACGCTGTTTCGTTTCTGTACGTCCCGGACGCTTAAATTCACCGATCTTCGGATCTTTTTCCTTTGAATGTTCGTTGCCGTTCTGACGATATCCGTTCAAAATATTTGCAACGTCTTTGAAAACAGGAACTTCCTTGATTTCATTAACTTTCAGGTGCATCTTCGGACGCCAGTTTTTCCAAGGAATACGGCTGGCACCGCCTTCTTCAAACACCTTGTTGTCCTGACCGCCGACCTTTGATTCCGAACGCTGACGCGTTCCCGGAATGTTGCCCATATAGTTCGTACGGAACATATCAGAGAACGGGAAAAGCAACATTGCCGAACGGGACTGACCTAAATAATCGGCAACCGCCTGTTCATATTTTTCCGGACAGGAACGCGTATCATGAGCGGGATCCTTAACCGGTTCGCCGCCGACCTTGGCCCAGCAGCCTTTTTCAGTCAAAGCCCAGTTCAAAGCGCAGCGCTGGGATTCATATTGACGGAATTCTAGATCGCGCTGCTGCGAACTTTCGTAGTATCCCAAATAATCCTTCAAATGAACGTCACGCGCGGTCCATTGGCTGGCCAAAGACGGCGTATCATGTGTAGACGGAGCCGCGGTCGAATACTGCGGATATTCTTCCGGGTGACGGAACGCGTTATTGTTTCCGCCATTCTGGTAGCCCCATTCACGTTCAAACGGCATCACGCGATAAGACAAAATGCCGTGATCCATCAACTTTTCCTGGAAGCCCGGCGGCAGCTGCCCTAAGTCTTCACCGATCAGCATGCACTTGTTGCGGTGAGATTCCAAAGCGGCAACGGCCATTAATTCATCAACCGGATAATAAACGAAGGCCCCTTCTTTTGCCGACTTTCCTTCCGGAATCATATACAGACGGCACAACTGCAAAACGTGATCCAGACGAGTGCACCCTGCCGTTTTCATGTTGTTGCGTAGCATTTCAATAAACGGTTCATAAGCCGTTTCCTTTAATGCTTTCGGCTTAAAGCCCATTACGTCCCAGTTCTGACCGTTCGGAGACAAAACGTCCGCGGGCGCACCGGCAGAAGCCTTCATATACAAATCCTTGCAGCCCCAGCCCTCAAATCCGAACTTCGCGGAACCGACAGCGATATCCGTATACAGACCAATCTTCATACCGCTTTCTTTACAGACTTTCTGAACATTTTCCATTTGGTTCAATGTTTCAAACTGCAAATATGTATAAAAACCAACCCTGTCCTTATGAGCTTCAGCAAAAGCCTTAACCTCTGCCGTCTTCGCATCTTGATATTCAGGAGGCCAATCGCGCCAATCCGTCAGCTTGGGTTCTTCCTTGGCAAAATGTTCACACAAGGCCTGAAATACGGCAAAATCCTGCAGACGTTCACCGCCATTTGCCTTAAATTCTTCAAACTTTGCCTTGCGTTCCGGGGAACCGTTCTTCACAAATTCCTCATAACATTTTTCCAAAACAGGCGTCTTTAATTCAAACGCCGCCGTATAGTCAACATCGGAAGCGTCCTGCGCTTTACGGCGTTTTGCCGTATATTCGGGAGAATCGTACAAAGCAACAGCTTCTTTGCTTTTTTCAAATTCAGGAACTGCCGTTACATCGACATACACATGGTTGAAATATGTCCGGCTGGCCGGCGCATACGGAGAAGCTTCCTCAGCCGCTTCCGGGAACATGGCGTGCAGCGGATTAACGCCCAAAATACCGGCGCCGCTTTTACCGATCGTATCAGCGATTTCGGCCAAATCGGAAAAGTCGCCGATTCCCTGATTTTCATCGGAACGCTGTTCATACAGCTGAACAGGAACGCCCCACGCTTTTCCGCCATTTTTAATGTCAATCGGGTCATAGCATTTGGTCGGCGCATAAATCATGCGGGTGGAAGCCTTCGGCTGTCCAGGAATTTCCATTTCCAATTTATGGTACCCGATATCAAAATCCGCCGGCATTTTAAAAGCGCGCTTTTCATATTTAACGCCGTTAATTTCGCGAATCATCGGCTTGCCTTCATCGTCATATCTTAAATAAGTATCCGACATTTTGACGGAACCGGACTGAACATTGCCGTTTTCTTCGTTAACGCTCCATTTCAGTTCTTCGTTTTCCTTGCCGGCAGGAACGATGAATTCCACCTCTTTTTCACGATCCTTGCGCATAACACAAACGGACCCGAGCGGGGAAGAATACTGTTCGTCCAAAGCCTTATTCAATGTTTTATTGATTTCCTGAGCGTATTCTTGATCGGATAAATTGCCCTGCGGCTTTAAAACATCCAAAGCAATCAACAGCGACTGTTTGTTGTCAATCGTCGCGTGACTGTCAATTCCCGCCATAACAGCCAGACGATGCAGTTCATACTCATTTAAAATAGCCATGATGACCCCTTAAGAATTATTAGTTAAACTATTCAAGTTAAGAGAATGATAAGATACTTTTTTTCTTTTTTCCATACTTTTTTTAGAAAAAATCGATTTTTTCGGAAAAAAATTTTGGCAAAATCCCTCCGTCCCGCAAAAACGTTTTATCCTCCCCTTCATTTTTATTTTTATATCAATATGATGCAGCCCACTTACCCGTTTATCTTCCCTTAAAACCCTGCACAGCCAGCGTTTTTGAGAACCAAGAAAAAGCTCTTTTAATGCTTTTGCCGCAACAACAGTCCTTTAGAATCTGAGCTGTTGTCGTATGCTTGAAAAGACTTTATTTTATTGTTGAAAACAGCCCGTTTTTCGGCAATATCAGTTTTTGCCATTCTTTATTCCGTTTTCTAAGAACAAAATTTAAATGCCACCGTTTTCAGTCCTGTTTGATTCTTTGCCACCAAACTGGTCATAAAACGTTCAAAACCGTCCATATCACAAAACATTGAGAAATAAGACAACAAAAGTTTCCAAAAATATAGACAAAAACCGCCAAAATATGATTTCCGCTAAGCCTCTTAAAATTAAGCATTTTTTTACTTTTTCAACCGTTAATTAAAGAAATTTAACAGTGACTTTTATCTGTATTTCCGATCCGAGCCGTTTATTAAAAAGCATCAGTCCGTTTTTTATCGGGCATATTTGGATTCGTTTTTTCGGAAATCGTTTTTTTCATCAAATCTATTATTTCCCGACGCTCTTTTTTAACGGCAATCTCCATGGCTGTTTGATAATTATAAACAGGAGCCAGCGGATCGGCCCCCTTTTTCAGCAATAAAGCTGCTGTTTCAGAATACCCCCGCAGAACCGCATCGGCCAACGCTTCATTCAAAGTTTCCGTCGGCAGCGTCAACAAAAAACGCACTGTTTCAAGCCTTCCATGCGCCGCTGCGCCGATCAGGGCCGCGTTTAAATTCCCGCCGATCCGCCTGTACAGCAGCCGTACTGTTCCAAGCGGCGCAAACGAAGCCGCCGCAACAATCGCCCATTCGTCCCGGGCTCCGGCTTTCAACAGCCGCCTGACCAACTTTATTTGTCCCTGTTCCGAAGTGTTCCGCAATGCCACGGCCAAATCATCTGAAGAACAAGCTCCTTTCAAAGCTTTTTCCAGACTTCTTAAATCATTGTTTTTAATTGCTTCAAACAAAAGGGACATTCCTGACTCCTTAATTATATTATTCAGCTTATGCGGAAAAAACAAAAATTCAATAAAAACGTATTGACTTAAAGCCAACATTAAGCCTTAGACTAGGGGACTTACCAAAACCATTTTACAGTCGAAAATCACATAAGGACGATCGTATGAAAAAGAAAAAAATTTCCGTTCCCCTTTTATTGCGATTAGCCGTTGCCGGCCTTATTTTTACCGCAGTATGCCTGACTTTTGCCGGTATTCCCGATTTTTCGCCGGCGGTCAAGGCGCAGCTGTTTCCCTCGATCGACAGGAAAGCATGGG
This sequence comes from Alphaproteobacteria bacterium, assembly GCA_017480385.1. Lineage (GTDB taxonomy): Bacteria > Pseudomonadota > Alphaproteobacteria > CAAGCB01 > CAG-977 > UBA11549. The sequence continues at coordinate 18,102 of JAFVAT010000010.1, read as the reverse complement.
GGATCGCCGCCATTTTACTGATTTTCACCTTTTTATTCGGAAGGTTTTACTGTTCCGTTCTTTGCCCTTTCGGCATTTTGCAGGATATCATCGCCTTTTTATCCCGCCGAAAAGCAAAAGCCGACACCAACCGCCCGAAACTGCGTTACGCCATCGCCGCAACAGCCTTTGCCGCTTTTGCAGCGGGCAGCGCCTGCCTGATCGGATTGTTGGATCCTTATTCCAATTTCGGACGTATAATCGCCTTTATTAAAAATCCGTCCTATATTGCGGGCAGCTTGACTCTTGCTGCAATTGTCATTCTGGCCGTTTGGAAAAAAAGAATTTTCTGCACTTCAATTTGTCCCGTCGGCACGCTTTTAGGACTGTGCGCCAAATTTACTCCCTTTAAAATGCGCCTGTCCGACAAATGCGTGAAATGCCGCAAATGCGTCTCCGTATGTCCTTCCGGCTGTGTTGATCCCGACAGCAAAATGTTGGACAACGAACGATGTGTCAGGTGTCTGAAATGTACGGCTGTTTGTCCGGTCAAGGCGATCGGCTTTGACAAACAGGCCGCTCCGCCCGCCGGAACAGACTTGTCCAGACGCAGTTTTTTAACGGGCTCTTTAACAACCGCCGCAGCGGTCGGCACGGGAGTCGTTTTTGCTAGCCGGACAACAGTCCACACCTTTAACGATGAAAAAAAACGTCCAATTTGCCCGCCCGGCGCCACGACGGCACAAGAGTTCGCCGCAAAATGCACAAACTGCCAATTGTGTGTTGCCGGCTGTCCGGGAAAGGTCCTGCGTCCCAGATCAAAACAATATCAAACGGTCCATTTGGAATATGGTGAAAACCACTGCCTGTATGACTGTCATAAATGCAGTTCAGTCTGTCCGACGGGAGCTTTAATCCCCATGTCTTTAGCCGATAAACAGCGCCGCCGTATCGGACTGGCCGAGTTTTCGGCAGAAAAATGTGTCGGCTGCGGCCTGTGCGCCGATACCTGCCCCAGAAACGCCGTCACCATTATGGAGGTGGACGGAGAGGACAAGGCTGTCTTGTCCGCAGAACTGTGCATCGGCTGCGGAGCCTGTGCGGCAGCCTGCCCTCTGCCGGAAAAGGCTGTCCATATCGCTCCCGTTTTAATTCAAAGTCAAGCCGCATTGAAAGGATAACGCTATGCATATGGCAGATGCTTTAATTTCTCCATGCGTCGGCGGAACAATGTTAGCCGTTTCCGCCGGCCTGCTGGGATACTCTTTACGTCAGACCCGCACTGAAAACACCGGTCAGGCGGCGGCTCTTTCCGGTGTTTTGGGCGCCTTCGTTTTTGCCGTCCAAATGATTAACTTCACAATTCCGGGCACAGGATCAAGCGGCCATTTGGGAGGCGCTTTATTATTGGCCATCTTACTAAAGCCGTTTCGCGCTTTTATAACCATGGCCGCTATTTTACTGCTGCAGGCCCTGTTATTTGCAGACGGAGGACTGCTGGCCTACGGGTGCAACGTGTTTAATATGTCCTTTTTTGCTTGTTTTATCGCTTATCCTTTGATTTACCAACCTTTGGTCCGCAGCGGAGAAACTTCCAAAAAAATATTGGCAGCCAGTCTGTTCGCCGGTATTATCGGAACGGAATTAGGCGCTTTTGCGGTTGTTTTAGAAACAACATGCTCCGGCATTGTTCAGCTGCCTTTTAAAACATTTGCCGCTCTGATGCTTCCCATTCATCTGGTTATCGGTTTGGCCGAAGGATTGGCGACCGGAAGTATTTTGGCCTTTTTGCGGGAACAAAAGCCCGATTTATTTTCTTCGGCCCAAACGGCGGGACCTAAAGCTTATCTTGGACTGGGAGCAGCGGCCCTGTTCATTTCGGGAGGATTGTCCTTGGCGGCTTCAGACCTGCCGGATGGACTGGAATGGAGCGTTTTTAAAATCGCAGGCGCTGCCTTTGAGCTGCCGGCATCGCTTCAGGCTCCCTTTACGGATTACACTTTGGCAGAAAGCACTGCTCTGGCGGGAATTGCCGGCGTCATTTTAACGGCTCTTTTTGTTTTTGCCATTATGCGTCTTTTACACAAAAGAAAGGCTTCCTCCGTTTGAATTCCCCGTTTTTAAGATTAGCCTGGACCCTTATTTATCTGTACAGCGTTGTCAGCCTGCCGGCGGGCGCGGTAAAGTGCGCCGCGGTGTTTGCCCTGATTCCGTCTGTCCTGCTGTTTAAAATTCGGGTTCCTCTGCGTTTTTGGCTGCCTGTTTTTATTCCCGTTCTTTTGTTAGCTTTAGGCAATCTGCTGTTTTCCCCGCCAATCTTTGCCGCCGTTCTTTTACTGAAAGGGATCGGGTGCTGTCTGAGCATTTCCATGTTGACCGCAACAACTCGCATTGAAGATATTCTGGCCGTTCTAAACACCCTGAAATGTCCGCGATATTTCCTGTTTCAGCTGTTTTTTATCTGTCGTTATCTCAGCCTGATTTCCGGAGAAGCAACGGCTTTGCTGCGCTCTTTTCGCTTAAAAACGCACCGCCGCCTTCCCAAAATAACAGAATGGAAATTCTTATCCGGAGCTTTACTGCTGCGGTGTCTGGACCGATCCGATAAAATCGCACAGGCAATGACGTGCCGCGGTTTTCAGATCGAAACAGCCCCCTTGCCATCGGCCCGAATTCGTTTAACGGAAATTTTCATCGCTTTGACAGCGCTTGCTCTTTGCTTGATTTTAAGAGGCCTGCCTCTATGATTACGATTAAAAACCTTTCTTTTAAATACAAAGAAATTAACGTTCTGTCCGATATTGCATTTACTCTGCAAAGCAAAGAAAAAACGGCCATCCTTGGAGCAAACGGAGCCGGCAAGTCAACTCTTCTGAATATTTTGGCCGGCCTGCTTCCTCCGACAGCCGGAGAGCTTGAAGGCGTTCCCAAAAAAACGGGACTGATTTTTCAAAACCCCGATGATCAGCTGTTTATGCCGACCGTTGCCGACGATATTCGCTTTGGCTTGATAAACGCCGGCTTGGATGAAGAAGAAATCGAACGCCGGTTAACGCATGTCCTGGAACAGTTCCGGCTGACAAAATTAAGAGATGCCCTGTGCCGCGAACTGTCCGGCGGAGAAAAGAAACGCGCTGCTCTGGCCGGTATTTTGGCTTTGTCTCCCGATCTTTTATTGCTGGACGAACCGAGCTCCCAATTAGACCCGCGCGGCAAAAGAGAATTGGCGGAACAGCTTGCCCTTTTGCCGCAAACAATGCTTATTGCGACACACGATCTGCGTCTGGCCGAACAAGTTTGCCAAAACGCTGTCATTCTGAACAATGGCAAAATTGCCGCTATCGGTCCCGTTTTCAAAATAATGGAAAACGATTCTCTGCTGTATCAATGCGGCTTAAAATAATTTATTTTCTGTTGACAAAAATGTAGGAACATGAGAACCTTAAATTAAAGAAGTATGTCTTGGTTTAAGGGTGAATAGAAATGTCATCTGCAAAGGTATCCTCAGGAGCGCCAGTAGGGCACTCAACCTCCGTAGTGAAGCTGAACGGCGTTCGTTCGGCCACGGTTGCTTCTGCGTCCGCTTCAGTTTCGGCAGTTAACGACTCGGCGAATATCGGCTCGGCGACGGATCAGTATTTATTAAATCAGGAAGATGACTTTAATCCCTATCAATCGGAAGAACTTCAAGAAAACGCCGATTCCCTGCCCTACAGCCCTCTGGGCAGTGAAGTTTCTTCCGCGGTTCAGTTGCAGTTTCAGGAAAGCCGTCCTTTCTACCTGTCTTTGCAGGACGTGGAACATCACATCGAATCCTATGAACGTACGATCGAACAATCCGAAGATCCGCTGAAAAAGAAAACGCAAGGATTCGGTTAAAGGAATTTGCCCATGAAAATTATGTCAGCAGCTTTAACGGGAATAAATACAGCGCGCATCAGATTTGAAAAAAGCGCCGAAAATCTGTTAAATGCCGCGACTCCCGTTTCCGAACCGGAACAATCCTATACAGCGCTGCAGCCTGTTGCGGCCATACCGGAAATCGGTTCTCAATCAACGGCTTATGCGGCCTCAGACATTGGATTTATTGAAGCCGGCGTTGATATGATGACCTCTTCCTTCGCCTATAAAGCCAATATTCAGGTTTTAAAAACATGGAATGAAACGACACAAGCCGTTTTATCCGATTTAACGGCCTAATTTTTTTCCAAAAAAACAAAAAAAACTATTGACCTGAAGCGAATAGGTCTATATGTTGACGGGTAATCAAGGGCGTGTAGCTCAGCCGGTAGAGCACTTGACTTTTAATCAAGTGGCCCCGGGTTCGAATCCCGGCACGCTCACCATTTAAACCCCGCAGAAACATTACATTCGCGGGGTTTTATGTTGCTTAAAAAACAGGCACGTTAAACGCGACGTTAAGCAGAGAACATCTTACAGAGTGGCAATTATAGTCAGGCTTTTGCCTCTCCCTTTTAGACTGGCACGAAAACATACGGTCAGGAGCTCCTTTAGCTCCCTTTGACATTGGGCTTTAAATGGCCATTTCTCACTTAAAAAAATAATAAAAAGCCCCGGCATTGCCCAGAGCAAACAAACATACCTTTTAATTCACTTATTGTTAAAAAATATTGACTTAAAAGAAAATATATGCCATATTGTGATAATCTTAGACAACCAAACCAAGCGGGGAGAAATCCCTGCTTTTTTTATTTGAGGGAAAAATGACAGTAAGCACAACAACGAACAAGATTTCATACATAGGAAACGGGACGGCAACGGAATTTGCGATCCCCTTCCCTTTTTTGGCTCAAGATCATTTAAAAGTGTATCAACGGCTCAATGACATGCAGACGGAACGAACGGATTGGGCAATTTCGGACGGCAATTTAGTTTTTGAAACAGCTCCGGCGGACGGGGCGCAGATTGTGATTATGCGTGAAGTTCCGCTGACGCAGGAAACGGACTATCGGGAAAACGAGGCGATGCCGGCTGAAACGCTGGAAAGGAATTTTGACCGGCTGACCATGCAAGTGCAGCAGCTTTCGGAAAAACAGGATCGCGCATTGCTGCTGGATGTATTTTCAGACGATGATCCGAACGAGTTTGTAAAAAATTTCAAAAATGCCGTAGCAGAGGCGCAGAATGCGGCGCAAGAAGCCGGCGATCAGTCACAGGCGGCAATGGAACAGGCGGACAGAGCAAAAGCGGCCGCAGATCGAACAGATTGGGTGGATTTGGATTCTGAACAAACGATAACGGCGATAAAAACGCTTAATACTGACACCGACGACTTTTCAGGCAGCGTTTATGCTCCATTTATTGATTTTTCCGTTAATTCAGAGCTTTGCGCCCGCATAGCCGGAGGAAAGCAGACAAACGGCACGAACAGTTCGGCAATTTTGCAGGCATGGAACAACGGAGCAAACGCAGCGTTATCGGCGAATGTTTTTAAAGACGGAACAAAGTACGGAATAGCGCCGACTCCAACGGACATATCAACAGCCCCTTCAACGGCGATCGTTACATTGGCAGTTTTAGCGGGACAAAATTGTTTCAAAAATATTGTGGTTGGGAATAACACGGGCTATATCGAATTTTTTGGCAACAAGGAAAAAAACTCACGCATAGCTTTATTGCAATGGGGCTACGGTTCATCGGCAGTCACAACAGTGACTTTTCCCAAAGCCTTCTCCAACACGAAATTTCTGGCTTTAGCGGCAGGAACAGCGCCTTCTGCCACAACGGGAGCCGCCACATATTTTTCGACCTTTAATTATACGACAACAACGATGAGTATCGCCCGATCGTCTTCCGGCGCTGTTTTCGGCTGGGTTGCATTTGGAAAGTAAGGAGGTGAAAATGTTTTATATCGGACAAATTTTTGACACAGCTTATCCTTTGGAAGCAGCAGAGTTTTGCATGGAAAGCGGTTTAAAAATCGTTGAACGCGCAGACGGAAAATTTCAAATTATTGCCGTTCAGGACGCAATAAACACACGCAGGAACGATTTGCAGATTTTATTAAATGAAACAGATTGGTATGTTGTCAGACGGGCCGAAACCGGCGAAGAAATCCCGCCCGAAGTTCTGAAAAACAGAGCTTTATGGCGTTCCGAACTTGACGATTTAAAATAGCCATGATGTCAAGCGCTCTTTCACCAGAGCGCTTGACTGTTTTTTAAAACAGATAAAATTCTTTTTATTTCTTTACGTTTCGTTTTATGTCTTTTACGCCGTTCACCAACAGCAATTTTACTTAAAAACCAATAATAGAAAAAAGATAAATGCGGATATTTATAAACAACATCCGATAAAATATAAGAAGCCGGTAATTCTTTGATCCACACCTGTTCCGTTTGTAACTTGAACAAAAAAGCCGTCAATAAAAACTCGCCTAGAAAGCCCAAAGTCCTGTCGTTATCGCCGATTTGTATTCTCTTTTCCGTTTCGAACAAAATCGGAAAGCAGAATTCGTTGTAACGGAAAAACAGATTTCGAGACATGACGAACATATTGCAGAAATATTGAACGGAACCATTCTCAATCATTTCGATTTCTTTGACATAGTCGGGCGCGATTTCTTTTGCGGTTTGAATGAAAATATCAAAGTTTTCAACCTTTTGCTTTTCCAGTTTTCCATACTGTTCACGACAGGAAGAACTTTTTAAATTCGTTAAATCATAGGGGGTAATAGCAACACAATCAAATTCTTTCAAAACGCTGCGTATGGTTTCGTCCGCGAAATGCCGGCAATATCCCTCTGTTATAAAAGGCACATAAAAAACATCGCCATTGGGCTGCCAAGCGCATTTCGGATTGCCGCGCCAACCGTCAAACATGAACTGGCGGCGGTAGTGCATAAAGCCGATGTAGTCGGGATTGTCTAGCTTGTCATAATTCTTCCACGCCCAATATTGCGCCGTCAACTCACAGTAATTCGGGTTTTTATCGGAAATATTGTTCCCGATATCGTCGCGCAGCATGCCGTCAAACAATTCCGGCGCATTGACACACCCGGTCTGAATCGGCGTCAGAACGTCCGATTTCAAGATAGGGTGGTTGTCGTGATAAGAGATGAGGATTTTGACGGTCATCTGTACAAAATCCCTTTCGGCTCGTCTATATATTCTTCAATATTCCTAAACCCGAAGCCGTAATTCACGCCGATAAAGTCGATGCCGACGGTTTCGGCGGCGGTTTTATCGCCTTGCGTATCGCCAATCATCACGGCTTCGGACAAGTTTGAAACATTCAACGTTTCAAGACACTTTCGGATTAAATCCGCTTTGGTCAGTTTGTTTTCGTTATCCGCGCCAACGATCGGAAAGCAATACTTATCAAATCCGAAATGCCGACAGATTTCGGTGGCGTAATCCTGCCGTTTATTCGTAGCGATAGCCAACTTGACACCGTTTCGCTGTAAGCATTCCATTACATCATAAACGCCGTCATAAACAGTTGCTTTCAGCAGGTTGTGTGTTTTATATCGTTCGCGAAAGATATTCGCTGCTTGTTGTGCTTGCTCATCTTTCATTCCGAAATGCGTTTTAAAAATCGTTTGTGGTGTTGGTCCGATGTAAGAACATATTTCTTCATCAGATTTTTCAGGCAAATTCAAAAGGGCAAGAGTATATCGATACGAACTGATAATACCTTCCGAAGTATTCAGTAAAGTCCCGTCCAGATCAAAGATTACCCATTTATACTTCATTTTATTTTAACAACGCCTCACATACTTTAAAATCATCGGCATCATCGATATCTAAAGCTTGTTGTTTGGTTAGCGGAATTAAAAAAGGCTTTTTTCCATAAACAAATTTCCAATTCTTCATATTTTCACGTCTTGCTATAAAGAAGCCATTAACAATGACTTTCCAATCCGGCAAATCCTGTGATTTTACGTGATGTTCTATAGAAAAGTTACAAGGCCCGTTTTCATCAAACAGGTATTCTTTAAAAAGTTTACAGCTTACTACGGAATCATAATTCCCACCTTCAACATTTAACTTATATTCTGAAATAGCGTTAGCAAATTCTCTTGTATCTGTGAAAGGACAAACGACAGGAGCCCAAATCATAATATCTCCTGAAATAGAAGAGGCTATGTGTTCGACGACTTCGTTAAATGTTTTTGATTTCTCGTCACAATACTCTATCGGTCTTTTTTGAACGGAAACACCTTCATTCAAAGCCATATCCAACATTTGATCGGAATCTGAAGATACAATAATTTCACTGATTTCAGAAACGGCTTTTAATTGACGAATTTTTCTGATCAATAAGTTACTATCACCGAACGGTTTAATATTTTTATCCGGAATGCGGCGAGAACCGGCTCTAACTGGAATAACGGCGGTAATTTTCATTTTATAATCCTCTGTTTTTGATCAAAGCTATTTTTTCATCATCAAGATATGGAGCATCACAATTTGATGTTAGCAACGGTTTATCAGCTTCAATATCCGTTAATAAAACCTCTGAAGCGTCAAATTCACGGCAGGAAAGTTGTCCTTTCTGAACGGGAATCGCAAAATAAACATCGTCAAGGGACAGACGCTTCCCTTTCTTTAAAGGCTTTCTGGCATAAACACCTCTTACCAATGCATTAAGATAAATAGTTTCATCTAAAGGAATTTTTCTGCGGATAGATGATTGTTGGCCATAGATTTTAACCGCTTTTTTCCAACCATGTATCCAGTTCACAATATCTGTCGGCAAGGAACAATATGGCGAAACAGGGTGCTCATTATTTGGGATATCGATATGACGTTCATACGTTCTCGCGCCGGCCGCATACGCCATCATTATCGTATCAGACAAATCTTCGTTCCTTTCATGTGTTGAAAGCCCGATTATATTTTTAGGAAATAATTTTTTTAAAAAATCAATTTGAGCTAAATCCAAATTTTCTTTTTCTGTCGGATACTGTGCCACACAATGATTAACGGCCAGAGGAATTTCTTTTTCATTAAAATAAGTGACAACTTTTTCTATGTCTTCCAAAGAAGCTCCTCCTGTTGAAACAATGACAGGCGTATTCGTTTTAGCTATTGCTTCAACTAAAATACGGTCATTGATATCGGATGATGCTATTTTTATAATGTCTAAATTTAATTGTTGGCATAACTCGACAGACTTTTCATCGAAAGGCGTTGCCATTGTAATCAATTTTTGCCGCTTGATTTCATCAACCATTTTTTCAATATCAGCAGAAGCCATTTTTGTCGCTAAAGTTTTTGTGATATATCTGTAATTAGTTAATGATCTGAAATCCTTATGAATAAACGTATCCACATCTCGAAATTGCAGTTTAATTGAGGCTTTTATATTTTCAGTATGTATTACTTCCGAATATTGCCTAATAATTTCCAAACCGCGCTCCAATTTGCCCCAATGATTGTTGGCAAGTTCTAAAACAAAAAGATTTTCGAATAATTCAGAGATCATTCCAGATTCTCCTTCCCTTCTTTTAAGATTTCAACAGATGAACGATCAATCTCAGGATGTTCCGTCAAATAATCTTCTGTATAAACGTCATGAAAAAATCCTTTTAATCCAATAGGGTTAACAGAAATAATTTCTATGGTTTCAAAAAAGCTTCTTATAAAAGCGCGCATTTTTTTCCAACCTGATATTTGATTAGAAAAATTTTCAACTTTTCCGCCATAAAAATGCCCCTCATTTGTACAATCGCATCCGACCAAATATATTTTTGACGGACGTGTCCAAAGAGCAAACTGCAATGCTGTAAAAATAGTTCCGCCTAAATCTGCAAAAGGTGAAACGGAAATATCTAACGGAATTACAGAATTTTCATAATACCTTGATAAGATATATTCATAAGCTTTAGATCTTATGATGCTGTCTACAGGCACTCCTTTAATATCAAGAAAAGAAATGTCTCTTAAGCGTTCTTCCGGTATTTTACCGTATAATTTTATGCAGGATGTTTTCATATATTCATCGGCGGCTTTTTGGTTATCTTTTAAATCGTCCTGTATGATTAAATAATTCAATGGAACGGATTGATTTAAAAAAGCTCTGTTAATTCCGATATGAATGGCATTCGGAATTTTTTTATAATATTGAACAGACGGTCCGCAGGCTATTAAAACTACCGCTTGTTCTTTATGACATGAAAAGAATTTTTTTAGCCATATGTGTATTTGAACGGCTTTAATTTCAGATTTTAAACTTTGGATCTGAAGGGATAAATATTTTATTTTATCGTTAAAAAAAGAAATATTATCGAAGCGTCTTTTCTTAAAAATTTTTATTCCTAAAAAATATATTTCTTTCGTTTTTTCAAAGTTTAATGATTTATTTTTTATTTTTATAATTCCGTGAAAATAAGACGTTTTCTTTAAATCGTTTATTTTTTCTTTTTTAATGACAGATAATCCACAAAACCTGAATACTTTTTTGTTGTCCTTCTTAGAAATAGTGAAAAGACCAAAAAGAATTTTTTTCTTTCCGTTCTTTTTTTTACACAAAATCTCAGACAAACGATACAAAAACGGATGATTTGTCATCATCTTGTATTTCTTTATTTCTTTTTTTGAAAAATATGGAGAACCGGATATCAATCCCATTTTTAAATAGGATTTCAGCGTTGGCGATATAAATTTTAAAAAACGGATTTTATGTTGTTTTACTCGTTGATTGTAATTAAAGCACATTGAAACGAATGTTTGACGAGCAACTTTTAAAAGAAAAGCTTTGTCGTAATTCTGAAAAACTTTAAAAATATCAATCCAAGCGTCTGCTACATTAAATGCTTGTTTATCTAAGGCATTTATTGAAGAATTATTATTATCCATTCGATAATTTACAAAACTTTTATTTATAATATATATTGAGTTTGCTTTCACGTACGTCATAAAAGAAAAACCCAAATCAGCAATTTTAACAAATGGAAAATAGATTTTATTTTTTATAAAATCCGATTTATAAATTGCGCTCCAGTGACAAACATGTCCTTGGATATATTGAAAACAATTTTCTATATCCATTTTATTCAGGATTCTATTTAATTGATTTGGCTGAAATTTATTGACGATTTTATTTTTTTCAGGTTCTTTTTCCCAATATTCTGTATACAGGCTTTTTACAATATCAATCGTATGTCCAAACGTTTTTGAATATAGTTCCTCATACATTTGCGGTTCGGCGAAATCATCACTTTCCAAGAAACCGATATATTCCCCTTTTGCCGCATCTATTCCCGCATTCATCGCTTTGCCGTAGCCTTGATTTTCTGCGAAATGAATGACTGTAAAGCGGTCGTCCTTAGGTAGAAATTCCTCGATTAACGCTTTGGCTTCCGGTGTCGCTCCGTTATCAATTAAAATAAATTCACACTCTTTTAGCGTTTGGGCTTGCAAGCTTTCCAAACACTTTCGCGTATATTTTGCATCGTGTTTATAAATCGGCGTTAATACTGAAACTTTGATATCTGACATTTATTTGAATCCTTAAAAAAATTTATTCCAGAAGAAAGCAAGAACCTCGCATCCCAAAGATAAAGCTAAAAAGATACAGCCTCTGCTATTTTGCTTTGACGCCATTTTTAAAGAAGCAAACAATTTTTCAAAAGGTTCCGTTCTTATAATAGTTTCTTTATGCGGTGCTTCTGGAACTTCATTTTTGGACGATTTCCAAAAATAAAACGCAGAGATCACAGCAAAAACAATTTTTAATACTTCAAGTGCGTCCGTCATTTTTCTTCTTTCCTATCTCGCTTGTGCCACAATCATCGTTTCTAGTAGAATCCCCATATCTACTGGACTAAAGATAGTAAATTCGTATTCCGGAACCCAAGATTCCAGCATCGGTTTTAATTCAAAAAAGTCTGATGGTTTATGATAAATACTAAGTAGCAAGACAGGCTTCTGCGCTTTTATGGTTTGTTCTGCCCCTTTTAAAAATTCCTGTTCCGCGCCTTCCAAATCAACCTTGATCAATCCGACGTCTAAATTGTTTTCTTGTACATATTTATCTAATGTAATTGTCTGTACTTTAATTGTTTCGTTATATGTCACCCCATTAAGCCGGTTTAATGATGCACCTGAAGTCATATTACTCAAATTAAATTCAAGTTCCGTTTCAGAACTGTACAACGCCTTTTGAACAGGGGTAACATTGGTCAGACCGTTTAACTCTATGGTTTTCTGGAACAAGTCAATATTTTCGGGATTAGCTTCAAACGAATAAATCCGTTTGTCCGTATATTCCGACAGCACCAGCGCGCTGTCGCCGATAAAAGCGCCCGCATCAATAAAGTCTTTGTTCCGTAAAGAGGCTTTGTCTTTAACCAATTCAATGCCGTGCTTGTATAAGAAAACACATGGTTCAAAATGATTAATCGGCAGTTTATATGCTCCATATGTATAGAGACCTTCGCTGACAGACAAAATCCGTTGCCGAAAATCAGTCAGAATTTTAATTTTTTCTTTTTGTTCTTCCGGCGAAAAGAAATTATACTTTGTCAGCTGCGGTTTGGCTTTCATAACATTCAATCGTGATAAAATCTTGTTGATTTCACGAATATCCCGATCGGATAAATTCCGGACCAACGCCAAATATTTTTCCTGAAAATCCGGTCGATCCATGTAATCAAAGAAAGGCAGGACAAATTCTTTTTCAAATTTGTTTTCATAATACCTCAATGAAGCATAGTCCGTTTCCCATAGTGCCGTCGTTCTGCCGGAAAGGGTTTTTAAGACATTGTTCGTCTTCTCAATTTCCTTTTGTAAAAAGCCGCATTCGTTTTTTAAGGCGTTTAATTCGGCGACGATTTGTCTTCTGGCGTTTTTGTATTTGAATTTAATGCCCAGAACCGTAATGACGCGATATATCCCGTCATTTTTACAGCTGATGATTTTTTCCAAAATACTCATATTATTCGCTCCTTACTTGTCTCAGAGCGTTTTCAATCGCCTGATCAATGTTGTAATACTTGAAATCCGCCAACCGACCGCAGCAAATCAGATTGTCATAACTGTCCGCTAAAGCGCGGTATTTCTCAAAAGCTTGCTTGCTGTCATCGGTTAAAACGGGATAATACGGTTCGTTTTCCGTATCTTCCGCCGAACAAGGCAAAGGATATTCCACGGCGTAAGTCGTTCCTTGCGCTTGTTGAACAGGCAGCTTTTTGTATTCCGTAATCCGCGTGAACCCTTCCGCCTGCGGATAAGCGACGACAGGCATATCCTGAAAAGCGTCTTTATCCTCGTATTTCCATTCAAAGCGCAATGACCGGTAAGGCAAACGTCCGAACCGATATCCGAACAGTTCGTCAAGCGCGCCCGTATAGATGATTCTTTCTTCAACACCGTCATGAAGAACGGCTTTATTGTTAATAAAACGGATTTTATCCGTCATATTCGTTTTTAAAACGACCGAAATATTTTGATGCGCTAACAAATTGGCAATAAAATGCGTATATCCGTCTTTCGGCATCGCCTGATATTTATCGTCAAAATAGGCTTTCTTATACCCCAATCGAACGGGCACGCGGCTGAAAATCGAACGGTCGATTTTTTCAGGATCTACCGCCCACTGCTTCGCCGTATAAGGCTTATAATCTTTTTCGTACAAAAATTCCGCATATTCACGAATAACAGCATCGTCACAGCTTAGCAATTCCAAAACCGTCGCTGTTTTTTTATTCGGATATTTGACAAGCAAACGTTTTTTGATTTCTTCCGCTTTTTCTTTCGGAAAGAAAGTATCCGCCGTCGTAAAATCAAAGGCGGTCGGAACGCAAACGCCGTCCAAAACGGCTCCGCAAACCAATGAAAAAGGAGCCCATTCGCCGTATTCGTTCACGAAGTTCCAAACAATATCGCTGTTCGTATGAAAAATATGCGGTCCGTAAAGGTGAACACGTATGCCGTGTTCATCTGTAAAGTCATATAAATTGCCGCCGATATGCTCGCGCCGGTCATAAACGGTCACCGAACAGCCTTTTTCAGCATACGCGCGCGCTAAAACACACCCCGTTATGCCGCAGCCGACAATGTTTATCCGTTTATCGTTCATAGCTCCGCCTTTCGCTGATAATCGTCAATTTGTCGCAAAGTGAAATCGGTCATTTCTTCGCCCGCATAGAAACGACGATACCATTCGACCGTATTTTCAATCGCTTCCTCAGCGGTTAAAGAGGGTTTCCACCCCAAAACGCAGGCGGCTTTCCTGATCGACAGCATCAACAATTCCGCTTCGTGCAGATCATCGCGCTTATGAACGACGACTTCGCCTTTGCCGTAATATCCGACAATCTTTTGCGCGACGTCCGCAACCGTCAAAACACTGTCTTCGTTCGGACCGAAATTAAACCCTTCCGCGTATTTCTTGCCTTCCGTGTAAAGCTTTTCGCCCAACAGCATATAGCCCGACAACGGCTCCAGAACGTGTTGCCACGGACGGACGGCGACGGGGTTGCGGATTTCGATTTTAATGCCGTCGTTGATCGACCGCACGCAGTCCGGAACAAGCCGGTCAAGCGCCCAGTCTCCGCCGCCGATCACGTTGCCCGCGCGTGCCGTTGCCATTGCGTAACCGTCTGCGCCCTGTAAAAACGAACGGCGGTAAGAAGCGGACATCACTTCCACGCACCCTTTAGAGGAAGAATACGGGTCATAACCGCCGAACGGGTCGTCTTCTTCAAAATTTTTGCCCGTTTCTTTATTCTCGTAGCATTTGTCGGTCGTAATGTTCACAAACGCTTTGACCGAAGCGCATTTGCGCGCGGCTTCCAACACGTTCAAAGACCCGATCACATTCGTTTCATACGTCAATACCGGTTCGGCATAACTCAGGCGCACCAGAGGTTGCGCCGCCAGATGAAACACGATTTCCGGCTTGGAATCGTCAAAAGCTTTCTGCAACGTGTCACGGTCGAGAATGGAAGCGATAACGGAGCTTTCGATTTTACCGGCGATATTTACCGCTTCAAACAAGCCCGGCTTTGTGTTCGGAGCAAGGGAATAGCCGCAGACTTTTGCGCCTAAATGCGACAGCCACAGGCTCAGCCAGCTTCCTTTGAAGCCGGTATGTCCCGTGATTAAAACGCGCTTGTTTTTATAGAAATCGTTAAACATTTTGCTCTTTCCACCATTGAATTGTTTTTTTCAAGCCGTCTTCCAAACTTGTTTTCTGATGCCACCCGATTTCTTTTGTCAGACGAGTGTTATCACCACTTAAAAATTGCTGCTCAAACGCCGCCGGAATAGCTCCGTAAAGGACGTTCCCCCTAAATCCGATCAGTTCCTTGATTTTTTCAACGACATCGCGCAAACGAACAGCTGTGTCCGAAACAATATTAACGGCGCCGGTCACATCGCTTTCCAGAAAAGCAACAATGGCCTCCGCCGCATCGGCAACATACAAATAATTCTGCGTTTGAGTACAGGGACTGACGGTTACATCTTCGCCCTTCAGCATGGAATTGATGACCGAAGGCATCAGACGCGTGGGCTTTTCACGCGGACCGTAAAGATTGAACAAGCGCGCCCATTTTAATTCCAAGTCCGTAAAACTGGAAACTTTATTCAATGTTTCATATAAAGCCGCTTTCGTCTGACCGTATAAAGATAAAGAAGATAAGGGCGTCTCATTTTCGCGGCACCACCCGTAAGAAAAGTCATATTCGCTCATGGAACCGGTTACTAAAACTGTTTTTCCTCCGTTTCTGTGAAAAGACTTTATCAAATGCAGCGATGCTTCCAACCAATCAATGTTTGCGTCTGAAGTCTGACACTTAGGGCCGACATACCATGCCAGATGAATCAGCGTTTCAAACGGATTTGCCGCCAGAAAAGCGTCAACCGCCGCGCTGTCCATCAGGTTCATCTGATGCTGGATCAGGTTTTTCTGTTCCGGCGCAAACGGCGGACAGACAAGAGAATGCACTTCATAACCGCGCGCCAGCAACCCGCTCACAACTTGCGTGCCGATGAATCCTGTCGCGCCGGTAATCAAGAGGCTTTTCATCTTGTCAGTCCTTCCAAATTTTCCACGGAGCGGCGTCCTTTGCCCACATTTCATTCAAATCTATTTTGTCTTTCAGCATATCCATAGGACGCCAAAAGCCCTTATGGTGATAGGCATTCAGCTGTCCATCTTTCGCTAAATTTTTCAGAGGGGCCTGCTCAAACGGCATCGTATCGTCATCAGGAATGTAGTCAAACACTTCCGGCTGAAGCACCATAAAGCCGCCGTTGATCCACGCTCCGTCACCCTGCGGTTTTTCTTGAAACTGATTGATCGTTCCGTCCAGCTGAATATCCAAAGCCCCAAAACGACCGGAAGGCTGAACCGCTGTCAAAGTGGCGATTTTTCCTGATTTTTTGTGACACTCCAGCAACGCGTTGATGTCAATGTCCGCCACACCGTCGCCATATGTCAGCATAAACGGCTCGCCTTCCAAATATTTCTGCGCTTTTTTGATGCGCCCGCCGGTCATGGTGTTGCGCCCCGTATAAGCCAGAGTCACTTTCCACGGTTCGGCGCGTTTTTTATGAAACTGTACGGAATTATCGCTTAAATCCACGGTCACATCGGACGTATTGGCATAATAATTCAGAAAATATTCGTTGATGACTTCGTGTTTATACCCGCACAAAACAACAAAGTCATTGAAACCATAATGCGAATAAATTTTCATAATGTGCCATAAAATCGGATAGCCGCCGACACCAACCATAGGCTTGGGACGAACTCCTGTTTCTTCGCCCAGACGCGTTCCCAATCCGCCGGCTAAAAGGACTACTTTCATGAGCTTCTCCTTTGTTTTAATTTGAATTTGATACTGAATCCCAAAAAACGGATTTTCATAAACGGCTTGTTCGGGTGACGGGAAACCGAAAAAAGCCGCTGTCTGAAAGTCGGATATGAAAAAGCCTGCGCATTGCGATAAACTGTTTGAAAATAGGGAGAGGCCGTAAAATCCGCCGCTTCTTTCGGAAAATGTCTGACCGCGGCAATAGGCAAGGAACGAAACATAAAATCCGTAAACGTCCGCAAATCCTGCAAAGACAAATCATGCGAAGCCGGCAACGGAAAAAGCTTGGCCATTAAAGCCGTCATTTCCCGACCGATTTTATTTTTTGAAAAACCGTGTACTACCGATTTTTCCACTTGCCTGTAATGATAGAAAGCGTCCTGACATAAAGCGTATTTTCGCGCTGCCAAACATGTTTGAATGGCAAAAACATTGTCTTGGCAAAAACTTGTACGGGAAAAACTGAAATGAATGTTGTTTTGTTTGATCAAATCGCGTTTAAACAATGCATTCCATACAGATCCGGCACGCAAACTCGAAAAAACGGAACTGCCGTCGTTTTCCAGCAAATTCTTTTTTTCAAAACGATTTTCATATTCTTCAATAAAACCGCAGTAAACGATATCCGCCTGCGCTTCGGTCGCCTTGTTATATAACTTTTCATAGTAGTCCGGATCAACCCAATCATCGGAATCACAAAAACCGATATATTCACCTTCGGCAATATCCAAACCGGCATTCATTGCCCCCGTATACCCGATGTTTTCAGGCAGGACGATCAGCTTCACACACTCTGTTTTATGGGCCTCGATAATATCTTTGCACGCCTGATTCGCTGCGTTGTCAACCCAGATCAATTCAATATCGGGCAGCGTTTGATTATTTAAAGATTTCAAGCACTTCTCAAGATATTTTTCTGTCTGATATATCGGTGTGATAATAGAGACTTTAGGTTTTGATGCCTGAAGCAAATGCATTTCTTTCTTTTTTAGCAATGTTTTTTCAAAAAAGCCGTTAGATGGGTCTTTTCCTTCCGCTCCCGGTTTCGTTTTAAGGAAGTCCATAAGATCAAACGTTTTCAGCTGAACCAGATATTTGCAAATTCTGTAATCGGCATGATCAGCAAAAGAATCGACTTGGAAGAAGGCTTTCATCGACAGATCGATTTTTTCCGACAGACTGCCGTTTGCCAACTTCTTGTTGTAAAAGTATTCGTAGCTTTTGCAAAAATAATGGTTGCACTGCGCATGAATATGGCGAGGCTTTTTCGTCAGTTCCGAATAATACAGAGGATCTTCCGGACAGACGCGGTTGAAGAATTTGAACCGCCAGAA
>JAFVAT010000009.1 GCA_017480385.1 Alphaproteobacteria bacterium | reverse complement strand
TTTAACGTTTTTGCAAACGATATTATTGCGGTTCACGGTGGATCACGACATCTGATTTAACGTTTTTGCAAACGATATTATTGCGGTTCACGGTGGATCACGACATCTGATTTAACGTTTTTGCAAACGATATTATTGCGGTTCACGGTGGATCACGACATCTGATTTAACGTTTTTTGCAAACGATATTATTGCGGTTCACGGTGGATCACGACATCTGATTTAACGTTTTTGCAAACAATACAAACAAGCAGATACTCACTGCATTTGAACTACATATACATAATTTAATATCTCTAATTCCTTATTATTATGAAAACATATTCTTTACTTCTTTGCAACTCCTTCTTTGCGGGGATTTTATCCCCTTAAAAAATAATAATTTTCTTTTTTTCGTCACGACTGTCTCTTCCCTAATGACTCTCCTTTTTACGACGAATCGTTTCGAATCGGCTTTTTTTTCGCTTCATTTCCCTATACACTTCTATCAAAAAGGAGGAAAAATGACGACATTTATTGCAGCGGGATCAAATTTAAAGAACAGACCGGACAATTTACGAACGGCAGTTCAGCTGCTGCAGCAAAAAAGATATGTCATTGACGAGGTTTCGCCGGTCTATGAAACGCCCGCCGCCCTGCTGTACGAAACGGCGCAGGACGAGTGGAACACGCCTTATCTGAACTGCATTTTTAAAATGCATACGTCATGCGATGCGTTTCACTTGTTGGCCGATCTTAAAGAAATCGAACGCCAAATGGGGCGGGACTTTTCCAAACGCTGGGCCCCCAGACCGATTGATCTGGATATTATCAAACATAATGAAGATAAAATCGATACAACCGAGCTTCATATTCCGCATAAGCTTTATTTGGAACGCAGTTTTGTTCTGGATCCGCTGTCCTTTTTTGCCTCCGTTCCGCCCAAGGCTTTATATACGCCCTCCCACCAACCGATGATTATGGGAATCCTGAACATCACTCCCGATTCATTTTCGGACGGCGGAAAAAACAATCAAACAGAGAATTTTAAACAAAAATTCTTGTTATGGGAGAAATCTCTTGTTCCCTTGATTGATATCGGCGCCGAATCCACCCGTCCAAACGCCGTTCCCCTAAATGCTGAAGATGAAATAAAACGACTGGAAAAAGTTTTTTCATTTACGGCTTCCCTCAAAAAAGACTTCTTTTCTCCCCGTTTAAGCATTGACACCTATCATTGGAAAACCGCACGAACCGCTTTGCAAAACGGATTCGAAATAATCAATGACGTTCATGGTCTGGACGATCCTAACATGCTGGCCGTCGCCAAAGACAACAAAAACAATCCTTGCATTTTTATGCATCATGACGATTTAAGCCGCGTTTCATTAAAAGAAACAATAACAACGATCCGGCATTGGCTGGAAGATCGGTTAAATCTGTTCGAACAAAACGGCCTTAAACGGCAAAATTTAATCTTTGATCCCGGAATAGGATTTGGAAAATCAGCATGTCAGTCTTTGCAAATTTTACAAAACCTCAATGCTTTTCATCATTTCGGCGTACGCTTGCTGATCGGTCATTCCCGAAAATCGTTTATGAAAATATTCACCCCTAAACAACCACCGCAAAAAGATACGGAAACATTAGCCGTTTCTTTAAAAATTGCCCCGAAAACGGATATTTTGCGCGTTCATACGCCCATAGAGCATAAAGAAGCTTTATTGGCGGCAGCCCATGCTGAAAATCAATTTTTCTAGCGCTGGACCCCTTTTTTCAAACGCAACGCGTCCAAAACTTCAGAGCGCTGAGAAGAAAACCGGCGGACTTCGGGATAGGCAGTCCTGACAACCCCTTTCTTAACGGCTTTTGCACCAGAAGTTAACACTTTATACCCCTTTTCAACGAACTGTTTCAGCTTGCTGCCTTTCAGTTCCTCTACGGCCAAAGGAGTCGCCTGCTTGATATCACTCAGCTTCGTATTTTCAATCCCCGTATCCAAATTAACATTGGGAACAGCTTTTAAAAATTCCTGTTTATTGCCGGTTTCGATATACCTCTCAGCCGCCGCAATAAAATCCACCCCGCGGTGAACGGCATCATGCGTTAAATCCTGCAGAGATTTATGAACAGTCTCCCCCGTCACCGGGTGTTTAAATTCCTTAAAATCCTTCAGCTTAGAGGGAATTTTCCGATCCCTCTGATAAAAACCGGAAACAGCTATTCCTAATTGGCCATCCAGGAAATTATCCATTTTGCGCAAAACCTTCCCCAGAGTCTGTCCCTGCGTGACCCGTCCGACAAACAACTGAACAGCAAGGCTTTGTCTGTACGTCGAAGACAAATCTTCTTTAAAATCAAAAGCCTTTTGAAAATTTCTGCAGAAAAAGTCTGAAACAGCTTTCTTGCCTGCCTGATCATGACGAAGTTCCTGAAAAGGTTTAAATGTATCTAAACTCTTGTCCTTCTCTTTCATGAAATGAACATCAAGCCATGTTTCGACATAACGATGCCGTACTTTTGCCAAGATCGCCGAACGTTTATCCGGATTGTTTTCCCTGACTTGGCTGCCGGAAACACTATAGACAAACGGGTGAAAAACAGAATCAGAAGCAATATGGGACAAAAAACCGTAAGCGAATGCCTTTTCCTGTTCACGTACCGCAGGGTCCTTTTCCCGGCGGATATCGTCAAGCATTTCCAAAACAACGGCCCGCGTATCATCACCAAAGCCGCCATGGATTTTCGTCGCCAAATTTCCGCGTGATCCGTATAGAAAAGTATCGTGGGAAACGGCCCCTAAATGAAAAAGAGAGGCATTCTTTTGCGCGCACTGCCGCGCCGGACCTGACAGCAGCGCACAGGATTCATCTGCCAAAATAACATGAGTCAAATCTCTGGGCATTCTTTTCCCTCTTCCCTCCATTTCTCCCGATTTTCTGAGATTCCGTCTTCAAAGTCAATGTATTTTTGTCAAGAACCTCCTTGTTTTTGTCGATTTTTTGTTTAGGAAAGTTCAAACAATCCTGTGTACAACTGGTAATAACGCTTTTTCAGCTTGATTAATTCTTCATGCGCACCGGTTTCAATGATCCGCCCTTGTTCTAAAACGACAATCTTGTCAGCATTGCGAACAGTAGACAAACGGTGTGCAATCACAAAAACTGTTCTGCCCTTCATTAACGTATTCATGCCCTGCTCAATCAAAGCTTCCGTCCGCGTATCGATCGAGCTGGTCGCCTCATCTAAAATCAAAACCGGCGGATTGGCGACGGCAGCGCGGGCAATCGCGATCAGCTGCCGCTGACCCTGAGACAAATTCACGCCGTCAGCCGTTAAAACCGTTTGATACCCCTGCGGCAAAGAAGAAATAAAAGAATCCGCATTTGCCAGCTTCGCCGCCGCATAAATTTCCTCATCGGAAGCGTCCAATTTGCCGTAACGGATATTTTCCATAACCGTTCCCGTAAACAAATGCGTATCCTGCAGCACCATGGACAAAGACCGGCGCAGATCACTTTTTTTGATTTTATTAATGTTAATGCCGTCATATCGAATTTTGCCGTTAGGCACATCATAGAACCGGTTCAGCAAATTCGTAATGGTTGTTTTGCCGGCGCCGGTGGATCCGACAAACGCGATTTTTTGACCGGCTTTTGCTTCCAAAGAAATGCCGTTCAGCACGTTTTTTTCAGGTTCGTACCCGAAAACGACATTATCTAAAACGACATCGCCTTTTAACGGCGTATACGTCAGAGTCTGATCCTGATGCGGGTGCTTCCAAGCCCATTGACCGGTCCGGTAAGGAACTTCGGCAATAGAGCCGTCTTTAGCGATTTCAGCATTTACCAACGTTACATAGCCGTCATCAAATTCTTCAGGTTCATCAAGAAATTTAAATATTCTTTCCGCGCCGGCCAAAGCGGACAGAACAGCATTCAGCTGCATGGACATGTGCCCGACAGGGGCGGAAAAACTGCGCGTATATTGTAAAAAAGCGGCGATAGTTCCCAAATCCATACTGCCGGCAACGGCCAGATAACCGCCGGTCATCGACACAATTGCGAACAAAAGGTAAGACAAATTTCCAATGGCGGGCATCAAGATGTTCGCACATGTATTTGCATTGGCCGCCTGATGAAACAGATCTTCGTTACGTTCATTAAAATCGTGTTTGATCCGGTTCTCCCGACAAAAAACTTTAACAACTTTAACACCCTGCGCCATTTCTTCAATATAACCGTTAACCCGTCCGAGCGCCTGCTGCTGCTTGGAAAAATATTTAGAGCTTTTTACAGCGATCCGTTTAATCGTCGCAAGCATCAGCATTAAAATAACGACGACCAGCCCTGTTAAAATCGGACTCAGCACGATCATCATTGCAAAAACGCTGACAATTGTTGTCAAAGACAGGAACATATGCGGCAAACTCATGGACAGCATTTCCCGCAAAGTATCCACATCGTTCGTATACAAGCTCATGATTTCGCCATGAGCATGCGTATCAAAAAAACGAATCGACAGCCGCTGCATATGCGTAAACAGATCCAGCCTGATCTGCCGCATGGCACCGGTCATCACGTTCAACATCAGCCGGTTAAACAAATACGTGCACAAAACGCCGGCGAAAGCAATAAGCGCCATAATCACGATCAAATGCCCAAATCCCGACATATCCGGATTGTTCTGACCGATTAAAGGCACAATATAGTCGTTAACAGCCGGTTTCAGAAAATATGTCACGGCAGCCGAAGCCAGCCCCGATCCCCAAATGGCCAGAATTACAAAGCCCAGCTGTACTTTATACGGCAGCATATAGGCCAGCAGCCGTCGAATCGCTGCGGCGGCATTTTTCGGTTTTTCTATCTTACGACCGTGTGTTGCAGGAGGAGCAGACTTTGCCATTACGCGGCTCCTTTTTGCTGAGAAATAAAAATATCCCGATAAATTTCGTTATTTTTCATTAATTCATCATGCGTTCCGATGCCATTAATTGTCCCGTCCTCCAAAACAATAATCCGATCCGCGGTCATAATGGAGGAAATGCGCTGAGCAATAATAATTTTCGTCGTTTCCTTCAATTGATCTTTCAAGGCGGTGCGGATATTTTGATCCGTCGCCGTATCAACGGCGCTGGTTGAATCGTCCAAAATCAAAATCTTTGGCTTTTTCAGCAGTGCTCTGGCCAAACACAGCCGCTGTTTTTGCCCGCCGGAAACATTCACGCCGCCCTGCCCCAAAACTGTGTCGTATCCCTGCGGGAAAGACAAAATAAACTCATGAGCCTGCGCCGCCTGACAAGCTGCCTGAAGTTCCTCCATGGAAGCCGTTTCATCGCCCCACCGCAAATTATCGGCAATCGTTCCCGAAAACAGCAAATTATTCTGCAAAACCATAGCAACCGCAGAACGAAGAACAGGCAAATGATACTCCGCAATTTCATGTCCGCCGATCAAAATCCGCCCCGAAAAAGCTTCATATAACCGTGGAATCAGCTGAACAAACGTTGTTTTGGAAGCCCCTGTCGCACCGATCACTCCTATTGTTTCACCGGATCGAATATTTAAAGAAATATCTTTTAATGTCAGATTTTCTGCCCGTCCGGAATAACTGAACGATACATTTTCAAAAATGATCGATCCGTCCTGCGGAACCAAACCGTCTTTCCCCGTATCTTTAATGCCCGGAATTTCAGACAAAACTTCACAAATTCTTTTAGCCGAGGCCTGAGAAATAATAATGCCGATGAAAACCATGGAAATCATCATCAGAGACATCAAAATCATGCCGATATACGTCAAAAAACTGAACAGTTCACCGGTCTGCATTTTCCCCTGAACAATCAAATTTCCCCCGAACCACACAATACAGATCAGACACGCCTGCATTGCAAAATTCATCACCGGCATATTCAAAATGACGATTTTTTCCGCTGTTTTCTGCGCATTTTTTAAATCTGTGACGGCATCGTTAAATTTTTTATTTTCGTATTCTTCCCGAACAAAGGCCTTTACAACGCGCACCGCTGTCAGCATTTCCTGCAAAGACGAATTGATTGCGTCATATTTTTCAAACATTTTTAAAAAGTACGGATGCGCTTTGATTGACATAACCGCCAATGCGGTTCCTAAAAAGGGAATCGCCACTAAAAACACCAAAGCCAGTTCCGAATTAATCCGAACAGCCATTAATGTTGCGCTGATCAACATCAGCGGAGAACGAACCAAAGCGCGGATTATCATCATAAAGGAATTTTGAACAAACGTGATATCCGTTGTCAGACGAGTGATCAAAGAAGCCGTTGAAAACTTATCCGTATTGGAGAAAGAAAAATCCTGAATTTTATTAAAAACCGCTTTTCTGATTTCTTTAGAAAATCCGGTCGCCGCCACAGCTGCGAAACGAGCCGCCGCACTGCCGCAAGCCAAAGACAGCAACGCCGCGCCGATCATTAAAAGACCGGTTTCAACGACATATTTCAAATCCTTTTGTGCAATTCCGACATCAACGATCTTTGCCATTAAAAAGGGAATATAGATTTCTAAGATGACTTCGCCGGTCACCGCTATCGGTGACAAGATCGCCTGCTTTTTATACCTTCCTAGATACGCCAGTAATTTAAAGTACATTCTTGTTCCTTAATTATTTTCTATTAAACAGCCGAACAAAGGGATAGGCAAGAAAAAAGTCCAAATCTTTCTTTTGTTTTTGAAAAAGAAGGCTATAATCACCTCCTGTTCGATCAAAGGAGATATTTTTAATGGCAAAAACTGTCTGGAAACCCGGCACAATGCTTTATCCTTTACCGCCTGTCATGGTGACCTGCGGCACAATGGAAAAGCCAAATGTTTTAACAATTGCATGGACGGGCATTATCAATTCCGATCCGGCGATGACATATATTTCCGTACGCCCGTCGCGTTACTCTTATGAATTGATCAAAAGCAGTAAAGAATTTGTCATCAATCTAACGACGGCGGCAATGTTAAAGGCTGCTGATTTCTGCGGTGTCAAATCGGGAAAGGATATTGATAAGATTAAAGAATCCGGCTTAACGGTTTTGCCGTGTCAAAAAGTAAAGGCACCCATGATCGAACAAAGCCCGCTGTCCTTGGAATGCCGCGTTACGGAAATCAAGCCGTTAGGATCGCACGATATGTTTCTGGCAGAAATTGTCGCCGTCCACGTCGAAGAGGAATTGCTTGATTCTCAAGGACGGTTCGAATTGGAAAAAAGCGGATTGATTGCCTTTTGCCACGGCGCTTATTATGCTTTAGGCGGCAAACTCGGCTCTTTCGGATTTTCCGTTGAAAAAAAGAAAACCCGCAAACAGCGCATTGCTCAGATCAAGCACGAACGCCGCAGCTTAAAAAAAGCGGAAAAGACTGCGAAAAAAACGGGACATGAATCCGATTCAAAAAAGAAACCGTTCTTATCGAAAAAGAGCGCCTTAAAAACAACAAGGCGGAAAAAAACA
Organism: Alphaproteobacteria bacterium; assembly: GCA_017480385.1. Classification (GTDB taxonomy): domain Bacteria; phylum Pseudomonadota; class Alphaproteobacteria; order CAAGCB01; family CAG-977; genus UBA11549. Next base: position 7,042 of record JAFVAT010000009.1, on the reverse strand, counting down.
TATCCTAAATCAAAAAAAGCTCCTCAGTAGGAGCTTTTTTTCTTACGGATCCATTTTTGCACAGGCCTCTTCGATTCGGCGCTGCAGTTCATTTAAAAATTCCCGTTTATCCAAACCTGACGGCATGGCCGGCAAAAATTCGATTGTAAGCGTTCCCGGATTTTTCATAAACGCTTTTTTAGCCCAAAAATAGCCGGCGTTCAAAGCGACGGGAATAACGGGCACCTGACATTTTTCATACAACAGTCCCACCCCCGGATTATAGTGTGTTGTTGTTCCCGGCTGCGTACGCGTTCCCTCCGGAAAAATGACAACGGGACGATTTTCTTTCAAACGCTTTTCAGTGCCCTGCAAAATAGAACGCATCGCTTTCGTTCCCGAAGACCGATCTATCGGCACGCAGCCTGTTAATTTCAAATTCCACCCGAACAGAGGAATATATTGCAGTTCTTTTTTCAAAATATACGCCGGGGAAGGCAGCAGCGCGTGAAAGGCTATGGTTTCCAAAGCGGACTGATGTTTGGAGGCGACGATATAGGGCCCTTTTTTCGGCAAATTTTCCCGTCCCTTTACGTCACATTTAATCCCTGCCAGCCAACGCAGTCCAAACAGCAGCAGAAATCCCCACAGCCGCGCGTTCAAACTGCACAACCGTCTGGAAAAAAGGCCAATAACTACCCCTATAACACAGATAAACAAGGTCACCAGAACATAATAAACGTTAAACAAAAAAGATCGTATCAATTTCATTGTTCACACACCGTTTCAGCATTAAAAGAATCATGAAAAAAAGGAAAAATATGTTTGACGGCCACGACCAGAAACTTTATATATTCCGACGTAATCAGCGCAAATGTTCCCGGCCATTTCCACCATTCGTTATGTTTGACGGTCTGAGGAAAAATCGGGTGAGGGATAATCTGTATATCCGGCAGCACATTCTTAAACTCTGACAGACTGCGCGGCATATGATAAGATGCCGTCACCAAACGTACGGATTTGAACCCGTTACGTTCTAACCAATCCTTGCTTTCCAAAGCATTTTGCCGCGTGTTGCAGGCCACATGCCCCAAAGTAATTTTATCATTCAAATTATCCGGCAGTTCATCAATCGTTTCTGCCAACAAAACCCAGTCAACCTTTTTATTCACGCCCGAAATCAAAAGTTTTTCCGCCCGTTTTTGTTTCAGCAAATCAACCGCCGCCGCTACGCGTTCTGTTCCTCCGGTCAATACAATCAAGGCCTCCGTTACCGTTGAAACATCGTTCGGCGCGCGGTTGACCAGCGATGCAAACCAGAAAAGTCCTCCCGTCCAAGCGGCTGCCGCAATAAACAAAACAGGTAAGATCCACTTGCGTATCACAGCATTCGCCTCAACGTTTTTTGAACCGTCCAATAAGCCGTCAATGTCGATAATATAACCGCCAGCACGGGCACAAGGCTCAAAAGTCCCCATGACGCCGCATCAAACCGGGCTTCCGACAACAGCCCGCCCTGCACTTCGCCGACCACGGACGACAGCATAAAAATAATCGGCAAAATGCCCAAAAATCCGACAACCGCTCCTACCGAGGCCAAAACAGCCGTTCTTTGCGCATACTGTTTGGAAATATACCCGTCATGTGCCCCCGTCTGGTGCAGCAGCTCAATCACGGGCTTGTGCACTGCCAAAGAAGAAGAAGTCACATAAATCACAACGACCGATGTCGTTGCAATGACCAGACTCAACAAAGCAGACCCTAAAAAATCTAACGTCCGCACCAACTTAATTAACTTTCCCAGCCACAGTTTATGCACGTCCAGCGATGCATTCGGTGTATTTCGGGCCAAAAGAGTTTTCAGCATATCCAGATCAACTTCAGCATCGGGAATTAATTGAACGTCAATCAAATACGGCATCGGCAAATCTTCCAACAAAAAAGATTCGCCCAGCCACGGTTTTAACAGATTTTTCATCTGACTGTCCGTCAATGCCCTTGCCGATGCAATGCCCGCCGTCTTGCGCAAAATATCCAAAACGTCCTGCATTTCCTGCTGTGTTTTTTTCTTGTTGATTCGACCGTCCTCTTCTATCGGAATGACCTGCACGGTCAAAGATCCGGAAATGGAACGGCTCCATCTGGACAGCATAGAATTTAAAGAAAGAGTCCCCGCCGTCATCAATCCTGCAAAAAAGACCATCAACATCACCATCCACGGCAAAAACCATGCAGCGGTATCATTCGCAAACGGCAGATCACTGGAACGTTTAAACACGAAGCGCCTCCGTTTTTAAATAAGCCTGATCCGGAGAATACCCGACGGGATAGATCGTCAGCTGTCCATTAGCCAGATGAATGCGAGGATACGGAAATGTTCTGATCAATCCTTCATTATGAGTAGCAATAACAACCGTTGTCCCGCGTTTATTCAGTTCAATGAACAAACGCATCAGCCGCGCGGCAGATTTATCGTCCATATTGCCTGTCGGTTCGTCTGCCAATAATAACTGAGGCCGGTTAATCACGGCACGGGCAATAGCCACGCTTTGTTTTTGGCCGCCGGACAGCGTCGGCGGCTTGGCATTCAAATGGGCCCCCAAGCCGACCCACATCAACAGCTCAGCCACACGTTTTTGAATTTCGTCCTCCGGATAGCCCGCCACACGCAACGGCAACGCCACGTTATCTACAGCGGACAAATGATCCAACAAACGGAAATCCTGAAAAACGACGCCGATCCGGCGTCTGAGCTCAGGCAAATCGTCACGGGGAATGTTATGAACGCCTTTTCCAAACAATTTGACAGAACCGCGCGTCGGGCTGCGTGCCAAATACAGCAAACTCAGCAAAGACGTTTTTCCTGCGCCGCTTTCGCCGGTCAGAAAATAAAAAGACCCCGCCGGCAAAGCAAAGGAAATATCCCTCAGCACTTCCGCGCCTTGTCCGTACCGCAACCCCACGGCGTCAAATTCTATTACATACGTCTCTGCCACCGACTTCTCCTGTCTTTACAAGAAGATATTTAAACACATTTGCAAAAAGAAGTTAACATTTTATACGTAAACCTGCATAATACTATAATAAATTTTACAGGAAACAACGATGCTGATCACCTGCCCCAAATGCCGTACAACTTATAATGTCCCTTCTTTGGCACATCACCCGGATCAAAAAGTCCGATGCGTTAAATGCGGACATGTATGGGAGCCCGCTTCGGATATTGTCGATCCTTTTCTTATAGATTTCGCACTGACCGAACCGATTGAAAAACAAGAACAAGCTATGCCCCTTCCGACGTTTCAGGATTTTTTCAAGGAACCTGAAAAAAAGAGCGGTCGTTTTTTAAAATGGCTGAAGCCGCTGTATTTTATCAGCTTGTTCTGTATCGCCGCCTCGATATATTTATTTTTCTTTCACCCGCCGAAGCACATGCCGGTCACATTGCAGACCCTTTCTTATGAAGTGGTTCAGGAGGATTATAAAACATATCTGCTGCTGCAGGCCGCCGCTTTTAACAATACGGATCAGGAAATCCACCCGGAAACGTTTACCGTTCGCTTTGTTGATAAAAACAACCGCACGCTGACAACAACAACCTTAGAGTCTCCGGTAGACGTTCTGCCGCCGCACGGCGTTGAAAAAATCAACATAAAAATTGAACGTCCGCCGTCAAAAACGGCAAAAGTCTTTGTAATGCTGACAAAAATGCAAACGCCCTAAAGCCACGGCGCGGGACGGTTCAAAGACAACATTTCTTCAAAGGTCTGACGCTGCCGAATCATTGCAAACCGATTCTTATTCACCAAAATTTCCGCACAGAAAGGCCTGAAATTATAATTTGACCCCATTGATGATCCGTAAGCTCCCGTTGTTTCCAAAACGACCAGTTCATCTGGCTGCATGATCGGCAAAGCTCTTTCTTTTCCAAATACATCACTGCTTTCGCAAATCGGTCCGACAACATCAAAAAGCCGCTGTTCCGAACTTTCCCTTACCGCTTTGATGCCGTGATAAGCATCATAAATCGCGGGACGGATTAAATCATTCATGCCTGCGTCCAGCACAACAAAATCTTTAGCCGCCGTATGCTTGACCCGAACGACGCGGGAAACCAACACCCCCGCCGGCGCAGTCAAAAAACGTCCCGGTTCAAAAACAATTTCGCAGCCCAAACCGCCCAGCTTTTCAGCAACAACCGCCATATAATCGTCCGGCGAACACGGCCTGTCCGTTTCCTGATACGCCACACCCAATCCACCGCCGACATCTATTGTCTTCAATTCAACGCCGTCGGCTTTCAACGCTTTGACAATTTCCGCCGTCCGATCAAACGCCTGAGCAAATGGCTCCGTATCCAACAGCTGTGACCCGACGTGCACATCAATGCCGACGGGAATGAGATTTTCGGACTTCATCAGCCTCTGATAAAGCGGTCTGGCCTCCTGCCAGGCAACACCAAACTTGTTTTCCTTTTTGCCGGTCGTGATTTTATGGTGCGTATGCGCATCAACATCAGGATTGACGCGCACAGCGACGCGGATCTGCCTTCCGGCCTGCCGCGCGATTTCATTTAATAAAATGGCTTCTTCTTCCGATTCAAGGTTGATCTGCTTTATCCCCCTTTCCACAGCCAGCGCCAACGCTTCCCGTGTCTTGCCGACCCCTGAAAAAACGATTCTGTCTGCCGGAACGCCGGCTGACAGCGCCAATAATAATTCGCCTTCCGATACGATATCGGCCCCGGCGCCCATTGAAGACAATATTTTAATAATCGCAGGATTTGCATTACTTTTTACAGCGAAACAAACCAAAAAAGACGTCAGCCGATTTTGCGCTGCACCGGCAAAAGACTGCATTTGGAAACGCAGAGTCTGTTCCGAGTATACGTAAAACGGTGTCGGCACTGTCCGTGCTATTTCTTCTATCGATACCCCCTCAGCATAAAGAGAGCCGTTCTGATAATGAAAAGAGGTCATTTTTGTTTGTCCTTTTCCGGTAAAAAATCTGTTCCGTCCTCGTCCTGCGATTGATTTTCCGGCAGTACGACCGGAATCATCCGCCCCTGCCTGGGCTGACGTGCCGCAGGGTATTGACGCGGGAAAGTCGCTCCCGGCGGAAGATCCAAATTGCCGCGCTTGCCACAGCCCGTCAGAAAAAGCATGCCCAAAACAACAACAGCCACTGTTTTCATACAAAATCCTCTTTGTTCTCACTGCCGGTTTCAGCATATCAAGTGTTAAAAACTTATTCACTCTTTTTTTTTATAGTAAAAGCATGACTTTTAAAAAAAGCGATTTTAGATGTTGAAATGTTTTTTCCTTTTGTTGATTCTGTTTTTTCCTCTGCAAGGTCTAAAGGCACAGACCACAGGGACGATTTCGATCAGAAACACAAAAACGCCACAAACATTCAAGATGAATTCTTATCCGATTCTGGCACCGACAGCTGATTTTTTTAATGAAAAAGGCGAAAAGACTTCCCTGCGTGATTTTCGGGGAAAGATTTTGCTGGTCAACATTTGGTCAACCTCTTGCGCGCAATGCGTTGTTGAACTGCCAATGCTGGACCGGCTGCAAAAAGATATGGGAGGTGTCAAATTCCATGTCATAGCGCTTTCTTCGGATTTGGAACCCTTTCCCGTTCTTCGCCGCTTTTGGCTGAACCGCGGCATTAAGAACTTAAAGATCTACGCCGATCCGCAGGCGCGCTTTTCTCAGGCTGCCGATGTCAAAGGCCTTCCGACAACATTTCTGATTGATGAAGAGGGGCGGGAAGTCGGTCGTATTCGAGGAATTGCCGAATGGGACGGCCCGCAAATCAAAGCGCAGATCCGTGATCTGATCCGCGCTGCTAAAGAAAAAGCGCGAAAGAAACAGGAAGAACAGCTGGAAAAAAACACGCAGGAACAGGAGACCTCCGCCAACGGTAAGGATTCCGCAGAGTCTGTTTCCGTCCAGTCTCTTCAAACACAACAAGAAATCCAAAGTTGGTTTAAAAAATAGAGAAAACCTTATTTTTTCAAAAAAAGCTTGATTCTCCCGTTAAAAACGCTCAAAAAAGCATTTCTTGATGCAGCGCTAAAACATGGAGGTCCTTCAATGACTAAACCGCGCTATTTAAAAATTTCATGGGAACAATTTCATAATGATGCCCGCATATTAGCCTCGCGTTTAGTTAATCGCAAGGATCTGAAAAAAATAATCTGCGTCACACGGGGCGGATTGCTGCCGGCAGCAATCTTGGCCAGAGAATTGGAAATCCGCTGGGTCGATACGATCTGCGTCGCCGGATATGATGAAGAAGAACGTGGAACACGGGCTTCTTTATTAAAAGTGCCGGAAACAGACGGCGAAGGCGTTTTAGTCGTTGATGACTTAGTCGATTCCGGTAGAACGGGACGCATTATCCGTGAATTGATGCCTAAGGCCTATTTTGTGACATTATACGCCAAACCAATGGGACAAAAAGTCGTTGATGATTTTGTCTTTGCCGCCGATCAGGACATGTGGATTTTATTCCCGTGGGAAGCAGAATTGGCGCCGGCTACTCCTTTGGTACGCCAGGACGATGAAGGTAAAGAAACGGATTAATTGCTTCCTTCATTTTTTAAGAATCGATATTTCAAAAAGGTCCCGCTGATCAGGCGGGATTTTTTTGCGCTGCTCTGTTTTTCATTGCGTAAAAACAAGGACCTTTCTTCCTTTATCTTTATGACTCTTCAAAAACATATTTTTATAATATTTATTCTTTTATTATAAATATTTATTTAAGTATTTTTTTCATTTTTATCACTTCATGATTCACGCCGAAAGCGGCCATGACTCTGGTTTTATTTGTGACGCTTTTGTTAAAAATATACCCCCCCCCCCCCTTATCTTTATTGAGATGCATTTTTATTTGAATAAGAATGTTTTCGAATCATTTTTTCTACAATTAGAGGGGGATTTTATGAAAAAATTTCTAATACTATCTTTTGTCTCTATAGCGGTGCTGTTTTGTACAAACACCGCTTTCGCCGCAATGCAATGCGTACAGGCTTACGACGGCGCGCCCTGCCCGG
>JAFVAT010000008.1 GCA_017480385.1 Alphaproteobacteria bacterium | reverse complement strand
TACGGGCGCCAGTTTTTTTATATCGTGCCAACTGGCAGGACCTAATCTTTGTCCGGAGAACGTTTTGCCCGTGGCGGTACTAGCCGTACGGGCGCCAGTTTTTTTATATCGTGCCAACTGGCAGGACCTAATCTTTTTCCGGAGAACGTTTTACCCGTGGCGGTACTAGCCGTACGGGCGCCAGTTTTTTATATCGTGCCAACTGACAGAACCTAATCTTTTTCCGGAGAACGTTTTACCCGTGGCGGTACTAGCCGTACGGGCGCCAGTTTTTTATATCGTGCCAACTGACAGAACCTAATCTTTTTCCGGAGAACGTTTTACCCGTGGCGACGCCACAGGATTTTAAAATTTGGCACACCTATTGCATAGGAAAAGACGTGTTTAATTTTAAGCAAGGAACGTTCCTATGGATTTATCGGTTTTCAATTTGCTGATGAGTACAAATCCAAGCGCTTCTGCCGCAGAAAGCTTATTTTCAAATGCAGGGCAGAACAGCGTTCCTGTTGCTTCTTCAGCCGAGCAAAGCTCTTTAAAAACAGGGGAAGCCTTCCTGCAGGCTTTGGATCAGGTCAGAACAGGCAAAACGGAAAAAAGCGCCGACACTTTCTTTAATACGCTCAGCGCACGGGCGGAAGCGGCCTCTTCTTTAAAGGAATTAAAGAAAGGCATGCCGTCGCGGGAAAATGTCAAAATTGTCAAGCTTCATATCAAACGTACAAGAGCCAGCGAAAAATTAAGAAAAGCCGATGAACTCAAGGCCACAGCTCCTGCTGCCGCAGTTTCCGATGGGCAAAAGATTCCGACGCAGGAAAATATTGTCCCCACTCAAATTACCGCGCAGACTCAAACAGAACAAAATGCTGTACAGAAAAAAACACTCTCCGCCGATTTTGAGACACTTTGCATGCCGGAACAAACTTTTTCGCGGCAGGATCCTTCTTTTGATTCCTCTGAGGAATTAACAGCGGCAGACATTTTAATCAATTCCGCCTTGCAGACCATTGCCGCTGCTCCCCGGCCTCAAGAGCAACCTGCTGTCGTCGCGGAAAAGGCGGCCCCGGTGCAAATTCAGCCCGCCGACAGTCAGCCGCAGGAAAATACGGCCTCAACCATTCAGCCGCAAATCATTGACAGACACCCCTCTTTGGACGCTTTGCCCGACGAAGCGCCGGAAATATCGGCTTCTTCCGATTTTATCCCGACACAAGCGCCGGCTGAAATACAAGAAAACGCATCCTTTTACCAAAAAGAGGCCTTCGATTCTATAAAACCGGAAAAGGCGCAGGAACAAATTTTGACCTCTCCGCTGCCGCAGGAACACACCCCAACAGTTCCGGCAGATCGGACACCACAGCCTCAAAGCATCGCCTCTGCTCCCGTCAAAACGGCGCCTGCCGCAAAGGAAAATATTTCCGCAGATCTGCCTCTGGCCGATTTGCCCGACACTTTTAATTTTGACTCTTTTAAAGAGGCTGCCTCTCCTTCTGAAGCGCACCGACAGGCCGAAGAGCTGGCGCGGGAATTACCGACAAACACTAACATTGCCATAACGGTCAGCACGCAGACACCCGCAGCCAAAGCCTTCATTTTGCCGCAAAGGGAAAACACCCGCATAACCGGAATAAAAAAGGCGGAGGAAAACGACACAAACACAGCAGCGCCTGCCTTTGCCGATACGGAAACTGCCGCCGCGCCGTCAGAAAAGACATTAACGCCGCATATTGACCAAGCCAAGTTTGCGCCTTCTTCAGAAAAGCAGGCAGAACAAACGGATCAGCCGAACGGGGTCGCGGTCCTTTATGCCGAAAACAAAGCCCTGCCCGCGTCCCAAACAGCGGTTCAAACGGAAAGCGCCGTTATGGAGGCCGCATCTCCAAACATCTCCGGCGCTCCGACAGCGGTCCTTTCCGCTTCACACGAGCTGCGCGGCAAAGCGGTATCCGGAAATGTGCCTGTTCAGAAAAACATTCCGGCAAACGAGCTGGCCGACCAAATCAAAGTCAGCATCAAAAAGGCGCTGAAAGACGGTTTGGACAAGATTGATATCATCGTTAAGCCCAAAGAATTGGGCACGATCAAAATTCATTTGGAAATCGGCAAAGACGGAACAATGAAGGCCGTCCTCAGCACGGCACGGGCGGAAACGCTCGATTTGCTGCAGTCGGACCTGACCGCGTTAAAGCAGGCTTTGACTGACAGCGGGTTTGACCTGAATGATCAGTCGTTCAGCTTTAATTACCGCGGGGAACGTTACAACGACGAACATCAGCAGTCCCGGCACCAACACCATTCCGCCGCGGCAGAAACGGACGATGATCTGTACAGCGACTTGCCCGTATCCGCCGGCACGTTAAGCATTTCAGGGCGCTATGCGCTGAATATCAGAGTATAAGGGAGGAAACGTCATGACTACATCAGTAAGCGGATTAGACGTTTTAAGCAATGCCGTCAATTCGGGAAAGGATTCCAGCAGCTCTAAAACACAGCTGTTTGATGATATGGAAGCCTTCCTTTTCCTGCTGACGCAGCAATTAAAATACCAAGATCCTCTGGATCCCATGGATACTAGCGAATACACCAACCAGCTGGTTCAATATGCGCAGGTTGAACAAAGCATTCAGACAAACACGTATCTGGAAACGATCGTGGCTCAAAATGTCAATGCGGTTGCGACTCAGGCGATCAGCTATATGGATCAATATGTCCAGGCATTAAGCGATTATCTGCCATTGCAGGACGGAAATGCCAAGTTTTCTTACATTTTGGGAGCAGACGCGTCCTCGTGCGTTGTCGCCATTCGAGATTCGGCCGGCAACTTTGTTAAAACGTTTACAGGCGTTGAACTGTCCTCCGGTCGTCATGAAATGGAATGGGACGGCAAAGACAACAACGGCAATCAATTAGAAGACGGAGCATACGTGTTGGTTGTAACGGCTCTGGATTCTTCGGGCTCCTCTATTGAAGTGCAAAAAACCGTTTTCGGCAAAGTCACCGGCGTGGCCTATGACGGCGATACCGTCGCAATCGGCATCGGCAATGTCGCCGTTGACATGAACAGCGTTCTTGCCATTCACAGCAAAGACGACATTGTTTCAGCCACTGACAGCACGGCTGCTTCAGAAGAGGGAACTTTAACAGTTTAATAAAAGCCGATCAGAAAAATTCGGCACAAAAAAGTTCTTTTGACACAGAACCGTTTCAAAAAGAACACAAAAAAAGGAGAATGACAATGAGTTTATTCGGTGCATTAAGAACCGGCGTTTCGGGATTAACCGCGCAATCGTCTGCTATGGGCATCATTTCGGACAACATTGCCAACGTGAATACGATCGGTTACAAAGCTAATTCCGCCAGCTTTTCAACACTGGTCACCAAACAAACGTCTTCAACGCGCTACACCAGCGGCGGTGTCCAATGCCGCACACGGGCAGGCGTTGATGTGCAGGGGTTGCTGAGCAGCACGTCTTATTCAACGGATCTGGGCATTTCCGGATCGGGATTTTTCGTAACAACGCAAACTTCTCAGCCTGACGCAGATGATTTGTGGAGCTATACCCGCGTCGGTTCGTTCAGTGTTGATCAGGACGGGTATTTGAAAAACGACAACGGTTTTTATCTACAGGCATGGCCTTTACAGGCTTATGACGGATATGAAAATGCTTCGTTAGTGCAAATCGGTGACAACATGTATATGAAAGCGTATACAAACGATGCCGGCACAACCGTCTATGTGAACGACAACATTATCGATTCCACCAATTTGCGCGCGGTCAATCTGAACACAATCGGCGGCACGGCTCAGGAAACGCACAACATTTCCTTCGGAGCCAATCTGCCGGCAGATGCGCCCGTCTTTGATGCTGGAGCTCCGGAAAAAGGCGGACGGTACAGTTCCTCTGTATTGGTTTATGACTCATTGGGCAATTCCCATAACGCGACTTTAACCTTTACCAAAACGGAAACAGGCACGTGGTCTTTGGACATCGGCATGCCCTCCGGCGCCGCGACACTGGTGACATACAGTTCCAGCGAAGTGACGAACGACGCCAGCCAAGATGTTTATTCGGCACGCGCCCAGCTGGAATTCACGGCTATTCCGACAAATCACTCCACCGTTTCCATTGAAACAAACGGCACGAATTACGTGTTTGAATTTACAACTGACGGAACGACAACCTATTCTCCAGCCGGCAACGAAGTTGTTGTTGCCGTTGATCTGAGCGCCGGTATCGTTACGACAGGCGACGCCGTTGCCAAATTCAATGAAGTCATTCAGGCCACCTTGCCCAGCGCAGGACGTTTCAGCGTCGGATCGGACGGTACAACCATTGAAGTCAACCAGTCCAACAGCGGCGCCGCTTTGAAATTCAAAGTCGGCACAACCGCCTGTCTGCAGTCTGCAGCCAATCCAGACCCGACAACCGGCATTTCCACCGGCGAATTCGAACTGCCTGAACTTGATTGGGATATTAAGAACACGGCTCGTATTGATTTTTCCAGCAATACGCTGACCGATTACTTGGGCAAATCCGTTACAATCGGTTCAAACACCTACGTCTTTCGTGATGTTGACGCCGCAACTTCCAATGGTGTTGTGACCGTCAATATCTCTTCTTTGATCGACTATTCCACAGGAAAGATCGATACGGTCAAGCTGGTTTCTTTGTTGAAACAATCGATCAACAATAATGAACCCGACTATGATCGTTATGTCGCCTCCGGTTCAACGCTGGAAATCAATCCGACTTCAACCGGTTCTAACATACTTGTGTCTTCCGGCAATGCGGCTTCTGTCACATTCCAGACAACAAACATTGCCGCTTATGTCGGACAGACCGTCACGATCGGAGACATCGCCGGCGGCGGTTCCAAAACATATAAGTTCTCAAATAATTCCGGCATTCCTTCCGGCACAACTTTGTCCGACGGCTCCATTGCCGTCAACATCAGCGACTTGTCTGATAAGGACGGAACTTCCGCCGCGCCGATCGCCGTCATGAACGCTTTATACAACACAATGAAAAGCTATTATGAATCGGCAAACGGCGTAGAAGACTTAAGCAACTATATTCAAGTCAGCGGCGCGACAATGGTCTCTGCAGGCGATTATCTGAGCGCTGCCAGTTCGACGGCCACGCTGAATCAGGATACGTTGACCTTTACCTCTACGGACATCACCGATTATGACGGAACCAGCGTTACAATCAACGGGACAACGTATACACTGGCCCGCGGAACGTCCAACTCGACCACTCTGGATCTGGATACTCTGATCAATACGGAAGAGCTGACTTTTTCAGCCGTTCCGTCCGCCGGCGACACCGTTGTCGTCAACGGAACAACGTATACGTTTGTCAGCGGCTCTGCCGGTACGAACGAAATCGACATTTCTTCGTTTACAACAGCAGATGAAGCCATGGCCGCCCTTGGTTCCGCCGCCGGCATTTCCAGCAGCGTATCCGGCGCGACCTTAACGTTAAGCGGCGACAACATCTCGATCGGAACTTGCTCGGTCGCGTCTTTAATGGTCTACGTCAATCCAACAGAAGTCATGACCGCTTTAGCGGCTTTGGCCGGCGTTTCCGATTACCAAAGCGGTGCCAGCTTGGTCATGACGGCGTTCAACACAAATGCTATTTCAACGGGCGATTACTCTGTCACAACAACAACAACGACGGAACCTCTGAAAACATTTGGTACAACGACCGGTATCGGCAGCGCTTTAGACATTGTCGGCAAAGACAACGGCAAGCAGCTGAACCAGCCGGATACAGACGGATTATTGGTTCTGACGAACACTTTTTCGTTCAATAATGTTGCCGGTGCGCAAAGCGGATCCATCATTCCGGCGGTCAGTTTCAATGCTGACGGCACACCCAAGCAGATCAACACGGACAAAGTCGCGATCGAATGGGCCAACGGCGCCAGCGATATGACAGGAAATTATTACGAAAGTTCGCAAGTGAACCTGTATATCGGCGATGCCAACACGGCTAACGGATTAACCCAGCTTGCCGGCAAATTCGCGACCAATTATGTCAATCAGGACGGTGCGAAATATGGCAGTTACACGGGCGTGTCCATTAGTGAAAGCGGAATTGTTACAGCAATTTTCGACAACGGAGAAACCCGTGCAATTGCACAAATTCCTCTGGCGACTTTTGTTGACGTGAATTCTTTGGAAATGCTGTCCGGCAATGCGTATATCGAAACGACCTCTTCCGGAAATGCAACTCTGCGCACGGCGGGAGAAGGCGGCGCAGGCGTTATTTCCAGCAGCTCTCTGGAAGAATCAACTGTTGATATTGCTGAAGAATTCACGGATATGATCACGACCCAGCGGGCTTATTCCGCCGCGTCCAAGATCATTACCACCGCGGATTCCATGCTGGAAGAACTGATCAGCATCAAGCGGTAATTCCAAAAATTCATTCTCTTTTTTCTCTTCCCCTGTCGGCCTGTCCGGCAGGGGCTTTTTATGGCGGCGCCACTGGCTTAACGTCCTCCGGGTGGCAGCGCCACGGGCACAACGCCCTCCCGGCGGGGGGGCTGCCGGTTAGCATAATCTAAAAAACTGACGCCCGTACGACAAGTACACGGCAGAGAAAACAAAAAAATCGTCATTGCAACCGCCAGGCGACGAGAAGCGCAGGCGCGTGCGTAAACGTACTAAAAGGTACGTGCACGGCAGAAATTGATTTTAGAAACCGCTAAGCAAAAACAGGCCGGAATGCCTGTTTTTGTCTGTAAGGTCAATGAGCCTTAACGCGCAAGGACGTTGAAAACGTCCAAAGCAAGTTTTAGGCGGAATTGCAAACAGCAGGAAGGCCGAACGAGAAAGCGGAGCGTACAAAAAGTACGTGAGCATTTCGCAGTGAGGGCTGACGAACTAACAGATCTATAAAATCAATTTATTAAGAGTTTTTTTATGTTCATTTGTTATAAGTTTGTTATGATTTGGCGGATTTGTAACTGTGGCTTGATGTAGGGGCAAAGGTGCTTTCATTTCTTCAAACGCTTAAAAATTTGGGAACGGGACGGCTGGCCGCAATGGGCGGCGTGCTGATTTTCCTGATGGGATTTTTGATTTATCTGGCGACTCATTTGGGATCGACGGAAATGGCAATATTGTTCAATGAATTGGATCCCGCGGATACGAAAAACATTATTGCTCAGCTGGAAGAACAAAATGTTCCCTATCAGCTGCATAAAAACGGCACAGAAATTCATGTGCCTGTTTCCGATGCCTTAAAGCTGCGCGTTCAGTTGGCGGAAACGGTTAATGCCGGCAGCGTTGTCGGATATGAAATTTTTGACAAGGCTCAATCTCCGGGCGTCGGACATGACATTATTAATTTGCAGATGCTGCGCGCTTTGGAAGGCGAACTATCGCGCACGATTAAAGCGATCGACAATGTGAAGGCGGCACGCGTCCATTTGGTTTTGCCACGCCGGGAAATGTTTTCGCGCGAAGAGCAGCCGCCCTCGGCTTCCGTTATTATCCGTATGGAAGAAAAGGCCAAACTGAATCCCAAACAAGTCGAAGCCGTTCAACGTTTAGTCGCAGCGGCAGTGCCAAAGATGCAGATGAAAGACGTCTCTATTATGGACGCGCGCGGCACGCTTTTAACGAAAAGCTTTGATGACGACGAACAAATGCAGATGTCATCAAACGAAGAACTGCGCCGTGATTATGAAAAACGGCTGATCAATTCCGTTCAAAGTTTGATCGAACAGTCTGTAGGACAGGAAAAAGTCCGCGTGCAGGCGTCTTTGGAAATGGATTTCGATCAAGTCGTCGTTAATAAAGAAGTATACGATCCCGATGCGCAGGTCTTGCGTTCTTCCACAACGATTGAAGAAAATTCGCATACAGACGAACGCGAACCGATTGTCAGCGTGGAACAAAATCTGCCTGACGCAGACGCGAAGAATGTCAACCAAGTCACACAAAAAGCAAATCGGACGGAAGAAACCGTCAATTATGAAATTTCAAAGGAAGTCATCAGTCAGGTCCGTAAAAACGGCGTCATCAAACGGCTGTCGGTTGCCGTCATTGTTGACGGGACATATCTGCCGAAACCGGACGGAAGCCGAGAATACATTCCCCGCACGGAAAAAGAAATGGAGTTATTAACCACTTTAGTTCGTTCCGCCGTCGGTTATGATGCGACACGCGGCGATACGGTCGAAGTGATCAACCTGCCGTTCTTTAATCCCGATGAACTGCTGGCATTGGAAGATCCCGTTGTTTTTATGAACTTTACAAAACAAGAAGTTATTAAAATGGTTGAAGGGCTTTGCGTCGCTTTCGTTGCCGTTTTAGTGATTTTATTGGTTGTCCGCCCCTTGATTGTCAAGGCCTTTGAACAACCCGAAACAGAAGAAGAGGAGAGGCTGCTTATGGCACAAAGCGAAGAGCTGCAACAGCTGACTGGTCCGGCTTCCGGCGGCGGATTGACCGAATCCGAACAGTTGGAAGAGCTGATTGACATCGCCAAAGTCGAAGGACGCGTTAAGGCTTCAAGCGTGAAAAAGATCGGCGAAATTATAGAACAACACCCGGAAGAAGCTGTCAGCATTATCCGTAACTGGCTTTATTCTGAATAAGGAATTTCTTTATGGCACAAGCGGTTGAAAATTATTATAACCTGACCGGCCCGCAAAAAGCGGCCATCTTGATGATGTCTTTACCGGAAGAGTATATTACAAAAATGCTTTCTTTGCTGGAAGATGAAGAGATCCGCGAACTGTCTGTTGTCATGACATCTTTGGGATCAGTTCCGTCAGCTGTCGTTGAAAAACTGTTTTTGGAATTTGCCAGCTCCATTTCCAATCCCGGAACCATGGTCGGAAATTTTGAAAACACGGAACGGCTGCTGCTTAAAACGCTCCCCAAAGACCGCGTTGACAACATTATGGAAGAAATCCGCGGCCCCGCCGGACGTACTATGTGGGACAAGCTGGGCAATATTAACGAACAAGTTCTGGCCAACTATTTAAAGAACGAATATCCGCAGACGGTAGCTGTAATCCTGTCCAAAATCAAACCTGACCATTCCGCGCGGGTTTTAACACTTCTGCCGGAATCTTTCGCAATGGACGTGATTATGCGTTTGCTGCGATTGGAGGCGATTCAAAAAGATATTTTAGACGGCTTGGAACAAACGCTGCGCACGGAATTCATGAACAATCTGACCAGAACAACACGTCAGGATTCGCACGAATTGATCGCCGAAATGTTCAACAATATGGACCGCAACGCCGAAGGACGCTTTATGGCCGCTTTGGAGGACAGAAACCGCGAATCCGCCGAACGCATCAAAGCTTTGATGTTCACTTTCGAAGACCTGACCCGTTTGGACGCAATGGGCGTACAGGTTCTGCTGCGCAATGTGGACAAGGAAAAACTCAGCATTGCTTTGAAGGGTGCTTCAGATGTAATCAAAGATCTGTTCTTCAAGAATATGTCCGAACGCGCCGGCAAGATGATGCGCGAAGATATGGAGGCCTTAGGACCTGTCCGACTGCGTGACGTTGACGATGCTCAGGCGACAATCGTTCAAGTCGCAAAAGATTTGGCCAACAACGGTGAAATTACCATTTCAGACGGCGGATCGCAGGACGAATTAATCTATTGATCTTTTAACGGCAAGAGACAATGGCGAAAGAATATAAGTTCATGTTTGACAGACGATTTGACGAACCGGAAAGCGATGAGCCGGTCGCCAATGAAAATTTGTCTGACAAATCAGTGGACGGACTGCCTTCCATTTCACAGCTGTTGGACACATTAAACAAACAGGCGCAGATCCAATCCGAACAGGATAAAGATATTCCCGACCAACAGGAAACAGAAGAAAAACAGGAACCTGCCGAACAAAAGACTTCAGAAACGGATTCTGTACAAAATGAGGAACCGCCCTCTTTAGCTGTTGAGCAGGAGCCTTTAAAGCCGACGGCAGAAACCCCGTCCTCCGCGGCAGCAATTCCCGTATTTACCATAAATCAAATGGAAGCCGCCGAAAAAAAAGCACGGGAGGAAGGGCGCCTTAACGGGTTGGAAGAAGGACGCGAAACCGCATGGCAGGAGGCAATGGTGTCGATTGAAAAGCAAAACTCTGACACGTTGAGTACTATTGACGCTTCCTTAAAAGAAATTTTGCAGCAGTTGGAAAAAAATGCTCAAAATGCCTTTGAAACAGCCGTTAATTTCGCTTGGGCCGTTTGTCAGAAAGCCGTTCCGGCCTTGTGCGAAACAAACGCCTTAAACGAAATTCGGTCCCTGTTGGAAAAAAATCTGCATTTTTTAAAAGATGAGCCTAAAATATCTTTGCGGCTGAATCCGTTTTTGGCGGACAAAATCAAACCGGTATTAACCGAATTGATTAAAAAGGAATCATACGGCGGAAAAATCGCCGTTGTCCGCGATGATACGATGCCGATCGGAGACTGTCGCGTTGAATGGAAAAACGGCGGATTGGAAAAAAATGCACAAGATGTTTTAAATCACACTGAAGAACTGCTAAAATTATATACACATGCTGCGCCGGCTGATGAACCGTCCGCAGATCATACCGGAGAAAAACACCATGGCTGATACAAACGATACTTCTTTAGATGCCGAAAACGGAGAGGAATTGTCCCTCAACGAACTAGATGAAACCACGGCTCCTAAAAGGAAAGCTTCGGAGAGCCGTTTTAACGAAGAGATTCCGGAAAAGCCAAAATCTTCAGCCGAATTGGAGGCCGTTTACGATGTGCCCGTTCAAGTGTCTGCCGTTTTGGGCAAGTCCAGCATGCAGGTGCACCAGCTGTTAAAACTGGGACGCGGCGCCGTTGTCGAATTGGACCGCAAGATCGGCGAAGCGATTGATATTTACGTCAACAATCGTTTGGTCGCCCGCGGTGAAGTTGTTGTTATTGAGGACCGGCTGGGCATTACAATGACGGAAATTATCAAAGCGGAAAGAAATTAGTTGCTTATTAAACGTTTAGGGAAACAAACATGCGTCTGTTGTTAATCGGAGCTATGGACGGACAGATCGGAGCCGCCAGTCAGATCGCTATCAAAAAGGGCGGATCTGTTGCTTTGGCCGAATCCATAGATCAGGCTTTAGAGCTGCTGCGCGGCGGACAGAGCGCCGACCTGATCATGGCGGACGTAAAGCTGGACATTTATTCTTTGGTAGAACGGCTGAACAGCGAACGCATCTGCGTCCCTGTCGTCGCCTGCGGGGTTGCCGCCGATGCGCGGGCGGCAGTCAAAGCGATTAAAGCCGGCGCAAAAGAATATATTCCTCTGCCGCCGGACGCGGAATTGATCGGCGCGGTTTTATCGGCCTTTTCGATGCAGACAACGCCTGTCATTTGCAAAGATGCCGCTATGGAAAAAGTGCTGCAGCTGGCCAAACAGATTGCGCCTTCTACAGCCAGCGTCCTGATTACCGGCGAATCCGGCACGGGTAAAGAAGTGATCGCCAAATACATTCACGCCAACTCCAAACGTTCTTCGGCGCCGTTTGTCGCGGTCAACTGCGCGGCTATTCCCGAAAATCTCTTGGAATCAGAGCTGTTCGGCTATGAAAAGGGCGCCTTTACCGGTGCTGTCGCCCGCCGGATCGGCAAATTTGAAGAAGCCGACGGCGGCACTTTGCTTTTGGACGAAATCAGCGAAATGGATATTCGTCTGCAGGCCAAACTGCTGCGCGTTTTACAGGAACGTCAAATCGACCGGATCGGCGGCAAAAAGCCGATTGATGTCGACGTGCGAATTTTAGCAACGTCCAACCGCAACATGCAACAGGAAGTTTTAAACAAGACATTCCGTGAGGACCTTTATTTCCGATTAAACGTTGTCAATATCGCGATTCCCTCTCTGCGCCAGCGGAAGGACGATATTCTGCCGCTGGCTGATTACTTCATTAAAAAGTATTCGGAAATGAATGACATTATTGTCAAGCCCTTGTCTTCAAAAGCCGCGGAGATGCTTTTGTCCTATGGCTGGCAGGGCAATGTGCGCGAATTGGAAAACACGATTCACCGCGCCGTATTGCTGTCAACCGGCAAAGAAATCGAGCCCGAAGCGATTATGCTGACCGGATCAATGGAACAGTCGGCGCAGCAGGAAACAGGATCGTCTTCGGACAGTATGGTCGGGCGCACCGTTGCCGATGTCGAAAAAGATTTAATTATCAGCACATTAAAGCATACTTTGGGCAACCGCACGCATGCGGCGAATATTTTAGGCATCTCCATTCGCACGCTGCGCAACAAGCTGAAACAGTATATGGAAGAAGGAACAGAGGTTCCCGCCGCGCCGAACGATTTCGGATAAAGGATATAAATGGCAAACGAACCCGTCAAAGCAGGCTCTATTCCAACGCCGACCAACCTGAAACAAGGCCTCTTTTCCATAGGAAAACGGTCGGATATTGCGTTGGCATTAGGCATCGTTTTGATGCTGGTCATTCTGATTTTGCCATTGGCGCCGTGGCTGTTGGACGTAGCTTTGGCCCTGTCTTTGACGTTTTCCGTACTGGTTTTGATGACTTCTATTTTTATCGAAAAGCCGATTCAGTTCACGTCCTTTCCTTTGGTGCTGTTGATTACAACGTTGTTCCGACTGGCTCTGAACCTGTCCTCCACCCGCTTGATTTTAGCCAATGGCTATCGCGGTCCTGAAGCCGCCGGCCACGTCATTGCCGCGTTCGGCGGATTTATCATGAGCGGCAATTTCATCATCGGAGTCATCGTGTTTGCCATTTTGGTGTTGGTCAACTTTATGGTGATTACCAAAGGTTCCGGTCGTATCGCGGAAGTCGCCGCCCGTTTCGCTTTAGACGCAATGCCCGGCAAGCAAATGGCGATCGACGCGGATTTGTCTTCCGGCTTGATTGATGAACCGGAAGCCCGCAAGCGCCGTGATGAACTATCGCAGGAATCCAGTTTTTACGGTGCGATGGACGGTGCTTCGAAATTCGTGCGCGGGGACGCGATTGCCGGTTTGGTCATTACGGCGATCAACATTATTGCCGGTATTTTAATCGGTATTTTGCAGCAGAATATGCCGTTCATGAAAGCGGCGAACACTTACATGCGCCTGACGGTCGGCGACGGCTTAGTCTCTCAGATTCCCGCGCTGATCATTTCTGTCGCCGCCGGTATTATGGTGTCCAAAGCGGGCATTTCGGGCGGAACGGAAAAAGTTTTGTTCGGTCAGCTGTCACATTATCCGAAAGCGCTTGGCATGACCTCTTTTCTGGCGTTCATGCTGGCCACCCTTCCCGGCACGCCGGCAGCCCCTTTTATGTTTTTAAGCGTTGTCACCGGTGCGACGGCCTATTTTCTGATCCGTCAGCAGCAAAAAGCCAAGGAAGAAGAAGAACGCATGCTGTTGGAACAGCAGCCGGAAACGCCGCCGCCCATTGTCGAAGAACCGATTTCCAGCGTACTGAAAATGGATTTGGTGCGTTTGGAACTGGGGTACAGTCTGCTTTCTTTAATCAATGACACGTCCAACCGCCGCCTGACCGATCAGATCAAGGCTCTGCGGCGGGCTTTGGCATTGGAAATGGGCTTTGTGATGCCGTCAGTGCGCATTCAGGACAACATGCGCCTGCCGCCGAATACGTACGTAATTTACATCAAAGAAACGGAGGCCGGTCGCGGGGAACTGCGCCCGAACAAGCTGCTGGTCATGGATCCGCGCGGCGAAGAGATCACGCTGCAGGGCGAAAAAACAAAAGAGCCGACATTCGGTCTGGCCGCCATGTGGATCGATATGACGGCACGGGAAGACGCGATGTTCCGCGGCTATACGGTTGTCGATTGTCCGACAATCATCACGACGCATATCACCGAATTAGTCAAAGCCAACATGTCCGAACTGCTCAGCTATACGGAAACGCAGAAACTGCTGCATGAGCTGGACAAGGATCAACAGAAACTGGTCGAGGAACTGATTCCGAAGCGCATCACGATCGGCGGCGTGCAACGCGTTCTGCAAAACCTGCTGACAGAGCGTGTTTCGATCCGCGATCTGCCGACGATTTTGGAAGGCATTTCAGAGGCCTGTTCGGTCACGCAAAGCTTGATGATCATTACGGAACATGTCCGCACGCGTTTATCGCGTCAGATTTCAAATGCCGTCGCGGGACCGGACGGGATTATTCCGCTGGTCACTTTATCCGGCGAATGGGAGCAAAACTTTGCCGAGTCTCTTTCCGGACAGGGCGAAGAAAAGCAATTATCCATGCCGCCCAGCCAAATTCAAAAATTTATTTTAAGGATCCGTCAGGTCTTTGAAGATCAGGCAGCCCGCGGAGAAGCTCCGGTTTTGCTGACCAGTCCCGGCATTCGTCCGTATGTGCGTTCAATTATTGAGCGCTTTCGTCCCACAACTGTGGTAATATCGCAAAATGAGATTCACCCGCGCGCAAAAATCAGAACCGTAGGACAAGTTTAGAGAACCATAGATGAAAATTAAAACCTACACCGCCCCGACAATGTCCGAAGCTATGGACCAATTGCGCCATGAGCTGGGGGAAAACGCGATCATCGTATCGACGCAGCGGTTAGGAACCGGCGCGGGCGTTCGTCTGACAGCCGCGATTGAAGAAAACGACCGTGATGAAGAAATCGAACGGTTATACAACAGCGAAGAACCGCAGGAAACGGATTTGCATCAAACTATTCGAGAAACGCTCGGTTATCATGCCCTGCCTTCCACCCTGATCGAAAAAATCGTCCTGCATGTCAAAGAATCCAAAAATAAAAACGATTTGGTTTCTTTTGCCTCCGCACTGGATACGGTATTCAGCTTTCACCCTTTGCCCGAACAAATTAAAGGACAGGCCTTTATGCTGACCGGTGCGGCCGGTGTCGGCAAAACGGTCATCACCGGCAAACTGGCGACCCGCGCGTGTCTGTCCGGTCATCGGGTCGGCTTGATTTCAGCGGATATCGTGCGAGCCGGCGCGGCTGAACAATTAGTCGCTTTCACCAACATTCTGGACATCACTTTGTTAAAGGCGCGGTCCCCGGAAAACATGCAGGCGCATATCACGGCTTTGCGCAAAACATGCGATTTAATCTTTATTGACATGCCGGCTTTCAATCCGTTCCAGCCCAGCGATATGGAATACCTGACCGCTTATATCGAAGCGGCAGACGTTTTACCCGTTATGGTCATGCCTGCCGGCGTTGACCCGCTGGAATCCATGGAAACGGCAGAGGCTTTTGCCGAAGCCGGCGCTGTTTACCTGCTGGCGACGCGATTAGATGCGGCGCGGCGTTTCGGCGGCGTCTTGGCCGCAGCGGACGCGGGACGCTTAACTTTATGTGAAGCCAGCATGAGTCCGAACGTTACCAGGGGATTGTCCCCGATCAATGCAGTTTCTCTGGCAAGACTGCTTTTGATGTCATCGGAAGAATCCGATTCTGCTACAAGGAAAAAATCATGAATACGTCACCAACGCAAAACTCCTCTGAACAGATACTGGCTTTGGCGCCCAGAAAGGTTATGCGCCCGCAGGTCCGCAATATGATTGCCGTTGCTTCCGGAAAAGGCGGCGTCGGAAAAACTTGGTTTTCGATCACCATGGCCCATGCTTTTGCCCAAAGCGGCCTGAAAACGCTGCTGTTTGACGGGGATCTGGGACTGGCGAACATCGATATCCAGCTGGGATTGATGCCGACACACGATTTAGGCAGCGTCATCGCCGGAAAGATCACTTTGAACCAAGCGATTTGCCATTATGAGGAAGGCAACTTTGACATCATTGCCGGTCGGTCGGGATCGGGCAGTCTGTCCAATGTGCCGCTCAGCCGTCTGCAGCTGATCAATGATGATCTGCGCTTATTGGCCGGCGGATATGACCGGGTCATCGTCGATTTAGGCGCCGGCGTAGAAAGGCCTGTGCGCTTATTCGCTTCTTCGGCAGCAACTCTGCTGATTGTCTGCACAGACGAACCGACTTCTCTGACAGACGCTTATGCTTTTATCAAAATGATCTGCATGGAACAGCAGCAGCCGAACATTAATATTGTTGTCAATTCGGCCAATTCTGCGCGTGAAGGGGAAAGAACCTATACAACCCTATTAAAAGCCTGCCAAGGTTTTCTACGCATTTCTCCACCTTTGGCCGGTGTAATCCGTCGGGATACGCGTGTTCGTGACGCTATCCGCAACCAGACATCGATTCTGCGCCGTCACCCCAGTACGGAGGCTGCCGAAGACGTATTGGCCATTGCCGCGCGTCTGACCAAAGAATAAGAGCCGCCCATGAGCAGCCCTACTGTTTCCTTGCAAAATTCAGGGCCGGCTGCTCAAACTGCGTCAGCGTCAACAGTCATTCCTTTACCCGATGCGCCGCCGGAAATGACGGAGCTGCCGGCAGGTTTTGTTTTGCCCGCTGTTCTTACGCCTCCGGAGACATCTTCCGCTCTGCCGATTATGCAATTGACTCTCCCGAACGGAAAAGAGCTGGCCGTTCCGGTTAAACTGGCCCATGTGCTGCGCGTTTCAACACCGGTCAGCATCAAGATTTTACCTGCCGATTTAAAAAAGACTTTTTCTGTCCGCATTCATTTTTCGGCTCCTTTGCCCGACATAAAAAAGGCGGCCCAAAACTTGCAGACAGTTGCCGCCGAACGTCCCCGAACCGACATTATTTCTCCGTCGGCAAAGAAATCCATTCCTCTCAGAGCCTTTGTCCTGCATTCCGTTTCCGAACAAATCACGGCCTTAATGAATGAACTGACTGCTTCAAACGAAGAACAGCTGCCCCCTTTAACGCCGCATCAAACGGTTCAGATTGAACTTTCCCCCGCGCCAAATGCGCCCGTCCCGCCAATATCTGACCCGCAGATTTCGACACCGCAGCCCACGGCCTCGGCTCAGCCGGCGCAGTCAATGCTGTCTCCTCTTCCTGATGCGTCCGCGGCTCCCATGCCGGAGGAAATGCCGGTTCCGCAAACAGCCGAACCGGAACAAACCGCCATACAGTCAGCCGGCAGTCCGCAGGTCGTCTTAACCGATTCTTTAAAGGGCACACCTGCCGTTAATTCGGAATCAACAGCGGCAGTAACCGCTTCTTCTCCTTCAGCTCCGTCTCAAACGCCTGTTCCCGACAGTCCGGCGGAAACGCCCTCTCTTCTTTTCAACAGCCCGCTGTCCCGACAGGAAACGCCAGCCCTTCCTTCAATCGAAATGCCGACGGAAAAAGAGGCGGCTCCAACCGATTTCGTCCCCGCCGTTTCTCCTCAAACGCCCTCTTCCTCCTTCTCGGAAACGCTGGAATCGACTGTTTTGCCCGTTATAAAGGAAGAAACTGAGCCCGTTACAGCCGCAGCAGCCGAAAAGACATCGGAAAAGTCAGCCGTACAAATCCCTCTGAAGGGGGTTGTTTTTGATTTTAAAACCGGTTCCGCGCCTCTTGTCGTTACGGAAGTCGGTGTTTTGGCTTTGGAGGAGGAAATCCACCTGCCGCATTTAACGCCGGTAACCGTTCAAATTACCCAAACAATCGAGCCGCTTTTTTTCACAGTTCCGGAAGCGGCGGAAAAAAACATTTTTCAAAGCATCAGCGAAACGCTGAACCTGCTGCAGCAGTCTGATTCGCCTTCTGCTTTCGAAGCCGTTAAAAATGTTCTGCCACAAATCGGAAATAAACTGCCGGCACAAATTTTATCTTTTATCTCTGCAAGCACTCAAAATGTTCCGCTGGCTTCCCTGATCGGAGAAGCCAATGCAGCGGCAATACAAAGCTTGGGCGAAAAAGGACAGCGCCTGTTTCAGAAAATGGAAAAAGATTTTGCCGTTTCTTCGAAAAAGGCATCGGACGGTCGGACCGCCTGGAAAGGGTGGACGGTTCCCTTCTTATCCGGAGCAATCGTCGAACCGGTTTCCCTTTACCTGCAAAAACCGCAGGAGGAAGCTGCTCCTTCCAAAGGGACGAACGCGAAACAAAATGCGGTGCGGTTTGTGCTTGACCTGACTCTGACCCGCTTGGGAAAGCTGCAAATGGACGGATTGGCTCACCGCAGCGAACGCCGGTTCGATTTGATCATGCGGCATCAAAAGGATTTGCCTGTCGATTTTGATGATGCCGTCCGCCGTATTTTTACACAAACGCTATCGGCGTTAAATTATACCGGAACGGTCAAAGTCGATCACACGGATCAGTTCATTCTTCTGACCGAACAAATTGAACAGGAAACCAAACGAGGAGTATGGGCGTGAAGGATAAAAAGGGCTATTACGCTATACTGCACGTAACGGAAAACGTCGGGGAAAAAGAAATCAAGGACGCTTTCCGCCGCGAGGTCAAATTATACCACCCGGATAAAAATTCTGATCCCGGGGCCAAGGCCATTTATCTGAAAATCAACGAAGCGTATCAGGTTCTGACAGATCCGGACGCCCGTAAAGCCTACGATAACGTGCCGGACGCCGCGGCGGATTTCATGCCGTGCTGTTTATGCGGCAGACATGCGCACCAACCGCGTTTCATTTTGTTTGACGAAGGCGGGACCACCCTAAACGGCGGCGTTTTTTGCCGCCCCTGCGCGTCCCGCCGGCAATTTAAAACAGCTTTAAAAATTTGGAGGAGATTTCTGATATCTCCGGTCGAAAGCTGGCGATTGTTAAAAAAAGCCCGCGCCCTTCAAGAAATGCCGGCCTCCGACAACTTTGCCATGCTGATGCAAAATGCGGCGGCTTTTAACAGCGAAAAGCGATACGGCCTGGCCAAGTCATTGGCCGAACAGGCCCGCCGCTTTGCTCTTGATTCGCCGGAGCGGGCCAAAATAAACATGTTTTTAAATATCCTGCCGCCGTCTTCCCACCGATATGAACCGGATTATTGGAGACCCCGCTGGACAGACATACTGCGTGTTTACCTGCCCGCTTTTATCGCATTGTTAATCGCCCTTCTGGTTTTAACCGCGCCTTATCTGCCCCGACTGCTGTCGGACAGAGACAGTTCTTTTCTGACAGATTATGAACAGCAGAACGTTATGCCGTTCGCATTTAACTTGTCAGATGAAACGCAGCTGTACCATACAACGGCGGAACAGACCTCCGTTTATCAGGCCCCCAGCATCAAAAGCGGCGTTATTGCCGTTCTGCCGGCGCAAACAACTGTGCGTCTGACCGGATACGTCCCTCACTCCCCCTGGGTCCAGGCAATGACTCATCAGGGCCTGGTCGTCTTTATCCGCCGTTCGGAACTGGCAAAAGGTCTTGGCGCGGGCACACAGCCTTATCATTCCAAAATATTGCTGACAAATGACTGAACCAAAACATGGTTTCCAAACGAAAAAACTCCATTAAACATTTCAGGAGAAGAAGCGAAGAAAGAATTGGCGTCCGGTTAGACCCGATCCTTATCGCCCGCAAAATCAGATCGGGCAAGCTGAATTTCCTCAGGCGAATGTCGCTGAGGGTCACGTTGTGGGAATACGAATTTCAAAATCAGCTTTATGTCGTCGTCTATGATAAAATCAGAAAAACGGCTGTCACCATTTATCCGAAAAGCCCCCTGAAAGAAGAAATCGATCCTATCAAGACCTTCCCTTTATAAGCTCTTCTATATTCAAACGAATCCGATCCGATGAAAGGTCGTCCTGCAAATCATAACGCAATACATGTACGCCGGCATTTTTAAGCATTTTATCACGCCGCAAATGCCGTTTTTGGTTTTCGCCCTCCAATTCAATCACACAAATGATTTCCAATGTCGGACCGCAAATAACAAAATCGACACGCTTTAAATTGAACGGCGCCCAAAAATCCCAGTGGTTTGTTTCAATCAGCGCCCTCATGGATACGTGCGGAAAAACGTAATAATCCGCGGGAACGGATTGCCGCAGCAGAATAAAAAACTGTTCTTCGTTCGCATTCAGAACTTTTTTCGGCTTATAAAACCTGCTGATAATATCGCGTTGTTTATCAGAAATCCACGCTAACAAACATAAAATAACAAATCCAAGCAGCAACGATCCGATAATCGTCCCTATCAGATAAACACCGTTGTTCGAAAGAAGCTTTTGAACTAACGAAATCAAGGTTGTTTCGTTCATGACCGCCTCCCTTTATTCAAGTTTACCTCTTAATCTATTGTAAAGGTTAAACAAAAAAAAATCCACCGGCGATCAAAAACGGCTTAAATGCCGTACGTTTTACGCATAAAATCCCGCAGGACGGGAATCGATCGTTTGACCGTTTCCGTGTCACGGCAGAATGACACGCGGAAATATCCCGGACAGCCGAAACTGTCCCCCGGCACAAAGATCAGATTGGCGTACTTGGCCTTATCGCAAAACGCTTTGGCGTCCGGTTCCGGCGCTTTTGGAAACAGGTAGAAAGTGCCGTTCGGACGGATACACGCAATTCCCATATCCGTAAACGCGTCATACAACAAATTCATATTCGTTTCATACACGCTTAAATCCGCTGTTGTACCGATCAGCTCTCCGACCGCCAGCTGAATAAAAGCCGTCGGGCAGTTATGTCCTAATCCCCGGGAAATCTGCCCGCACATCGGCGCAATCATTTCCGCGTCAAGACAGTCCGGATTGGCCGCCAGATAGCCGATACGATCCCCCGGAACAGACAAAGATTTTGAAAAAGAATAGCAGGACAGCGTGTTGTCATAATACTTTGACACATACGGCACCGTTTGACCGTTGAACACAATTTCCCGATACGGTTCATCGGAAATAATAAATATTTCATGACCGTACTGCTTTTGTTTTTCGGTCAAAAGCGCCGCCAGCTTTTTTAACGTTTCTTCCGAAAACACTGCGCCGGAGGGATTGCTGGGCGAATTAACCATTACTGCCGCCGTTTTTTCATTCAGCGCCCGTTCCAGTTTGTCAAAGTCGATCTGAAAAGCCGTTGTGTCCGGTTCAACCACACGCATCACGCCGCCGTTTAATTCGATATAAGGACGGTATTCCGGAAAATACGGCGCAAAAACGATGACTTCCTCCCCCTCTTCCACAACGCATCGAAGCGCATGACAAATCGCGCTGGCCGCTCCTGCCGTCATAAAAATATGATCCGCTTTATAGGCCATGTCATACGTTTTATTCAAATACGACGAGATTTTTTCACGCACGGACAATATCCCCAAATTCGGACTGTAGCCATGAACGGTGATAAAATCCGGTCCTTCAAGCAATTCCGCGATTTTTTTATTATACGCTACCGGTACGGGAACGGACGGATTGCCAATGCTGTAATCGAAAACGTTTTCTGCTCCGTGTGCCACAACACGGTCACAGGCGAAATAAAACATGTCCCGAATAACGGATTTTTGATTAAGCATTTCTTTATACCGCGCCGCCAGCATAGCCCCTCTCCTGTCAAAAGATAATCTCTTGAAAGAATTAGTCCTTTTGTTTTATTCCCGCAAGAACTTTGGCTTCTTTTTTTATGCTCTTTTACAAAAAACGGAAAAGTCCCGTTAAATATGAAAAGTCCCCCGCAGGAAAGAAACAAAAAAAAGCCCCTTTGCAGAAGGGAAATCAAAGCAAAGGGGCTTTTTTAAACCGGACAAATATTTCAGATCTTTTCAATCCTGAATGTGGCCGCTGTAGAGCCGACTTCTTCTGTATCTCCGGCAACATTTGGCTGCTCTTCAAAAGCCACGGCCAAGACTTGTTCGGAAATGTAGTCCTTGTTTTCCTTCAAAGCCTCTAACACTGTTTGATCGGCAGAGGTATAAGCTACCTGAATCCTGTCGGACACGTCAAAGCCGCTGTCCTTGCGTTTTTGCTGAATAACGCGGACAAAATCGCGGGCGATTCCCTCGCGTTCCAATTCGGGACGCAGCGTCACGTCCAAAACGACCACCGCCGTGTTGTCCGGCAGAGCCTGTCCCGCGTTGCCGTCTTTTAAGATAAGGCGCAATTCAAATTCTTCCGGCAGCAGGGTTTGTCCCGCAATTGACAGCGTGCCGTCCGCGTTCTTTTCCCATTCGTTTGTTTTGGAAGCCGCCAGAATGTCTTTCATGAACCGTCCCAAACGCTTGCCGACCAACGGCGTAATGACGTACAGCGTCTTATCCGCCAATTCGGAAACGTCTTTGCCGAAAGCGACATCTTTCACATTGACTTCGTCCTTAATCAAATCGACAAAGTCCGCCAACCGCTCCGCGTTGTTGCCCGCCACCGTTATTGACGCCAGCGGCAAACGGTTGCGCAGTTTATGGTCTTCACGGATTGATTTCGCGGTCGAGCAGACGGCACGGACAAAGTCCATATCGGCGACCAGCTTATCATCTGCCTCAAAAACCGTATAATCGGGGTAATCCGTCAGATGAACGCTTTCTTCACCGGTCAACGCACGGTAGATGTATTCGCATGTCAGCGGCATCAACGGCGCAATCGCTTTTGTCAGCGTCACCAGAACGGTATACAGCACGTCAAAGGCTTCCTGTCCGTTCGAAACGTCCCAGAAACGGGCGCGGGAACGGCGAATGTACCAGTTGTTCATCAGCTCTAAGAAATCCGACACATCAGCGCATGCCCCGACAATGTCGCAGGCGTCCAGCTTCTCGGTCAGGCCTTTGACCAGCTCGCGCGTCTTGGCCAGAATATAGCGGTCAAGCACGTCTTTGGCCGTCGTTGTGAACTTCGCTTTCAGACCTTCCGCATTGGCGTACAGCGTGAAGAAGTAAAACGCGTTCCATAAAGGAATCAACGCCTTGCGAGAAGACTTTGCGATTTCCCTGCCTTCGCGGTCAATCGACAAATTGCCGCCGCGCAAAATCGGCGAGGACACCAAAAACCACCGCAGCGCATCGGAACCCAACGTGTTGAAAACATCGGTCGGGTCGGGATAGTTGCGCAGACGCTTCGACAGCTTTTGCTGATTTTCGTCCAGCACAACACCGTGACACAAACAGGTCTTAAATGGCGCGCGGTCGAACAGAGCCGTGCTCATTACCATTAACGTATAGAACCAGCCGCGGGTCTGCGCCAGATATTCAACAATGAAATCCGCCGGAGAATGATTTTCAAACCATTCCTTGTTTTCAAACGGATAGTGGACTTGTGCGAACGGCATGGAACCCGATTCAAACCAGCAGTCCAGAACGTCTTCAACACGGCGCATCATCGACTTGCCGGTCGGATCGTCCGGATTCGGGCGGACAAGCGTATCAATAAACGGTCGATGCAAGTCGGTCACTTTGACGCCGAAATCCTTTTCCAGCTCAGCAATCGAACCGTACACGTCCACACGCGGATACTTCGGATCGTCCGATTTCCACACGGGAATCGGCGTTCCCCAGAAACGGTTTCTGGAAATCGACCAGTCACGCGCGCCCTCAAGCCACATTCCCATTGCGCCGTTTTTGACGTGTTCAGGGATCCAGTTGATCGTTTTGTTGTTTTCCACCATGCGGTCGCGAAACTCGGTCACTTTAACGAACCAGCTGTTGATCGCTTTGTAGATCAGCGGCGTGTCCGTGCGCCAGCAGTGCGGGTAGTTATGCTTGTACATTTCTTTGCGCACAAGCTTGCCTTCCGCTTTCAGGCGTTTGATGATCGGTTCGTTCGTTTCAAAAACCTGCATGCCTTCGTAATCGGGAACTTCTTTGGTAAAGCAGCCTTTGCCGTCCACCGGACAGATCACCGGAATGTTGTACGGCTGACAGGCAATCATATCGTCCTCACCGAAAGCGGGCGCGATATGCACGATTCCGGTACCGTCTTCGGTTGAAACGTAGTCCGCTTCAATAATCTGGAAGCAGTTCGGCGTTCCCGCAAAATAATCAAACAACGGCTGATACGTGCGCCCGACCAGATCGGAGCCTTTGACCGTGCGGATTTTTTCGGCTTTGGCGAGTTCGCGTTTGTACTTGCCGGCCAAAGCCTGCGCGATGACGTATTGAATGCCGTCTTCTTCGTAAATGTCGTAGTCGATGTCCTTGTTCACGCACAGCGCCAGATTGGATGGCAGAGTCCACGGAGTCGTTGTCCATGCCAGTACCTTGACGGGTTTCGTTTCGCCCTCAGCGGGGTTCAGCGTAAACATCACGGTTACAGACGGGTCTTCGCGTTCGCGGTACGAGTTGTCCATACGCGTTTCAAAATTCGATACCGGCGTTTCCGCGGCCCAGCTGTACGGCAGGATTCGCACGCCTTCGTACATCAGGCCTTTCTTATAAAGCTCTTTGAACGCCCAGATAATGGATTCCATATACGGCAGATCCATTGTCTTGTAATCATTGTCAAAAGCGACCCAGCGCGCCTGACGGGTAACGGTCTGCTCCCATTCGTTTGTGTACATCAGCACGCGTTCTTTGCAAGTTTCGTTAAACTTGCCGATTCCATATTTGGAAATCGCGGCACGACCAGAAATACCCAGAAACTTTTCCGTATCCATTTCCGCCGGCAATCCGTGGCAGTCCCAGCCGAAACGGCGCTCCACACGGTGACCGCGCATCGTCTGATAACGCGGAATAATGTCCTTCACATACCCAGTGACCAAGTGCCCGTAATGTGGCAGACCGTTTGCGAACGGAGGACCGTCATAAAACACATATTCGTTAGAGCCTTTTTCACCGGCGGCACGGTTATTGACGGACTTTTTAAATGTGCCGTTATCGTGCCACAGTTTCAAAATATCCTCTTCCAGAGCCGGAAAATCGGCTTTCGGGCTGATTTCGGGATAATATTTAATTTTTTCAGACATTGCTTTTCACTTTATGTTAACATTAATTTTGCCTTACATAAGACTTTTTAAACGGATAGCAAATATTGTCAATAGAATCCTTGACGAGAAAAGCATTTTACGTGATTCTTAACCAATATTGATTTTTTTAGACTGGGTGTAAAAATGGCGCAGAACACAGAGGCTGAAAGCAAATCGGAAGCTTTTTCCGATGATGCGAAAATGATGTTTTCCGAAGAAATCGGATCGGGCGGACTGGCACAGCCGAAAGGAATGGACGGCTGGACTGTTATCGCCGCCGTTTTAAGCGTTGTTTGGGGGTTCCTGGTTGCCGACTATGTTTTGGCCAGCGGCTGGTGGGCTTCGCGTTTTGAAATGACGCCTCCCGAATTTATGAGTTTTATCGCCGGCGCGTTATCTCCGTTTGCTTTTATTTGGATCGCCGCCGTTTACTTTTCGTCTCAGCGCAAATATGTCAAAGAAGCCGCCACACTGCGGAGCTATATCTTTGAATTTACGCACCCCAGCGCGAAAAACAAATTATATGTCAAGTCCCTGTTGGAC
Source organism: Alphaproteobacteria bacterium (assembly GCA_017480385.1). Taxonomy (GTDB): domain Bacteria; phylum Pseudomonadota; class Alphaproteobacteria; order CAAGCB01; family CAG-977; genus UBA11549. Next base: position 29,495 of record JAFVAT010000008.1, on the reverse strand, counting down.
GATATTCGCCAACAAACCTCTGATCTGAACACGGTTTACGCATTATTAAAAGACTGCACCGGTAAAACGCAGACAACGCTGAGCGAACGGCTTCATGAATTAACACAAATCGTCCAAACTCTGGAAGAAACCATAGCCTCTTCCTTACAAAAAATTGAACGTCAAACGGTTTCTTTAGACGAATCGACCCTGCAGGTCAGCCGCCAGACCACACAAAATGCAGAACTGCTCGAAACAAATCTGAAGGCAATTGAAAGCGCGGCGGATCAGTTTTCCGAGCTGGTCGCTTCCGTTAATTCCGCCTTGCGTTCGGACATTCAAACGCTGACGGAAACCGGCGATACATTATCGGACAAAACCATGCTGATTTCTTCGGAAATTCGGGAACAGCAGGCCCTGCTGCAAAACACTTCGGAAAACGCACGCGAACTTCTGACACGCCAGACCGCTGCGGCAACAGCGGAACTCAACCGGCAAACCGCTTTTCTTGTTGAAGCCGGCACACGCATTTTTGATACTATTAACGAACAATCGTCCCGAATCAAAGAAGCGATCAGAGATCATGCTGTTACGCTGACCGATTCCGCCAAAGCCGTTGAAAATGACATGTCGGCCATTATATCCGACCTGGAAATGCAAACCGCCGTATTAAACGACGCGACGCAGACAGCCCGGGCAAACGCTGAAAAAATGCTGTCGGGCTTGGAACAACGCATTGACACGCTGGAAGACATCTTTGCCAAACAAAATGAAGCTATTTCCGATAAAGACGGACAGCTGATGCAGACCGCCGATCAAATTCAGGCGACCTTTAAAGAACAAAATGCGGTATTAGATCAGGAGGCCGAAAAAATCATCTCGCGGTTCAGAACAATTGAAACGACATTGGATACATATATTAACGAAATCAACGCTGTTTCCTCAATTGCCGTAGAACAGATCTCCTCCGTATCGGACGCTTTAAACGGAAAAGCGGATCGGATTGCCTCTATCGGAGAACAAACCCGCAGTGAAATTCTGGCCGTTGATGAAGACATTGAAAATCGTGCCGGCCTGCTAACTCAAGCGGTTTCTCAGCTGAAAACAAGAGCCGAATCCGTTTCGGAAGCCCTGACGGATCATACGCAAAGACTAACCGGCGCTTTGGACGATGCCAATACACGTCTTTATACGATGCAGGAAAGCATTCAGACTGGCATTTCAGAACTGAATGACAGCATCGCTATCGCAGAAGAAAAAACGGATACGGCTTGCCAAAAACTGACCAAACAAACCGGAGAATTATCCGATTTAACCGGCGCATTGGTCTCACAAGCCATTGTGACGGAAACTTCTTTGGCCCAGCAGCAAAAGTATGTTTCCAATGCCGCCGCAAAATTAGAGGAAACAAAGACCAACCTCAAGGAACAGGCTACTGATCTGACAAACATTGCCGAATTGTTGGACACACGCGCGGCAGAAACCGTTCTGAAATTAACCCGTTTATTTGAAGATACGTTGACGCAGGCCGGAAAAGTGACGGATCGGGTCAACGAAATTGATGTCTCGTTATTGAACAAAATCAACGCGCTCGATATGTCGTCGCAAAAAACAGTCATTGCCAATAATGCCCTGCGCGAAGAATTGGAACGCCACAAGGCTTTGTTGGATTCTTCGGCTGAACGGTTGACATCTTATGCGGAAGAAATGAGTGCGGAAATTACTCGCCAAACAACACAAATGGACATTTCCGCTGAATTAATTCAATCCCGATCCGAAAAAGCCGTTCTGCAAATTGACGAACAGTTCCGTAAATTAGCCGAAGATGCACAGGCTTTAATTGACGGAACCCAAAACGCGTCGTCTCAGCTCACCGGATATTCTGAACGGATCGAATCTTTATTTAACAGGCAAAATTCGACGCTGTCCGCCGTGTCCGACAAGCTGATCGAACAAAGCGCACGCGTCGCCGCCATGCTGCGCGAACAATCCGAACAGGCGGATAAAGATTTAGAACGGCTGATTTCGCGTATTCATCTGATCGAAGAAGGATTAAACGTTCAAACAAAAGAACTGGCCAATGCTTCAGAAATGACAATTACACAGCTGGAAACCGTTGGAACGGCTCTGACCCGTCAGACGGAAAATCTGACGACATTGAGCGACAGTGCGAAATTAAAGATCACGGAAATCGGTTCAGCCGTTACCGAAGCGGCGCAAAAATTGTCAGATACGACTCAAAATATATGCCAGCGCAATGTGGAATCTGTTGAGATTTTGGCCAACAAACAAAATGATTTTAAATATTCCGCCGACGATCTGATGCAGCGTATTGCCGCTTTACAGGACGAAATTGCCGAACAAACGGATAATCTGCAGAAACAATCGGCAAAGTCAACCCAACAGGCGGTTATGATCCGCGATTCCATGCAGCGTCATATCATTGATTTAGGTGATGTCGCCAATATCGTCGCAACGCAGTCCCGCATGGGAGAAGCATCTTTAAGCAATCAAATCAATTACTTAAAGGAAGCCGCAGAAAATGTTATGACTCATATCCGCAGCATTAACGAAGCCGTGCGTCAAAATACGAATGATTTGTTGGCGGCCTCTTCACGCATCGGCTTCGAGCTGGACGCCATGGGTGAAAATCTGCGCCGGCGCAATGAAGAAGCGTCCAAATCCGCGGAAGACAGTTTGGCAAGATCTCAGGCCGCCGCTCAATTCTTGGAGGAAAAAGCGCATTTGCTCAATACGATGACTGAACAGGTTATTAATGAGCTGACAACAGCCGGCAGTGAATTTTCCGCACAGGCCAACATGGTTGAAGCCGCCGGAGAAATTGCCCGTGAACAGTTGGAAACAACGGGTGAATCTTTCCTGGTCCAATCGCACCAGTTGACCCGTATTTCCGAAGAGGCGCAAAAAGCGATCAAGAACTTCAGCGTAGTGATGCGCGAACGGGCCGTTGATTTCAACAAGACCGCCGAAGACGCCGGCGTACGTGTCCGAAATATGAATGACACTATTGCGCAAATCGGCAAAGGATTTGAGGAAATGTCCAACAAAAGCGTCATTCAAATTGACTTGGCCGGCCAGCGTTTGCGCTCTATGATCAGCGAAGTGGCGGGCAATTCCGAACGCATTGCCGTTGAAGTGCGCAAGTCGGGCGAACAGTTTGTAGATCAGTCCGATCTGTTGTCCATTGCCGCTGATGAAGCTTTAAAACGGCTGCAGAATTTGCTGAGTGTGATGCGTGATAATGCCAAAGAAATTCAAGAATCGGGAGAAAAGATTTCAGCGCAGTCCCTCAAATTGGGCGGCGCCTTTAACAGGCAGGTCCAATCTTTGATTTCCGCGTCCCGATCGGCGGAAGAATATATTTCCGCATTGGATAAAAAGAAAGAGGAAGCCGACACGAACCGCTTTATGCATGAGGCTTCTTTTATTCTGGAACGCCTGCAGTCTTTGGGCGTGGACATAACGCGCATTTATACGCCGAATGTTGAAGAGGATTTATGGAAACGTTATTATTCCGGTGACAGAAGCGCTTTCATCAGGCATTTGTCCCGTGCGCTTGACAAACAGCAAGTGCGCAAGATCACGGAAATGTTTACGGAAAATGCCGAATTCAGAGAATACGTATCCCGCTATATTGCCGAATTTGACGGCGTTCTTTCCCGCGCGCAGGAAAATGAACGGGCTGACGTTCTGACGGGTATTTTATTGGGATCGGAGGCCGGGCGGCTGTATATGCTTCTGTCCCGCATTTTTAACAAAGAGGCCTAAAGACACATTCCACTTACAACTATCGGATATGCTTTTCTGTGCAAGGGAGGGGCCTGAAAAGGCGCTTTATCCGGCAGCCCCTCCCCCTCCTTTTTTCGTCGGACATCGAAAAAGGCCCCTGATTGAAAAAATTTCAATAGGGGCTTTTTTTATCGCCGAAAGAATATCAACAAGACTGCTTTTTTTATCCTTTTGGCCACTTGCTTTTTCCCGATTTTTTTTATATTCTCTTTTTGATAAGAATGCTCACAGGAGGTTCTTTAAAAGGCAGAAATGTCATGTTGCTTAATGAAAGGATATGACGATGACAACAACTTTTTTACCCGTCGTTCAAAACGGCATACAATCTTATTTGGCGTCAATTCGGCGCATACCGGTTCTTTCCGCCGAGGAAGAATACATGTTGGCGAACCGCTTTCGCAATCACGGCGATTTATCGGCAGCTAAAAAGCTTATTTCCGCTCATTTGCGTTTGGCGGCAAAAGTCGCTTTTTCATATCGGTTCTACGGACTTCCAATGGAGGATCTGATTTCCGAGGCCAATATCGGTTTAATGCAGGCCGTCAAGCGCTTTGAACCTGATAAGGGCAATCGGCTTTCCACTTATGCGGTTTGGTGGATAAAAGCCGCTGTTAATGAATTTATCCTCAAGTCATGGTCTTTGGTGCGGATCGGTACAATCGCGGCGCAAAAGCGGTTATTTTACAATCTGCGCAAAATCAAAGCCAAGCTGGGTCTGTATGACAATATGGCTCTGGACGCGGACAGCGTTAAGGAAATATCGCAAAACCTGAATGTTCCGGAAGCAGACGTTGTGGAAATGGATATGCGCTTAAACGGCGATGTTTCATTAAATACGCCCGTCTATGATGACGGCTATGCGGAACGGCAGGACTTCTTAAAAGACAGCCATAACATTGAAGACGCCCTTGCCGAACATCAGGAAAGTACGATGCGCCTGCAACTGTTAGCACAGGCCATGGGCAGGCTGAATGACCGCGAGCGCGCAATCATTCAAGCCAGAAAATTGTCTGAAACTCCGGATACGCTTGATGCTTTGGGCGAACGGCTGGGCATTTCCCGCGAACGCGTGCGTCAAATTGAAAATCGTGCTGTTGAAAAAATGACACAGTATATTCAGAACCGCGCCGGCACACTGGCTTGATCTTTTTCTTTATTCTATGACGGCGGTTGAACAGCCGCCGTTTGGCTGTACAAAGAAAATTTGCGCATTGGGTATGCGGTTTTCAGAACACAAAAAAATCAGAGTTTCCTCTAACAGAAAACCGTTCAAAGAAAATTTGCTCTTTCTGTATTGCAAAACTGCAACGCTAATCCCCTTTTAACCAATCCGTCTTTAAGAATCATTTGCCGGTTCATATTCTAACGGCGGCTCATCTGCGTGTATATTTGCCCAATGCTGAATATACTTTTGAATCAATTTTTCCATTTCTGATTTATCTTTGATTTTTGCCATAAATTTTTCAGTAAAAAGCTTTTTCAGCTCACGACAGGCAGACAGCTTTGAAAAGGCAAGGAAATATTTAATATGCCTTAGGGCCTTTGTACCATAATATAATTTATCTTTTATTTTAAACCGTCTGGCCTCTGCATCTGCGGCATAAGGACTGGTAATCATAAAATCCACCTCTCCGGACAACAGCTGACGAAAAGCTTCTTTTGGCCCCTCAACAACTTCCAGTTTAGTATCCGTCGGCAAAATGCCGCGAATTAAATTTTCAATTTCTTCTTCGCGGCGAATAACGCCTTTCAACCCTTTTAAACCCGAAGCGTCTTCCACATCAATTTTTTTAGAAGCACGGGAAACAACAATAAAAGGATTCCCGAAATAGGCCGGATAAATATAATCTTGCCCTGCCGAATCACCTATATAATAACTGATAAATAATAAATCTGTTTTTCCATGCAACACGGCTTTCTGTGCCTGATAAAAATCATCAAAGAATAAGTCTTTAATTCTTGTTATGGTCATATCATTCAACGTTTCCCGGACTAAATCGGAAACAAGCCCTTTGTATTCATAAACATTAGTATCCCTTATTTCCGTCTCTTTTTCATTTATCCCTTGCCAAGAAAACGGAGGATAATCTTTGAAACCCGTAACAGTAAACTTTGTAAAACTGCCCGTTCTCCCGCCCCCGCATTGTTCGATAAAAAAATTGATATCTTTTTTTCTCACCGGCGATGCATGAAGCCCTGTCGTATACAAAAATACCGCCATAAAAATGATCAGGCCAAATTTAAACATTCTCATTTCCCGTATTCCTTTATCAACCGCATTTTTTCCCACGCTTCTTTTATTTTTAATAATTTTTTATATTCGAGTAAAGATTTTTGATTTTTAGCGCAATTTCGGTTATCCTTTTCCATATTTTAAAGGAGAATTACCATGACCGATAATCCCTATATGACCGCAGAGGCTTCGGCTATGCCTCAGAATGAATTGGAAGCCAGAGCGCTTGTCAGAACAGCCTCCCGTTTAAATAATATAAAGGAACATTGGCCCGTATCAACCGTTGAATTAAATGAAGCCTTGGATCTGAACCGAAAATTATGGACTATTTTAGTTACCGGAGCAACAGAAGAAAGCAATCCTTTACCCTTTGAAATCAAACAGAATATTTTTAATTTAGCGCATTTTATTTTCAAGCATACTTTCGCCGTAATGGCAAAACCGTCCGCACAGTCTTTGGAAATATTAATTAATATCAATATGAATATCGCCCGCGGTTTGAACGAACAAAGTCTGCGCCGAGCTCAGCAGCAAGAAAATAATTCGGCCTCTGAAGGATAACCGCAACAAGATAAGACTTTCCCAATTATTGTTTCCAGCTCGGCTTCTCTCTTCCTTTCCAGAGGAGTGCAAAAGCGCATAAGCATTATTTTTATGATAACGGCTCAGGACTCCGGTAAATACAAGGGAGGGGATAATGAGCACAAATAAAACAGAATACATCTCATAGGGAGCGGCTAAGCATTTCTTTTTGCAGCCAGAGTTCTTTTTGTCGAGCTAAACTTTTTTGAACCACGCACCCTGCCCGTGATTTTCGGAGCACAAAAAAGGGAAGCCGCAACCTCCCTTCTTTGATCGTTTTTCAATTTAATTTCCTGTCAGCAAACGAGCTATAAATTCCTTTACCGTAGGCAAATAACCATCCTTGAACAACGGATCCGTTGAAAACCGTGTTGCATTATCCCCGACAAAAATCAATTCTTCTTCCGCAGGCGCACCATGTGCCGCTTTGCACAGCGTATCCCCGATACAGAAATAACGCGGATCAGGAATCTTGCCGGTCGATAAGTTTTCCGATGATTGACAGAAACCAGAAAACTGGCACCGCGAAATACACCCTAAGCAATTAGCGCGGTTCTTTTGAATTGTTGCCTGATCCTTCGGCGTAATAAAGACAAGCTGTTCATCATTTGTTTTCTGAGGAACAGTCCGGCCCGCACCGATATAGCCATCAGCCCGTTCTTTATCCGCCGCAGTGATATACACCTTATTTGCTCCGATCGTCAGAGGAATCTGGAAATCCCCTTCTGGCTCTTCCTTATATGGCATTGCCGTTGCAGAACGGTCAAACAACTCCGTCAGAAAACGGTTTTTAATTGCCGACGACATAAAGCCCGTCGGAGAAAACCGCTGCAAAGCGATTTCACCTTTCTTCAGCGTCAGCAAAGCTTTCTGCCATGCCTTTGCGACAGGACTTTCTTTCGTTAAAAGAGGCCGCGTTCCAAACTGAAAAGCCGTCGGCCCCAGCTCCGGATTATCAATAAAATCCTGAAATTCCCGCAGATACCAAACACCGCCGGCAATAATGATCGGCGTATTTTCCAATCCGACCGCCGACATTGACCGACGCAGTTCAACCAACCGTTCATACGGATTCTGAGGAACATTCGGATCATCACCGTTAGACAATCCGATATGACCGCCCGCTTTCCATGGGTCTTCAAACACGACGCCGCCCAAAAAGTCCGCATAAGACTTATAAGCGCGCGCCCACAAAGCCTTGAACGCCCGTCCCGAAGACACAATCGGGTAATAAAATGTTTTAAAAGAAGAAGCGATTTCCGCCAATTTATACGGCATGCCTGCACCGCAGGTCACGCCGTCAATCAATCCCTTGGCACCAGCCAAAGCCTCGGTAATAATCTGCTGAGCTCCGCCTTGTTCCCAAAGAACATTGATATGAATACGTCCCTTGCCGCATGCGATTTCATGCGCAACTTTTGCCTGAGAAATGATCCCTTCAATTGAATGACGGATCTGTTCCTCAAAACGTTCGCGCCGTGTTTTCGACTTAATTTCCATTGGGACCACGTCTCCGTTGGCATCAACGACATCAGGCAACACGCCCGAAATCGTTCCAACAGCGTTTTCAGCGGCCCAAGCCCCTGCCGTTTTGCAGGTGCTGACAGCCACGCCCTTTCCTCCTTCAATTAAAGGAAGAACTTCGCGACCGGAAATAAGCAGTGATTTTAGAGACTTCACAGCAAAACGCTCCTTCTTAAAAAATTATTCGGCAGATTGTTCAGATTGCTCTGACTGTTCCTGAGTATCCAAATCTTCTCCCGTTTCCTGATTGACCCGCTTCATGGACAATTTGACCTTGCCGCGATTGTCAATAGCGATGCATTTGACCTTCACGCTGTCGCCTTCATTAACGACATCAGTTACTTTGCCCACGCGCTTCGGTGCCAGCTCCGAAATATGCACCAAACCGTCTTTTGCGCCCAAGAAGTTCACAAAAGCGCCGAATTCAACGACCTTTACAACTTTACCGTCATAAATTTCGCCGACTTCCGGTTCAGACACAATCCCCTTGATCCAGTTCAGCGCCGCTTCACCCGAAGCTTCGGAAAACGAAGCGATTTTAATCAGGCCGGATTCGTCAATATCGATCTTGCAGCCTGTTGTTTCCGTGATTTCACGAATCACTTTGCCGCCCGTACCGATCACTTCGCGAATCTTATCCTTGTGGATCTGCAGCGTCGTAATGCGCGGTGCGTTTTCGGAAACGGCATCACGCGGCGCTTCGATCGCTTCGGCCATTTTTCCCAAAATGTGCAAACGGCCTTCTTTTGCTTGCTTCAAGGCGATTTCCATAATTTCCTTTGTAATAGATGTGATTTTGATATCCATCTGTAAAGAGGTCACGCCGTCTTTTGTGCCGGCCACTTTAAAGTCCATATCGCCCAAGTGGTCTTCATCGCCCAAAATATCAGTCAAAACGGCGAAGCGACCGTCTTCTTCCTTAATCAGTCCCATAGCAATACCGGCCACCGGAGACTTCATCGGAACGCCGGCGTCCATTAACGCCAGGCAGGAACCGCAGACTGTAGCCATAGAAGAAGATCCGTTCGATTCCATAATTTCAGAAACGACGCGAATGGAATACGGGAAATCCTCCTTGGACGGTAGCATCGGGTGAATCGCGCGCCAAGCTAGCTTTCCATGTCCGATTTCGCGGCGGCCCGGGGAACCGATGCGGCCCGTTTCACCGACAGAATACGGCGGGAAGTTATAATGCAACATGAACGGCTGACGGTATTCACCGGTCAAAGCATCAACGATCTGTTCGTCCTGATCCGTTCCCAACGTCGCGACGACAAGCGCCTGCGTTTCACCGCGGGTAAACAAGGCGGATCCGTGCGCACGAGGCAGAACGGCCACTTCGGCGGTAATCGGACGCACTGTTTTCGTATCGCGCCCGTCAATGCGGATCCCCGTCTCCAAAATCGCATCACGCACCGTATGGTATTCCATTTCATGGAAAACACGGGCAGCCACGGCGGCTTCCGCTTCATTTTCGGCAACGCTGATCTTTGCGGCTTCGCGAATATCGGCAACGGCATTCTGGCGTTCCAGCTTATCGGTAATCTTGTAAGCTTCGCGCAGCTCGTCGCCGTAAGCTTCCATAAACTTGTCATAAACAATCTTGTATTCCGGAGCAGCTTGCGGCATCGGCCACGGTTCTTTGCCCGCTTCGGATTTTAAACCGTTAATCATGTCGATGACGGCCTGCATTTTTTCATGGCCGAACATCACGGCGCCCAGCATAACGTCTTCCGGCAGTTCATGCGCTTCGGATTCGACCATCAGCACGCCCTGAGACGTTCCAGCCACAACCAGATCCAATTCGGAAGAACCGCGTTCGGAAACCGTCGGGTTCAAAATGTACTGACCGTTCTTATAACCGATGCGCGCCGCGCCGATCGGCCCTAAAAAGGGCAGTCCAGACAAAGCCAAAGCCGCAGAAGCGGAAATCATCGCAACGATATCAGGATCATTTTCCATATCATGGCTTAATACCGTGCAGGTCACCTGCGTATCATTGCAGTAACCTTTTGCAAACAGGGGACGGATCGGACGGTCAATCAACCGTGCCGCTAAAATTTCATGTTCCGCCGGACGCCCCTCGCGCCGGAAGAACCCGCCGGGAATACGGCCTGCCGCATAGGCCTTTTCCTGATAATTTACAGTCAGCGGTAAAAAATCTTCCTCCATTCCTTCAGGAACGGTCTTCGCCGCGCAAACAGCGCAGTGCACAACAGTTTCGCCATACTTAACAATAACAGAAGCGTCCGCCTGACGACCGATTTTTCCGGTTTCAATAGACAGAGGACGACCGCCCCATTCAATTTCCCTGCGGAATTCTTTAAACATAGACATTATACTTACTTTCTTCTCCAACCTCTTTTTGACGATTCAAAAAGAGCCAACAAACAAACATTTCTTCCAATGAAGCCCCTCTTTTACCATTAAAAGAAGGGCTTCACCGAAATCCTCATCAGCGCTTTAACGGCGCAGTCCCAGACGAGCAATCAAGCTTTCGTAACGGGAAACATCTTTGTCTTTCAGATAATCCAACAGACGACGGCGCTGGCCGACCATGACTAACAAACCACGACGAGAATGGAAATCCTTGTCATGATCTTTCAAATGTTCCGTCAGATTCTTAATGCGTTCGGACAAAATAGCGACCTGAACTTCCGGAGACCCGGTATCGCCTTCCTTAACAGCATATTCTTTAATCAGTTCCTGTTTACGTTCTGGTGTAATCGACATCGTATTCTCCTCAAAATTAAAGAGTTATTGAACAATCAAGCGCACAGGCCGGACCATTCCGTCCTGCACACGGACCAGGGCAACCAAACGCCCCCCAAGCTGAGCCTGAAAAACATCAGCTGTCGGCACGACTCTAAAATCGGTCGCCGGCAGAAAATTTCCATTTGACAGCTTTGACGCCTGTGCCTGTGTGACGGCCAATGCAGGGATGTCGTCTAGCACGGTCTCAACAGGCAAAAGGACATCTGTCCAATTAGAACTATGCTCTAATGCTTCAAGATATTCCAGTGAAAAAGCGTTTTCCGTCGAAAATTTTGCACATTTTAACCGCCGCAGCGATGTTACATGCCCTAAACTGCCTGCTTTTTCGGCGATGTCCCGCGCCAAAGAACGCACATACGTCCCCTTGCCGCATTTAACCTCAAAAGCGGCATTTAACGGATCAAACGGTTCTTTTAAACGCAAATCTTCAATCCGAATCCGACGTGTTTTCAGTTCAACCTCCTGCTGACGGCGCGCCAGATCATATGCTCTTTGACCATTAATATGAATCGCCGAATATTTAGGCGGCACCTGATCTATTTCGCCGATAAAGGACGGCAATGTCTTCAAAATGGCTTCTTTATCAGGCAAAACGTCCGTTTCAGCAAGAATAGCCCCTTCCGCATCGTCTGTATCCGTAGCCTGACCGAACCGAACCGTGAATGCGTACGTTTTTTCTCCGTCCATAACATAAGGAATCGTTTTCGTCGCTTCTCCCAAAGCGATCGGCAGAACCCCCGAAGCAGTCGGATCAAGCGTGCCGGCATGACCAGCCTTCTGCGCATTGAATAATCGGCGGACGATTGAAACGGCTGTCGTTGACCCCAGTCCCGCCGGTTTGTCCAAAATGACCCAGCCATTAATCGGCTCTCCCCTGCGCTTTCGACTCATAGCATTCCTTCCCGTTTAACTGTTATATTTATTTGCATTCGTTTTTCATTTTTTCGACCATGCAGCATCATCTGTCAAGTGCCTGAAAAACTCTTCAAAGCTTTTGCATTATCGGCCCTTTATACAATTGCATAAAAGGCTTTTATTTCTGATCCACATCGGCTTATGCACCGAAAATATCCCTAATATCCTTATTTTCATATTTCTTATTTTCTGAACGTCTTTCAATTTAAGACAACAGACTGAATTAATTCTTTTCGTTTTTCGAAACAAAAAAATAAAACAAGACATTGAATTTATTGAGTTTTTTAAGAGTTCAGAAAGATTGTTTGCTCCGTTTATCCCTGCGGGGACGCCTGAAGGCGTCGTTCCCTGACAGTCACCGAACTCTCTCGGAGAGTTCAAATCTTAGGGCTTACTAACAAAAAAAATCCCCCGCTGTCGGAGGATTTTTTTGGCGCGCCCAGAAAGATTCGAACTCTCAGCCTTCTGATCCGTAGTCAGATGCTCTATCCAGTTGAGCTATGGGCGCTTAAGCAAGACCTATATACGCCCCTCCGCATTTTCTTGCAAGAGTTTTTTTATAAAAAATACAACAATTTTATATTTATAATAAATTTTCTTGCAAAAGAGCTATTTCTCGGTACATTCTAGAAGATACTGTTTTTTTACTTCATTGTAAAAGGCGGTTTGGAAAATTGCGCAGTTTTCTTAAACTTTTTAAGGTACTAAAAAACATGTCTACTCTGAAAAGCCTCTCTTTAGCCTCCGCGTTATTGATTTTAACCGGCTGTGCTATGTCTTCTGATCAATCGGCTGATACTTATTATGACGATGATTTTTCCATGGAAACAGCTCGGACAGAGCCTGCTTCCTCAAACGGGAAAGCAACAGAAGCTCATAAAACAACAACAGAAGCATCCAATTATGCTCCTAATACACAGATTGTTTCCGAAATCAGCAAGAAAGTTGCTGCCATTGAAACAAAATTGCATCAAATTCAGAAGAATATTAAAAAGGATACAGAAGTTTTTCATGACCTGAAAACAAAAGGTGCTGAAGAATCCAATCGTTATTTTGAACATGTCGCCCGCATTCGGGCACGGCTGCAGAACGGCACAACTCCGGGCAATCCGGAATTGACTGAAATGTGGAAGCAGGCTTCCGCTCTGTTAACCGTATCCGATAAAAATATGTCAGATACCGCAAAGTTATCCAGCGAAATGGTCAGAGCCAAAAGTGAACTAGATTCTTTATTGGAAACAATCCGCGAAACTTTCATGCTTCCCGGCGCGATGGAAATTGACCATGAAAACCTCAAGGCATTGGAAGATGAAGCGAATCAAACAATCGTTTCTCTGAACCGCTTAACCTCTGATCTGTCGATTCAGATTACTCGCCAACAGCAGTATTTCAGCACGGAAAGTCAAAATATCAACCTGTTAAGCAACGATATTCAGAACGGAGGTTTTGCAGCGGGCCCCAGACAGCAGACATCTTCCGCGGCATCGGGACTGCAACCGGCGGCTCCAGCTTATTTGTCAGCTGCGGCCAATCTGCCTGATGCGGAATTATCCGGCAGACGTCCGTTGATGATTATTCGTTTTGACAAGCGCAAAGTGGATTACGAGCAATCTTTATATAAAGCTGTCAAAGCCGCTTTGGAAAAACGTCCGAGCACGCTGTTTGAAATCGTTGCAGTCAGTCCGGCCAACACACGTTCCGGCGCACTTGAAGCGGCTAAGAATGCCGACGCCGTTCGAGAATCTTTATTATCTATGGGATTGCCCGAAAGCCGTATTTATTCTTCTAAATCGAGCAGCGATTCCATTAAAACGACAGAGGTTCATTTATACTTGAAGTAAGAAATACTTCATAAAACAAAGAAAGGATATTCTTTAGCGTGGCAAAGCCCATACCTGCAGTAGAACAGCAGTTAATAGATACACTCAAGCGCATTGAGCATATAAAAGCAGGTTCAACGGCTTTGCTGATTCGACTGTCTGCCCTAAATCCGGCCAATCAATCACAGAACCAGGTAAAAATGGCCTTGAGTGCCGTGAATGATATGGTGATTAAATCGCAGTCCAGCTTGTTTGTTTTATCCAATAACGATATTGTTGTTATCGGACAGAATATTTTGCCGCAGCTGATCAATGAAGCTGCGGCAACAGTTCGCCGTATTTTTCAATCCGATTCTTTTGCGGCGACACACCCCGGCGAATTTGTTCGAGTCTGTCCGCTTGGACGGGACTTTAACGAGGTCTTGACTTATGCCAAAAAATGTGAGGACGATCTATATCAGGCACAGCAGTCTAAAAAACGCGAAATTCCTTTAGCCCCTGAACATTTAGATGCTATTTTGCGCAATATTCAGGGTTTCAATATTTTAAAAATTATTCGCAGGCAGGAAGCCATACAAATCACGCCGCAGGGACGACTGTCTTCTTTATTTTTGGAATATTTTACGTCTATGGCGGATTTGAAAAAAGCAATTGCGCCTGACGTAAATGTCTTGTCAAACCGGTGGCTTTTTCAGCATTTAAGTGAAACTTTGGATAAAAGAATGCTGGGCATTTTTAAAGAATTATTTGCTCATACACCCAAAAATATTTCTTTAAATTTAAATATAGCTACTATTTTTACTCCGGCTTTTGAACAGTTTTTAGCAGGCATGCCCGAAAGCATGTCTATCATTGTTGAAGTTCAATTGATGGATATTATTCAGAACACCCACAATTACATCATCGCCCGCGACCTTCTGCATGAAGCAGGGCATCAGATTCTGATTGACGGTTTGCACCCGATTTCGTTTGAATTCATGGATATGAAAGCTTTAGATTCCGATTTAATGAAATTAAACTGGTCCCCCGCTTTAACCAAAGAAATTGAATCTGAAAAATTAACAAAAAGGCTTCAAGAGTTTGATCCTAATCGCTTAATTTTGATGCGCTGCGAAGACGAAACAGCTCTCTGTTGGGGTCTGATGCATAAAATAACGCGCTTTCAAGGATACTTTATTGACGCATTAACTGCTGCTAAAATCCGAAAGGGTTGCCCTGAAAGAAAAAACTGCACACAAGCGCAATGTGTTTCCAGAAAAGCCGGCATTGCCGGTACACATAGGATAGGTTGTCTGTGCCCTGATAATTTAGATCTGCCGATTGAATATAAAAGGAAAAAGAGCCGATGATAAATCAAGAAGAAAAACTTCGCGGTTATTTATCTACCTTCTTGAACTCTCATAAAGAAGCTACGGCTTTACAGCTAAAAATATCTTTGATCGAAGAAGATTTGCGGAATGATAGTTTGATTATGACTATTTTAAGCTCTCTTATCGACGCTTTAGAAGTAAACGGGCAAGCATTCTGCTTAAAAAATGACGATATTTTTATAATTTACAATTCTAACCTTAATGATAATTTCATCAAAGCAATTTTGATCCGCATATGGATACATTTTTCAAATGACCCCCAAACGTCGAAAGCGGAGCAGATATTAGAACGACGTTATAAATTACCATTTGAAATGGATATATTAAAACATGAAATTTCACGAATCGGCAACGGTCCGTCCAGAACGACTCATGAAAAGAAAGAACGCAAAAAATTTGTAGCCCCGCTGGTTTACGATAAACATGAAAAATTGTTTACGCCGGAAATGTTGGCCCGCGTTTCCAAAGCGCTGCAAAACACAGATTTTTCAAACATGATCCGGCGTCAATCCGTCTGCATTATTCTGGACGAAGCGTATCCGCAGCCTTTGTTTGAGGAAGTATTTGTTTCTATTGCTGATTTGGGCGAATCCATTCTGCCGGGCGTTTCTTTGACAGCGACTCCCTGGCTGTTTCAGGATTTAACCGAAACATTAGATAAACGTGTTTTGAGCAGTGTTTCCAGACATGACGACGGTGCTTTTACACATGCTTTTTCTTTAAACCTAAATATTTCCACGATTTTATCAGAAGATTTCCGCGATTTTGACAACAATATCCGATCCAATATGAGGAATACTATTGTATTGGAGCTGCAGCCGATTGATATTTTCAGTGATCTGCAGTCTTATCTGATGGCACGGGATTATGCCCAAAATCTGGGATATAAAATCTGCATTGACGGCGTAACGCTCAACACTTTAAAGTTCATCGATCGGGAACGGCTGGCAGCTGATTATTTAAAATTAATGTGGTCGTCCGATTTGCCTTATGCTTTGCAGGAAGACACGGAATTAACCGATTGTTTGTTAAATATCGGAGCCAATAGGGCGATTCTGTGCCGAATTGATGATGAAGAAGCGTTAAAAGTCGCCAAAAAATATAACATCACTTTGTTTCAAGGACGCTATGTCCAACATTTAATCGCAAAAAATCCGCGCAATCGGCGGGTAGGCACAACATTGCTGCGCAAATATTGATAAGGAAATTGCACCATGTGGCATTGTTTATTCGACAAACAGGAATATGGTCCTTTCAGTACGGAAGAAGCTATTGATTTCATTAGAAAGCACCCAAATTGCCTGGTCTGGCGGGAAGGTATGCCAGCTTGGACGCCCGCGAATAAATTTTCCGTTCTGACAGACGGCGGCGATTCTTTGCCGCCATCATCTTTCACATTTCAATCTGACTTATCCTTTCGGATTCGCGGTGACGATATGCAGTATGTTGAAATCGATCTTGCGCCTCAGGAATCAGTGATCGCCGAACCCGGCGCGCTGATTTACAAAGACCGCGATGTCACATTGGAAGCCCGGCTGGGCGGCAAACAGGAGGGCATGCTCGGACGCCTGGTGGGGGCCGGCAAACGTGTTCTGACCGGAGAAAAGGCATTCCTATCCGTTTTTTCCAATACATCTTCTCAAAAAACGGCAAAAGTAACCTTTTCCGCGCCTTATCCCGGGAAAATCATTCCCCTCCCCCTTGACGATTTCAACGGGGAAATCATCTGCCAAAAGGACAGTTTTTTATGTGCTCAGCCGAACATTGATATTGGCGTTTATTTTCAAAAGAAAATCTTCACAGCTCTATTCGGCGGTGCAGGCTTTATCATGCAGCGCTTATCCGGCTCCGGAGTCGTTTTCATTCACGCCGGCGGATCAATTGCCGAGATTGATTTAAGGGACGGCGAAACAATACAGGTTGATGCCGGCTGTTTGGTTGCTTTTGAACCTTCCGTTTATTTTGATATTGAAGGCACAGGCAGTCTGAAATCGCAGATTTTCGGCGGATCCGGCATATTTTTTGCCACGCTGAGCGGCCCCGGCAAAGTTTGGGTTCAGTCCCTGCCCTTTTCCCGTTTAGCCCGCAGATTTGCTTCTCAGGCATATGCGAACAGAAAATAAATGCGTCAAACATTAAATATCCTGTTGACAAATTCTTAAATTTCTGGCTATAAAGAGCTCTCTTCAGGGCGGAAGTTATTTCGCTTTTGGTATAGATTTTCTAAATATGGTGAAGGAAATGTTCGCAGTTATTAAGACAGGCGGCAAGCAGTATAAGGTCGCAAAGGACGATGTAATCGTGGTTGAAAAACTCAACGCAGAGGTCGGCTCTACTGTGACATTTGACAATGTGCTTGCTCTGGGTGAAAAAATCGGCACGCCGACAGTTGCCGGCGCTAAGGTTTCAGCAAAGGTCGTCAAGCAGACCCGTGATGATACAGTTATTGTTTTCAAGAAAAAGCGTCGTCAGGGTTATCGCCGCAAAAACGGTCATCGTCAGTATATTTCGATCGTCAAGATCACTGATATTGCCGAATAGTTAAGTTTTAAAGGTTAAGGAGATCTACTATGGCTCATAAGAAGGCAGGCGGCAGCACCAGAAACGGGCGTGATTCCGAAAGCAAGCGTTTGGGTTTAAAGAAATCCGGCGGCCAAGCTGTTATTCCGGGCAACATCATTGTCCGTCAGCGCGGAACAAAATACCGCACCGGTGAAAATGTCGGTTTAGGACGTGACCATACCATTTTCGCTACGGCGGAAGGTCGTGTCGCTTTTACACGCAAAGCCGATGACAGAGTTTATGTTTCTGTCGTTACGGAATAGTGTTTTCGACTGAAAAGCTTTTATTTTAAAGGGGAGTGGTATACCATTCCCCTTTGTTTTATCTTGAACAGGGAACGAATCGATGAAATTTTTGGATCAGGCGAAGATCTATCTTAAATCCGGCGACGGCGGCAACGGCTGCTGTGCGTTCAGACGTGAAAAGTACATCGAATTCGGCGGACCGAACGGAGGAAACGGAGGCCGCGGCGGCGATGTGATTTTTGAGGCCGTTCCGAATCTGAACACCTTGATTGATTTTCGTTACCGCCAGCATTTCAAAGCGGAACGCGGACACAACGGTGAAGGCAAAGACCGCTTTGGACGAAAGGGAGAAAATTTGATCATCAAGGTCCCTGTCGGCACGGAAATCGTGGCCGATGACGGCGAAACGGTCATTAAGGATATGTCTACGCCTTATGAACGCTTTACGATTGCCAAAGGCGGTGACGGCGGTTATGGCAATGCGATGTTTAAAACTTCCACCAATCAGGCGCCCAGACGCGCCGATCCCGGACAGCCGGGGGAAGAAATGTGGGTTTGGCTGAAATTAAAAATGATTGCTGATGTCGGTCTGGTTGGTTTTCCTAATGCCGGAAAATCGACTTTTTTGTCCGCCGTTACATCGGCCAGACCAAAAATCGCGGATTATCCGTTTACGACTCTGCATCCGAACCTGGGCATTGCAAAAATCAGCGATGACGAAATGCTGATTGCCGATATTCCCGGCCTGATTGAGGGCGCACACGAAGGCATTGGATTAGGCGATCACTTTTTGCGCCACGTCGAACGCTGTGCCGTTCTGATGCATTTGGTGGACGGCACGGAAGAAGATGTGGCCGCCCGCTATAAATCGATTCGCAGAGAACTGAAGCTTTATTCTCCAAAATTGGCCGGCAAAAAAGAAATTGTCGTTTTAAACAAAATCGACGCGCTGACCGAAGCGGAAACAGAAGAAAAAGCAAAGGCTCTTCAAAAAGCCTGCCGTAAAAAACCCCTTTTGATGAGCGGCGCGGCGCATACCGGAACAAATGAAGTGCTGCTGAAGCTGCTGCCCTTTGTGCTGGAACAGCGTGCCGAACGGAATGCGCAGCCGAAAATGAACGCTTTTGATGACCATGACGATTAAGAATCCCCTTTTAAAAGCCAAACGGCTTGTTTTAAAAATCGGCTCGTCCCTGTTAGTCAACGAAACGACGGGACAGGTTAAAAACACATGGCTGAACGCTTTAGCCGACGATATTCTGACAGCGCGGGAACGAGGGCAGCAAATCATTATTGTGACTTCGGGCGCGGTTGCCGTCGGGCGCAGAGCGTTAGGACTGCCTGCAGGAAAACTGCTGCTGCCCCAAAAACAGGCAGCAGCAGCGGTCGGACAAATCCGATTAGCTCACTATTATCAGGAAGTATTAGCCGAACGCGGCTTGAAAGTTGCTCAAATCCTGCTGACTTTAGATGATTCGGAAGACCGCAAACGCTACTTGAACGCACGGAATACACTGAACACTTTGCTGGACATCGGGGCTATCCCCGTTATCAATGAAAACGACACAGTTGCGACTTCGGAAATCAAAGTCGGCGACAATGACCGTTTAGCAGCACGCGTCGCGCAAATGGCCAGCGCGGACGCTTTAGTGATTTTTTCTGATATTGAAGGGCTCTACACGGCTAATCCGCGCAAGGATCCGACGGCAACGCTGATTCCCGTCGTGGAAAAGCTGACCCCGGAAATTGAAGCAATGGCGGACGGGTCCGGCTCTTCCGTTGGGACGGGCGGCATGGCGACCAAGCTGATGGCCGCGCGCCTGTGCATGGAAGCAGGCTGCGATATGGCGATCGCTCTGGGAGCCGAACTGCACCCGCTGACCCGTATGGAAAAGACGGGAAAAGGCACTTGGTTTTTAGCGGACAAGACGCCTATTTCCGCCCGCAAAGCGTGGATCGGCGGCGCAATCAAGCCGCGCGGCACGTTGGTTTTGGACGCGGGAGCGGTTAAAGCCTTGGATAAGGGCAAAAGTCTTCTTCCCGCCGGCATTAAAGCGGTAAAAGGCAGCTTCGAACGCGGGGACGCCGTCGTTTTGGAAGACGAAACAGGGCTGTTCCTCGGCAAGGGGCTGACCGCTTACAATGCCAAAGACGCCAAAGCAATTTCGGGCCGGCACAGCAACGAAATCGAAAGTATTTTAGGTTATCATGGCCCCGATGAAATTATTCACAGGGACGATTTATTTACGGAAAAACGAGGCTGACAATGAAAGAACTGATGCGGTCTATGGGGCAAAAGGCGAAAGCGGCCGCCCGTATTTTGGCAAGCGTTTCCCGCGAACAAAAGGACGCGGCGCTGAAAGCCGCGGCAAAGCTGATTCGAGCCCATGCCGATGAACTTTTAGCGGCGAACAAAGCCGATATGAACGCTCTCTCCCCCGAAACGTCTGCGGCAATGCGCGACCGGCTGCTGTTGACGCCCGAACGCATCGAGGCTATGGCACAGGGGTTGGACGACATTGCCGCTCTGCCCGATCCTGTCGGCCGGAGGCTCGCCGAATGGACGCGTCCGAACGGGCTTGTCATCACGCGCGTGGCCGTGCCTTTGGGCGTCATCGGCGTTATTTACGAAAGCCGCCCGAACGTAACGGCAGATGCGGGCGCATTATGTTTCAAATCCGGAAACGCCGTGATTTTGCGCGGAGGTTCAGACAGTTTTCATTCTTCCGCAAAGATTGCCGAATTGCTGCACGAAGGGCTGAAACAAGCCGGATTGCCGACTGACTGCATTCAATCCGTTCCGACGACCGACCGCGCCGCCGTCGGCGAAATGCTGAAGCTGGACGAATACATTGACGTGATCGTGCCGCGCGGCGGAAAGTCTTTAATTCAGCGCATCACAGATGAAAGCAAAATTCCTTTGTTCAAACACCTGAACGGCATCTGCCATACGTACATTCATGCGGCGGCGGACAAGGACCTGACCCGCAAAGTCGTCCTGAACGCCAAGCTGCGCCGGACGGGAACCTGCAATTCGACCGAAACGGTTTTGTGTGATGAAGCTGTTTCTCAAACGATTTTGCCGGCGGTCATTGATGATTTGATCACAAAAGGGTGCGAAGTCAGGGGCGATGAAAAAACGCAGGCGCTGGACAAGCGCGTTGTCCCTGCCGTTGAGGAGGATTGGGATACGGAATATTTGGCGCCGATTGTTTCTGTCCGTGTCGTTTCCGGTATCGATGAAGCGATTGATCACATTGCCCGCCACAGCTCGCATCACACGGAATCCATTTTGACGCAGGATGCTTCGGCAGCGGAAAAATTTTTAAACGAAGTTGACAGCGCGGTTGTAATGCACAACGCTTCGACGCAATTCTGCGACGGCGGAGAATTCGGCATGGGCGCCGAGATCGGCATTGCGACAGGCCGTCTGCATGCCAGAGGCCCGATCGGTCTGGAACAGTTAACCACTTTCAAATATCAGGTGCGCGGTGCAGGTCAGATTCGTCCGTAAAACAGTAGGATTATTGGGAGGGTCTTTCAATCCCGCCCATGACGGCCATAGACATATCAGCCTTCAGGCGCTGAAATTATTAGGGCTGGACGAAGTTTGGTGGCTTGTTTCGCCGTTAAATCCGTTAAAACAAGCCAAAGACATGGCCTCTTACGAACGCCGGATTGAAACGGCACAAAAAGCCGCCCGCCACCCGCGAATCAAAGTCTCCGATATCGAACACAGAATAGGAACTCATTACACAATTGACACGCTGACGAAATTAAAAGAATTGTACCCCGACATCAATTTTGTTTGGCTGATGGGCGCGGACAATCTGCAGCATTTTCATCAGTGGTATCGCTGGAGGTCGATTATGCACAGCGTTCCGATAGCGGTCTTTGCTCGCAAAAACTATGCCTTGAAAGCGCTTCACGGCAGAACGGCCCGTCTGTATCACCTGTACCGCAAAGACCCTCAAAACGTGTTTAATCTGGCTTTTTGCAAGCCGCCGGCATGGGTATTTCTGCCGATCCGCAAACACCCGGCTTCGGCAACGGAAATCCGCAACAAAGGTTTATTTCAAATAGGAGAAAAAGAATGCCTGTAAAGAAAACTGAAAAAAGTGCCCCAAAGGCAAAAACCGCTTCTGTTAAAAAAGTCGTCAAACCGGCGGCTGACAAAGCTGCTGTAAAAAAGACGGCCAAAACAGCGGTCAAAAAAACAACAAAAGAAGAAAAAATAGAAAAGGCGACTAAAAAAGAAATCAAGAAAACCGTTAAAAAGACGGTCAAAAAGATTTTAAAAGCGCAGGCAAAAAATGAAAAGCTTCTTAAGAAAGCCGCTAAGCCCAAAGAAAACGCGGAAGAAAAAAAGCTTGTCGATTTGATTGTCAAGACGTTGGAAAACGGCAAAGCGGAAGATGTCACCGTGATAGACCTGACCGATAAAACCGCCATTGCCGACTATCTGATCATTGCCAGCGGTCGCGCGCCGCGCCATGTCACCGCTTTGGCCGAACAGGTACAGCTTCGGCTGAAGAAAACCGGCGTTCCCGCTTCCATTGAAGGCGAAGATGTCGGCGATTGGGTGATTGTGGACGCTTTGGACGTGATTGTGCACGTTTTCCACCCCGAAACGCGCGAACTGTACTGCATTGAAGAGCTGTGGGGCGAAGAAACCCCGCGCCGCGCCGCAAAGTAATGGACATCATCATTGCCTGCATCGGACATTTAAAGACGGGAGCGGAGGCCGATTTATTGGCGCGTTACATCAAACAGACGCGCTGGAATGTTGTTGTCAAAGAATTTGAAGACAAGAAATCGGGCTCTCCAGCCGAACGCAAAAAACGGGAATCGGAAATGCTGCTGTCCGCCGTACCGGACGGCGCAAAAGTTGTTGTCTTAGATGAACGGGGCAAACAGACGGGATCAGAGGCTTTTGCCAAAAAGCTGGGCAGCTGGCAGGACGAGGGCACACCGGCGGTCGTCTTTATGATCGGCGGCGCGGACGGCCATACGGAAGACTTGCGCAAGCGGGCGGATTATTTAATGGCGTTCGGCGAAATGACGTGGCCCCACTTTTTAGCGCGCGTAATGCTGGCGGAACAAATCTACCGCGCCCGCACGATTCTTGACGGCCACCCCTATCATCGGGCGTAAAGAAAAGTATCCATTTTCTTCCAACCAACCCATTTTTCAGAGTGTCAAACGCAAAGTTTTGTATTATAGTGAGCGCAAAATCTTAATGTTTTGAATGGAGGCTACGATTATGGAAGAGACCAAAAGACCCCGCCCCGTCATGCTGTGCATTTTGGACGGCTGGGGACACCGCGAAAACAAACAGGATAACGCGATTGAGCTGGGCGATACGCCGAACTGGCACAAACTGGTTGCCGATTATCCGAACACGCTGATTGCCACGTCCGGTTTGGACGTTGGCCTGCCGAACGGTCAAATGGGCAATTCCGAAGTTGGCCATATGAACATCGGCGCAGGCCGCGTCGTCATGCAGGATCTGCCTAAAATCGATCAGGCGGCAGAGGACGGATCTCTGGCACATCGCCCCGCAGTGGAAGCTTTGATTAAAGCCTTGAAAGAATCCAAAGGCACCTGCCATTTAATGGGATTGATGAGCCCCGGCGGCGTTCATTCCCATATGAACCACATTATCGCCTTGGCTAAGATTGTCAGCGAGGCCGGCATTCCCGTTGTCGTTCATGCGTTTTTGGACGGCCGCGATGTCCCGCCCGATTCTGCGCTGGGGTATGTAAAAGAATTTGAAGCTCAAATTGCAAAAATGAACAATGTCCGCATCGCTACGGTTTCAGGGCGCTATTATGCAATGGACCGTGACAACCGTTGGGATCGGATCGAATTGGCGTACAATGCGCTGATGTTGGGCAAAGGAATTGCTCAGCCGACCACTGAAGCCGCAATTCAGGCGTCCTATGATCAAAAAGTCTATGACGAGTTTGTTGTTCCGGTTGTTGTCGGCGACTATCAGGGCATGAACGACGGCGACGCGATTTTGTTTGCGAACTTCCGTTCCGACCGCGCTCGTGAAATCATGTACGCTTTGGCCGATACGCCGTTTGACAAGTTCGCCCGCGCGAAAACGGTCAAGTTTGCCGCCGTTGTCAGCATGACTCAGTATTCGGTTGACCATGACCGTTTTGTCACGCCGATCTTCCCGCCCGAACAGCTGAGCAATATCTTCGGCGAAGTCGTTTCCAAAGCGGGCTTGACTCAGCTGCGCATTGCCGAAACGGAAAAGTACGCCCATGTCACTTTCTTCTTTAACGGCGGCGAAGAACGCCTGTTCAAAGGAGAGGACCGGATTTTAATCCCGTCCCCGAAAGTCGCGACGTATGATCTGAAACCGGAAATGAGCGCCTTTGAAGTCTGCGACGCTCTGGTTGACGCGATTGAACAGGAAAAATTCGATGTTATCGTTGTCAACTTCGCCAACGGCGACATGGTCGGCCACACCGGCATTCTGGACGCCGCGATCAAGGCAACGCAGGCTGTGGACAAATGCCTTGGCCGATTGGAAGACGCGATGAAAAAAGTCGGCGGCGTGATGTTGATTACGGCGGATCACGGCAACTGCGAACTGATGAAGGACGAAAAGACGGGCGCTCCCTATACGGCGCACACAACGTTTGAAGTCCCCGTCGTTTTGTTCAATGACCAGAACGGCTATAAACTGCGCGAAGGCGGCAGGCTGGCCGATTTGGCGCCGACGCTGCTGGAGCTGCTGCACCTGCCGCAGCCGGCGGAAATGACCGGAGAATCTTTGCTGGTTAAATAAGAAAATGGCTTTGAAAAGGACGATCGG
This sequence comes from Alphaproteobacteria bacterium, assembly GCA_017480385.1. Classification (GTDB taxonomy): domain Bacteria; phylum Pseudomonadota; class Alphaproteobacteria; order CAAGCB01; family CAG-977; genus UBA11549. The sequence goes on along the minus strand of JAFVAT010000008.1, from coordinate 4,848 downwards.
ACTGTTTTTTCTTGTCTTGATGACAGAAGCGGTTCTGTCGCCCTTTTCCTTTGCCGCGATTGAAAGCTCCGATTCGGCGAAAAGTGAGCTGTCCCGCGTTACCAGTCAGATTGAACAGGCGAAAAAAGAGCATCAGCAATTACGCGAAAAAGCCAAAAATGTCCAAAAAGAAATTCTGGACGTGCGGAAAAAAATGGTCGCCGCGGCAGGATCGATTCAAGAACAGGAAGAAAGCCTGAACCGGCTGGAACAAAAGCTGTCCGAATTTGAAACGCAGCAGGCGCTGATGAAAAAACGGCTGGATATCCGAAAGGCCCAACGCATGCACGTTCTGGCCGCTTTGCAGTCTTTGGCATTCAAGCCGACGGAAGCCTTGCTCGCCCAGCCGTTGGCGCCGCAGGATACGTTAAGAAGCGCTCTTTTGCTGCGCGAAGCCGTGCCGCAGCTGGAATATTCAACAGAGGGCCTGCGCAAGGACCTGAACCGCATTGCCAGTTTAACAACGGCTATCCGGGCCCAATACGCTCAGATTAAAACAATGGCAAAACGGCTGGACGAAAAACGGCGGGATATGAATGTGCTGATCCAGAAAAAGTCCCGGCTGCAGACCGCTTTTGCCAGTGAAAGCACACGCGCCAAAACACGCGCGGAAAATTTGGCAAAACAGGCCGGAGACCTGAAAGAACTGTTGGCAAAGTTGGAAGCCGACAGCAAACGCCGCGCCGCTTTAAGCAAAACGCAGCCGAGCGCATCAACCGGCGCATTTATGTCGGCCAAGGGGCGGATTCCTTATCCCGTCAAAGGAACCGTTATCAAAAAATTCGGCGAAAAAACAGAAGCCGGCATTACCTCCAAAGGCATTATGATTGCCACCCGTTCCAATGCACAAGTGATTTCGCCTTATGACGGGACTGTTTTATTTGCGGGGCCGTTCCGCGGCTATGGTCAGCTGGTCATTATCGAACACGGTGACGGGTACCATACGCTGCTGGCCGGCATAGGACGATTGGACACTTCCGTCGGTCAATCGCTTTTAGCCGGCGAACCAGTAGGAATAATGGTAGCGCAAAACAAACCAACGTTGTATATTGAACTGAGGAAAAACGGCCAGCCGATCAATCCTGCCGGCTGGCTGAACCAAGGAAACAAAGGATAAAGGAAAAAAAGAATGAAACGTTTCAGCATGACTGTTTCGATGATGTTGCTGGCTTTTTTATGCGCCGGCACGGCATCTGCCAAAGAAAAGGCTAAAAAACAGGAAAACAAAGCGGAACAAACCGCTTCCGTTTACAAATATCTCAATATTTTCAGTGAAACGCTGAAACGGACCAGAACCGATTATGTCGAAGAAATTTCCGAAGACAAACTGATCGAATACGCCATTAACGGCATGCTGTCTTCTTTAGACCCACATTCTTCTTATCTGGACGCCGACACGTTCAAGGACATGCGCGAACAGACAAAAGGTGAATTCGGCGGATTGGGCATTGAAGTGACAATGGACAACGGCTGGATCAAGGTTATTTCCCCGATTGACGACACGCCGGCATTCAAAGCAGGCATTCAGGCCGGCGACTATATCACGCACATTGACGGCACGACTGTTTTGGGCGAAACGCTGACACAAGCTGTTGAAAAAATGCGCGGTCCCGTAAATTCAAAAGTAAAATTGACTATCCGCCGCAAAAACAAAGAACCGTTTGACGTTACGCTGACACGTGACAACATCAAGATTCGATCTGTGAAAACGGAGGAAAAGGATCCCTCCGTCGGCTATATCCGCGTTTCTTCATTCAGCGAAACAACAACGGACGACATTAAAAAAGCGATTGCAAAAATTCAAAAAGACAATCCTGAAGACTTGGCCGGCTATATTCTTGACCTGCGCAATAATCCGGGCGGCTTGCTGGATCAGGCGGTTTCCGTTGCCGACCTGTTTTTGGAGGAAGGCGAAATCGTTTCCACGCGCCCCCGCCGCGCCGAAGAAATGCAGCGTTACAACGCAACCAAAGGCGATATTACAAAAAACAAGCCGATTGTCGTTTTGATTAACGAAGGCTCCGCTTCTGCTGCCGAAATTGTCGCCGGCGCTTTGCAGGATCATAAACGGGCGGTCATTGTCGGCATGCGCTCATTCGGCAAAGGATCCGTCCAAACGGTTATTCCCGTGACGGGATTCGGCGCGATTCGATTGACAACGGCGCGCTATTACACACCATCGGGCCGTTCGATTCAGGCCAAGGGCATTGAACCCGACATTGAAATTCCGCCGGGTCATGTCGAATATTACGCTTTGCGTTCCGATGATTTTGCCGAAGCGACCCTTCCCAACGCTTTGGCCAAACAAGACGAAGACAAAACGGGCCCTGCCAAAAACAAAACATTAAAAGATAAAAAGGCAAAGAAGAAAAAGGAAAAAGAGCCCGATCCGTTTGATGAAAAACCAAAGGAAGAAAAAAAGCCCGAGGATTATCAGCTGGACCGCGCCATTGACATTGTCAAAGCGATGGGCATTTATCAATCGCGATAAGGAAAACAAATGCCGCAGCCTGATAATAAAGACTCATATTCTCCGTTTTCCAATGAGGGGTTAACCGCCGGAAAGAAAAAAGCGTTTAAAGTAGTTGCTTGTCTGGCGGTTGTTTCCTTTTTATGCCTGCTCAGCGCCATATATCTTCGTTTTTTCAAAAAACCGATCATTCAGACCGTTTATTATTTAACCGTTCAAACGCCTGAACTGCAAACAGCAGATGCCCTGATTGATCCGCAGCCGCCGCAGAAAAAGCAATCAGCGGCAAATGAAGCGTCAAAGGAAACAGAGGATTCGCCCCTGATCGAACAATTGGAAAAGGAGCGCACAACGATCGAACAAACGGCGGAGGCGCTGCGGGAACTTGTTCAAAATGCTCCGGAAACATCTGCGGTCCCGGATATTTCCGCTTTGCCCGAAAGCCCCGAATTACAACAGCTGCAACAGGAAAAGGACCGGATAGAACAGGCAAAAATAGAAAAAATAGAAGCACTGTACCAAGAACGCGAAGGGGCGGAAACTCAAAAAGAAAGAAAGATCTGGCCCCCTTCAAAACAGGAAAAAACGCTGATTTCCGAAACACAAGTTCCGGAAAAGGAAAAGACGGCACATAAAAAGAAAGAAAAAGCAACGCCGGCTTCATCGACTAATACAAAAGTAGCACTTGTTAAAGAACCTAATCACGATTCGCTGCTTTTATCCGATCAAAAAAATAACTTGCCCCAGCCGGATCTGATCCAAACAAATTTAATGGCTTCTCTGCCCGATTTTTCCCTCATCAAAAAAAGTGCGGGACAAAACATTATTCCCTTGCATATCATCGAACCTTTACCCGAACTGCAGGAGGATTCCCGTTACGGCAAACTGCCCGTTAAAAGCAAAGGCAGAACACCCTTGTCCGCTTATGCCAAACCGGTAGAAAATCCGCCCAAAACGCCGTATATCGCCATTTTGTTTTCGGGCTTGGGCAAACGGGAAAACGCCACCCAAGCCGCAATCTCAACCCTGCCGGATACGGTTTCTTTGTCTTTCAGTCCTTATGCAGAAAAATTAAAGACTTTTGTCGCAGACGCGCGCAAAACGGGACACGAAACGCTTCTTGACCTACCGATGCAGCAGGGGGCCTTCCCCGAAACAGACCCAGGACCGTTGGGATTAGTTTCCGGCCTGCCCGAACAAGAAAACAGGAAACGCTTTCATAAAATTTTAGGGCGGAATGTCGCCTTTATCGGATTAAGCGCCGCGGCCAACGAAAACTTTTCCTATTCGGGAACTCAAATGAAGCCTTTCTTTGACGAGGCTGTCGAACGTGGACTGATCTATATAGACGGCACGGATAACCCGCGTATGCCGTTGTTCACAAATGCGTTAAGGCCCGATGTTCATATTGCTGACGAATTTCATCGCGCCGCCATTCGTTCCCGATTAGAGCAAGCCCGTCAGATCGCTTTGAAAAAAGGAAAAGCTTTCATTCGTATAGAAACGGTCCCGATTACTCTTTTAACAACAGCGGAATGGATCAAGTCTTTTGCCCCGACCGAACAGAATCCTACGCCGGAAATCACTTTTGTTCCGCTGTCTTACTATGTTTCTTCCAAAAAGGAAAAAGAATGAAAAAACAAAAGCTTTATCGTCCGAATGTCGGCTTGATGGTTTTAAATGCGGCCGGTGACGTATTTATGGCTCACAGGACGGATTCCCGCCAAAAAGCCTGGCAAATGCCGCAGGGAGGCATCGATAAGGGTGAAGACGAATATGCGGCGGCTCTGCGTGAATTATATGAGGAAACCAATATAACTTCCGTAACGTTAATAGCGGAAAGCACGCAGTGGTATTTCTATGACTTTCCGACCGGCGTTCATTTCGTCAATGAAAAGAAAAAAGCCTTTGACGGACAAAAGCAAAAATGGTTTTTGTTCCAATTCACCGGCGATGAAAGCGAAATTGATTTAGACCGCCCCGATCCCGAATTCAACCAATGGAAATGGGTCAAGGCGGAGGAAATCGTTGATATGATCGTCGCTTTCAAACAAGACGTTTACCGGCATGTCGTCGATGAGTTTATGCCATTTATTGATGCGGTCAGGCACAGCTGAACAAATGCCGGCAGCAAAGTCTTTTTGCTCAAGCGGGGTATGAGGATCGCTCAAATGGTTATTGCGCCGGTTCTGCAAGCCGAATGGCAGGAAATCAGCGCTCTGAGCACGACCCAGCGCGGTTCGGGCGGTTTCGGATCGACAGGCATTTAAACATGCTTTTCCTAGCCCTTTTAGTGATTTTTTCGGTCTGTTCTCCCGCTCAGGCCCAAACTGGATTGC